>NZ_BAABWL010000002.1:0-975876 GCF_040371315.1 Ruegeria sp. HU-ET01832
GCGTCAGAAATCCCCTACACAGCCCGGTCAGACTAAAATTGATCCCCCGGATCAAGGGCTTAACGTCGCAACCGCGCCATGCACACAACCTGAAGGTCAGAGGCGCAAATCCTACTCCCGCAACCAATCTCTAAAACCAGAAAACAATAGATTACACGCCGCCTTCGGGCGGTGTTTGTATTTGACGTGTTGGAGCGTGGTGCTACAGCGGTGCTACGCAACAGAGCAAAGAACAGCACACTAATTGAACCAAAACGAACCACTGTAGTCGCCGATTCTCTACGCTGAAGAAAAACCAACCCACAGTTTCCGTGGGTACTGTCAGCCAAGTGTAACTGCATAGCTCGTTGACGTTTGCGTAAGTATTTTCTGCTTGTTCGAAACAACCCACGCGACCGAACCGCGCGAGTCGGGTTATCGATGTGGCAGCCGGTCAGGATCAGCAATCGGGATCCCGCCGCAACGATTCAGAGTTAGAGGGCTCAGAATCGATTAATCACTGAGTGCTAAAAAATGAATTTCAAGCTTGGTGGAAACAATAAGTGAATAACTTGTATGTGGATCACCAATTCATGTTCAAAAATGACCGTAGTCAGCGAGGAAAGACAATTAGCTTAAAGCATGTGACACCAAGTTTCCGTGCCCCTAATCGACTAAACCAAACAAGTAGGTTGTTTAGTTCGGAAAAATAATACGAGCACAGCAGCATTTCAAGTGTTGGAAATACAATGGAAAAATTGGCACACATACCGCTAGGATAGCGTTCGCGAGTACTCGTCTCACCGGGTATGACGATGCCGCAGAGTCTCGGGTTTGAAGACGGTACAAGCTATCCGATTAAAAGAATGTGTCCCAAAATTGACAAAATTCGTTCATTTCCAGTTCATTTTAAGTTCATTTTGGTGTAAGTTATTAACTGCTTTTTCAAATTGTTCACGGTTCCACCAGTTATGAGTTGTTCAGATGGGTACAGATTTTGAAGATTTGACCGAAGGAAAATCGGTATTCCTTTCGATAAAGCGAAGCCAGCAAACCAGCGATGACGCATGTGGATTGATGACCCGTTTCCGTAGCGAGTCCGAGGGTGCGGTTCTGGTTTTGGTCGCCATGATGATCATCCCGATGCTTGCATTTATTGGATTTGCGCTGGAGCTTGCGCTGACCGAGAATGTTCGGGTCAAACTGCAAAATACGACGGACGCGGCCAGCCTTGCCTCGGCGGATCTTGAGCAGGTTTTGGATCCTGAAGATCTGGTCGAGGATTTTTTTGAAAAAGCAGGGCTTGCTGCCAACCTGAAGAATGTCTCGATAGTAAACACGCCAACTGAACGGACGATTAGAATTACTGCGGGCGAAGAAGTTCCGGCTTATCTAACACAAGTTGTGGGTTGGGAGTCATGGGATGTACCCGTTGTTGGTGCTGCAACAGAGTCGCGCCAGGATCTGGAAATTGCAGTCGCCCTGGACAATTCCGGTTCGATGTCGTGGGCGCCAGGGGCTACCAGCGGGCCAGCTGCCACACCGTCTCGGATGGATTTGTTGATTCCAGCAGCCCAAGCATTCGTAGACGCTGTCCAGCCCCGCCCGGGTCAGCCTGGTAACACAACGATTTCACTCGTTCCATTTGCAACCCAGGTTTCCGTTGGTGAAGCATTGCTTAGCAACTTCACGGTCAGTTCTGAGCATTCCACTTCGAACTGCGTGACCTTCAGCAACGCTTCCGACTACCAAACGACAGTCATCCCTACAGATACGACCCTATCCAGAACAGCGCACCATGACGCCCGAGGGCTTGGCAGCGATGTCACTCAGTTTGGCGCAGTTTGCCCAACTGACTCTGCTGTACGTGACATTGTTCCATGGGCGGAGGATCCCGAAGTTCTTAAGGCGCGTATCCGAGCAATGCAGCCTTACGGTTTCACTTCGATTGAAATGGCGGCGAAATGGGGCGCTGCCATGCTGGATCCGTCGTTGAGACCGGTTTTGTCATCCTTGTCAGGAACTGCCGGATTTGAATACTTAGCCGCTCCGGCCGCACGAAACGTTCCTGATGACTTCACCAGCGCCGATACGGTAAAATATCTGATCGTGATGTCAGACGGCGAGAATACGCAGAGCTACGACATCAAACCCCCCTTTCGCAGTGGCAATTCGCCGGTATTCAACGTGCCAGGAACGAACAGGTATGCCTATTTCAGGAACCGTCGCGGGCCATTTGATTACTATCACGTCCCGGGTAACTTCTGGAGCACGTCGCCAGGCGGAGGAGCCGTCCGTTTGACTTGGCCAGAGGTCTGGGCAGCTATGCCAGTACGCCGATTTGTAAACGACATACTTGCGCCAGCGGATACCCGGCGATCGGCCAACAACCATTATAATCGGATCGTCACATCAACCCTAAACACGACGAAGAACCCTCGTACCTCCGCGATCTGTCAGGCGGCCAAGGACAGTGGTATCACTATCTTTACCATCGGCATGGATACCTATGCGCAGGGCGATGCCACTCTTTTGGACTGTGCCTCGTCCCCCGCCTTTTTCTATGACGTGAATAGCCTTGATATTGCTTCGGCCTTTGAGTCGATCGCGCGGCAGATCAACCGCTTGCGATTGACACAGTAACGAGGGCGGAGGGTTTTGATCATGACTACCATTCGTAACGACAAAAATATGGCCGTATCGCAACAACCAGAATCCGATGCGAACAGCGGCTTTGTGACCAGACTTCGAAATTGGCGAAAGAACGAAGTGGGCGCAGTGCTGGTCGAATATGCGTTCTGCTTACCGCTGCTTTTGTTGATCTGCTATATGACGCTTGAGTTCAGCTTTCTGAAGATGCGTCAGATCTCGCTGGATCGTGTGACGGACCAGACTTTTCGCGAGCTACGCCTCGGATTGATTCCCGATCCGGATCACGAAAAGGTCAAAGATGCTATGTGTGCCAAACCCTTGGCGCGTTTCATCCTTTGGAATTGTTCGGACAACCTGTTGCTGCAGGTGCGCGAGGTAGAAAGATCGGTGTGGAACTTGGATCTGGGTCAAACCAATTGCCTCGATACGACACCGGAAGACGGTTATATGCCGCCAATTGATTTCAGTACTGGAATCGAGAACCAGTTGATGGTGGCGCGGGCCTGCCTGATTCAGGGCTCATTGTTTCCCCCGATCAACGCGCTGCGATCGCTGCCGCGGTATGACGAGTTCGGGAATTTCGCCCTTGTGTCCAAATCAGCCTTTGTGAACGAGCCTTTCTGACATGTTTAACCAGTTGAACAGTTACGTCCGCGCCGTGTCTGGCGCTGTTGCCCGCCTTAAAGCAGATACAAGCGGTGCCGCGCTTGTCGAAATGGGAATGGTGTTACCGTTTCTGATCTTTTTGACGGCCGGAGGTATCGTTGTGCAGGATGCGATACGGGTTACGTATCTGCAGTCTAAGGCAGCCTATACCGTATCTGACATGGTCAGCCGGGAAGACAATTTCATCGATTCAGGCTATTTCGACGGTATGGACAGCATTTACAGGTTTCTGACAAACAACAGCTATCCAACCGAACTCAGGATGTCGACGGTCGAGTGTACGGCAGATTGCGCGGATCAGGCGCAGCGTGTTTTGGAATTCTGTTGGTCCGAGTCGACCGACGGGCTGACGGATCTCACAAATGCGCAGATGATCTTCTACGCGGACCGGATCCCGCTTTTTGCTGAGGGTGACACGTTACTCATGACCGAGGCGTTTCTGGACTATACTCCTTGGTTTGGCGATTTGATTATCTCAGCCCAAACCTTTGATTCGATTGCCTTCACTCGCCCGCGTTTGGCACCGCAAATTAAGTTCGATACGGGCGCCATAGATACGGACGGTAACCAGATCATCCGGGATTGTTTTAACAACTAATTCAAAGCCCGGATGCCACCGACGATTGTGCCTCTGCCGTTCGGCTTAAACGACGTCCTGTAGTAATTTCCAAGGCTGCTAAAATTTTCGGTGAAGTAAATATAAATCTTTGATTTAAAACACACTTTCAACACATGCCGTGCACCTCTACGGTCCTGATGCCGACTAGCTCTGAACCCGTGTTTCATCGGGTTGGAGAAAAGGGATGTGGAGCTGCGGAGCGAAACTACGGGTGGAAGGTCGCAAAACCAACCGGTACCGTGCCGGTCTGGTCATGTGTCTTGCTTGGGTTGGCTTGCTGTGTCTGCCGACGGTCAGTTTGGCGGAAACGTTTAACTCCTTCGTAGTTGGTAATGATCGGGGTGGATATTTACACGATCGCATTGTCGAGCTGGAGAATCTTCAAAGACATGGGGTTCAGATCGAAATTCGCGGGCGTGTCTGTTTTTCGACCTGTACAATGTTTCTGGGCTTGACCGGTACGTGCGTTGAACCACGCACGGTTTTCGGGTTCCATGGTCCTTCACGTGGGCGGCGCCGGTTGTCGAAAGAGGATTTTGACTACTTTAGCCAAGTCATGGCGGCATATTACCCCGAACCTTTGCGATCATGGTTTATGGAGACTGGACGCAACAGAATTCATGGCGTGCACAAGATCAAAGGTGCCGAGCTGATACCTCCGACACGGGCGAAATACCCGTCAAGCTTGGCATCCCACCGAAACCCGATAGCGGGAGTCTCGACCGCATGTGCGGTGATGCATGCGTGCAAACGGTGAGACACGACCGTATCCATGGCCTTTATGGCGGTGACAAGCTCTCGCGGTTTTTGTGGTCGCGGCATCCGGAACAGATTTTGCTTGGATGAAAGGGACGTCCACAGTTGTTCCAGCATCTCTTCATCTTCGCCCGCCCCGTTTGTGAACAGCGTGACGGGTTCTTGTCGGGTTTGGAACTCGGCCAGAATCGACTGGTATTGAGATAGGGACTGTCGGAAGCCAAGCGCGTCTTGATCGGTATGGGTTTTGATGGCCGCCGGGTGTGCGACACCCAATCCGATGGTTCCCGCAACATCGGCTGGCGGTGGAGGCAAGTCCAAATTGCCCGCGATGAGGGCCGGATCAGGAACAACGTGAATCTCTGGTGTGTTCAACCCTAGTGTTTCGTAGTGCTGACGAAGATTGTCCGCCGACCCCTGATCGCGAACAGACACAAAGCACAATTTGGTCGAGCTCAATAGATCGGCGAAAACCGCAAGACCGCGGGGTGACCAGGTTTTTGCGACGCCAACGGAATGTAGGGCGATGGGCAGGTCGCGCCGCTCTGCTTCATGCACGACACGGGATATCTTGAAGGGAAAATTCAGGTTGGCATCGCTCAGCAACTGACCTCCGCCAATCACGACGGCCGTGGCGTCGCCAAAGCGATCAGGGATCAAGGGTTCAAGCCGTTTGCGGATTTGTCGCCTGACAAGTCGGGTCGCAAGGTGTTGAGAGATGCCTTGGGGCAACCGGTTTAGCAGGGACAATAGTAAGGTCCGGGCACCCTTTGGTGGTTTGGCAAACGTCTGACGCCCCGCCAGGTCCAACCAACACATATAAAGACCTTCGTTTTGGCGACGCAACTCAGTTGTCAGACAATCGGCGATCAAACCGTCCCCGAGATTGGGGCTATGCATGACTGCGGCCAATACGATCTTCATCCCGTTCCCTTTGATACCAAAATGTTTGCCAACAGCGCCTGATCCGGTCCGAACCGGTTTTGCAGGTCTTCCAGAGTCTGCGCCTTGGGCGCGGCAGGGTTTGATCCGGCATCAGAGGTGAACAGGATTTTCGAAACCAGCGAATTGCTTTTGACCCTGGATACGACGCCGGGCAACCCAAGACGGCGGACCGCCCAACCGCTATTGCGCAATAGGCCGACAAGCATCGGACTTCGAGCGGCCTGTGCTTCGAGGATCCGGTCGTCATAGGACAGGGTGTCCATGAAACGAATGCCCAGTGCTTCGCTCATGGCGCGACCAAACCCATGTGGATCTGATCTGAGTTGCCCGAAATCCAGAACATGCACGCGATCTTTTCCAAGGTGGCGCATGGCGTTCTGAACGTGCTTGCCGAACAACGAGTGTTCGATGATCTGCGGCTTCTGGTGTAAGGCGTCTTCGAAACTGGCAGTCGTCCGGCCAATCTTTCGCAGGTATTTCCAATGAGAGACGCTGCGCGAAACCGGGTCGCGTACCGTCACCAGAAACCGGCTGTGCTGTGGCAGATCTTGCGCAATCCTTTGCAACACCACCTCGGAATAAAGATAATCGTGGCAGATCTCACCGATGCGTATGGCGTTGGTTTCGTCGGGAAATTGACGGCGGTACCAGTCCGGACCTTTGTCGTAAAAGCGGTCGAAATAGAAAATCTCTTTCGCGGTGGCCAGAGCGACATCGGGATGCTGGTTCAAAATATGCCAAATCCAGGTCGAGCCGCATTTGTCGCCCCCCAGATACAAAAAGTTCACGGGGCTTTTTTGATCGCTCATGCCCGTGGCTCCTTTGCAAGGAAGGATAGGTTTACCAGTCCGGAAGAGATCCCTGTTTTCCGGAAAACATAAAAATAGGCAGCACAGTTCAGAGCAATCAGGTTCAGGCTTATGCAAAACGCAGCGCCCATGGTCCCCCAAGCCGAAACGGAAAAGGGCAAGGCCGCCAAGGACAGACCGGTTGTGACGGACAGCATGACAAAGTGCACCCGCTCATGTCCCGACATCTCCATGATCTGGGTCGTCGGCCCTGAAAAGGCGCTGACAAGATAGCCAAAGCTGATCACGATCAACTCGGGGTGAACCACTGCGTATCCGGGGCCAAACAGCTCTAATATGTGGTCCCCCCACAGAACGAATATCAGGAAGCTGACCAACGTTGGCAGGCCCAGCATCAGGCTAATCCGGCGACAGGTGGTTTCCGCACCATTGTGATCGTTCCTGCCAAACTGGGCCGCCAGCAAGGGGGCTGCGACGATGTTGATCGCCATCAGGAACAGTTCAAGCACCATGGCCGTGCGCATTGCGGCAAAAACGGCACCCACCATAGCGGCAGGAAGCAGCCCGCCAAGGATGACAATCGCCACGTTGCGCCCAGCCGCGTTGACAACCGAGTTTCCCCACATCCCCCATGAGGCCGACAGCCATTTGCGTTTCTCACTGAAATCGGCAGGCCCGCGCAGCAATCGCACCGGGTTTGTCAGGGGGAGCAGAAAGGACTGCGCCAATGTCAGCACGATCAAAAGGCCCGACATGGTCAACACTGTGGTCACTGCATTCAAACCAGGCAACCATCCGGATACCGCCAGAGCGGCCACTGAGATCACGATCAGGCGGAACAGGATGTCCCTTGGAACAAGTGCGATCCAGACCGAACCCGCAGCCCTTTGTGGATTGGGCTGAAACTCGGCCAGAGCCAGCGCAACCGTCAACAGGGCCGCAGACCACAAGAAGCCCTGCTGGTTTGCGAAGGACGGCAGGGCGTATGCCGTCAAAGCCAAGCCCAATGCCGCTATGATCGAACCGCTTAGGACAATGGCATAGCTGAACCGCAAAACGCCCCGGGCTTTGGCGTCCTCTTGTTCGTGCAAATAGAACGAAGCAAAGCGCAGAATGACACTGCGTTGCCCGATCGACCCGACAATCGCCAATATAGTCGCCAATGAAAACGCAAAGCTGAACTGTCCAAATCCCACGTCGCCAAGGCTGCGTGACAAGGCGACGAACATCAGAAATGAAAGCCCCGCCGCTCCGCATTTTATACACAGAGCGGCTAGGCTTCTAAGGGCAAACCTTCTGCCCGAGGTCTTTGTACCCGTGTTAGTGTCGCTTTGGAGCATTATGCGCGGCGCAGGTCCGGGGCGGTCAGGTGCAGTTCTTGCCTCACCAGATCCGCGATTTTGGCCTTGAAGACCCATTGATCGAACCTGGCCGCATGCGCGCGTATTTTCGAAGGTGCATTGGTTAGCGCCACGTCGCCCTCAAGCGCATCAATCGCGGCATTCAACGCTGTCACTGTCTGGTCGTGAAAATGCACGCCTGAAACACCCGGCAGCACTGTATCCAATGCTCCGCCGCGCCCATAGGCCACCACTGGGCGCCCCGAGGCCATCACCTCGACCGGGATGATCCCGAAATCTTCTTCCCCGGGGAAGACCAGCGCTTTGCAGGTTGCAAATTGGCGTTTCAGCTCCGCAAAGGGCAAACGCCCAAGAAACGTGATGTTGTCTTTGGCGTTTTTCGTCAGCTCTTCGCGCAGTTCGCCATCGCCGACGACAACCAGTTTACGCCCCGAAGCGTTAAAGGCATCAATGGCCAGATCGGCCCGTTTATAAGACACCATTTCCCCCGCCAGAAGATAGTGATCGCCGACGTCGTCCGAGATGCTGAAGTCATCGATTTCGACGGGCGGGAAAATGACATCTGCTTCGCGCCTGTAATACTTGTTTATGCGCTGGGCGACGAAGCCCGAATTTGCCATGAAACGGTCCACCCGTGCGGCGCTGGTGACATCCCATATCCGCAGCTTGTGCGCCACAAACGGCATTGCCAGACGGGCGAAGCGACCGGCAGAGGCGCGATAGATGTGATAATGGTCCCAGATATAGCGCATGGGCGAATGACAGTAGCACAGATGCACCGCGTCGGGTCGGGGGATGATACCTTTGGCCGGGCCACTTTCGCTGGACAGGATCACGTCGAACTCGGTCATATCCATAAGCTCAAGCGCCATTGGCATCAGAGGCAGGTATTTCTGATAGTGCTTTCGCGCGCCGGGCAGCTTCGAGATAAAGGTTTCCCGAACCTCGTGCCGTCTGATCCTGTCACTGACCTGAGCGGGGTCGTAGACATGGGTGATTATGACCGCGTTCGGAAACAGCTCCAGAAGGCTTTCGACAACTTTTTCGCCTCCACGCATGCCCAAAAGCCAATAGTGAACAATTGCCACCCGAAGCCCCGCCAAATCGGCCGAATTCCTCTCGGAATGCTCGGTTGGAAGCGCTTTAAAATCTGTCATTCAAAAAACCTGTGAAACTGACAGCGCTTCAATACCGCGCTGCCGTCAAGTTGATGCGATCAGTCCCGCGCATAAACGTCTTCGTATCGAATGATGTCATCTTCGCCGACATAGGCCCCGGTTTGAACTTCGATCAGTACCATGGGCACTTTGCCCGGATTCTCCATCCGGTGGACCGAGCCGAGCGGTACGTAAACGCTCTGGTTCTCGGTCACCAGTTTTACGTCGTCGTCGATTGTCACTTTTGCGGTGCCTTCGACCACGATCCAATGCTCAGAGCGGTGGACATGGCTTTGCAGCGACAATGACGCGCCGGGATGGACAAGTATCCGCTTGACCTGAAAGCGGTCACCCACAACCAGGCTCTCAAACCACCCCCAAGGCCGATGGTCCTTGGGGAATTGGGTGGCCTGCGCAGACCCCTTGGCCTTAAGCGCGGAAACGGCTTTCTTGACATCCTGCGCTCGGGACTTGTCTGCCACCAGCACCGCATCATTCATCGCGACGGCCATGATATTGTTCAACCCGATACCCACGACCTCAAGCCTGTCGCTGTCCGACCGTAGCAGAGTGTCATGACAGTCGATGGCGGTGGCATCTCCGGTGGTCACGACTCCGTCGGCATCTGGCCCGCTTTCGCGCCATACCGCGTCCCAGCCGCCCAGATCCGACCAGGCTGCATCAAACGGAACCACGGCTAGGTTGTCCGCCTTTTCCATGACTGCATAGTCGATCGAGATATCCTCGGCCTTCGACCATGGTTCAGCCGCAAGACGCAGAAAGCCCAGGTCAGGTTTGGCGACGTCCAGCGCTTTTTGTACCGGCTCCAACAGCGTTGGCGCATGTTTTTCGAAAGCTGCGATGATATCGGTCGCGCGGAACAGAAAGATACCGGCGTTCCATTTGAAATTCCCAGCTGCCAACATCTGAGCCGCCCGCTTGGCATCGGGCTTTTCCACGAATTGCTTCAAAGGAACAGCGGCGCCGTCGGTGCCGGGTTGTTCAGCCAGTTCCAGATATCCATAAGCCGTTTCCGCATGTGTCGGCGTTATGCCAAATGTCACCAGTTGCCCCTGCGCCACCGCATCTAGACCCTGTGCCACAGCAGCGTGAAATGCTGCGACATCAGGAACGACGTGGTCAGACGGTGCAACCAACAGCACTGCGTCTTTGTCTTCAGCATGCGCATGAAGGGCGGCAGCCAGAACGGCTGGGGCGGTGTTGCGGCCCTCGGGCTCGATCAGGATGGCTCCGGGGTCGATGCCAACGGACTGCAATTGCTCGGTCACGATAAAGCGAAAGTCCGAGTTGGTCAGAACCATTGGTGCAGTGCATTGCAGCTGATCGTTGTCAGCGGACAATCGCAGCGCCGAGCTTTGAAACAGGGTATTGTCCCCGATCAGCGACACGAATTGTTTTGGATAGCTTTTGCGGGAAAGCGGCCACAAGCGGGTTCCAGAGCCTCCGCACAAAAGAACGGGAGTAATCTGCATGATGGTTTCACTCAATCAAACCTAGGTTGTCTTTGGTCCTAGAGAATGGCCTTTCCTTTGACAAGCTAAGGGGCATGTTTGCGATGTAGAATTCTCATTTTTGATTGAGTTCGTACATTTTTGACTCACCCGCTATCCAAAAGGTGAAACTCATGTGCTCAAGACTGCCCTATCGCCGTTTGGACGACACTAAGCATTTGTTTCTAAACGCCGAAAAGAGTTTGCAGGCGATGATTAAAAAATGATCGCCAGAGTCAAAAAACCGTGCAACCAACCCGCTAAGCCAGATGAACAATTTGACTGAACAGTAAAAAAATGCTCGCATCCCAAAAAACAGGAGAGTGTCATGGCTGATCATAAATTATCGCGAAGGTTATTGCTTGCTGCCGTTGCGGCGGCGTCCACTTTGTACTCTGCCGGTCTGGCGGCGGCTGAGACGGTCAAGGTGGCCGCAATCTACACTCTGCCGGTGGAACAACAGTGGATCAGCCGCATCCACAAAGCGCTGAACGCTGCCGCCGAGCGCGGCGATATCGAATACGTATTCTCGGAGAACGTGGCCAACACGGATTACGAGCGGGTGATGCGCGAATATGCTGAACAGGGCTCGCAACTGATCGTGGGCGAGGTGTTTGGTCTGGAACGTGCGGCGCGCAAAGTGGCCAAGGATTATCCTGACACGGCATTTCTGATGGGATCGTCCTTCGGTCCTGTGGGGCCGAATTTCTCGGTCTTTGACAATTGGATTCACGAACCATCCTATCTGACAGGCATGGTTGCCGGTGCCGCGACTGAATCAAACGTGATCGGTATGGTCGGCGGTTACGCCATCCCCGAGGTAAACCGCCTGATGAACGCCTTCATGGACGGCGCACGCGAGGTGAACCCGGATGTCAAATTCCTCGTGACCTTTATCGACAGCTGGTACGACCCGCCTAAAGCTAAGGAAAGCGCGATCGCCATGATGGATGCAGGTGCGGACATCATGTATGCCGAACGTTTTGGTGTATCGGATGCAGCGGTTGAGCGCGGCGTCAAGGCCGTTGGCAACGTCATCGACACGTCGGGCGACTATCCGGGTACGATCATGGCATCGGCCTTGTGGCATATGGAGCCGACAATCGACAAAGCCATCGCCAACGTTTCCAGCGGCACGTTCGAGGCGTCGGATTACGGCCAGTACAGCTTTATGGGCTATGGCGGTGGCTCGATGGTTCTGGACGAGGAGCTGGTGCCTGCTGATGTTGTCGAAGCGGTCAATGCCCGTCAGGCGGAAATCCTTGATGGTCTGTTCCGCGTGAATGTGAATGACGATCGCCCGGTCTCGGACCAGTGATCCTTTTCGGGCCGGTCTGTGATACCGGCCCATTTTCCAAATGACCAAATCCACAGTTCTGAAACTCAACGGGTTGAGCAAGCATTTCGGCCCGGTCATCGCCAATGACAACGTCCACCTGAGCCTGAACAAAGGTGAGGTTCTGGCATTGCTGGGCGAAAACGGCGCGGGTAAGACCACGCTGATGAATATGCTGTTTGGGCATTATTTGCCCGATTCAGGCTCTATTGACGTAGCGGATGAGGCCGGGCATCTGCACCCCTTGCCGCTGGGCCATCCGCAGGTGGCACTGGCTTCGGGTGTGGGAATGGTGCATCAGCATTTCACGCTGGCCGAGAATATTTCGGCTTTGGACAACATTACGCTTGGGTCCGAACCATTGTTTGCCTTGCGCCGCAAACGGCGCGAAGCACGCCGCAAGATCGAGGCGATCATGGCGCAAAGCGGCCTGACCGCTCCCCTGGACACACCGGTCGGGCGTTTGTCAGTGGGTGAGCGTCAGCGTGTCGAGATTCTCAAAGCCCTCTACCGCGACGCGCGCATTCTGGTTCTGGACGAACCGACTGCCGTTCTGACCCCGCAAGAGGCCGACACGCTGTTCCAGAACATTCGACAGATGACGGACGAGGGGCTGTCAGTCATTTTCATCAGTCACAAACTGCGCGAAGTTTTGTCTTTCTCTGATCGTATCGCTGTGTTGCGCCACGGGAAGAAGGTCGGCGAGATGTTGACTGCGGATGCCGACGAGAAATCGATCGCACGCATGATGGTTGGTGCCGACACGCCCGAGCTGGCCGGGTCCGAACTGACACCGGGTGATCCCGTGCTGACCATGTCCGACGTTTCAGTTCCAGGGCGGTCCAAACGGGACACATTGACCGGGGTGAACCTGACTGTTCGTGCGCATGAAATTCTGGGGATTGCCGGTGTATCGGGCAACGGGCAAAGCGGTCTGGCCAACGTCATTGCGGGTCTGACACGGCCAGAACAGGGTCTAATTCGGGTGGATGGAGTCGAAATCACCTCTCCGACCCCCGCCAAAATGGTGGGTGCAGGCGTTGGCCGGATTCCCGAAGATCGGCATCACGAGGGGATCGTAGGGGCCATGAGCGTGGCCGAAAACATGGTGATAGAGCGGTTAAACGACCCCGAGGTTCAGTCCTATGGTTTGTTGCTGCGGGAAGATATCCAAGACAACGCCGCGCGGCTGTCCAAAGCCTATGACGTGCGCGGACCGGGTGTTGATGCGCCAGCGCGCTTGTTGTCGGGGGGCAATATCCAAAAGCTTATTCTGGCGCGTGTGTTTGACCGCTCCCCGCGCCTTATTCTGGCAAACCAACCGACACGTGGTCTGGACATGGGCGCGGCGGCAGAGGTCGGCAAACGTTTGCTGAACGCACGGGCGCGTGGCGCTGGTGTGGTCCTGATTTCCGAGGACCTTGATGAATTGCTATGCCTAGCGGACCGCATCGTTGTGATCCGTGACGGCGAATTGCATGAAGCCCCCGGTCGCGACCGCGAGCAGATCGGACTGATGATGGCAGGAGAACCAGCATGATCCGCATCGAACCGCGCCAAACCCAGTCGCGGGCTTTCACTCTGGGTGTGCCCATCCTGTCCGCCGTGATCGCGCTGGGCTTTGCTGCCATTCCCCTGCTGGCTGCGGGTGCAGATCCGATCACTGCATACGCCGAGATGTTTCGTGGCGTCTTTGGGTCGGTCTTTGCCTTCTCTGAGGTGCTGACGCGGGCGACACCGTTGATCTTCACCGGCCTCGCTGCCGCGTTGGCCTTTCGCGCAAAGCTGTGGAACATCGGGGCCGAGGGACAGCTTTATCTGGGCGCTATGGCCGCCGTGGCTATTGGATCTGGGGTGCTGGATATCTCTGGCATCCTTCTGTTACCGCTGATCGTTCTTTTGGGCGCGGCGGCGGGGGCGGCGGGGATGGTCGCCCCCACTTATTTGAAAACCCGCTTTGGTGCGGATGAGGTGGTCACGACGCTGTTGCTGAACTTCATTATCCTGATCTTCGTTCAGATGATGCTGGAAGGGCCATTGAAAGATCCGATGGGGTTGGGTTGGCCGCAATCTGCTCCGGTTTTGGAACAGGGAATGCTGCCTCCGTTGTTGGACCGGATGCGCGTTCATTCGGGGCTTATTTTGGCTCTAATACTTGCCGGATTGGCACAATTCATGTTGGCGCGATCTGTATGTGGCTTCCGCCTGCGCGCAGTCGGAGAGAACGCCGCCGCCGCGCGTCACGCAGGGATCAACGTGAACCGATCGCTGTTCGGCGTGGCCATTCTGTCGGGTGGTCTGGCCGGGCTTGCGGGTGTCAGTGAAGTCGCAGGTCTGAAAGGATACCTAACCGCTGATCTGTCGCCGGGCTTTGGCTACACGGGCATTGTCGTCGCCATGCTGGCGGGGCTTTCGCCGGTGGGGGTTGTGATTGCTGCGCTGTTTATCGCCTCAATCTTCGTGGGCGCCGACAGTATGAGCCGGGCCATGGGTGTCTCGTCGTTCCTGGCGGATCTGGTCGTTTCAATGTCGTTGCTCTGCGTTCTGGTCGGCGGGTTCGTGGCGCGGTATCGCATCGTCCGGGCCAGCACCACGAGGGCTGCGTCATGATGGATATCCTCAACATCCTGCTCTCTGAAAGCTTTTGGGCTGCGTCCCTGCGTATTGCCACACCGCTGATCTTTGGCGTGCTGGGCGCGCTGATCTGCGAACGGGCGGGCGTTTTGAACCTTGGAATCGAGGGCATCTTTGTCGTTGGCGCCATGTGCGGCTGGATGGCCGTCTGGTTGGGTGCTGGCTTGTGGGGCGGTGTTTTGGTTGCCGCGTTGGCCGGAGGGTTCTTCGGCTTGCTGCACGCGATCCTGACGGTGCCTTTGGGGTTGTCGCAGCACGTCTCGGGGTTAGGGATCACGTTGTTTGCGACCTCGGCCAGCTATTACACCTATCGCACGGCGCTGCCGAACGTTTCGTCACCGCCGAGGATCGAGCCGTTTCAGCCACTGGATTTGCCTGTGCTGTCAGATTTACCTTTTTTAGGGTCCGTTTTGTTCCAACAGACGGCGCTGACATGGCTTGCGCTGCTGCTGGTTGTGGTGGTCTGGTACGTGCTGAACCGCACCGCGCTGGGCGTGGCCATCAAGGCCGTGGGGGACAACCCCGACAGCGTCGATGCGCAGGGCCTTTCGGTCTATGGGCTGCGGATCGGTGCCATCGTCGTGGGTTCGGCCCTGATGGCTCTGGGCGGAGCCTTCCTGACCATGAGCGCCTTTGACGCTTTCTTTTTCGGTATGGTCAACGGGCGCGGCTGGGTCTGTATTGCGCTGGTCATTTTCGCCAGTTGGAGGCCGGGCAAGGCGCTGCTGGGCGCGCTGCTATTCGGTGCGTTCGACGCGCTTCAGGTACGCTTGCAAACCGAGGTTGGTGCGTTGGTCCCCGGTCAGGTCTTCCTGATGGTACCCTATGTCCTGTCGATCATCGCCCTTGTGATCGCCGCGCGCTCGGCCGATTATCCACGAGCATTGCTTACCCCATGGTTTAAAGGTCAACGCTGATTATGGTCGATCTGCTTATCAAAAACGCCACCTTGAAGGACGGTCAGACCGGCATGGATATCGCCTGTCAGGACGGCAAGATTACGGCGGTCGAAGCCGGGATCACCACCGACGCGGCAGAAGTGATCGACGCCCAGGGTCAGTTGGTCTCACCCCCATTTGTCGATCCGCATTTCCACATGGACGCGACCCTATCACTGGGCAATCCACGCATGAATGTCTCGGGCACGCTGCTTGAGGGGATCGCGCTGTGGGGTGAGTTAAAGCCGTTGCAATCGGTCGATGACATCGTCGCCCGCGCGTTGCGCTATTGCGAGCTTGCCGTAGCCAAGGGCATCGGCGCGATCCGCAGCCATGTGGATACTTGCGATGATGAACTGAAGGGCGTGCAGGCGCTGTTGCAGGTACGCGAGCAGGTAAAAGACTATTTGGACCTGCAATTGGTGGCCTTCCCGCAGGATGGTGTGTTACGCGACCCGACCGCGATGCAGAACACACTCCGCGCGCTGGATATGGGCGTTGATGTGGTGGGCGGTATCCCGCATTTCGAAAGGACCATGTCGGATGGGGCGGAATCCGTCCGACTGCTGTGTGAAATCGCGGCTGAACGCGGCTTGATGGTCGATATGCACTGTGATGAGAGCGACGACCCCCATAGCCGCCATATCGAGACGCTTGCCTATGAAACCCAGCGATTGGGGCTGAATGGCCGGGTGGCGGGGTCTCATCTGACGTCGATGCACTCGATGGACAATTACTACGTTTCGAAACTGATCCCGCTGATGGTCGAGGCCGGGGTGCATGCGATCCCGAATCCTCTGATCAACATCATGCTGCAAGGCCGCCATGACAGCTATCCCAAGCGACGGGGCCAGACCCGCGTACGAGAGTTGCGCGATGCGGGGATCACGGTCGGGTTCGGCTCTGACTGTGTGATGGATCCCTGGTATTCGCTGGGCAAGGCCGACATGCTGGACGTGGCCTTTATGGGGTTGCATGTGGGGCAGTTATCCAGCCGCGCAGACATGGCATGGTGTTTCGAAGCAGTAACTACGAATTCCGCCCGCATCATGGGGTTGGACGGATACGGTGTGGCCAAAGGCTGTGATGCGAATTTCGTGCTGTTGCAAGCGGCAGATCCGATTGAGGCGATCCGCTTACGCGCGCACCGGCTGGCTGTGGTGCGCAAGGGGCGGGTGATCTCTCGGTCGGCCCCGGTGACGCATGATCTGAGCCTGCCGTCCGGAAAAAGAACGCTGGACGAGGCTCGTGTTCCATTTGAAGGATAGTTATCAAACCTTCGGCAGCGGCAAACATCCCGGCAGGCCCGCCGGCAGAACCAGCCTTGCTCCGCTGGCGTAGAGCGATTTGGCGAAGCCCGGAACGTCCGAGGCCACTGTGATGCTTAACCGCGAGGCCGTCAGCACCGCTGTGTCGTCAGGAAGGTTCCGAAGTAACCCGTCCTGCGGTAGCACCACTACATAGGCCGGAGCTTCGTCCGTCAGCAGGGCAACGATTACAAGCGTCGCTATCCAGCCCAGCAACACCATGGGCAAGGTGGTTAGGATCGACTTAATAGTCATGTACGTGTTCCAGCGTCAGACCCGAGCTCTCTAGCTGGCGCAGGGTTTCGAGAAGAGCCGGAACCTTTACCACGATCAGATGCCGATAATCCCCATATCCCTGACGAGGGGTACTGAATACGGAACCTGCTGTGGTTGGTTGATCCGAAATAGCGGTGAACATTATGTCGTCATTACCCGCGATCTCGACCACTTCCAGCCCGTCGCGGGCCATCTGAGCCAACAGATTGGTCAGGGTACGGTAGCGGGGAGTTTCAACTTCAGTCCCTTCTGGTCGAATGGCGATAACCTTAACATCCGTATAGCCAGTGATGTCCTCATCTGCGGCCAGGATCATTCGCAGGGTCAGTTCATCGGTGCCCACCTGCGCCACGGCTTGTTCAATTACGCCAGCATAGGCGTCTTTCGCCGTATACTCCAACCCCAGCGCAATGGCCCGTTCGCTGTCACGCAAAGATCCGGTGGATTGTTCCAACAGGGCTTGTGCGTCTTCGGCAAATGGCCATTTGTACCATGGAACCTGCTGCAGGAATTCTGCATATGAAGAGGCTTGTCGCGCAGAAAGATCGTCAAGTGGTGCTCGATCAGGTTCGCGCAGTGCGGCAAACAGGCGGCCCACCGTTTCTTCATAGGCAGCTTTCATGGCCAATTCGGTGGTAAAGCTGGTGCCGATAACGTAGACCATCTGTTTGGTGGGCCAATCAATCTCACCATGGGCCGAGGCGTTTTCAGTCAGGGCACAGAGCGATGTCCAGAACCCGGTGATCCCCTGCCAGAAGCCGTAATCATGCGGGTCTCCCGTGCTGATAACCTTGGCATAGTCATCATAGGCATGAACGATATGCCATTCGGGATAGGTCATTAGTGTCCGCGTTTCCGGGCGGTGATGTTCCGGGGGCAGAAGCGAAGCGTATGATTGCGGCTGTGCGGTGCCTTTGCAGCTTGTTTCGACATAGATGATGGGTGCGGCCAGTGCGATCACGATAACAACAACGAGCAGAACCAGGCGCCGAAGCCAGCGCAGAAGAAACCTCACGATGATCTCATTGCGTCACGCAGTCCGGCCCAGGCGGCGATGCCGCCCAATGCCAGATGCGGAAGATTGGCAAAGATACGCCCCAGCGACAGGTCCATCCCGGCCGACGGATTGGTGAAGATGCCCAAGTCCAGATAGCCGTAACCGGTGAAAAAGCCGAAGACGCCATCGCCCAGATAGGCCAGCCCGAACAGGATCAGGAACGTGCGCGCCGCTTTGTGCGACATGAGCCCCGCGATCAAAGCCCATAGGGCCGAGGCCACGTGTAGCGCGTCGTCATAGATATCCAGCGCGAAAATACCGAAGGCCAGCCCGTTTTCATCAGTCAGGCCGGGCACATAGTTCAACGACGCCGCAATCATCAGCGCGACGAAATAAACGATACATAGCTTTTGAAGGTTCGTCATACTTGCCCCAGATAGCTGTCCCAAAGGTTGTTTCGCAGCACCAGTTGCGGGTCGAGCGTACGCTTGACCCGCGCGAATTCTGCTGCGCGCGGATAAGCGGCTGTCAGTTGATCCAGCGTGGCATGCGGGCGGTAGGGCAGGTAATAGGCCCCTCCGATCTCAACAATCCGGTCAATCAGAGCGCGAGTTATGCGGGCCATGTCGGCCTCGCCCCGCTGCGTCATTTCCTGGCTGAAAGACATCACAGCGGCGATCCGGGGTTCCGAGGCAAACGACAGCACTGCCTGTTCGTCCTGTGCAACATAGCGCAGTGTGACATTCAGGAATTCCTGGTACGAGGCCGGTATCACTTCGCGGCAGGCAGTCAGGAAATCATCAAAGGCGTCGAAGCCCACGAAGTATTCGTGCAGGATATCCGTGCGATCCGGGTTGCGGTCATCCAGCGTGACGACGGGTTCGTTAATCAACGAATTCCGTGTCGCCTCGCCACCGCCCAGGGCCGGGCCCAGTTTGGTTTCGTTCCACCAGCGGAAGGTCTTGAACGCCTCGCTGCCCAGTTGCGCCCGATAAAGGCGGCTGGCTGCGTGTGACATCCACCCCGATCCCGCCGCAGGGGGCAGGTCCGACTGATCATCGGTTTCGCGATAGGCGATCAGCAGGGCGTGTTCGAAGAACGTCTCACGTTCAACATTCAGGCGACCATAGGCCATCGTGACAGCTGGATCTTCGACAGCCGCTTTGAAGCTGTCGGCAAAAGCGGTCGCCTCCATCACGTCAAAAGACGGTGTCAGTCGGGTATTCGGGACCATCTCGACCTCAAGGTCCACGATTAAGCCGATCAGCCCGTAGCCACCCATGCCGAGGTTGAACAGATCGGCGTTTTCGGTGGGTGAACAGGTAACAAGCTCTCCGGATGGCAACACCATGCGCAGTGACCGCACCGTAGATCCCATAGGACCGAAGGGCACCGGCCATCCGTGTGCATTGACCGAATAGGTCGCAGCAACGCCGAAATCATGGTTTGACTGCATGACCTTTGGCGAAAATCCTGCAGGGTCCAGCGCCGAGATCACCTGAGACCACCGCGCGCCCGCATGCGCCAGATAGGTCTGCGCGGTACTGTCCATCTGAACAGAGCCATTATCGAAAGTCAGCGCCGTGCCGTTGCGCGGAATGGCCTGACCGCCCATCGAGTGTCGGGCCGCGCCCACGTTGACCGGCCGCCCATCTGCCTGCGCCCGCGTCAACTCATTTCGAATTGCGGTCACAAGCGCGTCGCCGGCATCCTCGGTTATGACCAGATGTTTGTGGATCGGGGTCGGTGACAGGCCGCTGGCATCGTTCATGATCTTCGCGTCTTGGGGCGCAAAGGTGCGGTGCGTTCCGTCATAACTTGGCAAATCGGCGCCAAGCAAGCGCGACAGGCCCCAACCGGCCACCCCTCCGGCGGCAATCAAGGCGGCTCTTCTGGTGAATGTGCTCATGAATCGGCCTCGTCAGGTCGTGCGTTTGAAAGGGTTTGCAATATCTCGATCAGCGCGGCCTGAAACGCCTGTGGGTCTTCAAGCTGAGGGATATGTCCCACGCCCTGAAGCGCCCTGTATTGCGCATCGGGGATCAAGGTCAGCAATTCCTGGGCCTGTTCCAAAGGCGTCACGGTATCTTCAATACCCCAAATCAGACCGACCGGCAGTTGCAGCGCTTGCCAGTTCTCGGCTCGGGTGCTGAGCGCATTTTGGGGCGGAACCAGCAGCTGGGGTAACCAGTCTGCCACCGCGTCAGTATATCCGATGCGGGCCATGGGTTCTAGCAGCAGCGCGGTGACATCATCCGTCGCTGCGGACTTGATGTGCAGGAAGCTGCGCAGGAAAGCTTTGGTCAAAATCGGATTCGACACCGTGGCCGAGGCGATAAACGGGCGCACAGTGTCGCTTTGCAGGTAAATCGGGGTCTCGGTTGGTGGATCATGCCTGCCAAGGGCTATCGCTCCGTTCACTACAACAAGGCCCGACACCAGATCAGGGCGGCGCATTACGGCTTCGACAACAGGGCCTGCCCCGATGGAATGCGCGACGGCTATTGGCTGGTTGTCCAATGCCTCAAGCAGGGCGATCACACTATCGGCTTGTTTGGGGCGGCTGTAATCGCTGTCGTCAGGGTGTTGTGACCATCCAAACGGGGGCATATCAAACGCGATTGCGTGAAAGCCTGCGTCCGCGACGGAATCGAGCGTAGGAAGCCACAGGCCGGACCAGGCTGCCGTACCGTGCGCAAACAAGACCGGAGCGCCAGTGTCAGGGCCACGTTCCAGCACAAAAACGGCACCTTCGGCTGTCTCGATCAACTGGCCGCCCAATGGCAGTTCCTGCCCCAAAGCGATGGTTTCGCGGTTGTTTGCAACAAGGCGCAGCCCGATCAGAACCATCGCCACAAGGAGCAAACCCGTAAAAACAAATCTAAAAAATACACGCATTGAATTTATAGTTGGGCGCTTGAAGTTTTAATGCAACCGAGGAAAACCTTACCGTTCCAAAGCGTGTGATTTTGGCAAAAGCTGACAGATCTCCGGCAGCTTGCTAGGGTAGTTTTACTTTTAATCGGAGTTTTTTTGCATGCTTTTCATAACCAACAGATTCCCGACCCAAAGCATTCGTACCCGACGCGGGCGCCGGTTCACTTTTGACCTCAACAACAATGCGCCGTCCAATTCGGTGTTCTATTGCGAAAAGGGTGAAGACGAACACCATACCGAAATCACAAGTGCCGAATTGTTGCGGCGGGTCCGTGACAGCGATTGCCGCCAGATTCTGCTATACCTGCATGGGTTCAACAACCTGCCTGACGATGTCCTTCGAACCACAGCCGAGCTGCAACGCCTGTGTGATCTGGCCGATCCGGGCGAAGTGATGGTGCTGCCACTTATCTGGCCCAGTGACAACGAGCATGGGATCGTTCAGAAATACTGGGACGACCAGAAATCCGCAGACCAAAGCGGGTATTCCTTTGCGCGCGTGTTGGAGCGGTTTCTGGAATGGCGCAACAGCGCCGAGAATGAACCTGACGTGGCCCCGTGTCTAAAGCGGATCAACCTGCTGGCGCATTCAATGGGCAACCGCGTGTTGAGGCAAACGCTGATCGAATGGGACCGCTATGATCTGGCCTCGGGCGTGCCGCTATTGTTTCGTAACACGTTTATGGTCGCAGCTGATGTGGTGAATGAAACGGTGCACGAAGACGAACCGGGAGTTCTGGTCAGCCATGCGTCGCGCAATGTAGTGGTTTATTTCGCGTCAGACGATCTGGCGCTGCGGGCCAGTAAGGCGGCGAACCTCAAGAATAAAGTGGCCTCGCGGCGATTGGGGCACACAGGCCCCGAAAACATCGACCGAACGCCACGCAACGTGTTTCAGGTCGATTGCGATGACGTCAACACGCGCTATGATAGCCCGACAGGTCACAATTATTTTGGGCCGGTAACGCCGGGCGGTGAGCCCGGACAGGTGTTCAAGCATATCTTTGACTGTATTCAATCCGGACGTGTCTTCCCCCATGAGGAATATCGCAGGTCCGTTATTCTGCCTTCACCCTAGACGATGAGTAGACCCTAATAAGGTCTATGGATGAATTTCATGGCTATCTATCCGTTTTGATCACAATCTGGTGTTGCAACTGTGAAAATGATCTGGATGATCAGGACCACCAAGGCCACGGAATTGGCCTGCCGCCTGGAATGGCGGCGCTAACAATAAACGGGGAGATCAAAATGATCCTGAGAAACTTGATGTTGGCTGCCAGCGCCACCGCGCTGATGGCCACAGGTGCTTCGGCTGAAACCCTGCGCTGGGCGCGCGCTGGTGACGCGCTGACGCTGGACCCGCATTCGCAAAACGAAGGTCCGTCGCACACCATTCGGCACCAAATGTATGAGCCGCTGATCATTCGCGACGTAACCGGCGCGTTTGAGCCCGCGCTGGCGACCGAGTGGGGGCCCAAGGCCGATGATCCGAACGTCTGGGTTTTCAAGCTGCGGGAAGGTGTAAAGTTCCACGACGGTGCTGATTTCAACGCCGAAGACGTGGTGTTCAGCTTTGAGCGCGCCAAGCAGCCGAACTCGGACATGAAAGAGCTGATTGGCTCGATCACCGAAGTGCGCGCGGTTGACGACTACACCGTCGAGATCGTCACCGATGGTCCGAACCCGATCCTGCCGTCGAACCTGACCAACCTGTTCATTCTGGACAAAGGCTGGGCCGAGGCCAATGACACCGTCAATGTGCAGGATTTTGAGGGTGGCGAGATCACCTATGCCACCACCAACGCCAACGGCACGGGGCCGTATAAACTGCAAAGCCGCGAGCCTGACGTGAAAACCGTGATGGTGCGCAACGACGACTATTGGGGCATCGACCAGTTCCCGATGGAAGTGACCGAGATCATCTATACTCCGATCCAGAACGCTGCGACGCGTGTGGCAGCGATGCTGTCGGGCGAGGTGAACTTCCTTCAGGATATGCCCGTGCAGGATATCGAGCGCGTCAACGGTGCGGATGGCCTGATGGTCAAGCAAGCGCCGCAGAACCGTGTGATCTTCTTTGGTATGAACCAGGGCTCGGATGACATCGAAGCGGACAACGTGGACGGCAAGAACCCTCTGGCCGATGTTCGTGTGCGTCAGGCCATGTCGATGGCGATCAACCGTGATGCGATCAAACAGGTCGTGATGCGCGGCCAGTCGCAGCCTGCGGGCATGATCGCACCGCCCTTCGTGAACGGTTGGACCGCTGATATGGACGGCGAATCCTCGACCGATCTGGAAAAGGCCAAGGCCCTGATGGCCGAGGCAGGCTATGGCGACGGATTCTCGCTGCGGCTGGACTGCCCGAACGACCGCTACATCAATGATGAGGCGATCTGTCAGGCGGCCGTCGGTATGCTGGGTCAGATCGGCGTGACTGTGAATCTGGACGCTAAGCCCAAGGCGCAGCATTTCCCGCTGATCACCGACAGCAAGACCGACTTCTACATGCTGGGTTGGGGTGTGCCGACATATGACTCGGAATACATTTTCAACTTCCTGGTCCATGGTCGCGAAGACGATATCGGCACGTGGAACGGCACCGGCTATCAGGACGATGCGCTGGATGCGAAGATCAAGTCGCTGGCCTCGAACACCGATCTGGACGCGCGGAACGCCGACATCGCCGACATCTGGCGCGTGGTGCAGGACGAAGCGCTGTACATCCCGATCCACCACCAGGTTCTGAACTGGGGTATGGCTGATGGCGTGGGCATTGAAGTGGATGCGGAAGACCAGCCGAAGGTCAAATACTTCACCATGAACTAAATCGGTTCGATTGCGAACAATGCAGGGCGCGGTTTTCGCGCCCTGTTTTTTGTTTCGACCTGAGATTTCCTTGCGCAGGCGAAAAAAACCAAGAAAACTTGAACGCAGAGAACACGGAGAGACAAAAATGATCCTTAGAAACAGTGCCATTGGCCTGGCCCTGCTGGTTGCGACCAGCGTTCAGGCGGCCGAGTTCAAATGGGCCTCGACCACCGATCCGCAGACTATGGACCCACACGCCGTCAACTCGGCCCCGGTTCTGGGTTTTCTCAACAATGTCTACGAAGGGCTGGTGCGCCGCGGCAAGGACATGACAGTCGAACCCGCGCTGGCCGTAAGTTGGGAGCCGATCGGAGAGGGTGAAGGCTGGCGATTCAAGCTGCGTGAGGGCGTGACCTTTCACGACGGCAGCACGTTCGATGCGCAAGACGTGCTGTTCAGCTATCAGCGGGCCTCGGATGAGTCGGCGGATACGCGCAGCTGGTTTGCGCCGGTTAGTGAGGTGATCGTGGTCGATGACTACACGGTCGATATCATGACTTCGGCGCCGAACCCGCTGTTCCCGTCCTCGATCGCCAACTGGATGATCATCGATCAAGGCTGGGCCGAGGCGAATGACGCCGTGGTGCCCGATAAGGAAACCGGCAACTACGCCACGATCAATGCCAACGGCACCGGCGCGTTCAAGGTGACAGCCCGCGAACCGGGGCTTAAGACCGTGTTAGAGCCGCATGGCGACTGGTGGGGCGAGGTCGAACACAACATTACTCGCGCCGAGTTCAACCCAATCCAGAACCCAGCGACTGCCGTTGCGGCGCTGCTGTCGGGTGATGTGGACATGATCAATCCTGTGCCCATTCAGGACGTTGCACGCCTCAAGGAAAACGCCGATGTGGACGTCATTCAGGGGATCGAGGCGCGCGTGATCATGCTGGGTTTCGATCATGAAGCCGAAACGCTGAAATACACCGATGACGCGGGCAAACCGAACCCGTTCCGTGATGCGCGGGTCCGTCAGGCGGTGGCGCAGGCGATCAATGTGGATGCAATTCTGGCCACGATCATGCGCGGCAATGCCGAAGCCGCCTCGCAACTGGTAAGCCCGGCTATGAGCGGCTATTCCGCCGCCAATGCAGATCGCCCCGCCTTTGATGTCGAAGGTGCCAAGGCCCTTCTGGCCGAGGCGGGCTATGGCGATGGGTTCTCGTTCGGGCTGAAGTGCCCCAATGACCGCTATCTGAATGACGAACCGGTCTGTCAGGCCGTCGTCACCATGCTGGCGCAGATTGGGATCACGGCGGAACTGGATGCCATGCCCGTCCGCAACTACTGGCCAGAGCTGCGCGAGGATAACTACGACATGTATATGCTGGGCTGGAGCCCCGGCACATTCGACGCCGAACATCCCGTTCGCTTTCTGGTAGCCACGCCCAACGAGGAAAAGAAGCTGGGCAGCTGGAATTTCGGCGGATACTCGAACGAACGGGTGGATGAACTTTTGCCGATGATCCAATCCGAGCTGGACGCGACGAAGCGTCAGGCCATGCTGGATGAGGTGACGGCCATCTATCAGGACGATCATGTCTATGTGCCGATGTATGTTCAGCCTCTGGTTTGGGGGACCGGTAGCAATATCGACCTGACACAACGCCCGGATAACTTCTTCATCCTGCGCTGGGTTACGGTGAACTGACCGCATGGGCGTTATGATTGCCGGGGTCTACCACGTGGACGACCCCGCCCCCGACACATCGCTTGACGGCGCATACCGTCGTCAAGCGTCGACCATCCGCAACGCTCTGCCAAACGGCCCTTATGAGCCGGGGCGGTTCCACCTGTATGCCGCGTGGAATTGCCCTTGGGCGCATCGGGTCCTGCTGACGCGCGCCGTTAAGGGATTGGAAGATGTGATCACGGTCGCCTATGCTCGCCCGCGTCGCACGCCGGACGGTTGGGTGTACGACATCGAAGGGGAATATGCCGACCCTGTATTCGGTGTCACCGCGTTGCATCAAGCCTATGCAAAGGTTGATCCTGCTTATACCGGGCGCATCACCGTGCCTTTGTTGTGGGATCGCGCCGAAAACCTCGCGGTGTCGAATGAATCCGCCGATCTCGTGCGTATGCTGGGCAAGTTAGAAGGCTATGGCCCCAATCTGGCCCCGCCAGACAAGTTGTATCAGATCGATGCCTGGAACGACAAAATCTATCCGCGCCTGAACAATGGCGTCTATCGCGCCGGGTTTGCCCGCACGCAAGAGGCGTACGAGGCCGGGTTTCACGACGTCTTCGCCATGCTGGACGAGATCGAGGCGCATCTGGCCACTAATCGATACCTGTGCGGCGACGATCTGACCGAGGCCGACCTGCGCCTGTTCCCGACCCTGGCGCGGTTCGATGTAGCCTATCACTATGCATTCCGCTGCAATTTGCGGCGTCTGGTGGACTATCCGCATCTGTGGGGTTATGCGCGGGATCTGTATGCCCGACCTGAAATAGCCCGAACAGTGAAACCCGAGATCTATAAGGCCGGATATTTCTCACCCTCCGAGTTGCGAAACCCGCTGGGGATCGTGCCATTGGGGCCACAGATAAACTGGGCTGAGCCACAGGATCGGGTCAGCTTGTCCTCTGCGACATCTTGACCATTTGGACAGGGCGTGCGTAGAGAGGCAGATCAACGGGGAAACTAAATGTTCGCATATATCGTTCGAAGGATGTTCCAATCCGTGATCGTGCTCTTGGTCGTGGGTCTGGTCGCTTTTTCCATGTTCCGATTTGTCGGCGATCCGATCGACAACATGCTGGGGCAAGAGCGCACCCAGGCCGATATCGACCGGCTTAGGGGCGAGCTTGGGTTGGATAAGCCCTTCCCGGTCCAGTATTTCAAGTTCCTGCAAGGGGCCGTTCAGGGCAATTTTGGCGTCTCTTACCGCCAGGGTCGTCCGGTTTCGACCATCATCGCAGAACGTGCACCCGCGACGCTGGAACTGGCTTTTGTGTCAGGTTTCCTGGCCATTACGATGGGCATTGCTCTGGGCGTGTTCACAGCGATCCGACGACAAGGGATCGCGGCGAATGTGATTATGACCGTCAGTTTGATCGGGGTTTCGTTGCCGACCTTCCTGATCGGGATTTTGCTGATCTATATCTTCTCGGTCGAACTTGACCTTCTTCCCAGCTTCGGGAGGGGCGAAACCGTTATGATTGGGAACTGGTCTACGGGCTTTTTGACGTCGTCGGGCCTTAAGGCGTTGATCCTGCCTGCGATCACGCTGGGCCTGTATCAGATGACGCTGATCATGCGGCTTGTGCGGTCCGAGATGCTGGAAGTGTTGCGCGCCGACTACGTTCGTTTTGCCCGTGCCCGCGGATTGTCGGACCGGGTGATCAACTTCCGCCACGCGCTGAAGAACACACTGGTGCCGGTGATCACCATTACCGGTTTGCAACTAGGCTCGATCATTGCGTTCGCCATCATCACCGAGACGGTGTTCCAATGGCCGGGCGTCGGTCTGCTGTTCATCAACGCGATCCAGTTCGTCGATATCCCCGTCATGGCCGCCTATCTGATGCTGATTTCGGTCATGTTCGTGACGATCAACCTGATTGTCGATCTTCTTTACTATGCTATTGACCCGCGCCTGCGTGTCGACGCGAGGGCCACATGACCGATATTCTCGATACCCCCAAAGCGCCGGAAAAGTCGCGGTTCGCCAAGTTCTGGGACGGCGACTTCGCATGGTCCTTTCGGCATTCACCTGTGGCTATTGTCGCGACTCTGGTTGTCGCCATACTTGTGCTTTCGGCGATCTTTGCGCCGCTGATCGCGCCCTACAATCCGTTCGACCCGTCCTCACTGAACCTGATGAACGGGTTTACGCCGCCCGGAACACCCAACGCCTTTACGCAGGAAACCTTTCTGCTGGGCACCGACGATCAGGGGCGCGACGTATTCTCGACCATCCTGTACGGGATGCGCGTTTCCCTGTTCGTGGGCGCATCTGCCGTGCTGTTGGCCTTGATCATCGGCATCGTTCTTGGGCTGGTCGCGGCTTATTTCGGCGGCTGGATTGAAACGCTGATCATGCGGGTCGCCGATGTGCAGCTGACTTTCCCGGCCATTCTGGTCGCCATGTTGATCTTTGGTATCGCCAAAGGCGTCACCCCGCCGGAATACCGCGATGAGATGGCGATCTACGTCCTGATCGTCGCCATTGCGCTGTCTGACTGGGTCCAGTTCGCCCGTGTTGTGCGTGGTGCGGCGTTGGTCGAGAAAAACAAGGAATACGTCCAAGCCGCCCGTCTGATCGGGCGCGGATCTTTCCCGATCATGTTCCGCCATATCCTGCCCAATGTCCTCAGCCCGGTTCTGGTGATTGCCACGATCTCGCTGGCGCTGGCGATCATTGCCGAGGCGACGCTCAGCTTTCTGGGTGTGGGCGCGCCTCCGACCCAGCCGTCTTTGGGCACACTGATCCGCATCGGGCAGGGTTTCCTGTTCTCGGGTGAGTGGTGGATTCTGTTCTTCCCGGCCTGCACTCTTCTGGCGTTGGCCTTGTCTGTGAACCTGCTGGGCGACTGGCTGCGCGATGCGCTGAACCCCAAGCTGCGGTGATTTTATGAGCCTTCTGACGATCAATGACCTTACGGTCGAATTCCCGACACGCCGCAAACTGTTCACTGCCGTGGACCATGTGGACCTGTCGGTGGAACCGGGCGAAATCCACGGTCTTGTGGGCGAATCCGGGGCCGGTAAATCCACCATTGGCGCCGCCATCATGGGCCTGCTGGATCGCCCCGGCCGTATTGCCAGCGGCACCATCCGGCTGAGCGGTGATCAGATCAGCGGTCTGGACGCCGACGCGATGCGTGGGCTGCGCGGCAAAAAGATCTCGATGATCTTTCAGGATCCGCTGACCTCGCTGAACCCGCTGTTCACCGTGCGAGAGCAATTGGTCGAGACCATTCAGGCGCATCTGGGTGGCTCGGACGCCGAGGCCAATAAACGCGCCCGCGATCTGATCGACCGCGTGGGTATTCCCGACCCTGACACGCGGCTGGATCAATATCCGCACCAGTTCTCGGGCGGGATGCGGCAGCGTGTGGTGATCGCTCTGGCCCTGTGCACCGAGCCCGACGTGATCATCGCGGATGAACCGACGACCGCGTTGGATGTATCCGTTCAGGCGCAGATTCTGGACCTGATCAAGGAACTGGCGACCGAGCGGCAGGTAGGGGTCATCCTGATCACCCACGACATGGGCGTGATTGCCGACACCACCGACAAGGTGACGGTGATGTATGCGGGTAAAGTGGTCGAAAGCGGCCCTACGTCTCAGGTCATGGGCCAGCCGACCCACGAATACACCAAGTCCCTGATCGCCGCCGTACCGCGCCCAACACTCAAACTGCACCGGTTTCCGCAGATTAGCTATGGCGGGCGCGAGACCCGCTTTGCGATCGAAGACATGGCCCGCCACTGGCCCAAGGTGGACAATGACACCAGCAAGCCGGTGTTTGAAATCCGTAACCTGACCAAGAAGTTCCTGCAAAAGCGCGGACTTCTGCCGTGGGACCGCACCTATTTCACCGCTGTGGACGATGTCAGCTTTGATATCCGCGCAGGCGAGGTGTTTGGCGTTGTGGGTGAATCCGGCTCGGGCAAGTCCACCGTCGCGCGCATGATTGCGGGGCTTTACCCTGTTGATGGCGGCACGATCACCTTCGAAGGGCAGACGGTCAGCGATCTGACCAACAAGGCCGCGCTGGATGCCTATCGCAAGAACATCCAGATGATCTTTCAGGACCCGTATTCCTCACTCAACCCCCGGATGCGGGTGGATGAGATTGTGGCAGAGCCGATCCGTCATCACAAACTGATGGACGGTGCTGACATCAAGCGCCGAGTGGATGAATTGCTGGATCAGGTTGGGCTGGGTCATGAGGCTGGGCTGAAGTATCCGCATGAATTCTCGGGCGGTCAGCGTCAGCGGATTTCCATTGCACGCGCGCTTGCCACGCAGCCGCGCTTCCTGATCTGTGACGAACCAACCAGCGCGCTGGACGTGTCTATTCAGGCCCAAATCCTGAACATTCTGAAGGATTTGCAGGAGCATCTGGGTCTGACCCTGCTGTTCATCAGTCATGACCTGCCGGTCGTGCGCCAGATGTGCGACCGAGTTGCCGTGATGAAACAGGGCAAGGTGGTAGAACTGCAAGAGACCAACGATCTGTTTGCCAATCCGCAGACTGAATATGCAAGCGAACTGCTGCGGCTGATGCCCAAACTGGACGATCTGTCCACCGAAGGGCTGAGCCCCGAGGCATGAACACCACAATCCGACCCGCCCGGTACATCAGACCCTGAAGGGTTTGTCGTGCCGCGGGGAGGTGCCGTTACGATAAATCACATGTCAGATTTCTGACAGCGGGCATGTCATACAAAAAAGCTATGATGCATATCCTAAAGAAGTAAATCTCAATACAGTGACCGGGCCAAACCGCTTTTCAAAAAGGCCGTGCCCGATGACTTCTTTGCCCCGCCCGCAACTTGGTGAGCCTTACTTGCTGACACCGGGTCCTCTGACGACGTCATATACCGTGAAACAAGCGATGCTGCGCGACTGGGGTAGCTGGGATAGCGACTTCCGCGCCATGACAGCCGAACTGCGCGCGCGGCTGCTGAGCCTGCTGGGCGACGGGCACGAGGCATATAATTGCGTTCCGATGCAGGGCTCGGGCAGTTTCGCGGTCGAGGCGATGCTGACCTCTTTCATCCCGCAAGATGGCAAGGCGCTAGTGCTGGCCAACGGGGCTTATGGCAAACGGGCGGCGCAGACGCTGGACTATGCCGGGCGGGCCTGTGTTGTGTTGGACAAGGGCGACTATCTGCCGCCGCGTGGGGTCGAAGTGGCACAATTTCTGGCTGATGATCCGGCGATCACCCATGTGGTTGCAATCCATTGCGAGACCAGCTCAGGCATCCTGAACCCTCTGCACGAGCTTTCACAGGCCACCGAAGCGGCGGGCCGCAAGCTGTTGATCGACAGTATGTCGGCTTTTGGTGCGATCCCGCTGTCCCCCAGCGAATATACGTTCGAGGCGATGGTTTCCTCGGCCAATAAATGTATCGAAGGCGTACCGGGTTTTGGTTTTGTGTTGGCCCGCAAAACGGCGCTGACCTCGGCCAAGGGGAATTGCCCCTCGCTCAGTCTGGACCTGTACGCGCAATGGGACGCGATGGAGAAAACCGGCCAGTGGCGCTTTACCCCACCGACTCATGTGGTTGCCGCCTTTCTGCAAGCATTGAACGAACACGCGGCCGAGGGTGGCGTGGCCGGGCGCGGCGCGCGTTATGCGGAGAACCGCGATGTGATGGTCGCGGGGATGCGCGCGCTGGGGTTTGAAACCCTGCTGCCGGATGCGTGGTTGTCGCCCATCATCGTGACATTCTTTTGCCCTGCCGATCCGCGTTTCGAATTTACGCGGTTCTATGATCTGATGAAGGAACAAGGCTTTATCATCTATCCCGGCAAACTGACCGAGGTGGACAGTTTCCGCATCGGCTGCATTGGCCGCATGGATGCCGAGGTCATGCGCGCTGTTGTGGCGGCAGCGGATCATGCGCTGAAACAAATGGGGGTGCGTAGCGCCGCACCGCCTGCAGCGGCAATCGCATCACGGATGGCGCAAGTCGGATAAATGACGGAAAAACCGTCGAAATGACGGAATAATCGATAACTTCGTCAAGATTGCCCCTGCGGACCGAACAGCCGTGCCTTCATACTTTCCCAAAACGAAAGAGGAGGCGCGTTTTGAGCTGGAATATTTGTGTCATCGGAGCAGGCAAGATCGGTCAGATGATCGCTGCCCTGCTGAAATCATCATCCAACTACTCGGTCACAGTGGCCGACCGCGATCTGGCCGCGTTGTCGGGATTGAACCGGCAAGGTATTTCCACACGGCAGATTGACGTCACCGATGCGGTGCAACTGACCAAGGGGTTGGATGGGTTCGACGCGGTGATCTCGGCCGCGCCTTTCTTTCTGACGCCGCAGATCGCCAAGGCGGCCAAAGATGCCGGTGCGCATTACTTTGACCTGACCGAGGATGTCGCCGCCACCGATGCCGTGCGTGATCTGGCCGAAGGCAGCGAAACCGCCTTCATGCCGCAATGTGGTCTGGCGCCGGGTTTTGTCGGCATCGCTGGGGCGGCGCTGGCGGCCGAGTTCGATACACTGGACAGCCTGCATATGCGGGTAGGGGCGTTGCCTCTGTTCCCGACCAACGCGCTGAAATACAACCTGACATGGTCCACCGACGGGCTGATTAACGAATACTGCAACCCTTGCGACGCGATCGTGAACGGCGCACGGGTCAAGACCGCCCCGCTGGAGGATTACGAGCGGATCGGCCATGACGGGGTGGAGTATGAGTGTTTCAACACCTCGGGTGGTTTAGGTACGCTGCCCGAAACGCTGGACGGCAAGGCGCGGGCCGTGTCCTATCGCTCGATCCGGTATCCGGGACATTGCGATATCCTGAAACTGTTGCTGAATGATCTGGGGCTGGAACGTCGGCGCGATCTGCTCAAGGATATTTTCGAGACCGCCCTTCCGCGTACGGATCAGGATGTGGTGCTGGTTTATTGCACTGCCAAAGGCCAGATCGACGGGGTACTGCGCGAGAAATCCCTTATCAATAAAAGCTATGCCCGCACCATCAACGGCCAGACTTGGAGTGCCATTCAAGTCACCACCGCCGCCGGTGTTCTGGGTGTGGTCGATCTGATGCGCACCGGTGCGCTGCCTTCCAAGGGCTTTGTCCGGCAGGAACAAGTGGTCCTGTCCGATTTCCTAAACACCGAATTTGGCCAGCTGTACCGCGCTGGCGATGCAACCCAACAAAACAAGGCGGCCTGAGATATGAAAGACATCGTGATGACTGCGCAAACAACCCTAGCCAATCTGGACCTGACAGTCGCAGAACTAACCGGCGGCTCGCTGGCCGTGCATTCGCCCATCGACGGCAGCCTGTTGGCCGAGGTGCATGAAACCCCGGCGGGCGACATGGAGACGGTGTTTGCCAATGCCAAAACTGCATTCAAAGCCTGGCGCACCGTGCCCGCCCCGCGCCGGGGAGAACTGATCCGCCTGCTGGGCGAGGAACTGCGCGCCGCCAAGGACGACCTGGGCGCGCTGGTCAGTTGGGAGGCGGGCAAGATCACCTCCGAAGGTTTGGGCGAAGTGCAGGAGATGATCGACATCTGCGACTTTGCCGTGGGTCTGTCGCGGCAGCTTTATGGTCTGACGATTGCGTCCGAGCGCCCTGGCCACCGGATGATGGAGACGTGGCACCCGGCGGGGCCAGTCGGCGTGATTTCGGCCTTCAACTTCCCGGTTGCGGTGTGGTCGTGGAACGCGGCGATTGCGCTGGTCTGCGGCGATACGGTGATCTGGAAACCGTCCGAAAAAACACCACTGACCGCGATGGCCTGCCAGAAGATCTTTGAACGCGCGCTAGCCCGTTTCGGCGATGCGCCCGACCATCTGCTGCAAACGCTGATCGGCGGTGCCGCGCTGGGCGAGGCGCTGGTGGCCAGCGAGGATGTGCCGGTGATCTCGGCTACCGGCTCCACCCGCATGGGCCGCGCGGTGGCACCCGTGGTGGCACAGCGGTTCGGTAAATGCATTCTGGAGCTGGGAGGCAACAATGCGATGATCGTTGGCCCCTCGGCCGATTTGGAAATGGCGGTGCGGGCGATTGTGTTCTCGGCGGTGGGCACAGCCGGCCAACGCTGCACCACGTTGCGCCGCCTGATCGTACATAACTCAATCCGCGAGGAACTAGTGGGCCGCCTGAAGAAAGCCTATGCCGGTCTGCCCATCGGCAACCCGCTGACCGAGGGCACGCTGATTGGCCCGCTGGTCGATGAGGCCTCGGGCGCGGCCATGACGGCCGCGCTGAAGGCCGCCGAGGCCGAAGGTGGCGCAGTGTTCGGCGGCCAGCGCGTCACCGAGGGCGTGCCGGATGGCGTCTATATGCAGCCCGCTATTGTCGAGATGCCGGGCCAGACGGCCACCGTAAAGACCGAGACCTTTGCGCCGATCCTCTATGTGATGGGCTATGATGATTTCGATAACGCCATCGAGATTCAGAACGACGTGCCACAAGGTCTGTCGTCCTGCGTATTCACCCTGAACATGCGCGAAGCGGAACAGTTCCTGACCGCAGCCGGATCGGATTGCGGTATCGCCAACGTCAATATCGGTCCGTCTGGGGCCGAGATCGGCGGAGCCTTTGGCGGCGAGAAAGAAACCGGCGGCGGGCGCGAAAGCGGATCGGACGCGTGGAAGGCCTATATGCGGCGCCAGACCAATACGGTGAATTACTCGGCCGAACTGCCGCTGGCGCAGGGCGTGAAGTTCGACATCTGAACAAGCAGCCCGGCGGCGCAAAACAGCGCCGCCGGATCAATCCGCGAAAAGGTAATCCAGCTGCATGATCGCTTGCGCCTTTTCTTTCGATACACGCAGAAACCGGGCAACCGCAGCCTCGTTCTCGGCCCGCGAATTTGTCTCGCGCAAGCGTGTGTATTCATCAAGTGCGGCGCTTCTGATCAATTCAGATTCATAGGCCAAGGCATTGCGCAGCGTTGGCACCAATGGCGCAACAGTGTCCGCAGGACTATCCACTCCGGCCAATCCGACACGTCGGGCATGACCGATCAGGTAGTCGTCAGAATACTGACATTCTATCTCTAACACATGAGTTTTGGCTTGATCGGCGCAGAAATCCTCGATGATGTCCAGGTTGGCCGGATCGACGCACAAGACCAGAGCATCACTTTCAAAGCTTTCAAACAGCATCCGCACGACGGCACGCCGGTGGCGCGACCGTTTCAATAATGTTGTTTCTATACCGCCCAAGTCGGGTAATTGGGTATCATCTTCGTTGAACAGGTATTCGACGCAAGGAACATCCGTTTCCGTGGCGATTTGGTCGACAAGGCGCTTGGCGACATGCCACTTTTTGCACACGACCACGAACAGCTCGCGCTCGGACCCCAGAGTATTGCTGGCTTCCCAGAAGCGTTGCCCATGTCGGCGCCCAACACGGCCACGTCCTGTCAGAAAGCTATAGAGGTTGCGCCCTTCGTTCGAGATCGGGAAATCAACGCCCTTGGTTGCATAAAGTCGGCCCAAACGTTCTTTCAACTCGTGAGCCTCTGGGCTGATTTTGCGGGCGAACAGGTAATCCTGACCCAACAACATGTCATAGTGATCGTTGTAAAACGTCACGGGCATCCCGTAGTCCGAGAACATCAGGAAAGTTGGGGTGCGGTTGTCGATCTCTTCTTTTGGCACAAGATGGCGAACAAGCGTTTGAAAAAACGTCTCGTCCGGAATCCAGGTGGTTGAGAAAAACCGTTTCACGTCCGGCCTCTGGCGCAGGAAATCCAGGATCATCTCGATCGTGCGGCGGCGCAGGCACCACCATTGGCTGCCGATCATCACCTGAATATCCGCCGGAACCTCGCGGGTCAGGCCAAAGCGTTTCTGCAATTCGTATGAGGTATAGAAGGGCCAGCTTTGCGTGCGTTCGTTGAAGAAATGGCGATAGATCAGCCGGTCTTCCTTCATCCCGGTTTTGATCCAATTGCTTTCGAAGAAATCGTGGCATTCCACGATATCCATGTCCTGCTCGGCCAGAAAACGATGCGTGTATTCCGCAGTCTTGATGGCCATGCAATCGCCGGACAGCATGTAGAAATGCGTGGCCCGAGGAAACGCATGCACCGCAGCCTGCAAAGCGTACAGTGTCGCTTGAACTAGGGACCACTCCCCCCAACCGCACTTGATCCGCTTGCCGGCAAAGGTCACATTCGGATTGTCTTTCAGCGCATCCTGTATGCGTTGAAACGCCACCGCATCGGCGCGGGCATCAAAGTGTATAGACATACAGTCACCGGCCGCAGTCAGCTGTTCGGCCTGCGCTATGATTGCGTCCGGATCTTTATGACACAGAAGGATATAGGCAATGCGCGCCATGTTGGTTCATTGTTTCCCATTTTCGCCCGGTGCCACCCGTGATACTGAGGATGAACGATTGAATAAACAGAATATTTTTGGTTTTTTGCAATGAAATGCGAGTGCGGCAAACCGCATAGGAGGCTTGCAGATGGGTTTTCCCGGAACATGGATGACCGAGAGTGAAAGCATGGTGTACCGTGTGGTACCGAAATGCGCCTGCTCGACCATCGGGCAGATCATGTACTATTCGGATCACGGTCAGTTTTTTGAAGGTGACATCCATGACGCCAAGGATGGGATGCACAAATGGGCTTTTGATGGCAGTCAGGGGCCGATCTCGGACAATGTCAGGTCTCACGCGTCTTACGCGTTCACATGCGTTCGCAATCCTTACACGCGGATTCTCAGTTCGTTTTTTGACAAGATCTGCGGGATTCAGCGCAACGGCAAGCGCTATCGCGGCAATCTGGTGCCGACGCTGATCTATAATTATGGGATTGAGGTTGGCGGCGATGACGGCAAAGGTGAGTTCGACCAGATCGCCAGTTTCCGCCGGTTCTTGCTGTTCGCGCGGGACACGATCCGCTGGCGCAGACCGATGGACCCGGATATTCACTGGTCGGCCATGTCAGGTCATGTCTCGACCTTTATCGTCAACGGTGGGCGGTATGACCGGATTTTCTGGACCGAAGCGTTCAATGACGGGATGCAGGATGTCCTGGACCATCTGGACACGCCGCACGCTGTGGACCTGTCCCAGATCCCGCGCTTCAACGAATCCGAAGGCCACGGCCCAAAGCGGGCGCACCCGGTCGAGGACTACTTCGACGATCTGTCGATGCATCTGGTCTATGAAATCTACAAACAGGATTTCGAGCTGTTCAAATATGATTTCGAGAACCCTGCGAACAAAATGCCAATCGGCGAGATTGATCTGGACGAGGTTCACGCCAAACTGGGCGATTGAGGGGCCGCAGGCGCCCCCGGGCAGAGATGCATTTGTCTAGGGCATGATTTGCACATTAGCGTCTGCTTTGAGTCCACTTTGATCTACGCTGTGCATTGCACAAGCGGAGTCAATGCGCAGAAAGCGGACTTCTCGCAGTTAGGCGAATACCCCCGTGCGGATAGTCATTCGGGCATTGGTAAAGGTCTGAAAAGCAACCACAGCAGGCCAAACAGATTGCGCTTAAACTTATGGAAATCTGCTAACTGGTATCGCTAATTGCGACTTGTTGACCGCAAGGAGGAGAGTACACCTGCTTCTAGTCGCGTCTAGGCTGCTATGCGTGAGGTTTCGTTTGTTGGACTCAAGTTTGACAGGCGCTTTCGCAGCGGCAACATTCTCAGGAGACGCTGGTGAAAACCGGCCACTAGCACAGGAAATCCATCTTTTTCTCGGAGCAGCAAAAAGACAGAGAATCCAGTAAGCCTCGTTCTCGGATAAACTGACGTTTCGTGCAATTAGCGACGCGTCTTCAATAACGCCATAGCAAGCTCACTTCGGTGTTTCGCCAAAGAAACCTCCAAAATATGCGCTCATTGCCAACAACACACCAACCAGTATCACGATCACAAGCAGTGCCCCGCTACCTTTGGCAAAATATCCCAATGAAACTAAGCCAACCACGAAGATGCCGACTAGAAAGTAGAGTACCGTATTGTCCATCTTTACCCCCGAATGAGTTGTCTAAACTCAACAACTACATGCTCCACAAAAAACGATCCAAAGACCGCTAAAAAAGGTGACGTCAAACCGCTTTCGGTGACTGTCGAATGCCGCTCAGCGTGGCGAACAAGACCGGGACCAGAATCATTGTGAGCATCGTACCCACCGTCAAACCGCCCATGATCGTGACAGCAAGACCGACCCAAAACACGTCTGGGAGTAGCGGTATCACACCCAAAACGGTAGTGGCGGCGGCCAGTACGACGGGGCGAAGTCTTGAGGCCCCGGCATTCAAAACGGCGTCATAGCCCGGCTGACCTTCGGCCAAGTTATCGTTGATCTGATCGATCAGAACGATTGCGTTTTTGATCATCATGCCCGCCAGGCTCATGCCCCCGAGCAATGCAACGAACCCAAACGGTGTATTTGTCAGAAGTAGGCTCGGAACAATACCTATCAGCACAAAAGGTACTGTCAGGAAAATGACCAACGGTCTGCGGTATGAGTTAAATAGCCCAACGACAATCAGTGCCATGATCGAAAACGCGGGGATCATACCCGGAATCAAAGACGCTTGCGCAGACACTGTGTCCTCGTACTCTCCACCCCATTCCATGCTGTAGCCCGGTGGCAAGTCAGCCTCCAAAGCTTCAAAATCGGCAAGAACTGCGGCGCGATAACTTGGCAGAGTTACGCTATCGATTGGATTGGCTTGCACAGTCAGAACACGGCGCCGGTCGCGACGATTGATCGTTGGATCTTCGGGCTGAATATTCACGCCGCGTACAACCTGTGCCAATGGGACAGGCTCAACAGAAAACGGTGACTGAAGTTGCAACAGTTCAAAGTTGTCGACGGCTGCCACATCTTCTGTGCCAGGCCGAACGATGATTGGCAGCAACTCGTCACCTTCGCGGTAGAGGCCGACCGAACGCCCGTCAAATGCACGTTTTGTTGTGTTTCCGAGATCTTCATAGGTGATACCGGTCCACCGTGCTCGGTCCTGGTCATAGTCTGGGACAGTTTTCAGGACACGGTTGCGCCAATCGGTGCGCGCCACTTTCGTCCATTGATGCTGATCCAGTATCGCAACTGCTCTGTCACCAATTTCGCGCAGAGTCTCAGGATCAGCATCCGATGGGCCGATGATGCGGTTCTCGAATGCCCAGGTGTTGCTGGGGCCCACACCGAATTGACGTGTGAAAGAGGTCGCCTCAGGCATGTTGGCTGATATCCAAAGCGATATCTCTTTGGTCATCTCGGGAATGTCGCGGTAATCCTCTACATTCACAATGACTTGCGCGTAGGACGGGTTGGTTCCCTCGGGGTCGACCGGCAGGTAGAAACGCGGCGGGCCAGCTCCGATAAAGCTGGCGATGCCGGTCACACGATCGTCCATTTCAACCTTTTCTTCGATCCGTGAGATCGCTTCTGACACGGCTTCAATCCGAGTTCCCTCGGGTGCGTAATAGTCGATCATGTATTTGGTCATCGACGAGGTCGGGAAGAACAGCTGTGTGACAGAGCCAAAGCCAACCCCGGCAATGACCAAAGCACCCAAAGCCACCCCGATCGTCAGATAACGCACGCGGATCGCCGCAGCCAGAAAGCGGCGGTAAATCGCATAGAAACCGGTGTCAAAGGTCTCGCTTGCTCCACCTTTTGGCTCCGGTAGCATGGCAACGCATTGCAGTGGCGTAACCGTCATCGACAGCAACCAACTGACCAGCAGCGCGATCCCGACAACTGAGAAGAGTGTTCGGCAGTACTCCCCTGCGCTCTCGACAGATGCAAAGATCGGGTAGAAAGCCATGACCGCGACAAACGTGGCCCCAAGCAACGACATGGCAGGACGCGTTGCGGCTTCAATCGCAGCCTTTGCTCGGTCCATTCCTTGCGACATCCGTACCATCGCGCCGTCCGCTACGACGATCGAGTTGTCTACCATCATGCCGAGCGCAATGATCAATGCACCCAAGGACATGCGCTGAAGATCTATGCCAAGTGCTGCCAAGGGTATGAAGGTGGCAAGGATTGTTAGAATCAGCCCGCTGCCGATGATGATCCCCATCCGAACACCCATCGCCAAAGTTAAAACGACCAGGACGATTGCGACGGCTTGGGCAAGGCTCACAAGAAAACTGCTGACCGCAAGGTTTACGTCATCGGATTGCCAATGAACCCGTTCAACCTCGATGCCCATCGGCAGGCTTGCGATCAGTTCTGATACTCTCGCATCTACCGCCTCACCAACACTGACAACGTTGACCCCAGACTGGAAGGATATGGCCAACCCAATAGATGGAAGGCCATTATAGCGCATCATAGTTATCGGTGGGTCAATGTAGCCTTCTTTAACCTCAACTATGTCGCCCAGCCTTAGCAACTCTGGCCCACGACGTTGACCGCTTTGAGCCTGATCCAGACCACTCGGTCGGACGACTAGATCTGCGATGTCAGTTGGGCTTGTGAAGGTTCCGCTGGGCGCTATGCGCATGCGGTAGTCACCGACGTTTACCCGCCCTGCATCCACGATCGCATTCTGGGTCTGTAAGGTGTTGAGAATTGTCTGAGCCGAGACTCCCAATGCGGCCAAGGCTTCTTCCCGTGTTTCCAGATAAATCACCCTGTCGCGTTCGCCCCAAAGATCGACGCGGCCGACACCGTCGATTAACGAGAGCTCTCGCTTGAAATCTTCGGCATACCCATCAAGCTCCTGAGCGGAGAACCCATCGGACGTCATCGCCAGCAGTAGACCGAAGACATCACCGAAATCATCGTTGATGGCAGGACGACCCGCGCCAGGGGGCAGGTCTGTTTCCACGTCTCTGACTTTCCGACGTAGTGTGTCCCAGATTTGCGGTAGCTGGTCCGACCAATAGTTCGGGCGAATTTCGACTTTAATCGTCGACACACCCGCCCTGCTTTCGCTCGAGATGTAATCAATCTCCTTAATTTCCTGGAGTTTCAGCTCGATCCGTTCTGTGATCTCTTGCTCAACTTCTTTAGGGCTGGCGCCGGGATAGAGGGTGGTCACAACCGCAGTTTTGATAGTGAACTCGGGGTCTTCTAGCTGCCCCAGACTAAAGAAAGCCGAAATGCCGCCCAACGTAAGCATGACTACCGTGAACCAAACGAATTTGGCGTTGCGGATGGAGAACGCCGCGAGACCCATTACTCTGTATCCTCGGAAAGTCGAGAAACTTTTTGGCCTTCTCGCAAAGAGTTCGCTCCGGCAGTGACGACCACATCACCAAATTCCAGACCTTCACTAACGGCCACCCCTTGCGACCGGGGCGTGCCAAGCGAAACCTTCCTTGCCGTTACGGTTTCTGAGCTGGCATCGAATACCCAGACATGCGGATCTGTTTCCCCTTCAGGCACGAAAACCGCGCTGGCAGGAACCATGATCGCATCGAATGGTTCGTGCCCTTCCTTTGGCTGGCCACGGACGCGCCCTGCCATACCCGGAAGAACAATTGCGTCTTCCGGTTGCTCCATAATCAACGTGACAGGGAAGGTTCGGGTCGTCGCCGAAGCCTCTGATCCAATCTCGCTGATTTCCGCCGGTAGAACCACATCCCCCAGAGCATCAAAAGTAACGGTGATGTCTTCAATGTGGGGGATCAGGGCGATGTATCGTTCGGGGATATCGATCACCACTTCGATGCGTTCGGCATCCAGAATGCGCAGCACCGGAGTCTGAGCGGCGACTTCTTCGAAATCTTCAATGTATTTGCCGACAACACGGCCATCGAACGGTGCCGCCAAACTCGTATAGGTTAAATCCAGAGTGGCTCTGTCCAGAGCGCCTTGAACAGAATTGATGGCCGCCTGAGCGGATGTCTCGCCAGCGATAAATCGGTCGAGTGTAGCCTGAGCAGCAACGTCCTTTTCGACCAGCGATCGTTGCCGATCTGTTTGCAACTTGGCGTTCTAAAACGTTGCTTGTGCGCTTGCTAGTTCGGCGGTAAGCCGGTCTACTTCAGCCTGGTATGGAGCTGGATCCAAGGCTGCCATAATGGCACCCTTCGTTACAAGGTCGCCAACCTGAACATCGACGCCAACAACATTGCCCGGTACGCGAAAGGCCAAAGAGACTTCGCGCGCGGCCCTGGCTGTTCCGACAAAATATCGGTCATGCAAACTGGAGAGGTCGGAAATCTCGATGGCTCTGACAGGTCGAATAAGTGTTTGGGTCGCATCTTCTTCCTTCTCCCAGCAGCCGGTAAGCAACACGAAGGCAAATAGCCAACCAAAAATTCTCTTCATATCCCTCTCCCGTGCCTTCCGCGTTCCTTACTTCGTCGCTGTGAAGGTGGCCTAACTTGCGGATTTTGCGCCTAAAGCTGTTACAATTGTACGCGCTTACCAAACAAAGTCAAAAATACGAATTAGTTAAAGTGAGGCGGAGAGAGACCCGAGCACTTCTTGTCAAACTGAATAGACAACTTCGCAATACGTCGTCGTCTCGGTGCTGCTGTTTGTCTTATCGGCAGCTCATAAGGCCGCATTTCGAGTTAGTGTAGCTGCGTTAAAAGGTAAACGCGCGGAGGTTACACTGCGACTCAGCAAAGCCAAGGCGGTCGTCCGGACCAACGTGTGGAGCGGAAATGTCCGCTTTCTCGCGAACCGCTGCCAACGCTTACTTATTAGCTAATTGCAGCTTTGTCTGCAGAACCGTCATTCAGCCCAGGTGCGGCAAATGTCTGCTCCGAGCCTAAACCAAACGATGCTACACTCTGACCAAACGGTTGCTCTGTGCGCATCTATGCCAGATCAGGCATCCCGCACTTCGGAAATCGATGTTTCGCTAAGCTTCTGGATAAGGCTCTGTTCGATTTCCTCAAGGACACCGGATACGCGTTTTTGCAACGCGTGCTCGACGGAACATGCAGGGGCTTCGCTGATCTCGTCAGAAGCGACCAAACGCTCATCAAGGGCAAGGTAGACATCGGCCAGGGAAATTTCTTGCGGTTTGCGGGCGAGGCGCCAACCGCCTGCGTGACCCTTCTCCGAGGTCAGCAGACCCGCCTCTCGCAGCCTTCCTAGCACACGGCGGACCACAACAGGATTGGTGCCCGCGTGATCTGCGATGTCGGACGACGTCCGCACGCGGTCCGGCTCTCCGGCCATATGGCTGAGTGTATGCAGAGCAAGCGACAGGCGAGAGTTTCGTTTCATGTGCGGTTTTTCTCCAAACGGATCATACACGTAACTTTTGCAGTTGCATTGGTCTAGTAACTGCGTAAGTTGCGAGAAATATCACATCAGCTTTGGAGCGGTTTATGTCAGATGAACGTCTTCCGGTCACGGTGCTTTCCGGCTTTCTGGGTGCGGGAAAAACAACTCTTCTCAACCGGGTTCTCAATAATCGGGACGGAAGAAAAGTCGCGGTTATCGTCAACGATATGTCGGAAGTGAACATTGATGCGGACCTGGTCCGGGCCGATACCGAGCTTAGTCGAACGGACGAGACGCTGGTGGAGATGTCAAACGGTTGCATTTGCTGCACCCTGCGTGATGACCTGCTTGACGAAGTGCGCCGCTTGGCCACAGAGGGGCGCTTTGACTATCTTCTGATCGAATCCACAGGGATATCCGAACCACTGCCCGTCGCCGCCACTTTCGATTTCAGAGATGAATTCGGGGAAAGCCTGTCAGATGTGGCTCGGCTCGATACCATGGTCACGGTGGTTGATGCCGTGAACCTTCTGAACGACTACGGCAGCCACGATTTCCTGAGCGATCGCGGCGAAACCATGGGCGAAGAGGACGAACGCACCCTCGTGCATCTGCTGACAGATCAGATTGAGTTTGCCGATGTTGTCATCTTGAACAAGGTCAATGATGCAGGCCCCGAAAAGGTCGACGCGGCGCGCAAGATAATCCGAAGCCTCAATGCCGATGCGGAAATCATCGAAACCAACCAATCGCAGGTTGCAGCTGAAAAGATCCTCGATACAGGTCTTTTCGATTTCGAGCAGGCACATGAACATCCGATGTGGGCAAATGAGCTGTATGGTTTTGCTGACCATGTGCCTGAGACAGAGGAATATGGTGTGGCCTCCTACGTTTACCGTGCAAAGGCTCCGTTTATCCCTGAAAAAATTCTTGCAGCCTTGAACGATGACATGCCGGGCGTCATCCGGGCTAAAGGTCATTTCTGGATCGCAACCCGACCAGAATGGGTGGCGGAATTTTCGCTGGCTGGATCGTTGTCGAGCATCAAGCCCATTGGAACCTGGTGGGCGAGCGTGCCCAAAGATCGCTGGCCCGAACATGTCGCGGCATCTGGCTACATGAAACAACATTGGGCAGAGCCTTGGGGAGACCGGCGGCAGGAACTGGTTTTCATCGGTGCGGGCATTAACTGGACCGCTCTGAAGGTAAAACTGGATGCCTGCCTTGTTCCGACTGTCGTGGCAAGCGGACCAGACGCCTTGCCGCTTGACCTGCCCGATCCGTTTCCGGGGTGGCGTCGCGTTGAGGATGCAGCATGAATTTTGCCCGGAAGAAGATCAAGGATGCCGCCATTGGTGTCGGTATCGCAGATGATCCAACGGCCTTGAGCACGTTCCTGAAGCCCGGCTGTGCAGCTGCGATCTGGCGTCGGCAAACGCCGCCAGAGGTGCAATCCTGGTTGGATGGCGTTGACGTCGAAACTCTGCCTCGCGCTCGGGTTATCCTTCCGGCGCATGCAGTTGGTGAAACGGTCCAGCGCCTCTTTGACATGGCCAATTTGCCCGCCGGGGCGGAACGCGACTGGCTTCAGGCGGATATCGCTGGGCTGGCCGACATGTTCTCAGACTTGATGACCGCCAGTTTCCTGCGACTGCGGTTGGACGTCGTAACAACCAACGCCTGTCGCAGGTTTCACATCGACGCCATCACTGCACGGCTTGTGTGCACCTATCGAGGCACCGGAACGCAATACGGAATATCGACCGACGGTACCGAACCGAAACGTGTGTTCACGGTTCAAACCGGCTCACCCATCCTCTTGCGTGGAACGCTTTGGCCTGCCGAGACACCTTCGGGTTTGCTACATCGATCGCCGCCCATTGAGGGAACAGGCGAAACCCGGCTCGTCCTCGTTCTCGACCCCGTGACCGATCAGGAAGATGAAATATGAGCGGCAATCTTGAACAAAGTAGCCTCCGCCGCAAACGTCGGACTCGTGATCCCATGTCAGCCTTTGATGGCCTGCCAGCGCCTCTGAGACTGTGGTTGTCAGAGGCTGCCTTACCCTGGTCTCCCGTATCTGCACGCCGTTTGTGGTCGAAATCGTGCGCCAAGGGCCTGACAGAAGAAGAAACGCAGGCGTCGCTGAACGTGGCCGAGGCTAAAACGCTTGCCCGAGATCGGCATTCGACACTCTTTGATTTCAACACGCAGAACTGAAAAGTTTTACGAAGAATTGCCATTGGTGAAGCCGCAGCGAAAGCGCGGTTTTGTCCGCATGAAATAACAAAAACGGCCCACCCTAAAGGTGGGCCGCTTTTTTCTTGAGCGGTGTCTAACTCAAACCTGGCGCACAGCCCCTTTGGCGGCGCTTGTGGTCAGTTTGGCATAGGCTTTCAGCGCCGTGGAGACTTTGCGTTTGCGCGGAGCGGCAGGTTCCCAGCCTTTTTCATCCTGCTCGGCGCGGCGGGTAGCCAGTTCTTCGTCCGAGACCGCCAGATGGATCGAGCGTTTGGGGATGTCGATCTCGATCTTGTCACCCTGGCGCACCAGACCGATGACGCCACCCTCGGCCGCTTCGGGCGAGACATGGCCGATCGACAGGCCCGAAGTACCGCCCGAGAACCGCCCATCGGTCAGCAGCGCGCAGGCTTTGCCCAGACCTTTGGATTTCAGGTATGAGGTCGGGTACAGCATTTCCTGCATCCCCGGACCACCGCGCGGACCTTCGTAGCGGATGACGACCACGTCGCCCTCTTTCACCTTGCCGGTCAGGATGTCGTTCACCGCCTGATCTTGGCTTTCGCAGACATAGGCCGAGCCGGTGAAGGTCAGGCTGGCCGGGTCCACACCGGCGGTTTTCACAATACAGCCGTCGCGCGCGATATTGCCGAACAGAACGGCCAGACCGCCATCTTGACTGAACGCGTGTTCCTTGGACCGGATCACGCCGCCTTCGCGGTCGGTGTCCAATTCTTTGTACCGGTTGGACTGGCTGAATGCCTGCGTTGTGCGCACTCCACCGGGGGCCGCTTTGAACAGGTCTTGCGCCTTGGGGTTATTGGCAACCTTGATGTCCCAATTGGCAATCGCTTCACCCATGGTGCCGGAATGTACAGTGCTGCAGCCCTCGTGCAGCAAGCCAGCGCGGCTGAGTTCCCCGAGGATCGAGAAGATGCCACCGGCGCGGTGAACGTCTTCCATATGCACATTCTCGGTATTGGGTGCGACTTTGCACAGACACGGCACTTTCCGGCTGAGCCGATCCATGTCGGACATGTCGAAATCCACGCCGCCCTCATGCGCGATGGCCAACAGGTGCAGCACGGTGTTGGTCGAGCCACCCATGGCGATATCCAGCGACATGGCGTTTTCGAACGCATCAAACGTGGCGATTTCGCGGGGCAGGAAGCCTTTTTCGTCGAGATCATAGTGGCGCTTGGTGATCTCGACGATGCGGCGACCGGCTTCAAGGAACAGCTCTTTGCGATCCGAGTGGGTGGCGAGCGTGGACCCGTTGCCCGGCAGTGCCAGACCCAGCGCCTCGGCCAGACAGTTCATCGAGTTTGCAGTGAACATGCCCGAGCACGACCCGCAGGTGGGGCAGGCATTTTCCTCGATATGCTGGACCTGCTCGTCGGTGAACCGGTCGTCGGCGGCAGCAACCATTGCATCCACAAGGTCGATTTTCTTGGCGTCCAGATCGGCGATGTCGATCTTGCCCGCCTCCATCGGCCCGCCCGAAACAAAGATCGCAGGGATGTTCAGGCGCATGGCGGCCATCAGCATACCTGGCGTGATCTTGTCACAGTTGGAGATACAGACCATCGCATCGGCGCAATGTGCATTGACCATGTATTCTACCGAATCCGCGATCACCTCGCGCGAGGGCAGCGAATACAGCATCCCGTCATGGCCCATGGCGATGCCATCATCCACGGCGATCGTGTTGAACTCTTTGGCGACGCCACCGGCCTTTTCAACCTCGCGCGCGACCATCTGGCCAAGGTCTTTCAGGTGGACGTGACCGGGCACAAATTGCGTGAACGAGTTGACGATGGCGATGATTGGCTTGCCGAAATCGTCATCCCCCATGCCGGTTGCGCGCCACAGGCCGCGGGCGCCGGCCATGTTGCGGCCATGAGTAGAGGTTCTGGATCGGTATAGTGGCATGACGCTGTGTCCCTGTTGCCTCGGGTTGCATGTCTTGGGGTTCGTACGTTATAGCGCACGTACCACATGTGCGCTATAACGCACAAGAGGATTCGAAAGACGAACGACATGGCACAGGACGACATTACGCTGAAACTACGGGATGTGCGCGCGGCCTCTGGGCTGAGCCTGTCCAAGGTGGCCGAGATGACAGGTGTCAGCAAAGCCATGCTGGGCCAGATCGAGCGCGGCGAATCCAGCCCGACCATTGCGACCCTTTGGAAGATCGCCAAAGGGTTTCAGTTGCCGCTCAGCGCGCTGATAGGATCGTCGGTGTTGCGTGACCCTACGGATGAAAGCCTGTTTCGAACCGTGACTTTCCCCGGCAGCATCGAGGTCAAGATCGTCTTTCCCTATGATCCTGTTCTGGGTGCCGAGACCTTTCATGTCGATCTGGCTCCAAATCAGAGCCACGAATCCGCTGCCCACGCCGCAGGCGTTACCGAAGAGGTGTTCGTGCTGAACGGATCGCTAGAGATTCTGCGCGATGGCGAATGGGTGCCTTTGCAATCCGGGCAAGGGCTGCGGTTTGCCGCCGATCTGCCGCATGGCTATCGTGCTGGACCGCAGGGTGCCGCGTTTCTGAACATGCACCACTATGGGCAGGCCGGTTAAGCGGTCCGCTGCCCCCATCCAGTCTTGAACCTGCACCCCTGCGCGTATAGGGAAAACCCAAGCTCGCTTAGGGGAGGCTTTGATGCAGGACGATCCGAAAACCCTCGTTTCTACCGACTGGCTTGCGGCCCATATGAAAGACCCGGACCTGCGGGTTCTGGATGGGTCGTGGTATCTGCCTGCGCAGAACCGCGATGCCAAGGCCGAATATGACGCGGCCCATATCCCCGGTGCGCGGTTCTTTGATATTGATGAAATCTCCGACCGGCGCTCGGACCTGCCGCATATGGCGCCCCCGGTTGAAAAGTTCATGTCACGGATGCGGGCCATGGGCGTGGGCGACGGCCATCAGGTTGTGGTCTATGACGGTGCCGGGCTGATGTCGGCGGCACGGGTCTGGTGGCTGTTCCGTCTGATGGGGCAAGAGAACGTGGCCGTGCTGGACGGTGGCTTTCCCAAATGGCAGGCCGAGGGCCGCGAGATCGAAGACCTGCCCCCGGTAATCCGTGACCGCCACATGACTGTGCGCGTGCAGAACCATCTGGTGCGGGACGTGACGCAGGTCTCGGCCGCTGCCAAGCTGAATGACCACGAAATCATCGACGCACGCGCGGCTGCGCGCTTTGCTGGCACTGCGCCCGAACCGCGCGAGGGGCTGCGCTCGGGCCATATCCCGGGTTCGCACAACGTACCTTTTGGCGAATTATTGAACAAAAACGGCACGATGAAATCGCCCGAGGATTGCCGCGCCGTGTTCGAGGCCGCAGGCGTTGATCTGACAAAACCCGCGATCACCACTTGCGGGTCGGGCGTGACCGCCGCGATCCTTAGCCTGGCGCTGGAACGCTTGGGCAAGAAAGACCATTCGCTTTATGACGGCTCCTGGGCTGAATGGGGTGCCTTCCCGACCCTGCCCGTCGCAACCGGAGAGAACTGATGTTCGAGAACCTCAAACCGCAGCCCGCCGATAAAATCCTGGCGCTGATGCAGATGTACCGCGAAGACCCGCGCGATCAAAAGATCGACTTGGGTGTGGGCGTCTACAAGAATGCCGAAGGCGTGACCCCGGTGATGCGCGCCGTCAAGGCCGCCGAAAAGCGCATTCTGGAGGAACAGGAGAGCAAGGCTTACACAGGTCTGGCAGGTGATCCGGCCTATGCCGATGCGATGATTAACCTGATCCTTGACGACGCCGTGCCGCGCGGCAATATCGCTGCCGTGGCAACGCCCGGTGGCACCGGTGCCTGTCGTCAAGCGTTCGAGATGATCCGCATGGCCAACCCTTCGGCGCGCGTCTTTGTGTCGAACCCAACATGGCCGAACCATCTGTCGATCCTGAACTATCTGGGGATGGAGACGGTTCCCTATCGGTACTTCGACGGTGAGACCCGTGGCGTTGATTTCGACGGTATGATTGCCGATCTGAAAACCGCCAAAGCAGGCGACGTCGTGCTGCTGCATGGCTGCTGCCACAACCCGACCGGGGCCAACCTGAACATGGTCCAATGGCAAGAGGTGGTGAACGTCATTAACGCGCTGGGCCTCGTGGCGATGGTCGACATTGCCTATCAGGGCTTTGGTGACGGGCTTGAGGAGGACGCGCAGGCAACCCGTCTGGTGGCCTCGTCGGTCAAGCGTTGCCTGATCGCGGCGTCCTGCTCGAAGAACTTCGGTGTTTATCGCGAACGGACTGGCTTGCTGATGGCGATCAGTGATGACGCAGCGCAAACGTCGCTTAACCAGTCGACGCTGGCCTTCCTGAACCGTCAGAACTATTCCTTCCCGCCCGACCACGGCGCGCGGGTTGTGACCACGATCCTGAATGACGACGCCCTGCGTGCCGACTGGGCGGCCGAGCTGGAAGAGGTCCGCCTGTCCATGCTGGGCCTGCGTCAGCAACTGGCCGATGAGCTGCAGCGCCTGACCGGATCAGACCGCTTTGGTTTTATCGCCCAGCACCGCGGCATGTTCTCGCGTCTGGGCGCAGCACCTGAATTGGTCGAGCAACTGCGCAATGATCACGGGATCTATATGGTGGGAGACAGCCGTTTGAATATCGCTGGTCTGAACTCCAACACGGTGCCGATTCTGGCCAAGGCAATTGTCGACGTAGGCGTTTAAGCCTATCTGAAACGCATATCAAAGCCGCGCCCTAGGGCGCGGTTTTTTTCATGCCTGTATGATCCAAAGAAAAAGCCGGGCGCGAACGCCCGGCTTTGGTTTGGGTATCTCAGCGATATTAACCCTTCGAGAATTCCGGGTAGGCTTCCATGCCCAGCTCGGCCATGTCGAGACCGTTGATCTCGTCTTCTTCACTGACACGGATGCCAAGGGTGGTCTTCAGGATGACCCACAGGATCAGCGCGCCGACAAAGGTGAACACACCGTAAGCTGCGATGCCCAGCAGCTGAGTGCCCAACGAGGCTTCACCATAGAAGATCACGGCGATGGTGCCCCAGATACCGGCGAACAGGTGAACCGGGATCGCACCGACAACGTCGTCCAGCTTGAACTTATCCAGCATCGGAACCGCGAAGACTACAATGACACCGCCCACGGCACCGATCCAAAGTGCACCGAACAGGGTCGGGGCCAGAGGTTCAGCCGTGATCGAGACCAGACCGGCCAGCGCGCCGTTGAGCACCATGGTCAGGTCAGGCTTTTTGTACAGCAGTTGCGTCAGGATCAGCGCGGCTACGGCACCGGATGCAGCGGCCATGTTGGTGTTGGCAAAGATGCGCGACACGTCGGAAACGTCACCCACGGTGCCCATTGCCAGCTGCGAGCCGCCGTTGAAGCCGAACCAACCCAGCCACAGGATGAACGTACCCAGGGTTGCCAGCGCCAGGTTCGAACCGGGCATCGGGTGGACTTTACCGTCTTTGTACTTGCCGATACGCGGGCCCAGAACGATCACGCCTGCCAGAGCGGCCCAGCCGCCGACCGAGTGTACAACGGTCGAACCAGCGAAGTCCGAGAAGCCAGCTTCAGACAGCCAGCCGCCGCCCCACTGCCACGAACCAGAGATCGGGTACAGGATGCCGGTCAGAACAACGACGAAGATCAGGAAGGGCCACAGCTTGATACGCTCGGCTACTGCACCTGACACGATCGAGGCCGTTGCGGCAACGAAGACCAGCTGGAAGAAGAAGTCCGATCCGATCGAGGCATAATCCAGCGCCGCATCCGCAGACGCAATGCCAACCGGATCAAGAACGGTCTGACCACCAAGGGAGAAGAAACCGTTAAAGTCGCCGGGATACATCGTGTTGAAGCCAACCAGCCAATACATGATCGCCGCAATCGAAAACAGCGCGATGTTCTTGGTCATCTGCATCGCCACGTTCTTGGAGCGCACAAGGCCACCTTCCAACATGGCAAACCCGGCCGCCATGAAGAAGACCAGGAAACCGGCCATCAGGAACAGCAGAGTGGTGAAGATATAGCCCACGTCCTCCATCGACGAAGGCGGGTCATTAGCGAAGGCAGCCGCAGGAAAGGCGACCAGCACAGCGGCTGTGGTTAGAATTCGGTTTAGTTTCATTGGATATCTGTCCTTTTACGGGTGGGGGCGCCTTACAGCGCCTCTTCGTTCGTTTCCCCGGTCCGCACGCGCAGGGCCTGCTCGACATCAAGGACGAAAATCTTGCCGTCGCCGATCTTGCCGGTCTTGGCGGTTTTGGTGATGGTTTCGACGATCTGGTCGGCCATCGTGGCGGGCACCACGATTTCCAGCTTGATCTTGGGTACGAAGTTCACGGCGTATTCGGCGCCGCGGTAAATCTCGGTGTGACCGGACTGCGAGCCGAAGCCCTTGATTTCGGTCACCATCATGCCGCGCACACCGGCCTCGGTCAGTGCCTCGCGCACCTCCTCCAGCTTGAACGGCTTGATTGTCGCAATGATCAGTTTCACGTTGATCCCCTCTGCTTCCCGGTCTGTCCGGCTTGTTTGCACTCGCAGCAAAAAAGCCTGACTGGCCGCGTTTAGGAACGCCGAGAGCAGCCAAACGCTGGGGAAATTTGCGGCGAGGTGCACAATTTTTGCACAGAATGAGGACAACGCCTAAAAATTGTGCACAATAAGGAAGCGATTTACCTGAAATTCAGACCTCAACTTCATTGGTCGGGCAAGGTATGGTGGCTCAAAACGATAACCGGGCAGAGTTCGGAAATGACAGATTCCAGGCGTCGCAAATCCCCTTTGGTTGCGGACAAAAGATACCCGTCCAAGGGTCGTAAACCCCAGGCGACCAAGCGCACCGCGAAACCTGCGGGCAAGAAGGCTGTCGCACGCAAGACCACCACCCGAAAGTCCACCCGTAAGAAAACACGTAAGAAATCAGGCGGCAAAGGGGGCGGATTTTTCCGCCGCCTGTTCCGTTGGCTCTGGCGTATGGTCTGGGGCGTGACCTGGCGCGTGGGGGCCGTGTGCGCGCTGTTGCTCGCGTTGGCGATCGGTGTTGTCTACACCTCACTGCCTGATGTCGATTCGCTGTTGGACGGACGCGCACGGGGTTCCGTGACGATGCTGGACCGCGAGGGTAAGGTCTTTGCATGGCGCGGCGACCAATTCGGCGGTGTGATCACAGCAGATACCGTTTCACCGCATCTGAAACACGCGGTCATCGCGACCGAGGATAAACGGTTCTACCGTCATTTTGGTGTCAGCCCTCGTGGTGTGGCAAGTGCCGTGCGTATCAACCTTAGCGAAGGACGGGGGCCGTTGTCGGGCCATGGGGGCTCGACCATCACGCAGCAGACGGCCAAGCTGTTGTGCCTGGGCGTGCCTTACGATCCTGCCGAGTGGGAGTCAGAGGCCGCATACGAGTCCGATTGCCGACAGGGTTCGCTCTGGCGCAAGGCAAAAGAGGCCGTCTATGCGATGGCGATGGAGGTGAAATACTCCAAGGACGAGATTCTGACGATCTACCTCAACCGTGCTTTCCTTGGCGCAGGCGCCCGCGGGTTCGAAGCCGCCAGCCAGCGTTATTTCGGTATTTCAGCGGCCGAGGTTTCACCGTCCGAGGCGGCGATGCTCGCGGGCTTGCTGGTTGCTCCCACCCGCTATGCGCCGACCAATAACCTGCAACGATCGCAGGACCGGGCGCGGCTTGTTGTTGGGTTGATGGAGGATCAGGGATACCTGTCCACCGCGCAGGCCAGCGAGGCGCGCGCACGGCCCGCACAACTGTCCGAGGCCGCGGCTGCGCGCGCAGGCGGGTATTTCGCCGATTGGGTCATGGCCAGCGGACCCGAGTTCTTTACCCGAAACACCACTGAGGATGTGGTGATCCGCACGACTCTGGATCAGCGGCTGCAGAAGTCGGCGGAAGAAGCGTTGCAATATATCTTTCAGGAAAAGGTGCGTGAAGGATCCAAGGCTCAGGCCGCGATTGTTGTGATGTCGGCGGATGGTGCGGTGCGCGCGATGGTCGGCGGACGCAAGACCCGCGTCTCGGGTGCGTTCAATCGCGCCACACAAGCACTGCGCCAGACCGGATCATCTTTCAAACCTTTCGTCTATGCGACTGCGCTTGAGCTGGGCTATTCGCCGCTGGATACGGTGATGGACGAACCCTACTGCATCGATATTCCCGGTTCGGGACCATGGTGTCCCAAGAACTATACCAACAAGTTCTATGGCCGGGTGACATTGGCAGACGCACTGATGAACTCGCTGAATATCCCGGCGGTGAAGGTGGCCGAGATATCGGGGCTTGAAAACGTGCGCACTGTTGCCAACGGGTTTGGCATCGCAAACGACTTGGCCGAGGGGCCAGCTCTGGCGCTGGGCGCGTCCGAGAGTACGCTGATCGAGATGACCGGCGCTTATGCGGGTATCCTGAACGGCGGTTCGTCGGTCGAGCCTTATGGCCTGACTGAACTGAAGCTGTTGGGCGATGAAACGCCCGTCATGGTGACGACAACTGGTATCGGCGAGCGTGTGATCAACGATAAGGCGGCCAAGCAGCTGACCTGGATGATGGAGCGTGTGGTGTCCGAAGGGACCGGCGGGCGCGCGAAACTGCCGGGTTGGCAGGTGGCAGGCAAGACAGGTACAACGCAGGCCGCTCGGGATGCGTGGTTTATCGGCTTCACGGCGGATTACGTGGCTGGTGTATGGATGGGGTATGATGACAACACGCCCCTATCCGGTGTTACCGGAGGTGGTTTGCCCGCCGAGATCTGGAAAGAGACAATGGTCCGCGTGACCGAGGGGATGACGCCCACACCACTGCCGATGTTGGCACCGGACCCGCCCGTCAGGACCGCTCAGCCACAGCAACAGCGTCGTAAAAAGCAAACCGGTTTGGATCGGGCCATCAATAACCTGCTGAACAACATTTTCGGGAATTGACCGGCCAAAGAAAAAGGCGGTGCACTGGGCACCGCCTTTATTTGACTTGGGTCGAGGGGATTAGACGCTTTCGTCTAGCGCCGCCAGAATCGCGTCACCCATTTCAGTGGTCGACACAGGCTGTACGCCCTCTTCGGCCAGCAGGTCAGCGGTGCGGACACCATCGGCCAGCACTTTTTCAATTGCCGCTTCCAGGCGATCCGCCTCATCTCCTTGATCAAAGCTATAGCGCAGCGCCATAGCAAAGCTGAGGATACAGGCAATCGGGTTGGCCTTGCCCTGACCCGCGATATCGGGGGCCGAGCCATGCACGGGTTCATACATTGCCTTGGGGCGACCGTTGGCCATCGGTGCACCCAGCGAAGCGGAGGGTAGCATCCCAAGCGAACCAGTCAGCATCGCCGCACAATCCGACAGGATATCGCCGAACAGGTTATCGGTGACGATCACGTCAAACTGCTTGGGCGCGCGCACCAACTGCATCGCGCCGTTGTCAGCATACATGTGGGTCAGCTCGACCTCGGGGTAATCGGCGGCCACACGGTCTACGACCTCGCGCCACAGGATGCCCGATTCCATCACGTTGGCTTTCTCCATCGAGCACAGCTTTTTGTTCCGGCGCATCGCCAGTTCAAAGGCCGAGCGCGCGGCGCGTTCGATTTCGGACTCGGTGTAACGCTGGGTGTTGATGCCCACGCGTTCATTGCCTTCGTTGAAGATGCCGCGCGGTTCGCCGAAATAGACGCCCGAGGTCAGCTCGCGCACGATCATGATGTCCAGTCCGGCCACGATGTCTTTCTTCAGCGACGAGAAATCCGCCAGCGCGTCAAAGCACTGGGCCGGGCGCAGGTTAGAAAACAGGTCCATTTCCTTGCGCAGGCGCAACAGGCCGCGTTCAGGTTTTACGCTGAAATCAAGATCGTCGTATTTCGGGCCGCCCACGGCACCCAGCAGAACCGCGTCCACCTCTTGTGCCTTGGCCATGGTTTCATCCGAAAGGGGCTTGCCAAGCGCGTCATAAGCGGCACCGCCGACCAGATCCTCGCTCACGTCAAAGTGAAGGCCGCGTTTGTCGCCGAACCATCCGATGATTCTGCGCACTTCGGCCATAACTTCCGGGCCAATTCCGTCTCCGGGCAGGATGAGGAGCGAAGGGTTGGACATGAAGGATCTCCTTGCGTTTCGTCGCACAGGGCCTAGCGTCTGGACCCGAGCGGGTCAATGAGACGATCCAGCCAAGTCACGAGGAAAACACATGTTAACACCGGGAAATCCTGTTCCAGGCCTGAAAATCGATACCGTCAGCCACGGAAGTTTCGATCTGGATGCCGATAAGGGTGAAAACGGCACGCTGGTGATTCAATATCGCGGGCTGCATTGCCCCATCTGCATCAAGCAGATTTCCGAGGTAGGGGCCGCGCTGGACGATTTCGCCGCTCTGGGTGTCGAGGTGATCATGGTGACCACGGATACTGCTGAACGTGCTGCGGAAACTGCCGAAAAAGCCGGGGTGTCGAGTCTGCGTGTGGGTCACAGCCTGCCTTTGGCCGCCGCGCGTGAGGATTGGGGGCTGCAAATCTCAACCGCGCGCGAGGGCAGTACCGAGCCCGCGATGTTCGCCGAACCCGGCCATTTCTATATCGGGACAGACAGAACGTTGTACTATGCGTGGCAGCAGACAACGCCGTTCGGCCGCCCGGCCATTTCTGATATCGTCGGCGGCCTGAAATTCACGTTAGGCAATGATTACCCGCCGCGTGGCACCTATACCGGCCCGCTCTGATTGAATTCTGTAACACAGCCCGGATATCTGCTGGTCCGGGCTGATGTCCTTTGCGGGGTTTGTATTACTGCTGATATCGCTTTTAGAGCCTCTAAGGCTGGGCCAGGTCGACCCATACCAAACGGTGGCGACTGGCTGCTTGCGCCTCTTTTCGCAAGCCTGTGTCTGTGTCGGGCCAATGAATGCCCGCGTCCACCACGCGCAAATGCGTCGAAGGCAGAACGTAGTCGACCCGCATTTCCCCAACTGCTTTCCAACTGACTGTGGCCGTGTTGCCGGTTGGGTCCGCAGGCTCGGGGTCTTGCAGACGTTGGTCTTCTAACAGCATGCGAATGGCCTCTTTGCGCCCTTCACCCCGTGACGGGTCCAGGTTTGCGTCTCCGGCAATGACGAAAGCCGCGTGGGGTGGTGTGCCGATCCGATCGTCTAAAAGGGCACGCCACAACAGGATTTCATCTTTGTTGCGCAGGCCATTGCGGTCTTCAGGCCCGTCGAACACCGGCGGCGCCGCGTGGAAGGTTAGCAGGTCCAATGGCCCAAAGGGCGTTTCGATCGGAACAACCCAATGCCCGACCGAAGACAAGCGCTGAACGCGGTGCGCCGCGTCGGATGGGAAGGGGGCACCATCCTTGACCGGTAGCTGCGCATCGGGTGCATTGCGCCACAGCAATGGCGTGAAATCCTGAACGCCTTCACGCACAATGGGATAGCGGGACAGAACTACTATGCCCGCCTGACCAGTAAAGCGACCCCAACCCTGAGCGTCTCCGGGACCATGTGTGCGACCATCGCCATCCAGATCCAGATCGGTTTCCAAACCTGCGTTTGGTTGCGCGGAAAAGTGGTGCAAATAGTCCAGCCCAGCCAAGCGCAGCTCGGACTTCAGAGCAGCAAGCACTTCGCCATTCAGGTCCCAGTCGACACCCTGAAGCGCAACGATATCGGGGCGGGTCCGTGTCAGAACCGCGACCACGGCCTGTACCTGCGTATCGCCGCGCCGAATATCGCGCAGCAGCAGGCCCGGGCCGTCACGGCTGAGTTCGGTGTTGAAGGAGGCTACACGGATGGTGTCTGCCTGCGCCGCAAAGGGCAGCAGCAGCAAAAGCAAGACGCGGATCATGCGGTCTGTGTGGACTCGGTTGTTGAATATGCGCGGCGCTTTTCGACGATCAGGTTCGCGATGCGCAGGGTGGCCATACCACGCATTATCATACTAGCCGGCAGGAAGGCCCAGGCGCTCATGGTCCAGATCAGCGTCTGCGGGTTACTGAGCGAGATCGGATTCGCATAGTCGGTCAGCAGTTTGATCAGCGCCGGTATCAGGAAGGGCAGCAATACTCCGATCGAGATATTCAGACGACCGTCTCGCTGCAGGCGGGTGACGACGTCTCCGCCTTTGGTTGGGTCGAACAGGGGTAGGTTGGTCCAGACATTGAACGCGCCATTGCCTGTGGGCCACCCGCGCAGTTTAACCGCATATGCAAAGCTGCCGATCGTGGCCAGCGCAGCCACATACGCAACGCTGGCTGAAATGCGAACCAGTTCGGTCAGTGGAATGCTTGCGTCAACGGGCAGCATTAGAACTATCAGCCGAACGGGCGAATACGGGAAATCGACGACATTCGCGACACCAACGCCTATCGTGTAGAATACCTCGGTCAGAGCGGTCGGCGCGTAGGCATTCTTGCAGATCAGTGTCAGGAACATGATCATCGATACAAGTCCGACGAACCTCAGGCGGTTTACAGGCGGCGCATCTCGGAATTCGATAAAGCTGGGAAAGGCCGAGTTATATTCGGCAAAGGTCAGGAAAAACGCGAGAATGGCGAGAAACACGACGATCTCGGTCCCATTCGTTGACGATACGGGCAGATACAACGCGGGGGTCAGCACCATCAGTGCAACCAATATCCCCCGAATTGCCGCCCCTGTTGTGCGCGCAATCACTATCCGAACCCTTTCAAACTGGATAGGCCGATTCTTTGCCGACTTCTTTCCAACTTGTGCCCGCCGTTGATTATTCTGACGGATGCCTCTTTAGCGCCAACACTGGCCCCCTAAGGCACTTCGCTCAAGCCAAGGTGCAGAAAACACGCCATTTTGGGCAAAAAGATGGCAAAACTGGTGCGGGTTTGCATCATTCGTGTCGCAAATCCGACGCGGTATTTAAGATGCCCGCTACATGTTGTGGTTGCGTTAATCTCGACCCCAAGAATGCGAAAGGGGCCGCTGACGCGACCCCAATAAGTTGAGTGTTTGCAGAATCGAAAGAATCAGACCCAGGGGCGGGCCTGGCTTGCGTGATCCTCGAACTTGTCGATGTGGTGATCTTTCTCCATGGTCAGGCCAATGTCGTCCAGACCGTTCAGCAAGCAATGTTTGCGGTGCGGGTCGATGTCAAACGTGATCTCGACGCCGTCCGAAGTGGTGATCTTCTGCTCTTCCAGATGCACGGTCATGCGGGCGTTTTCACCCTTATGCGCGTCATCCATCAGGATCGCATGGTGCTCGTCCTCGACCACGATGGGCAGGATACCGTTCTTGAAACAGTTGTTGAAGAAGATGTCGGCAAAGCTGGTCGAGATCACGACCTTGATGCCGAAATCCTTGATCGCCCAGGGCGCGTGTTCGCGCGACGAGCCGCAGCCGAAATTGTCGCCGGCCACCAGAATTTCGGTGTTGCGATAGGCGGGTTTGTTCAGAACGAAATCTTCGTTCTCGCCGCCGTGGTCGTGATAGCGCATCTCGTCAAACAGCACGACGCCAAGGCCGGACCGTTTGATCGTTTTCAGGTGCACTTTGGGGATGATCATATCGGTGTCGATATTGATCAGCGGCATTGGGGCGGCCACCCCGTGGACTTTTTCGAACTTTTCCATCTCTACACTCCTGCAGGGGAGGGCCGCGCCCGTGCCCTGCTTTTAAGCTTGTTTCGCTTCTGTGGTTTCGTCAGGTGATAGGGTGGCATCGGGGTTGTTCTTGACGAAGAACGCCATGAAGACCAGACCAAGCCCGTTGAACAGCATCTCGATCCCCAGCAGAATGCCCAGCAACTGGAACAATACCGCAGGGTCGGTGGCAGCAAAGCGCCAGATCAGGACAGCCAGAACAATCGACATCACGCCCGAGATCAGCGTTGCCCAGAAATACTGTGTGCCACGCATCTGGAACGACAGGATAACCCGGGCGATACCGCCAGCCAGAAACAGGATCAGGCAGACGGTTGCCAATGTCAGCGTGCCCTCAAGCGGATGCATCCAGAAGGACCATCCAAGGAACACCATCACCACACCCATGATAAGCGACAGGATCTTGTTACCGGTGCCCTCGACCGTAAAGCCGCCGACAATCTGCAACACACCCGAAATCAGCAGTAACACACCGGTTACCACCGTTACTGCAATAGACGCCACCGCGGGCGCGCCCAGCACAAAGATGCCAAACGCGATGGACAGAAGCCCCAACAGCAGCCATTTGATCCAGTCACTCATCAGTTCAATCCCTCAAATATTCAGATATGAGGGTACCTTACATCAATTCACGGACGTCTGTCAGCCGTCCTGTGAGTGCCGCAGCGGCAGCCATGGCCGGGCTTAGCAGGTGGGTGCGGCCTCCGCGGCCCTGACGGCCTTCGAAGTTGCGGTTCGAGGTCGCGGCACAGCGCTCGCCCGGTTGCAACTGGTCGGGGTTCATCGCCAGACACATGGAGCATCCCGCCAGACGCCATTCGAATCCGGCCTCTTTGAAGATATCTGCCAGCCCTTCTTCCTCGGCCTGCAGGCGCACAAGGCCCGAGCCAGGCACGACCATGGCGCGCATTCCGTCCTTGATCTTTTTGCCCTTCAGGATTTCAGCAGCTGCGCGCAAATCTTCGATCCGGCCATTGGTGCAAGACCCGATAAAGACGGTGTCGATTTCCACATCGCTCAGCTTTTGACCGGCTTCCAGACCCATATACTCGATCGAGCGGCGGGCCGCGTCGACCTTGCCACCTTCGAAATCTTCGGGGTTCGGCACGGTTGCGGTGATCGGCAACACGTCCTCGGGGCTGGTGCCCCATGTGACGACGGGCGCGATGTCTTCACCGCGCAGGGTGATAACTTTGTCGAAATGCGCGCCTTCGTCGGTGTAGAGCGTTTTCCACCAGTCCATCGCGGCTTCCCATTGCGCGCCTTTCGGGGCGTGGGGGCGGCCTTTGACATATTCGAACGTGGTCTCGTCGGGGGCGATCAGGCCCGCGCGGGCGCCACCTTCGATCGCCATGTTACAGACGGTCATGCGGCCTTCCATCGACAGATCGCGGATCGCTTCACCGCAATATTCGATGACATAGCCGGTGCCGCCAGCGGTACCGGTCTCACCGATCACGGCCAGAGTGATGTCCTTGGCGGTCACGCCCGGCTGCAATTTGCCGGTGATTTCCACCTTCATGTTCTTGGATTTTTTCTGGATCAGGGTCTGCGTGGCCAGAACGTGCTCAACCTCGGATGTGCCGATGCCGTGGGCCAGCGCGCCAAACGCGCCGTGGGTGGCGGTGTGGCTGTCGCCGCAGACAACGGTCATGCCGGGCAGGGTCCAGCCCTGTTCGGGGCCGACAATGTGGACGATGCCCTGACGCACGTCATGCACAGGATAGTAGTGAATGCCAAAATCCTTGGCGTTCTTGTCCAGCGCCTCGACCTGAATGCGCGATTCCGGGTTCTCGATCCCGTTCACACGGTCCGGCGTGGTGGGTACGTTGTGATCCGGCACGGCGATGGTTTTTTCCGGCGCGCGCACTTTGCGGCCCGCCATACGCAGCCCTTCAAAGGCCTGCGGGCTGGTCACTTCGTGAACCAGGTGGCGGTCAATATACAGCAGGCAGGTGCCATCATCGGCTTCGTGCGCGACATGGGCATCCCAGATCTTGTCATAGAGTGTTTTGGGGGACATCGGTCCTCTCCCGTATGTAATGAGAAATGGCTGGCGAAATGGCTCAGGCCGCGGATAGCCGCGCCAGAACCGTGCGGGCAGCGCCAAAGAACCGTTCACGCAGACGCGCGCGGTCTTCCAGGTTCTGAATTTGGGCTACAGTGAGTCTCATGGCGTCCAGATATATCGCGGCTTGCCGTCAATCAAGGTTCAAAACTGCGTCAGGCTTGCATCATGGGGCTGTGGTGTCCAAGCTGGGGGCATGAATCAAGACCTGATCCCCAGCTCGCTGTCGGACCTTTATGACAACATGGTCGCGGGCTTTTCGGTGCAATTCGAAAACCTTCTTGAACTGGTGGTCACGCCGGGCTGGCGTCAGCACCAGCTGGTGATCATTCTATTGCTATGGGCTTTGGCATTTGGCCTTAAACTTTTCACGCAAGGCCGGTGGGATTCTTGGGCGCGGGCGCGCACGGGGTGGCCCAAATGGCGTTTGCGCGTTTTAGTACAGCTGATGCAGCGCTTGACGCTGGTCTATTTCGTAGTGCTGTCCTGGGCACTGTATCTGGTCATGCAGCAGATCACATGGCCGTCCCGCAGCTATATCATTGGCGTTATCGCGACTTTGGCGACGGCGTGGTTGGCCATAGCGCTGGTGGCGCGACTGGTGCGCAACCGGACGCTGCGGCGGATCTTCAAATGGGCCATGTGGGTCTATGCAACGCTTGTTGCCCTGAATCTGACTGATGACGTGGCCGAGTTTTTGGACGGAGTCGCGATTTCTATCGGAGATCTGCATATCTCGGTGCTGGGGATCATCAAGGCGACGCTGTTGATCGGTGTTCTGCTGACGTTGGCGCGTGTGGGTACGCGCGCAGCCGAACGTGGTTTGAAAAACAACGACGACATTACGCCTTCCATGCAGGTGCTATTGGCCAAGGGCATTCAGGTGGTTTTGTATGGTGCGGTTTTCTTGGCAGCCATTCGAACGCTGGGCTTTGACCTGACCGGGATTGCGCTGTTGTCAGGTGCCATCGGTGTGGGCATCGGGTTTGGGCTGCAAAAGGTGGTGTCTAACCTGATCTCGGGGATTATCATCTTGATGGATCGCTCGATCAAGCCGGGCGATGTGATCTCGCTTGGCGATACGTTTGGGTGGATCAATGCGCTGGGCGCGCGTTATGTCTCGGTCGTGACACGGGATGGGCGGGAATACCTGATCCCGAACGAAGATCTGATCACCAGTCAGGTCGTGAACTGGTCGCATTCCGACAAGTTCGTGCGGCTGGATCTTGAGTTCGGCACCAGCTACGACGACGACCCGCACCAGGTACGTGCAACGGCCATCAAATCAGTAAAAGCGGTAGGTCGGGTTCTGAGCGGGGGTCTACATGAACCGGTCTGCCATATTACCGGTTTCGGGGACAGCAGCGTCGACTATGTACTGCGCTTTTGGATCAGCGACCCGACCAAGGGGCTGACGAACATCCGTGGCAATGTCTATCTGGCGCTGTGGGATGCGTTTAAAGCCGAGGGGATATCTCTGCCTTTCCCGCAGCGTGAAGTGCGACTTTTGTCCGACGCAGAGTAGCAACAGATCGCATTGGAGTGACCCTACGTTGCGCGGCGGTTCATTGAAATGTTGCATTCCCCTTGTTACCCTATTAGTACCCCGGCGCCGGGATTTGATGGCGTGCAGCAAAGGAGGACTATGTCCTGTCTCTACATACCCAGGCGGGTTTGCCCGCCGATGACGGGGCCAGCGTGATGGCCCACTCTCAGTCAATCAGCGACAAGCTGCTTGAGCGTATCCTTTCCTCACTTTCCGATGACAAGGCCGAAGACGTCGTGCAGATCAACCTGCAAGGTAAGTCTTCTGTTGCGGATCACATGGTGATTGCCTCGGGTCGGTCGACCCGTCAGGTGGCGGCCATGGCGGAAAAGCTGACGGATCGCATCAAGCAGGAATTCGGTTTCACCTCGAAGGTCGAAGGCAAGGATGCCGGCGACTGGGTGCTGATCGATACGGGCGACGTGATCGTCCATATCTTCCGCCCCGAAGTTCGTGAATTCTACCAGCTGGAAAAGATGTGGCTGCCTGCGGGCGGCAGCGCCTCGGCCAACTGAGGCGCCATCCCGGCCCCTGTTGAAGGGTCGGAGGCGAGAGAGACATGCGCATCAGCATAGTTGCGGTCGGGCGATTGCGCGCCGGACCCGAAAAGACCCTGCTTGACGATTACCTGACCCGATTTGACCGGACCGGCCGCGCGCTGGGCCTTGGTCCCGCGCGGGTGATTGAGGTTGAAGACAAAAAAAACGCAGGCATGGGGGCTGAGGCCGCGCTGCTACGCAAGGCGCTGCCCAAGGGCGCGGTGATCTGTACGCTGGACGAACGCGGGCGAGTGATGTCCTCGCCGGATTTTGCCAAAAAGCTGGGCGGCTGGCGTGATGCCGGGCGGCAGGATTTGGCGCTGATCATCGGCGGGGCTGACGGAATAGACCCTAATCTGCGGGATGAAGCGGATTTTTCCATCTCATTCGGGTCGATGGTCTGGCCCCATATGCTGGTCCGTGTGATGCTGGCCGAGCAACTCTATCGGGCCGCGACCATTCTCTCGGGCGGCCCTTACCATCGGGTCTGATATGGCGCAGCTGTTGATCGTCTACCATTCGCGTACTGGCGGGGCCCGGCAGATGGCCGAAGCCGCAGCGCAGGCCGCGCGGGATGAGGCGGATGTGGTTCTGAAAACCGCGGATCAGGCCGGACCCGAAGACTTACTGCAAGCCGACGGCTATATCTTCTGCGCGCCTGAGAATCTGGCCGCTATTTCGGGTCTAATGAAAGAGTTCTTCGATCGCAGCTACTACCCGGTTCTGGGCGGCATTGAGGGCCGCCCCTATGCGCAAATGGTTTGCGCCGGGTCCGATGGCGAAAACGCCGCCCGCCAAACCGCCCGCATCGCAACGGGCTGGCGGTTGAAAGAGGTGCAGCCGCCTTTGATCATCTGCACCCATGCGCAAACGCCCGAGGCGATATTGGCCGAGAAAACCATCCCCGACGCCCAGTTGGACAACTGCCGCGAATTGGGTTTGGCCATGGCCGCTGGGTTGGCGATGGGGGTCTTCTGACCTCAGTTCAGATCGACCACAAAGGTCTCTTTGGCCCAGCCGTCCGTGTTGGTGCGGGCTTGCACCTGAACCTGCGCCACTCCTTCGGGAATCGCCACACCACTGAGCGATCGGGTGAAGGGTTGTTCATTCTCATGCGGGTGATGCAGTACGCGCATCCCTAGCTCTTTCCCCTCCATATCCAGCACGCGCCAGCCATCTGCGTAGTCATCCCAACCCGTTTCGGGATGGAGGACGGTGACATCGAATCGCCATGTCGCGCCGCTCTGTTTGGCAGTGACGGCCTCGATCACGGGATCATCGGCAAGGGCGGGGGTGGCCAGAAGGGCGGTCAAAACAAGATATCGCATGATGTGAACTTAACCCCATTGATGCAGAGTGGTGATCACGATCTGGTGTTAAGCAGCACCGTGCGCGAATGCGATGCGAACTCGCGCCGATACAGCATCGCCAGTGTTGCTACGGTCCCCGCAATCAAAGCTACAGGCCCTAGAATCCACGCCACGGCCGCCAGTGCGAAATACGTCGCCCGCAGGCCGCGATTAAAGGCGCGGGCGGCGGTAACGCAGATCTCGGCTGCTTGCCCGGCACGGGGATAAGCGGTGGGATCATCGGGGTCATTTGGGACGGCGGCCATCAGCACGGCGCAATAGCCAAACAGTCTATGCGCCCAGACATATTTCAGAAAGGCATTGGCCAAAAACAACAGGATGATCAGGATCTTGACCTCCCACACCAACGCGGGTGCGGTCCCAAGGGCCAGATCCTGCGCCAGTCCTGCCAACCGTTCGGTATTGCCCAACAGGGCCAGCCCACCCCCGATGGCGATCATCGTAGTCGAGGCGAAGAATGTGCTGCCCTGTCGCATCGTGCCCACCACTTGCGCGTCAAACATACGCGGCTGGCGCGTGACCATTTCCTTCATCCAGTCCCGGCGATAGCCATCCATGATCATCCCGACCGAGGGTTTTTCAGGGGGCGGATTTTCGATCCGCCAGCCGATCCACAGCCACGCGCCGATCAGCAAGGCGATGCCGATAAAATCGAGTGGCGCGAAGGGCAGAGACTGATCAATCCAGGACATAAGCGTGACACTAGGTTGTGACGTTAGAACTTGCCAGATCAGAAAATTGGTAATATTATTTTACCAAACTGGAGGGCCGCCATGGAAATGCCAAAGCCAAACCCCGACATCCTGCGTCGAAAGGACGTGGTTCTGCGCCGATTGCAGCAGGTTCTGCCAGAAGATGCGGTGATCCACGACCCGGCCGAGACGCGCGCGTATGAGTGCGACGCGCTGACTGCTTATCGCTGCCCTCCGATGTTGGCGGTGCTACCGTCTACGACGTCTGAGGTCTCGGACGTGCTGCGCATCTGCAATGAAGAGGGCGTGCCGGTGGTTCCGCGCGGCTCGGGCACGTCGCTGGCAGGTGGGGCGTTGCCCACGGCGGACAGCGTCATTCTTGGCATCGCCCGAATGAATGAAGTTCTGGAAACCGACTATGATAACCGCTTCATCCGCGTTCAGACCGGCCGTACTAATCTGAGTGTAACCGGTGCCGTGGAAGAAGATGATTTCTTCTATGCCCCCGACCCGTCGTCGCAGCTGGCTTGCGCGATTGCGGGCAATATCGGGATGAATTCGGGTGGGGCGCATTGCCTGAAATACGGTGTGACGACGAACAACTTGCTGGGCGTCACGATGGTGATGATGGATGGCAGTGTGGTCGAAATCGGTGGCGCGCATCTGGACGCGAGCGGGCTGGACTTGCTGGGCGTGGTCTGCGGATCCGAGGGACAGTTGGGTGTCGTGACCGAGGCGACGCTGCGCATCCTGCGCAAGCCCGAAGGCGCGCGGCCCGTTCTGATGGGCTTTGATGGTAACGAAGTCGCCGGGCAATGTGTGTCTGATATTATAAAATCGGGTATCCTGCCGGTGGCGATCGAGTTCATGGATGCGCTGTGTATCAAGGCGTGCGAGAACTTTGCTCAGGCCGGCTACCCCGACTGCCACGCCTTGCTGATCGTCGAGGTCGAAGGCTCTGAGGCCGAAATCGACTATCAGCTGTCCAAGATCATAGAGATTGCTAAGCGTCACAACCCTGTCGAGCTGCGCGAAAGTCAGTCCGCAGAAGAAAGCGCCAAGATTTGGCTAGGGCGCAAATCGGCCTTCGGCGCGATGGGTCAGATGAACGACTATATGTGTCTGGATGGGACCATCCCGGTCTCGGCATTGCCGCAGGTTTTGCGCCGTATCGGAGAGCTGAGCGAGGAGTATGGCCTGCCCGTGGGCAACGTGTTCCACGCGGGCGATGGAAATATGCACCCGCTGATCCTTTTCGATGCCAATAAACCCGGCGATCTTGAGAAATGCGAAGCGTTCGGAGCGGATATCCTAAAGCTCTGCGTGGATGTGGGCGGCTGCCTGACCGGCGAGCATGGTGTGGGCATCGAAAAGCGGGATCTGATGTCGCATCAATACGCGCCTGCGGATCTTGAGGCGCAGATGGCCGTCAAGGATGTATTCGATCCGAACTGGTTGCTGAACCCGGCCAAAGTGTTCCCATTGGATGTTTCTCAGCCCCGCCGCGAGGCGCGGATCGCTGCAGAATAGGCTCTAATAAAGAAGAAATATGATGAAACCCAGGACTGAGGCCGAGCTGGCCGAAACAGTGGCCGGGCTGCAGGATCCCGTGCGAATTGCCGGTGGCGGCACCCGTGGGATCGGCGGTCCAGAGATGACTATCGAAACCGGCGGACTTAGCGGGATCACCCTGTACGAACCGGGCGCGCTGACGGTTGTGGCGCAAGCCGGCACCCCCGTGGCAGAGATCGAGGCCGCGTTGGAGGCCGAAGGGCAGCAACTAGCGTTTGAGCCGATGGATCATCGCGGTCTGTTGGGTACGAATGGTGCACCGACCATTGGCGGTGTCGTGGCCGCCAATATCTCGGGCCCGCGCCGCATTCAGGCCGGGGCATGTCGCGATTTCCTGCTGGGTGTGCGCTATGTCGATGGCAAGGGCCAAGTGGTCAAGAATGGCGGGCGGGTGATGAAGAACGTCACCGGCTATGATCTGGTCAAGCTGATGGGCGGGTCGTGGGGCACATTGGGTGTGTTGACCGAAGTGTCGCTGAAAGTGCTGCCCAAGCCACAGGCGGTGGCGACGTTGGCAGTGCGAGTTGCGGATGCATCCCGTGCGGTGGGGGCATTGTCTGCGGCCTTGAAATCCCCTTTCGAGGTCTCGGGTGCGGCCTTTGATCCGCAAGACGGTCATGCTTTGCTTAGAATTGAGGGTTTCGCTGACTCCGTGGCGTATCGCGTTGGGCAGTTAAAGTCGGTTTTGGCGGAATATGGGGATGTCGCGGAGCGCGACGGTTCGGCCGAGATTTGGCAGGCCATTCGGGACGTATCGGCGTTTCACGGGCATGAAGGAGATGTATGGCGGATCTCGGTCAAACCCTCGGATGCGCCTGGGATTGCGGCGCGGCTTGGGGCGGATCAGACTCTGTTCGATTGGGGTGGCGGGCTGATTTGGGCGCTGGTGCGCAAAGGGGACGACCTGCGGGCACGTCTTGGGGCATTTGACGGCCACGCGACCCTGGTCAGGGCAGCGGCCGAAACGGTTGAGGCCCTGGGGCGGTTCCAGCCGGAAAGTGCCGGGATTCAGGCTCTGACACAGAGCATTCGTCAGCGTTTCGACCCGCGCGGGTTGTTCAATCCGGGATTGATGGGGTAGGCCGATGCAGACGACATTCACCGAAAAACAACTGCAAGACCCGGCGATCCAGCGCTCGAACCAGATTCTGCGCAGTTGTGTGCATTGCGGCTTTTGCACCGCCACATGCCCCACCTATCAGGTGCTGGGCGACGAGTTGGACAGCCCCCGCGGGCGCATTTACCTGATCAAGGACATGCTGGAGAACGAGCGTGTACCGGATGAAAAAACGGTCAAACATATCGACCGCTGCCTGTCCTGTCTGGCCTGCATGACCACTTGTCCATCCGGTGTGCATTACATGCATCTGGTCGATCACGCGCGCGAATATATCGAGCAGAAGTACAAACGTCCTTTCACCGACCGCGCTCTGCGATGGGTGCTGGCGCAGATCCTGCCTTATCCGATGCGGTTCCGCTGGGCTTTGATCGGGGCCAAGCTGGGCCGTCCGTTCAAATTCCTGATGCCGGATGCGCGGTTGCGGGCGATGCTGGATATGGCGCCAAAACATATCCCTCCGGTCAGTCGCAATGATGATCCGCAAAGCTTTGCCCCCAAGGGTGCGCGCAAAAAGCGTGTGGCGCTGATGACGGGATGCGCTCAGAAGGCGCTGAACACTAATATAAACGATGCCACCATCCGCCTGCTGACCCGGCTGGGCTGCGAGGTCGTAGTAGCCGAGGGCGCGGGTTGTTGTGGGGCGCTGACGCATCACATGGGCAAGTCCGATGACAGCCACAAAGCGGCCGCTGACAATATCCGCGCTTGGGTGGCCGAGATGGACGGGGACGGGTTGGATGCCATCGTCATTAACACATCGGGTTGTGGGACGACCGTGAAGGATTACCGGCATATGTTCCGCAATGACGCCTTGGCCAAGGACGCGGCGCGAGTGTCGGATATCGCCATGGACATCAGCGAGGTGCTGATGCAGTTGGACCTGTCTGAGGGCGCGGATAAGGGCATGACTGTCGCCTACCACGCGGCCTGTTCGCTGCAGCATGGGCAAAAGATCAAGACCTTTCCAAAGGATCTGCTGAAACGCGCGGGTTTTTCAGTGGTTGAACCCGCCGACAGCCATCTGTGTTGCGGCAGCGCGGGCACGTACAATTTGATGCAGCCCGAAATCTCGGGCAAGCTGAAACAACGCAAGGTTAGAACGTTGGAGGCCAAGAACCCCGACGTTATTGCCGCAGGTAATATCGGATGTATGATGCAAATAGGGTCGGCCACCGAGGTTCCGATTCTGCATACGGTCGAACTGCTTGATTGGGCGACCGGAGGTCCGCTGCCGCGGGCTATGCAGCAGGACCGCAGGCCAGACCGAGAGGTGCCGATCTTAAGGTAGGTATCTGATGCGGCAGCGCTAGACTGTCGCGATCGGATTCGACCCGACAGGCAAGCGCCCTAATTTCGCCCCACGTGGCGCGTAGGAGGAAACGTACCAAGCAACGTCGGAGAAGCGCTTGCGACACTGGTTGAAGGTTCTGACACTGGCTTTGATGCCGATGGCTGCGATGGCGCAGGATTCCAGGTTGAAAAGCCTGGATACGACTGATGCGGGCCGCGCGTGGATGGCGGTTGGACGCCTGGATATTGGCGGAACGGGGTTCTGTACTGGTACTCTGATCTCGCCGACGCTGGTTCTGACGGCTGCGCATTGCCTGTTTGACAAAGCCACAGGTCAACGTGTGGATTTGTCTGATGTCGAGTTTCTGGCCGCATGGCGACTTGGGCGCGCATCTGCCTATCGCGCCGCGCGTCGAGCGGTTGTGCATCCGAAATTCCAGTATGGCGAAGATGCGACCGCAGCCCGCATCGGCAATGACATTGCGCTGATCGAGTTGTGGCAACCGATCCGAAACACAACGGTTATTCCTTTTGAAACAGGTGATCGCCCTGCCCGAGGGGAAGAGGTTGGTGTCGTATCCTATGCGCGAGACAGGGCCGAAGCTCCGGCGCTGCAAGAGGTGTGCTCAGTCATGAGCCGCAGGTCCGACGTTCTTGTCATGTCTTGTGACGTAGAGTTCGGGTCCTCTGGTGCGCCAGTATTTTCCTTCGAGGGTGATCGTCCTCGCATTGTGTCCGTGGTCGCCGCAAAGGCAGAATTTGACGGACAGCGCGTGGCGGTCGGAACAACGGTCGAAGATTCTCTGACCATTCTGCAAAGGGAATTGTCGGCGGGGCGTGGCTTTATCGCCAAGACCCCGCAGGGCGCCGCGCGAAATAATGTTGGCGCAAGGTTCGTCAAACCATGATCCGTGCATTGCTGACTGCTTTGTGCCTTATCGGCCTAGCGACCGCATCTTTTGCACAGAGCGCAAAGCGAAAGCTGACCGACCGGGATGATCTTTACGGTTGGGAGGCTGTGGGGCGTCTGGATATCGGCAACCGAGGGTTTTGCACCGGCACTCTGATCGCGCAGGATATTGTCCTGACCGCTGCCCATTGTGCGCTGGATCGGGGAACCGGGCAATTATATGCACCCGGCCAGTTAACATTTCGGGCTGGGCTGAGCGATGGTGAGGCACTGGCCGAGCGCAAAGTCGAACAGATCGCCATTCATCCCGACTATACCAAGCACGGTGGGCTATCGGCCGAGGCTGTTCGGATTGACGTTGCGCTGATGCGGCTGGATCAGCCGATCCCGTATTCGGTGGCCAATCCTTTCGCCCTGCACAGCGGGCGCGTTTTGGGCAATGAGGTCAGCCTTGCTTCGTACGGGCGCGGCCGGTCCGAGGCGATAACGCGGGAACGCTCTTGTCGTATTCTGCAGCGCCATCAGGGATTGATCACGTTCAATTGCGATATCACCTTTGGGTCGTCCGGTTCGGCCTTGCTGGCCCGGAGCGGGTCACGCTGGCAGATTCTCTCCGTAGTATCCGCGGTCGGCAGCGACGGGCGGCAAAAGGTCGGGTTCGGGATGGAATTGTCCGGAATAGTGTCGGAATTGAAGGCCGCGCTGCGTCGGGACGCGCCGCAACCCAAAGCCGAGATCCGACGCTTGCAGGTCGGTTCGGGCAAGTCCAATTCCGGCGCGAAATTCATCAGCTCGGGCGGGGGTTGAACTCGGTCAAATCGTTACCCATCTGAACTGTATCGGGTCGCCAATGATGGGGCCTGACACAGCAAACGCCCGTCCAAACCGGAGGGCATATCGTAGATCGCTCAGATGAGGATACACCACATGCGTAGTTTTGATTTTGCACCGCTGCACCGCGCCACCATTGGCTTTGACCAGATCGCCGACATGATGGATCGCGTTCTGACCAATGACGTGGCCCAGCCCAGCTATCCGCCTTACAACATCGAAAAAACCGATGCCGACACCTATCGGATTTCCGTCGCTGTCGCCGGTTTTGCCGAGGCCGATCTGTCGGTTGAAGTAAAAGAAAACGCCCTGATCGTGGCCGGTAAGAAAGCTGCCGAGGACAAGGACCGTTCCTACCTGCACCGTGGCATTGCCACCCGTGCGTTCGAGCGCCGCTTTGCGCTGGCAGATCACGTGCGCGTCACCGGTGCCAGCCATGAGAACGGGATGCTGAACATCGACCTCAAGCGCGAGGTGCCCGAAGCGCTCAAACCGCGCCGGATTCAGATTTCGTCTGGTCAGGCCATCGAAAAGGACGTGGTTGACGCCAAAGCCGTGAACTAAGGCCGTCCGACCACCGCGATAGTCCTGCCTCTCGGGGCTATCGCAGACTGCACGCCCCGCGTTCCTCCAGACGCGGGGCGTTGTTCCCCAAACCAATATCTATCCTGCGCAATAGTGCAGAGGTTGAATGTTCAACGAGCTACTTGAACCCAGCCATCTTGATCTGGGTCAGTTCCGTGGTGGGTAGGGGTTCGTTGGGACTTACATGACCAAAAGTAAGGACAACTGAGTGCGAGTGAATGGAAGGAATGTGAAATGAAGAAAGTAACTATATCTTGCCTGCTTTTGGGCACGCTTGCTTTGGCGGCGTGCGGGGCGCCAACGACGCCAACACAGGCCCAGGTCCAACACGATGCGCGTTGCGCAGCAGGTATTTTGGGCGGCGCGGCTCTTGGTGGCGTTGTCGGTAATCGCTTCGGCGGCGGATCAGGCCAAACACTGGCGACTGCGGCAGGTGCCGGACTTGGAATGTATGCAGGTCAGTCGGCTTGCAACTGACGAAAAGTTACATGCTAAAAAGTTTAGCGCCGCGCAGGTAATGCGCGGCGCCAATAATTTAGGAATATGTGCTTCAGTTCCCAGCCGTCACCGACCCGATCGACCAGAACATCGTCTCGCCCGAGGCATCGTCGACGCCGTCATTGTCGGTCATCACAAACGCCTCGCCCGAGGGTAGGATGGCAAGACCTTCGATCTTGTCCAGAACATAGCCTCCGGTCGAGGTCAGGTCAGGCAGCAGGTCGCGAACCTCTTCCTTGCTGACCACTGGCAGGGGGCCGCCCAGCGGGGCAGGGGTCATTTCCGACAGTGGGACGCGATAGACCTTTTTGGTCACGGCGCGGTGGTCGTGCTGGTTGTCGCGCTCGATCACATAGACATGGTCGCCGAAGGCCACGATTTCCGACAGGCCGACCCAACCGGTATCCGGGTCCGCTTTGGGGTAGTGAACCGCGCCCCATTCTTTGGTCTCAAGGTTATAGGCCACCAGTTTCACGTGGTTTTCCGGGTCGTCCTTCCATTCACGCTGAACGGCCATCCACAGAGTGTCACCGACGCGGGTGATGCCCTCGAAGCCAAAGCGTTTCTCGACCGCCATCAACTCGGCAGGCAGGCCGATCTCGCCTTTGCGATCCTTGATCTTGCCCTCGGCTGAAACGTGGTAGATCGCGTGCGGGATCACACGGTCAGTGCGACCTTCGGATGCGACGTAGAAGCCACCCTTGCCGTCCAGCGTGATGCCCTCAAGGTCCAGCTTCTGCGCTGGGTTGCCATCCTGACGGTGGATGCGGATCACGTCCACGATGCGCGCGGGTTGCTGGCTGGGGTCGATCTTGAAGATCGACGGCTGGAAGCCGTAGAAGCTGTCATTGACCGCATAGATCATGCCGTCTTCATCCGCCACCAGACCGGACAGCGCACCCCATCCAATCAGCTCATCCGCGCCTTCCGATGTCAGGTGCGGGTAGGCGGCGGGCGCATCCTGATATTCGAAGATCGACACATGTGCACGCGGGCCACCATCTTCGATCAAGTCTTTTTCGTTGGCCGAGATCAGCAGGTTCCGCTCGGGGATTGCCACATAGCCTTCCGGACCAACGCCCGAGGGCAGCAGTTGTTTCAGAACCGGGCTCGCAGGGTCGGTGGCGTCATAGACCCCCACGACCGAGGCGCGCTCGGCCCCCACAAAGATCATCGGAGTACCGCCAAAGGTGGCTGCGGTCACGCTTTCCGGCTCAACGCCTTTGCTGTCCGAGCGTTTGTCAGGGTAGTGGCCGATCTGAATGATGGCCTTTTCGAAATCGGTGCCGTTTTCGTAAACAACGGTCCCGTCCTTGTGGAAGATCGTCCAACCGCGCGAGCCGCCCTCGTAATCGCCTTCATTGGCGGTGGCGAAGTGGTTGTCGTCGATCCATTTCACCGCGTCCGGCTCGCGCAGACGGCCCGGCTGGCTTTCGGTGAAGATCAGCGCGCCGCGCTCATCGGTGGCGTCGATGCCTTCCAGATCCACGCTGCCGGCCGAGAAATGGCTGATCACGGTGCCGTCTTTGGCAACAACCGCGATGTGGTTGTTTTCCTGCAGGGTGACGACCGTTTCGCCAAGGCCGTTGATATCCACGAACTCGGGCTCGGGATCGGTGGGCGCAACCTCGGCCAGGCCGGTCAGCGAGGCCATTTTCATGCCTGCGCAATCCAGCGCGCCATCTTTTAGCGGTACCAGCGCCAGCTCACCTGCGGGCAGCTGCGGGATGATGCCATCGTTGAGGTCTTCGTCCCGCTCATTTTCTATCGCCACAGCAACAAAGCTGGCATCGGGAGCGATGGCGACGCTGTCTGGCTGACCGCCCAGATCACAGGCGCCGGTCTGCGCCTTTCCCGCGATATCGACCGAAATAAGTTTGCCCGACGGGGCGGTATAGCTGTCCGAAGTGTTCACGCCAACAAAAGCATTTGCGCCAACGATCCCGACTGAGGTCGGCTCGCCACCAACCTCCATCGCACCCAAGGGCGCAGGGTTCGCGGGATCGGTGATGTCGACCATGCCGATCACGCCCAGCGGGCTGTCGGTGTAGACCAGCGTCATGCCATCTGCGGTCGCCGCGATGATCTCGGGCGAGGTTTCGCGGGTGGTGTCCGCGCCTTCGGCCATGTTTTTCACCACGGGGAAGGATGCAATTCGGTTGAAATTCATCTCTGCCAAGGCCTGACCAGCAGTCAGAGCAAGGGCAGATGTCAGGCAGACAGTGCGCAACGACATCGGTGGGTTTCCTCTTTTCACTCGGATGCGAGGGGGATGGACCGGGATCGTTGCGGTGTTGTGACAGTTTGGCTTCAGTTTTGTGACAAACGCGGCCACTACCGGGGCAGTGGCCGCGAAGAGTTAGACCGAAAGACAGACGTATTTCATCTCAAGGTAGTCCTCCATTCCGTGATGGCTGCCTTCGCGACCCAGGCCGGACTGTTTGACACCGCCAAAAGGCCCAACCTCGGTCGAGATGATGCCCGTGTTCACACCGACTATGCCATACTCCAATGCCTCGGCCACCTTGTAGACGCGGCTCAGATCTTTGGCATAGAAGTAAGAGGCCAGACCAAAGATCGTGTCATTGGCCATGGCAATCACGTGATCTTCGTCCTCGAATTTGAACAGCGGGGCCAGCGGGCCGAAGGTTTCATCCTGCGCGACCATCATGTCCTGCGTCACGCCAGTTACGATGGTGGGCTGGAAGAAGGTGCCACCCAGATCATGCGGCAGACCCCCAGTCAAAACGGCACCGCCCTTGTCGGTGACGTCCTTGATATGCTCTTCGACCTTGGCAACGGCCTCTGCGTTGATAAGCGGGCCCGTGGTCGTGCCTTCGGACAGGCCATCACCAATCTTCAGCGCCTCAACGGCGGCTTTCAGTTTAGCCGCGAAAGCGTCATAGACACCTGCCTGCACGTAGATACGGTTCGCGCAGACACAGGTCTGACCATTGTTGCGGAACTTGCACAGCATTGCACCCTCGACCGCGGCATCCAGATCTGCGTCGTCAAACACGATGAACGGCGCGTTGCCGCCCAGCTCCATCGAGCATTTCATGACCTGATCGGCCGCTTGTTTCAGCAGGATGCGGCCCACTTCGGTCGAGCCGGTAAAGGTCAGTTTGCGCACGCCGGGGTTTTCGCAGAACTCCTTGCCGATCTCGCTGGCGCTGGAGGACGGCAGCACGTTGAAAACGCCCGCCGGAATGCCAGCCTGTTCGGCCAGAACGCCCATGACCAGCGCAGACAAAGGTGTTTCCTTAGCAGGGCGCGCAACAAAGGCGCATCCGGCGGCCAGTGCCGGCGCGGCTTTGCGCGTAATCATCGCGTTGGGAAAGTTCCACGGCGTGATCGAGGCTGCAACGCCTATGGGTTGCTTCAGAACCATGATCCGCTTGTCGCGCTGATGGCCCGGGATCATTTCACCGTAAACCCGCTTTGCCTCTTCGCCGAAGAATTCGATGAAGGACGCACCATAACCGATTTCGCCAATCGCTTCAGCCAGCGGTTTGCCCTGTTCGGCGGTCAGAATCTTGCCCAGATCCTCGGCGTTTTCCATCATAAGGTCGAACCAGCGGCGCAGGATAACTGCGCGTTCTTTACCAGTCAGTTTGGCCCATTCCTTTTGCGCTGCCTCGGCCTGCGCAATCGCACCTGCTACCTGCGCGCGGCTTAGGTCCGCGACCTCGGCCACGACATCTCCGCGCGCGGGGTTCGTGACAGCAAAAGTGCCGTTGTCGCCGTCCACCCACTGACCGCCAATATAGGCCTTGGTTGCTAGGAGATCGGGGTTTTTCAGGATGGATTTCAGATCGGTTGTCGTGTCCAGCATAGCTTGGCCTCCGGCAGGAATTTAGAGTTGTCGCACACAAACAGGTGGGGTCTGGAATGTCTATGTCCACAACCCGTCAGGGATCAATCCAGATTTGATCAAAAGCGGCACTCGGGCGCGAAAGATCGCGCCTATCTTTTTCGGGCCGAGTTTGCCACAGTTTGCAGGAATTTTGTCTCTCGGGGGATGTAAATAGATGTAACATTCCCTATCTTATTGGGTAATTGAACAAAAAAGGGGATAGTGCAGATGTCGAACCATAAATTTGACGCGTTGATCGAAGAAACGCAGGCAAAAGTCCGCGAAAGCCAGTCGCAGATCGAAAACCTGACCTCGCGCATTGACGCCGCCCGGGCCAAGATTGGCACGGCCGAGGCCGAGGCCGATATCGACATCGAAAACGCTACGCTGGAAGATGTGCACGCCCATACTGAAGTGATGAACGCCAATATTGCCGAGCTGATCATGGGTCTGGATGACGTCACCAACGCGTTCTCCAAGGATTTCGACGAGATGCGCTCGAAAACCGGGTGGGAGAGTTTTGTTGGCATCTTCGCCAGGGGCAAGTCCGAATCCATGCGGCAGGAGCGGATGCGCACCGCCAATATCGACGACAAGCTGCAGGACCTGATCGCCAAATCCGACGTGATCGTGAAACTGCTGGAAGGGCAGCTGTCCGTGCTGGAGGAACAGCGCGTGAAGGTCGAGGACAACCTGACCGGCACGCTGGATGATCGTGAGGCGACAGTGGCCGAACTGGAAGCATTGCGGGCTGAAATTCAGGGCATGGACCCGACCATCATTACGCTGGAAAACAAGATCAGCGTCGAACAGGACGCCGCCGCGCGCACTCAGCTTGAAACCGAGCTGGCCGAACTGAACAAGCAATACAACGCCAAGGTTCAGGAAGAGCAGGTCAAGCTGGCTAAGTCGCAGACGCTTGAGCGTTACATTGAAAAGGGCAAGACTTGGGTCGATTCACTGCAGAACCAGGCGGCGACGCAGATGGTGCTGATCAACAAGCTGCAGACAGACACGCAGCAGCGCGTGGTGCTGTACGATGCCCTGACCAAATCGCTGAAAACCGCACAGCAGCAGGACGTGGCCCACCGCATCAACGAGATCGGCGTGCAGACCGACCAAGAGGCGCAGACGGCCATGGCCGCCATCGGCACAGCGACCAACCAGAAAATGGCCGACATGCTTGAGGCGCACGAAGGCCACATGGTCTTTGCCCGCGACGTGCTTGAAAAAAAGGCCAAGGCAGACGAACGCTTTGCCCGCCGGTTTGCCTCGATTGTCGAGAAGCATGATAAGAATTTGTATGGGGGTTAAGTGAGTTTTGCTCGCCAGCAGTTCCTTTTGCTAGCTGCAAGCCTTGGACCGTTAGAGCTGCCGAGGCTACTGGAGCAATTGGGGATAATCGACGAGAAACCGGCTTATCCGGAAGCAGTCCAGACTCTGATGATAATGGTCGTAGCAGCTTGCCTTATTAGGCTTCTGTGCTGGCTGAGTTGGGGCAGCGAGAGAGGGCGTCGTTTTCAACGCCGAGTTGGAATTAACCCCGAGGTGGTTCTGCACAGCATCGGTTCGCCTCTGTATAGATGGTGGTTTCACATCGACAGGAATGGAAAGGGCTTGGACACTCCAAGATGAACGAAACTAACCCCACCCAAGACCATGTCGGCCTGACCGACACCTTCGCCTCGCGTCGCTATTTCCGCAAATTCGAGGTGATCACCGTCCACCTCCTGCGCGTGGCCGCGACGATGGAGGCCGAGGGCGCGATCAGCAAGCAAGAGGTGCGGATCGTGTCGCGCTACCTCTCGGGGTTGCTCTATACGTTCCGGGCACTGTCCATGAAATACCTGCTGGTCGGGCGTGATACGGGGCGGTTCTTTGGCAGCCTTGCCATGGACAAGCGCGACAGCGGGTTTCCGGTGGCGGCCGAGTTGCTGACCATGGCCAACGACGCGCAGCAGGCGCAGGTGCATCTGGCCAATATGCCATCAGCCGACGATCTGAAAACCGACATGGTGCGCACCATCATTGGTGACCGCGAGATACCGACCAAGCTGCAATTCGCACTGTCGCAAAGGCTCTATTACGAGGAATTGCTGAAAGGACAGCTGTTCTGGGCCCGTAACGATCCCGAATGCCATTGGCTCGGGAATGAAGGGGATCGGCGCAAGTTTCTGATCCACTGGGCGGTTTATGACAGCCAGATCAACCTGCCAGTCATCTACATGATGAAGTTGGAGGACAGCGGGCGCACGGCCCTACCCAAGGACCAGCGTCGCTGGCCCGAGGTGCAGGCGCATCTGATGGCGCAGTCTTTGGGCGGGCTGAAGCTGGTGACGATCGCCACGGGCTTCGATCAGGATTTTGACGACCTGCACCCCAAACACCTGCGCCGCATCCATGTGGGCCCGATGTATTCCTCGGCCTATACCGAGCAATCCGGACCCCTGCGGCAAGTGCTGGAGGACTCGCAGGCTCCTGAAGGTCAGGATTGGGCGCTGGCCTGGACCATGGAACAGTTGGAAAGCGAGGACGTGATCGAAGAACGCGCTGGGTGGTTCTCGACCGTCGAGCGCGAGGTGTTCGCCTTGGACCCGTTCGGCGGGCAGGGGGCCGAGACCGGAGCGACGCAAACGCAGCGGTCGATCATCCTGCCCCAGCGTCCGTTTCAGGTTCTGGCCGAGCGCAGCCCGCCGGGGTTTGCTGATGTGCGCAAATTCGTTGTCAGCAAGACGGGGCAGGTGTTGAGATACTAGTTTTTTCGCATCGGGCGGAAGTATTTTTGAACAGAAGAAGCAACGGCGGTTTTTTAAATGAGTTTGACGTCAGATCAGATGGAATTGCGCGAAGACGATCTTCGCAAGCATTACCCGGCAGCGACCGCTTTGCTGAACGGGTTCGAACACGCGCCGCGGATTGCCAAACCGGTTGAGGCAGCGGTCGAGCGTTCTCCGGGTGTTTCGACCGGACGGCGGTTTCGATCCACGACGCCGGGGCTGGTGACGCGGCGCACCGCGCGCGCGGACGGGGTGCATCTGGTTGAGCGGATCGAGGCCTCGGACGACGGCGATACGCTGGTCTCACCACCGCAAGCCACAACGCAGCAAGCCATTCGCCGGGCGATTGCGATCGCTCTGGCCGTGGCCGAGGCTTATGCGGAACAGACCCCGCTGGCCAATCTGAAACGCGCCAACCTGGCGGGGGATCTGCCCGCCGCGCGCAAAACAGAATTCTCGGAATTGCTGACGGCTGAGGCTTTGATCACGTCCCATACCTTCGGGAATGCGCTGGCCTACCTGATGTCTTCGCATCTGGGCGAGACCACCGTCGACCTCGGCGAGATCGAAGAGGTCCTGACCGACAATGGCCAGCTTGCGTTGCATGGTGCCCTGTGGGAACTGGATCAAGTGTTGGCGAAACACGCCCCCGACGACGCGCATCTGATCGCGGCTACGAGCGCCTATGCCGAACAACTGATGGACAAGGCCGCCCTGCGCGCGCAGTCGGCGGATCATCTAGCCCCGTTCCAGAACGCCGCGTGGCATATCGAGGCGGATGACCTGACGATCCGGGGGTTCGAACCCGCCTCCAAGGCCAAATCCACCACCCTGACCATGACGTTCAAGAAGCCGAACGAGGTGGTGGGAAACCACATCGCCAAATATCAGGCCATGAAGCTGGCCAAGATGCTGATGGCTTATGACTTTGACCGCCGCCTGAACCCGTTTGCGGAACTCGGCGGGTTCATCTTTACCTTCATGGGCGACGGCAAGCCGGGCACCGGCAAGACCACCCTGATCCAAATGATGGCCGGGCTGATCAACGATTATTGCCAGAACGCGGGCTATCCTTTCCGCTATCAAAACCTGAGCACCGACAATATAGACAGCTATCAGGGCAAATCCGGACAGAACGCCAAGGCGTTTATCAACACGATCATCGACCCCTCGGTTATCGGCTTTGGCACCATCGACGATATCGATCAACTGGCGGGTAAACGCGGCGACCGGCAGTCCTCGGCTGGGCAGCTGGAAATCACCGCCGTTCTGATGGAGAGCTTTGCGGGCGCCAACACCGTCGTGCGCGGCAATTGCACCTTTGGCATGTTCTCGAACTATCCCGAGAACGTGGACGATGCTCTTCGCCAGCGGGCGGGAGCGCGGTTTCTGGTGGACGGGCCGCAAACGCGCGAGGACTACATCGACATTCTGCACCTGTTGATGGGCCGCAACCACGACATCCCGTTGGGGGAACACGAGGCTTATGCCGCGCAGGAGATCAAAAAGGCCGTCGCTGCCAGTTTTGAAAGCCACTCCCACCCGCATGAGGACGCCTTGCTGCAGGTTTATAATCGGGTTTCGGGCGAGATCGGCCAGATGGACACGATTGCCAAGCTGGGCACCTACCTAAAGGCGATCCAGCAGGCGGACGAGCGGTTTACGGGCCGCGCCATCAAGAACATCACCGACGCGGTCAAGGTCCGCGCGATGGATTTCGAACTGCCTGATGAGTGGATGGAGAACCCCGACCTGTTCCTGTTCCGCGACTACGACACCAAGAAGGCCATGATTGAGGACCTGCGCCAGCCGATCACGGTGGACATGGTGATGCAGGAAGTCAACCGCTACGCCGACAGTGAATTCCGCTATGCCGACAAGAGCGACGAGGTCGCCATCGAGAACGCCGTCCGAGAAATGGGCCGGATGGAAGAAGCCAAGCGGCGGTATCTGAAGGGGAAAACATGACCGGCGGCTTGATCCTGATCTTCGGATCGCTGATCAGCGCGTGCCTGTTTTTCGGCATTACGGTCGCGCGTCGCCGCGCGGCTGCCCGACCCGCCTTTAGAATGTTGGCACTAATTATTTTCGCGGTTGCTTACGTCTGGAGCGCGTTGTTTGAAATCTGGATCAACGGTGCCTCGGTCCTGCGCCCCGCCTCACTGGTCCACGCCTTTGGTCCGGGTCAGGCCCCTTCACATTTTCTTGCGCAGGCGTTGTTCTGGTTCGTCCCCGCAATGATCTTGTCCGGCGGAGCGTATGCAGTAACGCATCGCCGGAAAAAGGACGTAATGACATGACTTTAACTCTCGCAATCTCTGGTTTGGCGCTTGTACTGGGCCTGATCCTGCCCCTGCGTTGGGGTGTGTTCGGATTTCTGGGCGCCGTCGCGGTTCTGTATCTGACTCAGTTCGGTGTGAATGCAGGCAGCGGCTTTGAAGGCGCGTCGTGGGACGAGACCCTGATCCTGTTTGAAGGCAGTGTGGTGTCTTATATCGGCTTCAACTTGCAGATCACCGCGCGGGCGTTTGCGCTGCCACTGTTGGTGCTGGCAGTTGTGGTTGTTGGTCGTCTAAATAGAATGATGAGGTGACGAACTTGAGAGCGATCATCGCCGCAGTCTTATTTGCAGTCATTCTGGCTGTATTTATGACCACCACTATTTGCGGTTGGGACGGGCTGATGCCCGAAAACTTCCGGGTCATTCGTAGTTGCGGCACAACGGATTCACCAAACGAAGTTTTTCTCAGCTTCCTAGTATTTGGGTGTTTCCTCGGCGTGATCTTATCAATTTTGCTTCTTCTGGAGCGATGGGTTTTCAAAAGGTATCTTCCATGATCCGTCTCATCGAAAAAGGCCTGATGTTTGGCAACCTCGTCCACATTTCCAGCCCGGCCTTGGTCGAGCGGTATAACCGCGCTTTGCAGCATCTGACGGGCAAGACCACTGATCTGACAGATTTCCATGTAGATATCTCGGGCTATTCGCCCGAAGTGGGCCAGGAATTGGACGACCCGCTCTACCTCAACCCCAACGGGGTCAACCGGCAGTTCATCCTGTTGACGACCGAGCAAAAACGAGCGCCGTTGCTGAACGTCAAATTCTCGACCTCGCGCGATATTCTGCGCGAGTTCATCGAGATGAACGAGGCGCAATTGTTCGCCCTGACCGCCACGGATGCGGTGGCCGGAGAGCTGGTGAACTCGGTCTTCAAACTCACCACGTCCGCCGATCTTCTGAACTTACGAAAGATTGAGATTGAAGCCGACACGGTGGGCGGCACTCTGCGCAGGGCCGAACAACTTGCAGGTATGGTCGAACAGTTCAAAACCCAAGAGGACGCCTGGTTCGACGATGTGCTGATCGCCAAAATGATCGAAACCGCCAAAGAAACCGGCGACGTCACTCGCAATCCGATCCACCTGCGCCACACCGCGTTTGAGCAGCGCAATTTCTGGACGGCGCATTTCGGTGGGCTCTACCTGTTCCCCGACCTGGACTATCCGGCGGCGATTTGCATGGGCGACCGGGCTGATGATTTGCCGTTGAACCACGTGTTCGATCCGGTTCAACGGCACCAGATCGCGGCGTTTCTGAACGACAACAATCTGGTTGAAACGATTATCGAGGCGCGCGGTGTGAACTCGGCTGCTGTGTTGCAGCAAAAGATGGATTTCCTGACCATCCATGCCGCCGCCGACGCGGGCGTTGACCTGACCGGGTTGGACCGCAGCGACATGCGCCGTCTCGCCCGCAACCACGCCGGTCACTTGCCCGAGGCCTATCATGGCCTGGCCCAGTTGCTGCGCTGGGCTAGTGACGGGGGGCCGTGGCCGCGGATCACCTCGGACCACCCAGCTTATTTCTATACGCTGCGCGCCGCCGATACGCCGAACCGCGATCTGGTGAACATGCTACTGGCCGAGCTGGCCCCGCTGGACCCGCGCCAGATGTTCATCTGCCACAAAGAGCTGTTCTATCGGACCTATTCCACTTGGCCGGACACCAAGAAAGCCTATGTTGCCGACTTCCTCGCGCGCGAGTATCAGGTGGACAAAGCCGGTGCCCGCGCCGCGCTGTTCGGTCATGAACCGGATATGAGCGGCACCGACCGGGTCAGCGACGCGGTCATCGCGCGGGTCGGCCCTTGGGGCGCGGTAGGGAGAAGCTGAATGATCGTCGCAATCCGTTTTCTGATCCCCTTACTGGTAATTCTGACAGTGATTTATGTCGGGTTGTCGATCTATTCCCGTCTGATACGCCGTCGTAAACTGATCGCACATTGGGAAAAGAAAGGGCTGCACGGCGATCGTGACGCATTTCTACAGCGGGGGATGCGGCAGTATGATAACTCGTTTCGAAAGAAACTGTTGCTGGGTGTCTATGTCATCCCGCTGGGGGGCATTGCCCTGCTGATCTATATAACAAATTTCATGTGAGGGCCGAATAGATGGTCTATATCAAATGGGCATTCATCATCGTCTTCTGGGGGCTGGTTGCTTCGGTTCTGGAATACACCCTGCCGCAGCAGGATGTGGTGCGGATCGTCAAGACCGAGGTGCGGCGTGTCGATTTCGGTGAGAACTCGATCTTCTGGGCGCAGCAGGATACCGGGCAAGAGGGCGCGCAAACCGTCAATCGCGATGTGCGCTTTGTCGAAACCTTCCGCCCTAATGGCAAACCGCGTGTTTACCGCAATGAAGATACCGGCTGGGGATGGCCACCATACTTCAAACTCGATAGTTCGAACCTGCAGGCCGAACTGACCAATTTGGTCTCGACTGCGGATAACCCGCAATGGGTGGTGCTACGCCATTACGGCTGGCGCAATCAGCTAATGTCGATCTTTCCAAATGCTGTTTCTGTTCGCCCGGTCGATAGCCCCGATGTGCGGCTGATACCTTGGTTCAACATCATTTTCCTGACCGTCTTTTTCGCGATCGTCTGGGCCATATGGGTGCGTTGGCGCAGGTTCCGCGCGGCACGAGTCGATCCTGTGATCGAAAACGTCGAAGACGGGTTATACGCCGCCGGGGATGCGATTGGAGAGCAAAGCAGCAGGTTCAGGAAGTGGCTGGACAGCTGGAAATCCAAGTAATGCCCGTTCTTCTTTCGGAAAAGGTAAGATGGGGCCCATGGACCCGCCGCACCCTTAACGCACTACAAATTCCGCGTGCAATGCCCCAGCGGCTTTGATCGTTTTCAGAATATCGATCATGTCGCGGGGGGAAACGCCTAGTGCGTTCAGGCCGGCAACAACCTCTGATAGGGTTGTTGCCTCGGGGATTTCGGCCAAACCAGTCCCTTCTTCTTCTTCGATCCCGGCGATCGTTCGGGGGACAACAACTGTTTCACCACGCGCAAACGGGTTGGGTTGTACTGCAATAGGTGCTTCTTCTACCGTGAGGGTCAGGTTCCCCTGCGAGACTGCAACGCGCGAAATGCGGACTTCTTGACCCATGACAATCGTGCCAGAGCGCTGATCCACGACGACGCGCGCTTTGGTTTCCGGCTCAACCAGAATGTTTTCGATCCGACCCAACGCATGCGCAGTCGAGATCGACTGTGTCGCGGCAATGTTCAACTCCACCGTGCCAGAATCTCGCATGATGGCAACGGGGCGATTAAATTCCGTGTTGATTGCAGACTCAATCCGGCCAGCAGTAGTAAAATCCGGCTCTCTGAGCGCCAGCCGCATTTGTGTCAGTGACGAAAGGTCAAAATCAATCTCGCGCTCGACCCTCGCCCCAGAGGGGATGACGCCAGAGGTCGGAACCCCGCGCACGACAGACGCGGCTTCGCCCTCGACAGCAGCACCACCTGCCAGAACGGTGCCTTGGGCGACCGCATAGATCTGACCGTCCGCTGCGTTCAAGGGCGTCATGATCAGGGTGCCTCCTAAAAGACTGTTGGAATCCCCGATGGCTGAAACCGTCACATCAATCTGGCCACCGACCCTGGCAAATGGTGGCAAGCTGGCGGTTACCAACACGGCGGCCACGTTCTTGGGTCGAAAATCCTCACCGTTCACGTTCACGCCCAAACGCTCGAGGATGTTGGACATGATTTCCTCGGTGAACGGGGAATTGCGCAGCCCATCCCCTGTTCCGTTCAGGCCAACCACAAGGCCATAGCCGACAAGGTCATTTCCCCGAACACCATCAAAGTCCACGAGATCTTTCAACCGGATCGCGCCGGCCGAGGCCAGACTAGGCAGCAACATCAAAATGAAAACCAGAACTCTCATCTCAGGAAGTTCACCAGTGACAGGTTCGCGTTGCGAACGGTTACGGAATACAGGCTTTCCAATTGAAACTGGACTGTCTGCAACTGCGCAGCGGTTTGATAAGGGTCCGCGGCAATCAGTTCGTTTCGACTGAATTCAAGGCTTGTCATTGCTGCGCTGTTGCGTGTTGCCGCCTGATCAATTCGGGCTTCTGCTGCACCGACCAGAGCGCGCAGGTTTACTGTTTCATTTTGCGTGTTGGCCAGATCGACACCCAACTGCTTGAACAGCGCGGTTCGTTGATCACGGCCGGAATCTGCGTAACCAGCCCATCGCCTACGGTGAGAATCGCATAGGTTTCAAACGCCGAAGAAACCGGCATCCCATGGACGATCACCCCCATGATCAGTCCCATCACAAGGTTCAACAACGTGATCAGCAGACCCGCAACCGCGTCTCCTTTGACGAATTTCGATGCACCATCAAGTGAGCCGAAAAAGGTAGTCTCTTGCTGTTCCCGTTCGCGCCTTTCCTTGGCCTGTTGATGGTCGATGGCACCGGCGGACATGTCGCTGTCGATGGCCAGTTGCTTGCCCGGCATCCCGTCCAGCGCAAAGCGCGCGCCGACTTCGGCCATGCGGGCGGCGCCCTTGGTGATGACCATGAAATTCACGATCAGCAGCACGCCGAATACCACGAGACCCAGAAAGATGCTGCCGCCCATGACGAAGTTAGCAAACCCCTCAATCACGTCGCCCGCGGCGTTGGGGCCGGTATGGCCCTGACCGATGATCAGCTTGGTCGAGGACACGTTCAGCGATAGCCGCAACATAAGTGAGGCCAGCAGGATCGTCGGGAAGGATGAGAAATCCAGCGGCCGCTCGACAAACAGGGTCAGCGTAAAAATCAAAATGGCCAACGCGAATGAGGCCGCCAACCCAACGTCCAGCACCCAGGCTGGCATCGGCAGGATCATCATTACGATGACCGTCATCAGAGCCACTGCCAGCAGTACGGTCGGGGAAAACAGGGAACGGGCGTCGATCTTGGGCACGCGAGGCTCCTAGTTGAAGGAAATGAAGGCAGAGGCAGATCCGGTCGCCGGCATCAGCGACCTAAGCGCGCCAGCGGGCGCTTGGTCGGCCCGCAGCGGGATCAGCGGAGACGCCGATCCGGTAAACGGATAGCGTGACGCGATGGCGCGTGTTTCGTTGTAGTCCAACTGCGCCAAGACACGCTGGAACCTATCAGAATAGGTCTGTGCCAAATGGGGTGTGCGCGAGTGGTATGCCCCCGCAGCCGCGGTCCACGAGCCGAGCTCAGCATAATGATCTTTCAGGAACCGTGCGGCGTAAGTGGCGTTTTCATCGGGGTCAAACATTGCGTCGATGGAACGGAACGCCTTGCCATGCCAGCGGTAGTTGATCTGGAAACATCCAATGTCAAAGCTGCGTTTTCCTGCCTTGAAGATATTGAAAACATAAGACTTTGCCTCAAACTCGGATTTGAACCAAAAGCCCTTTCCTTCGACATTGATGGCCCACGGCCAAGGCGAAAGCCGTCCGTCAATGGCGCGGCCTGTTTCAACGCGTGTTATGGCGTGCAACACCTCAAGCGGGACGCCTTCGGACGTAGCCGCGCGCTGGGCGGCCCGATCGCATATGTCTGCAGTGCGGAGGTTGGGTATGGCGAGCGCCTGTTGACCCACGCAAAGCGCAAGCGCCAAAAGTCCTGAAATCGTGCGATGGGGCATTCTGCCGGTCCGGGATTCTGATCAATCCGGGTCAGGTTAGCTGCGGCAGGGTTTACAGAGGGTTAGCGCCCAATCATTTCCGGTCGATCCTGCGGCCAAAAACAACGCTGGTATTGGTGCGCAGAACACCGGGGATTTTAGCCAATTCGTCAACCAGAATATCCAGGTCCTCGATTCTGGGGGCTTCGGCGGACAGAAGCAGGTCAAACTCGCCATTGATCGACAGACACCGCTTGACCTCTGGGTAAGCCTCAAGCCGTTTGATGATGCGGGTCGTCTCTTTCTGTTGAACTTCCAGCATCACCACGACCTGAACACGCGGGGTGTCTTCGGCCTTGTTGAGCACAACGGAATACCCTGCGATGACTCCGCTTTCCTCCATCCGCCTGATCCGCTCATGCACGGTTGTGCGTGCCAACCCAAGTTTGGCTGCGATCTTGGTAGTTGATTCCCGCGCGTTGTGTTGCAGTGCGGCGATGATACGACGGTCTAGTTGATCCATAACGACAAGGTGTAAGGCAGAGTGGGGCACAGCCTCAAGGCTTGGACGCATCTTTACCTGCGGTTCCCTCGGGTGATTTTTCAGGCCACAGCACACTGACAATGACAAGACCAGCAAACGCAGCAATGGTCATCCAAGTCAGCGTCACTGCCGTGCCTTTCGTTGTCATTAGCCAACCGGCCAATGGATAAAGCATCAGCCAGCATAGATGTGACAGTGTAAACTGCGCGGCAAAAACGGCCGGGCGGTCTTCTGGTTTCGCGGATCGGGACAGTAAGCGCCCGGACGGTGTCAGGGTGGACGAATACCCAAACCCAACGCAGGCCCAGATCAAGGCGAGTGTAGGGAGTGTCATCGGGAAATTGGCAAACAGATAAGCAGCCATGGCCATGAAAATTGTGCCTGTGGTGGCCCCGAACAGCATAACCGAGCGGTCCCGAAACCTGTTCAGCAAAGATGGCAGAGTGATGGCTGCCAGCATTGATCCCCCTCCGAATCCGGCCAAAGCCAGTGCGACTGCGCTTTCCGGTAACCCCATATCGGTGCGCACGATGACGACTGTGTTCACGATGACCATCGCGCTGAGGGCGGCAGCGGTCCATGTCAGGGCCAGCAGCGCCCGCAGACGCGGAGTGTTCAGGTAGATACGAATGCCACGGGTTGTGCGGTCGTAGATCCCGCGGGGCCGTGTCGGCATCGGCGAAGGCAAGGCGACCGAAACGACCAGCAGAGCAGAAGCGACAAAGCCCAAGGCGGTGCCCCAGAACAGGTTGTCGAAGCTGACGATAGTCAGCAAAGCTGCAGCCAAGGATGGGCTCAGGACACTTTCCATATCATAGGCCAGCCGGGACAGCGAAAGGGCCTTGGTATAATCCTGTTCGTCAGTCAACACGTCGGGGATGGTGGCCTGAAAGGCCGGAGTGAAACCGGCAGACGCCGATTGCAGGATGAAGATCAGCACATAGACCTGCCAGACTTCGGTTACGAAGGGCAGGAACACCGCGACGGCTGCGCGCACGATATCCAGCACAACAAGCATTTTGCGCCGATCGACGCGCTCGGCAAACGCCGCAGCCAGTGGTGCTACGGTGACATAGGCTACCATTTTGATTGTCAAAACAGTTCCAAGCACCAATGCTGCAGCGTCTTGTGCGAGGTCAAAGGCCAGCAAACCCAAGGCAATTGTTGCCAACCCGGTTCCGGTCAAGGCCGCGACCTGCGCGGCCAGCAAGTGGCGGTAGGTTCGGTTGCGCAGCACGCTCAGCATTTGCGATACCTCGGGGTTTCCTAAGCGCGATATTAACGACACGGGGGTGGCCGCCATTTTCCAGCACTGGAACGCGAGGTCAATAAACCCGCGCATATAGGCCGCGTTCCACGGATGGCGTTGAGTTTACGGATCAAACCGCCTATCTCGGAGGCGAAATCGCACAAAGGACAAGCTCGTTGGCCAACCATCTCTATAAAAACGACCTGCCGGACGGGTTGGACCTTGGCCCTGTCGTGGCCATCGACTGCGAAACCATGGGTCTGAACCCGCATCGGGATCGCCTGTGCGTGATCCAGATGTCGGGTGGCGACGGAAACAGCCACATCGTACAAGTGGAAAAGGGTCAGACCAAAGCCCCGAACCTGTGTGCGATGCTTGAAAATCCCAATGTGTTGAAACTGTTCCACTTTGGCCGTTTTGACATCGCCGCGATGTACCATGCCTTTGGTGCCCTGGCCGCGCCTGTCTATTGCACCAAGATCGCCAGTCGTCTGGTGCGCACCTATACCGACCGTCACGGACTGAAAAACCTGTGTCAGGAGCTGATCGGCGTCGACATCTCGAAACAGCAACAGATGAGCGATTGGGGAGCGGAGACCCTGACCGACGCACAGTTGGAATATGCTGCCTCGGACGTTTTGTACCTGCACCGCCTGCGCGAGGCGCTGAACGGGCGGCTGGCCCGCGAAGGCCGAACGGAAATGGCTCAGGCCTGTTTTGACTTCTTGCCGATGCGTGCGAAACTTGACCTCGCCGGTTGGCCCGAAACGGATATTTTTGCGCACTCATGACCGATACCGAAGCTTTCCTGAGAACCGCCCGACAGGTCGTCACCGACGAGGCCCGCGCGCTTGACGTGCTGGCCGATAGCCTGAACGAAGATTTCGCCGAGGCCGTGCAGCTGATCTTGCAGGCGACAGGCCGTATCATCATCAGTGGCATCGGCAAATCCGGGCATATCGGCCATAAGATTGCGGCGACATTGGCGAGCACCGGAACACCCGCTTATTTTGTTCACCCGGCCGAGGCGAGTCATGGCGATCTGGGAATGGTGTCCAAAGAGGACGTTGTTCTTGCGATCTCGAATTCGGGCGAAGCGCCTGAACTGGCAAACCTTCTGGCTTTCACGCGCCGCTTTGGCATTCCGCTGATCGGCTTGTCCAGCAAACCCGAAAGCACGCTGATGAAACAAGCGGACGTGCATTTGCTGATCCCGTCGATGGGCGAGGCGTGCGGGTTTGGAATGGTGCCTTCCATCTCGACCACGCTGACGCTGGCGATGGGGGATGCGCTGGCGATTGCGCTGATGAAGTATCGAGATTTCAAGCCCGAGGACTTTCGCGCATTTCATCCCGGCGGCAAACTGGGTGCACGGCTTAGCACGGTGCGAGATTTGATGCACACGGGCAGTGCTTTACCGTTGTTGGCGTCAAACGTCGCGATGAGCGACGCGCTGATCGAAATCAGCCAAAAAGGCTTTGGCGTCGCCGGCGTGACAACGGCTGACGGACAACTTGCCGGGATCATCACCGACGGGGACCTTCGTCGCCACATGGACGGTTTGCTGACCAAAACCGCAGTTCAGGTGATGACGGAAAACCCGACCACTATTGGCCCCGACGCGTTGGCAGAAGAGGCAGTGGCCATCATGAATGATCGTAAGATTACGTCTTTGTTCGTTGTCGAACCGGATGCAGACGGGCAGACGCTGGGCCTGCTGCATATCCACGACTGCCTGCGCGTTGGACTGGGTTAAGAGGGCGCGACCGTGGACAGCCATTCACGCATGGTGCAATTCCTCAAGGTGCTGCTGCCGTTGGTGGCCATCGTGATGCTGTCCACCGTGTTCCTTCTGTCCCGCAGTATCGAAACCGACGTCAAAGTTCCCTTCACACAACGCGATATAGAAGAACGTCTGGCGGATCAGATCGTGACTCGGCCCAATTATCGCGGAACCACGCGCAAGGGCGAAGAAGTTCAGATCGAAGCAATCCAGGCCACACAAGGTACCGAGAACTCGGTCCCGACAGCATCCGAGTTCCGTGGGCGGCTGGGGCTGTCTAACGGGGGTATTATCACTCTGGATTCGAACTCGGGCATGATCCGTCCTGACAAGAACACTGCGACCTTCATCGGTGATGTGGTGATCACGACCACTGACGGAATCGAAGTGACCACGAATTTGCTGAACACCGCGCTGGACGAGATACGCGGCGACACTCCGGGTCAGGTCAATGGGACCGGAGTTATCGGAAATTTTTCAGCAGGTCGCATGACCTTTGGGGCCGAAAAAAAGGACGGCCCGGTCCATATTATTTTTACAGACGGCGTGAAACTGATATACGAGCCGAAAAGAGCAGAAAGATAGCCTGTGTTCGATTTTCGAATTGCCCTTGTCGGAATTGCCTTGTTGAGCAGCACTTTTTCAGTGTCCGCTCAGGAAACACAAGTGGCGTTTGGCGCACAAAAAGCTGACCCCAGCCTGCCAGTCGAAGTCACGTCTGAATCGTTGAACGTGAATCAGGAAGATGGCTCGGCCGAGTTCATTGGCAATGTAATTGTCATTCAGGGTGAAATGCGCCTGACGGCCGAGCGCGTGCTTGTCATCTACAACGCGGATCGGTCTGGCATTGAGCGTATGGAAGCGACCGAGGATGTGGTTCTGGTCAGCCCGCCAGATGCAGCTGAAGGGGATTGGGCCGAATATACCATCGATTCGGGTGTGATCGTCATGCGCGGCAACGTTCTGCTGACGCAAGGGCCAAGTACGATCAGCGGCGACCAGATGAACGCCAACCTGACGACAGGTACGGCGACCATGACGGGCAACGTTAAAACCATTCTGCAGCAGGGTGCCAACTGATGGCTGGACCGAACCTGAAACTGGCTCAGGGCAGTTCGGGGCTCAGGATCGAAAAGCTGCGGAAGTCTTATCGGAAAAAGACCGTCATCCGAGATGTGTCAATGACGTTGGACCGATCCGAAGTGGTCGCGTTGCTGGGGCCGAACGGGTCCGGCAAGACCACCACTTTCTATTCTGTTGCAGGGTTGGTTTTTCCCGAAGCTGGTCGCGTAACCATCGATGGGCAGGTGGTGACGACCCTTCCAATGTATCGCCGGGCGCGGCTTGGGATCGGATATTTGCCGCAAGAGATGTCGATTTTTCGCGGGATGAGCGTTGAAGACAATATCTCGGCTGTTCTGGATATCACTGTGGGGCACGCCCATCGCCGCAAAGAACGCCTGGAAGAGCTGCTGTCCGATTTCTCGATCGAGCATCTGCGCCGTGCGCCCGCGTTGGCCTTGTCGGGTGGTGAGCGCCGCCGGGTCGAGATTGCGCGTTGTCTGGCTGCCGATCCAAAGTACCTGTTGCTCGACGAACCTTTTGCCGGGGTCGACCCGATCAGCGTGGGTGACATCCGTCATCTGGTCGCTGATCTGAAAAAACGCGGGATCGGGGTTTTGATCACGGATCACAACGTGCGTGAAACGCTCGAGATCGTGGACCGCGCTTATATTTTGCATGACGGTCAGGTACTTATGTCCGGAACACCGGACGAAGTCGTTGAAAACGAAAACGTGCGGCGCGTCTATTTGGGCGAAAACTTCCGTATTTCATAGGTTTGCGCGGTATTGCGCCGAATGCATGGCGGAAATCTCGTATATACACGCCTGTTTTGATTGACTCTTCCGCCGTCTCTTGCCTCAATTGGGTCATGGCATTTTTTCGGTTCCAGTCTGGATCACGATGCCCCTTCTTGGAAGGGATCAAGTTCCGGCTACCGCGGAACATGCCGATACCCCCCACCCGATAAAAAGAAGCGCGCTGTGTTACGCAGCGTCAGAATGGGTGTGAATTGTGAAGGAGATCACATGCGTTACCAAATCAGCGGAAAACAGATCGACATCGGTGAAGCACTTCAGACCCATGTGCAGACCGAACTTGGCGAGGTTGTGGGCAAATACGCCCAGCGACCGACCGACGCCAATGTCGTCTTTTCCCGTTCTGCGCATGAATATGTGTGCGAGACCACCGTACATCTTTCCACCGGCCTGACGGCGCAGGCCAAAGCCCATGCTACCGAGATTTACGCGGCATTCGAGGGGTGCTGTGACAAGATGGAAACACAATTGCGCCGCTATAAACGCCGCCTCAAGGATCACCACAAGGATCGGGTCGAGCCGGTTGAACTCTTCGGAGCTTCCTCTTATATCCTCGCCTCTGACGAATCTGAGTCGGCAGATGAGCCAGAATCTCTGCAGCCGATGATCGTGGCTGAGATGGAAACCAAGATCCCATCGCTGAGTGTTGGTGAAGCCGTTATGCAGATGGAATTGGCTGGTGCCCCGGTGCTGGTGTTCCGGAATGAGAACAAGGATGGATTGAATGTCGTGTATCGTCGGGAAGACGGTAACATAGGCTGGATCGATCCATAACAGGCAAGATTAGAAAGGCGTGCCCCTGCATTGGCAGGGGCTTGCCATTGGAGCAAAATCATGGAGCTTTCGAGCATTCTGAAGCCCGAAGCAGTACGTGTATTGTCAGCCGCTTCCAGCAAGAAGCGGCTGTTTCAGGAAATTGGCGATGTTGCTGCGGCAACCCTGGGCCTGGACGAGCAAACTGTCGTTGATGGTCTGCTCGAACGTGAAAGCCTTGGGCCCACGGGTGTGGGCCATGGCGTTGCGCTTCCCCATGCGCGTCTGACTGAAATCGAACAGGTCGCTGGCGCGTTTGTCATGCTGGAAAAGCCCATCGATTTTGGCTCGGTTGATCGTCAGCCAGTCGATATCGCCTTCGCGCTTTTCGCACCGGAAGAAGCGGGTGTAGACCATCTGAAAGCGCTCGCGCTGGTGTCTCGTACCCTGCGTGACACAGCGGTTTGCGCCAAGCTGCGGGCCAACCCTGACCCGGTCAAGCTCTATGCAATCCTAACCGAGGCGCAATCGATGCAAGCGGCCTGATCCTGCGCTTGAAGCGTACTAACGAAAAAGCCCCCGATAATCGGGGGCTTTGTTTTTCCACGCTACGGCGGTGGTCAGCCGCCGGTTCCCATTTCCAACGTCCACCAGATTTTTCCACCCGATTCTTGATGCCAAGCAAATCCCATCTGCGTGGCTTGAGGGTCCAGTATCACTGATCGTGGACCGGGTTCCTGCATCCAGGCAGCCAATGTCTCGGTTTCGGTTTCGAAGGTTTCCGAAATAGCTTCGCCCAGGAATGTGCCGTAATACCCAACGCGCGCGGCCCGATCTATTGGGGATGATCCATCGGACCCAAAATGCCATGGCCGGTTTTGGCGTGCCATATCTTTGGAATGTGTGGCAGCCGCAGCATTGAGCTGTGAATTCAGTTGCACAGGCTGCAGACCCGAAGCCTGCCGCAGTGCGTTAACCGAATCAAGCATGCGGAACTGCAGCTTTTCGGGATTGCCGCGAATCTTGTAAACGGTGGGCAGCGGACGGCCATCCGCACCAATCGTCGTGGTTGAGCTTGGGGTACAAGCCGCCACAGCAGCAAAACATAAGAACAGAAGTGTAATAATACGCGTCATGGTCGACCTGATTTTTGTGTCATCTTACGCAATAGCGCGACCAACGGGCTTGGGCAAACCTGCAATGGCTGATTCCCGCGTGATTTTGCCGGTTTGATTTGCGATTGACGTATTCAGGCAATAAAATGCGTCAAATTCCTTTTCTGGTTTAGCAAAGGACCGACACAAATGGTCAAGAAACTCATTCCTTCCTCGCGCCGCGGATTTCTGGTCGGTGCGTCCGCCTTTCTGTCTACTCCGGCGATTGCTCAGTACATTCCGGGCGATCCTCTGCGTCCGGCACCCGAACCCGAACCGCAGGTGCGGCGAAACATTTCGGGTTTCCGTGCTTTGGACTGGCAGCCCTATTTTGACAACACGCGCAATGGCGCAATCCTGGTCGATACCGTTTCACGGGCACTGCATTATTGGTCAGACGACCAAAGCGTGTATAAACTCTACCCATCATCGGTTCCGCTGACCGAAGAACTCACGCGTCGCGGTCGCACAAGCGTCATTCGCAAGGTCGAAGGGCCCAGCTGGGCGCCGACACCTTCGATGAAGAAGCGAAACCCCGAATGGCCGGACTATATCCCACCGGGTCCAGATAACCCGTTGGGAACGCACGCTTTGTATCTAAGCTGGAAGTACTACCGAATCCACGGAACCCACGATACGCGCAAAATAGGGCGTCGGTCTTCGAACGGATGCATCGGTCTTTTCAACGAAGATATCGCCGAGCTGTTTTCGATGGCGAAGGTTGGCACTCAAGTGTTGCTAATTTGACGACAAAACCGCGCATGAAGTCGCTTGCGAAGCAACTTCCATTTGCATTCCAGTTGGATAGCTGGTTAGAAAAAAACACGAGGTAAGTCTTGGGTGTGCGGTTTCGCTATCTGAAACCGTGCTTATTCTGGAGGTTAATATGAAGAAACTCGTTCTCGCCGCTGCACTGACTGCTGCTGCTTCGACCGCTTATGCTGGCAACCTGGAAGAGCCGGTTGTTGAAGCACCTGTTGTTGTCGAAGAAACTCAGGGTTCGTCGCAGGGCATCATCCTGCCGCTGATCCTGCTGGTTGTTGTTGCAGCAGCTGTTGCAGCAAGCTAATTCGATACGAATTATCCAAGAAAAAGGCGGTGGAGAAATCCATCGCCTTTTTTGTGTCTGTTCGCCGGCCCTGACAGAGCTGGTCAGTCCAGCCAGCCTTTCAAATTGTCCTCGATTACTTTGCCCAAAGCAGCAATGTGCGAATCGTCGTCGTTGAGGCAGGGAATATAGGTAAAGCTCTCGCCGCCGGCCTCTTCAAAGCTTTCCTTGATCTCTTCGTTGATTTCTTCCAGCGTCTCGATGCAATCGGCCGAAAACGCAGGCGCGATCACCGCGATATTCTTTTTCCCCTGACGCGCCAGTTCTGCCACGTGATCGACCGTGTAAGGCTTCAGCCATTCCTCGGGGCCGAATCGCGACTGGAAGGTTGAGACAAGCTGATCATCCGCCCAACCCAGCCGTTCTTTCAGAAGGCGAGAGGTTTTTGCACATTGGCAGTGATAGGGATCGCCCTGCTGCAGATAGCGGTCCGGCATTCCGTGATAGGAGCAGACCAGAATATCGGGCTTGGTCTCCATCGCGGCGTAGGCCTGTTCCACCGACCCGGCCAAAGCGTCGATATAGGCAGGTTCGTCGAAATAAGCCGGAACCGTGCGGCTGGCGGGTTGCCAAGCCTCCTCCATCAGGGCGCGGAAGAACTGGTCATTGGCAGTAGCGGTCGTTGCACCCGCGTATTGCGGGTAGAGCGGAAAGAACAGGATGCGATCACAGCCCGCGGCCACCATCTCGCGAACTTTGGATTTGGTTGAGGGGTTGCCGTATCGCATACAGAAATCGACCATCACCTGATCGCCATAGCGCGCCTGCATCGCATCGCGCATCTTGGCTGTTTGGTCCTTTGTGATTGTCATCAGCGGGCTTTCGCCCTTGTCGTGGTTCCAGATCGACTTGTACGCCTCGCCCGAGCTGAAGGGCCGTTTGGTCAAAATGATCCCCTGCAGGATAGGCTGCCATTTCCATTTCGGATAGTCGATGACGCGCTGATCCGACAAGAACTCGTTCAGGTAACGGCGCATGGGCCAATACGTATAGTCGTCCGGCGTGCCCAGATTGGCCAGAAGAATGCCGACGCGGCCCATTTTCACCTTCGGGTGGTCGGCAGGGGCATGGGCGGGGCGAGTGGCGTCAAACATGAGGGGCTTCCTGAATTTCTTTGTACCGGGCTGAGATAAACGGATTTGTCCAGTCGTCAATCGGTCAGTTTGCCCTCTTTTGTGCCCAGCGCTTCAGCAAGGCGGGTTTGGGCCGATCCAGGGCGCAGGGGCTTTTGCTGACTGTCATCAGGGGACCAGCCGGTCAGGCAGATCAGTTCATAGGTGGTGTTCAGCCGCCCTTCGGGCGTTGCAAAGTGATCGGCGTATATCTGCTGGGCGCGGTCAAAGACCTGTCGCCGGGTGGGGCGTTTGATGCGGTCGGTCAGGCTGTTGGTCTCACCCATGGCACGCAAGTCCTGCATCAGGTGCCGCAGGTCGCGGTATTCCGCCGTCAGTCGCGCCGTATCTGCCACCGGCAAGGCCAGCCCGGCCCGTTGCAGCAAGCCGCCCAAATCACGCAGTTCGCCCATCGGTGCGATACGTGGGCTGAGCCCGCCAGAGATTTCGATCTCGGCCTGTCCCAAAGCGGCGCGTAGTTCGTGCAAGGTTTCCCCGCCTAGGCAGACCACCAGCAGCAGCCCGTCAGGCTTTAGCGCCCGATGGCATTGGATCAACTGGCCTACGGGGTCGTTGGCCCAGTGCAGCGCCAACGCGTGGATCACCAGATCATGCGCGCCAGGGATCAGGTTCAGCACCTCATCATCCGCCACGATCTGCGCTTTTGGCATCACATCTCGCCAGACATGGGCGAAGGGCGTCACCACAGCCGGAGCCGTAAAGGTTTTGTTAACCATGCTGAGTCGATCCTGAACCTCGTCCACGGCGGCGCGGTGCAAGAACAGCGCCTCGTCCCGCGCGCGGGCGCGATGCAGGGTCAGGGCCTTGCGGTCGAACAGAGAGGGTGCGTTGGAAGCAGGCAGTTTCATAGGGCGCAAGTATCGCATCTGGCCGCGGATTCAAACCGCCCTTCAGATGATCTATCCACCCCGCTGCATGGGGTGTGGAGAGCTGACCGAGTCCGATTTCGGCCTCTGCGGCCCCTGTTGGCGCGACACGCCCTTTATCGGAGGGGTGGTCTGCGAAAGCTGCGGAATGCCTCTGCCTGGTGTGGCAGATGGCCACCGGATTGAATGCGACGACTGTATGAAAACGCCCCGACCATGGCAGGACGGACGCTCGGCGCTGTTGTATGATGGTAAGGCACGGGGGCTGATCCTTGCGTTGAAACATGGCGACAGGCCGGAATTGGCACGTCCGGCGGCGCGGTGGATGGCGCAGGCGGGTCGAGATTTGTTCCGCGACGATATGTTGCTCGCCCCGGTACCTCTGCATTGGTCCCGATTGTTGAAACGGCGCTATAACCAGTCGGCCCTGCTGGCGCAGCATCTGGGGCGGCACACGGGGCTTGAGGTCTGCCCTGACCTGCTGATCCGATGCATCAAAACCCCGGTTCTGGATGGAAAAACCGCCGCGCAGCGGGCCGAGACGCTGGAAAACGCTATTGCGCCGCATCCCAAACGCTTAAACCGGATGCACGGGCGGGATGTGCTGTTGGTGGATGACGTGATGACCTCGGGCGCGACGCTGGCGGCTTGTGCGCGAGTCTGTCTTGCGTCGGGCGCAAGTCATATTTTCGTGTTGACCCTAGCACGCGTTGCCAAGGATACCTAATTCGCGCAGGATTACGCGAAACCCGAAGGGACGACTTATGAAACCGGTTGAGATTTACACATCGCCTCTGTGCGGCTTCTGCCACGCCGCCAAACGCCTGCTGAAACAGAAAGGCGTCGAGTTCAAAGAGGTCGACGTTCTGATGCACCCCAAGCGCAAGCCCGAGATGATCAAACGTGCGGGCGGCAAACGCACCGTGCCGCAAATCTTCATAGGCACCCAGCACGTGGGTGGCTGCGATGACCTGTACGAGCTGGACCGTCAGGGCAAGCTGGACCGTCTGCTGGCGGCATGAAGACTGCGCTGCTGCAGATCACCTCGTCGGATGATCCGTCTGATAATCTGAACATGGTGCGCGCCCTGATGGCCGAGGCTGCCGGGCAGGGCGCGCAGTTCATTCTGACGCCTGAGGTGACGAATTGTGTGTCTAATTCCACCACGCGCCAGCGCGAGGTTCTGCAGCACGAGGAAGACGACCAGACGCTGGTGGGTCTGCGCGATCAGGCCGCCGCGCTGGGCGTTTGGCTGCTGATCGGCTCGCTTGGGATCAAGACGCATGACGCCGATGGGCGCTTTGCCAACCGATCCTACATGATCGACCCGCAAGGGCAGATCGTGGCGCGCTATGACAAGATCCATATGTTCGACGTGCAGGTCTCAGACTCCGAGACCTTCCGCGAATCGAAAAACTACCGCCCCGGCGACCGGGCGGTGATTGCGCAGACCGATTTCGGCAAGGTCGGCATGGCCATCTGCTACGACATACGCTTTCCGCATCTGTTTGCCGCCTTGACGCAGGGCGGGGCGCGGATTCTGACCGTTCCGGCGGCATTTTCGCCGGTCACCGGCAAGGCGCACTGGGAATCGCTTCTGCGCGCACGGGCGATTGAAAACGGAGCCTGGGTACTGGCCCCGGCGCAAACCGGCGCGCATCCGAAAACCCGTGGCAAGACCCGCCACACCCACGGTCACAGCATGGTTGTGGCCCCATGGGGAGAGGTCGTCATCGACGCAGGCACCGATCCGGGCATTCACATTTTCGATTTGGATGATAGTTCTGTGACAGAGGCGCGCCGCCGCGTGCCCTCATTGACGCACCTGCGGGCTTTTGACGGCCCCTGATCCAGAGCCGGACCCAATGACGGACGACACCAATGCCCTTGCGGTCACGCTGTTCAGCGAGATCCTGACCGCCGACCAGCTATTGCGCAACCGACTAAGCCGGGTGCTGCCCAAGGGCATGGAAATCTCGCATTTCTCGGTGCTGAACCATCTGGTGTTTGTCGGCGATGAACGCACACCGGCGCAACTGGCCAGCACCTTCCATGTGACGCGTGGGGCGATGACCAACACTTTGGCCAAGCTGGAATGGGCCGGATACATCCACATCCGTCCCGACTGGGACGACGCCCGCCGCAAGATGGTCGCCATCAGCCCAGCCGGTCGCCGCGCCCGCGATCAGGCGATTTCCTCGATTGCACCGCTGATCAACCGCGTGGTCGGAGAGTTAGGGTTGGAGCGGGTGCGCAGCACGTTGCCCGTGCTGCGGGATTTGAGGTTGCAGTTGGAGGGGGAGTAGCCTCACCCGGGCTTCACACTCGCCGTCACATAATTCACGCTTAGATCGCGGTCCGAGATCGACCAGCTCCACAGGATCGGGTTGAAGACGAACCCCTTGCGGTCCACTGGCTCCAGCCCGGCTTGGCGCAGCAGGTCGAACAGCTCATCGGGGGTGATGAACTTGTTCCACTCATGCGTGCCGCGCGGCAGCCAGCGCATGACGACTTCGGCCCCGAAGATGGCCATCGCATAGGATTTTGGGTTGCGGTTTATGGTCGAACATACCTGCAACCCGCCGGGTTTTAGCAACTGTTGTGTTGCGGTGAGATAACCCAGAGGGTCGGCCACGTGTTCGACCACCTCCATATTCAGCACCACGTCGAATTGCTCGCCCGCGGCGGCCATGTTCTCGGCGGTGGTGTAGCGATAATCGATCTCAAGCCCCGACTGCTCGGCATGAATGCGGGCTACGGGTAGATTGCGCTCGGCGGCGTCTGCGCCCACGACCGTCGCGCCCAGACGCGCCATCGGTTCGCTCAGCAGCCCGCCGCCGCAGCCGATATCCAGCAGGCGCAGGCCCTCGAAAGGTTTCGCAGCCGTCAGGTCACGGTCAAATTCACCCGCAATCTGCTGTGTGATATAGTCCAGACGGCACGGATTGAGCATGTGCAAGGGTTTGAATTTCCCATGGGGCTCCCACCATTCTGCGGCCATCGCCTCGAATTTTGCGATCTCGGACGGGTCCACCGTGTTCGGATGCGCTTGCATTCCTGTCTCCGTGTGCTCTTTTACGTTTAAATACTATATAGGGCCCTAATGGATAAGTACCCGGACCAAAAGCGCGCAGTTCAATATCTGTACCCGCCGATCGACCCGTTCGATCAGCGGATGGTCGATGTGGGCGACGGGCACCGTATTTATATGGAGCAATGCGGCAATCCCGAAGGGCTGCCAGTTGTGATCCTGCATGGCGGCCCCGGTGGCGGGTGCAGCCCGGCGATGCGGCGCTATTTTGATCCGCGTGTGTTTCGGGTGATTCTGTTTGATCAGCGCGGGTGTGGTCGGTCGCGGCCGCATGCCTCGGTGGTGGATAACACGACGTGGGATCTGGTGGATGACATCGAGCGTCTGCGGACGTTGCTGGATATCGACGACTGGACGGTGTTTGGCGGCAGCTGGGGCGCGACGCTGGCGTTGGTCTATGCGCAGGCGTATCCGGACCGGGTGAACCGGCTGGTGCTGCGCGGTGTGTTTCTGGCGACGCAGGCCGAGCTGGATTGGTTCTATGGCGGCGGCGCGGGCAAGTTCTGGCCCGAGCAATGGGCGAAATTCACCGCTCTGCTGACCGAGGATGAGCTGTCGGATACCATAGGCGCCTATCACAAACGACTGTTCTCGGGCGATCGGGCGACGGAAATCCTGTATGCGCGGGCCTGGTCGGCGTGGGAGAACGCGCTGGCTTCGATCCATTCGCACGGTTCTACAGGTGAAAGCCCCGGAGAATACGCGCGCGCCTTTGCGCGGCTTGAAAATCACTATTTCACCCATGGGGCTTTCCTTGAGAAAGACGGGCAGATTTTGGATCAGATGGACCGAATCGCCCATATCCCCGGACATATCGTGCAGGGGCGCTATGACATGATCTGCCCGCCGCAGGCCGCGTGGTCTTTGGCCGAACGCTGGCCCAATGCCGAGCTGAAGATGGTGCGCCAAGCAGGTCATGCCCTGTCCGAGCCCGGCATCAGCGCCGAGCTGGTGCGGATCATGGACCGTGTAGCGGAGGGCATCGCATGACCCGGATGGACCGTCGTGCCTTATTCGCCTCGGGTGCTGCGGCGGCTTTGCTGGCGGCCACAGGGGCCTCGCTGGCAGATACGCCCAAAAAGGGCGGGACGTTGCGACTGGCCGTGCCGCGCGATGACAGTTTGGAACAGGTGGCGCGTGGGGCTGTCTTTGATACCCTGACCGAGATCGCGCCCGATGGCACCCTGCGCGGCGAATTGGCGAGCGGGTGGCACACGGATGCGGATGCGCGGGTCTGGAGCTTTGATCTGCGGGCTGATGTGGCATTTCATGACGGTGCGGCACTGAATGTGGCGGATGTGGTGTCGGTGCTGCAACAGGTCGGGCAGGCCGAGGCTCTGACGGCAGATTCGGTGCGGCTGGAACTGACCGAGGCGAATCCCGGCTTGCCTTTCCTGTTGGCTGATACCCGGTTCGTTATCACGCGCGATGGGCAGGGCGTGACGCCCTTGCACACCGCCAATGGTACCGGATGCTACCGGGTGAAACGGGCCGAGGATGATCGGCATTTTTTTGGCCGCCGGGTGTCGGATCACTACAAGGACGGACAGGCCGGTTGGGCCGATGCGCTTGAGGTTATTGTGATCCCTGACGCCAAAGTCCGGGCCGAGGCGTTGCGTGACGGTTATGTGGACGTGGCGGCGCTGCCCGACAGCGATGGCCTGAAGGATCAGCGCGGCCTGCGGTACCACCCCAGCCAAGATGACATGGCGCTGGCCGTGGCCGGACAGGTGGGAATGCCGCGCCAGATCGGGGGGCGTGCGCTGGACGATGGGCGCATTGCAGAACGGTGGTGGCTGGCCTGACCTGATCACGTTTCACGCCGGGGGTTGCAGACTCGGCAACTCCTGCGTATATGCAGTTGCAACAGCGGCGCGTTGGACTTCTGGTCCAAAGCTCCACCGGAAAATACGACGGGCCGCGCGCCCGTTTTTTTGTGCCCGATTGAAGGGTAGAGACCTGAATGACAAACGACCTGATAGCCAAAGCAGCCATCGACCGGCGACTGGCAGAGATCATCACCCCCGTGATCGAGGATCTGGGGTATGAGCTTGTCCGTATTCGCTTGATGAGCGGCAAGACCACCACGCTGCAGATCATGGCCGATAAGCCCGATGGCGGCATCGAAGTGGATGACTGCGCCGAGATTTCCAACGCCGTCAGCGCTTCGCTGGATGTCGAGGACCCGATTCTGGACGCCTATACGCTTGAGGTGTCGAGCCCCGGTATCGACCGGCCTCTGACCCGTCTCAAGGATTTTGAGATGTTCGAAGGCTATGAGGCCAAGATCGAAACCGCCGAGCTGATCGACGGCCGTCGCCGCTTTAAGGGCGAATTGGCCGGGATCGAAGGGGATGAGGTTCTGATCAACATCCCCGAAGGGTCTGAGACGATCACAATCGGTCTGCAATTCGACTGGTTGAGCGACGCCAAGCTGGTTTTGACCGATGACCTGATCAAGGAAATGCTGCGCCAGCGCAAAGACGCCGGTGCCCTGAACGAAAACGCTTTCGACGAGATTGAGACCGAAGGGTCCGAAGAGGAGACGAACTGATGGCAATCACCTCAGCCAACCAGCTGGAGCTGCTGCAGACCGCCGAGGCCGTGGCCCGCGAAAAGATGATCGACCCCGGTCTGGTTGTCGAAGCGATGGAAGAATCGCTCGCCCGCGCCGCCAAGAGCCGCTACGGCGCCGAGATGGACATCCGTGTCAGCATCGACCGCAAGACAGGTAAGGCGACCTTTACCCGCGTCCGCACCGTTGTTGAGGATGAAGAGCTGGAAAACTATCAGGCCGAGTTCACTGTCGAACAAGCCAAGCAATATATGGAAAACCCCGAGGTCGGTGACGTCTTCGTCGAAGAAGTTCCCCCGGTTGAAATGGGCCGTATCGCAGCTCAATCCGCCAAACAGGTGATTCTGCAGAAGGTCCGCGAAGCGGAACGTGATCGTCAGTACGAAGAATTCAAGGATCGCGCAGGCACCATCATCAACGGTGCGGTCAAGCGCGAAGAATTTGGCAATGTCATCGTCGATCTTGGCGGGGCCGAGGCCGTTCTGCGTCGCAACGACAAGATCGGCCGCGAAAGCTATCGCCCCAACGACCGCGTGCGCGCCTACATCAAAGAGGTTCGCCGCGAGGTTCGTGGTCACCAGATCTTCCTGTCGCGCACCGCGCCGGAATTCATGGCCGAGCTGTTCAAGATGGAAGTGCCGGAAATCTATGACGGCATCATTGAGGTTAAGGCTGTGGCCCGCGACCCCGGTTCGCGCGCCAAGATTGCCGTGATCTCGTATGACGGCTCGATCGACCCTGTCGGTGCCTGTGTTGGTATGCGCGGCAGCCGTGTGCAGGCGGTTGTGAACGAACTGCAGGGTGAAAAGATCGACATCATCCCGTGGAACGAAGATCAGCCGACCTTCCTTGTGAACGCTCTGCAGCCCGCCGAAGTGTCCAAGGTGGTTCTGGATGAAGAAGCCGGAAAAATCGAAGTTGTGGTGCCTGAGGAGCAGCTCTCGCTGGCAATCGGTCGCCGCGGTCAGAACGTGCGTCTGGCCAGCCAGCTGACCAATCTTGACATCGACATCATGACCGAGGCCGAAGAATCGGCACGTCGCCAGAAGGAATTCGAAGCCCGCACCCAGCTGTTCATGGAAACGCTGGATCTGGACGAATTCTTCGCGCAATTGCTGGTCTCGGAAGGCTTCACCAACCTCGAAGAGGTGGCCTATGTCGAGCTGGACGAGCTTCTGGTCATCGACGGCGTGGACGAAGGCACCGCGCAGGAGCTGCAGACCCGCGCGCGTGAATTCCTGGAAGCACAGGCCAAGGCGGCTCTGGACGCAGCCCGTGCGTTGGGCGTCGAGGACAGCCTTATTGAATTCGAAGGCCTCACACCCCAGATGGTAGAGGCGCTGGCCAAGGATGACGTGAAGACTCTGGAAGACTTCGCCACCTGCGCCGACTGGGAACTGGCCGGTGGCTGGACCACGGTCGACGGCGAGCGCATCAAGGATGATGGTGTTCTGGAACCTTTCGGCGTGACGCTGGAAGAGGCACAGGACTTGGTCATGACGGCACGGATCATGCTGGGCTGGGTGGACCCGGCCGAGTTGGAGCAAGCCGACGAAGAAGGCGAGATCGAAGAGGAGGCCGAGGCCTGATCTCAGGGCCTCGGGGTGCTGACATGGGTCGCGGTGGCGTCCATAAGGATCGGTCGGACGGACCCGAACGCAAGTGCATCGCCACGGGCGAGGTTCAGCCAAAATATGGGCTGATCCGCTTTGTAATGGGTCCGGACGGTCAGGTCTTTCCCGATGTTGCGGCGAAATTGCCGGGGCGCGGGGTCTATGTGGCGGCGGATCGCGCCGTGCTGGACAAGGCCGTTGGCAAAAAGCTGTTCTCGCGCGGGTTCAAGACGCAGGCGACTGCGCAAACGGACCTGGCGGATGAGGTTGAAAAGCAAGTCGCGCGGCGGGTGATCGAGTTGATTAGCCTGGCGCGCAAGTCCGGTGACGCGGTCGCTGGGTATGAAAAGGTCAAGACGTGGCTGGACCGGGAAGAGGCTCAGGTACTGATTCAGGCCAGCGATGGATCGGGGCGCGGCAAGTCGAAACTCAGCACGCCGCACTTCGGAAAATACATCGGATGGCTGACAGCGGACGAGTTGGGGGCGGCATTTGGGCGCCAAACCGTGATTCATGCGGCGCTGGCCTCTGGCGGACTCGCCAAACGTGTTGTAGAGGAAGCGCAGCGCCTGCGTGGCTTGCGCGAAACGGATGACGGCGGCAAGGGCCGCACGGAAGGGTAAGAAGCTTTATGAGCGATAGTGACGGCAAAAAGACATTGGGTCTTCGTGGCGGGGCACGCCCCGGAAATGTGAAACAGAGTTTCAGCCACGGACGCACCAAGAATGTCGTGGTGGAAACCAAACGCAAACGCGTGGTGGTCCCCAAGCCGGGTGCCGGAAAGCCGGGTGGCGGAGCAACGCCCTCGGGCGATCCGTCGCGCCGTCCTGCCGGGATCTCCGACGCCGAAATGGCACGCCGGATGAAGGCGCTGCAGGCCGCCAAGGCGCGCGAGGCCGAAGAGGCCGCCGCCCGCGAGGCTGCTGAAAGAGCGCGTGAAGAAGAACGCGCCCGTCGCCGTGCCGAGCAGGAAGCCAAGGAACGCGAACAGCGCGAGGCCGAAGAGAAAGCCCGCGCCAAGGCCGAAGAGGAAGAGCGCAAGCGCAAAGAGGCAGAAGAAGCTGCCAAACGCGCGGCTGCCGCCCCGGCCCCGGAAGAGCCTAAAGCGGCCCGCAGCCCGGCCAGCAAGCCTGCGCCTGCGGCTGCTCCGCGCAAGCAGGACCGCGAGCGTGATCAGCGTGGTCGTGGCAAAGGCCGCGACGACAACCGCCGTTCGGGCAAGCTGACACTGGGTCAGGCCACTGGTGGCGAGGGCAACCGCCAACGCTCGATGGCTGCGATGAAGCGCAAGCAAGAGCGCGCGCGTCAGAAAGCCATGGGTGGTTCGGTTGAACGCGAAAAGGTGATCCGCGACGTTCAGTTGCCCGAGGCGATCATGGTCTCGGAGCTGGCCAACCGTATGGCCGAGCGTGTGGCTGACGTTGTCAAATCGCTGATGCAGATGGGCATGATGGTCACGCAGAACCAGACCATCGACGCTGACACTGCGGAACTGATCATCGAAGAATTTGGCCACAAGGTCACACGTGTTTCGGACTCAGACGTGGAAGACGTCATCAAAGAGGTCGAAGACAGCGAAGACGATCTGCAGCCGCGCCCGCCGGTCATCACCATCATGGGTCACGTTGACCACGGTAAGACTTCGCTGTTGGACGCAATCCGCGACGCGCGCGTTGTGGCCGGTGAGGCCGGGGGCATCACCCAGCATATCGGTGCCTATCAGGTAAAAACCGAAGGCGGTGCCACGCTGACCTTCCTGGATACTCCGGGCCACGCTGCGTTTACGTCGATGCGCTCGCGCGGGGCTCAGGTCACGGATATCGTGGTTTTGGTTGTGGCTGCCGATGACGCCGTGATGCCGCAGACGATCGAGGCGATCAACCACGCCAAAGCGGCCCAGGTGCCGATGATCGTGGCGATCAACAAGGTCGATAAACCCGAAGCCAACCCCGACAAAGTGCGCACCGACCTGCTGCAGCATGAGGTGATCGTCGAGAAGATGTCGGGTGATGTGCAGGACGTTGAGGTTTCGGCCCATACCGGTCAGGGGCTGGACGAACTGCTGGAAGCAATCGCGCTGCAGGCTGAGATTCTGGAACTGAAAGCCAACCCCGACCGCGCCGCCCAAGGTGCCGTGATCGAGGCGCAGCTGGATGTGGGCCGTGGCCCCGTCGCCACCGTTCTGGTTCAAACCGGCACGCTGCGTCAGGGCGATATCTTCGTTGTGGGTGAGCAATACGGTAAGGTCCGTGCGCTGATCAACGACAAGGGCGACCGCGTGAAGGAAGCTGGCCCCTCGGTTCCGGTCGAGGTGCTGGGTCTGAACGGCACACCCGAAGCGGGCGACGTTTTGAACGTGACCGAGACCGAAGCACAGGCCCGTGAGATCGCCGAATACCGCGAACAGGCCGCCAAGGACAAACGTGCTGCCGCTGGCGCCGCAACGACCCTTGAGCAGCTAATGCAGAAGGCCAAGGAAGACGAGAACGTCAACGAACTGCCAATTCTAATGAAAGCAGACGTTCAGGGCTCGGCTGAGGCCATCGTTCAGGCGATGGAGAAAATCGGCAACGATGAGGTACGCGTGCGCGTGCTGCATTCTGGCGTTGGTGCGATTACCGAGACTGATGTCGGTCTTGCCGAAGCATCCGGTGCACCTATCCTCGGCTTCAACGTCCGTGCGAACGCCTCTGCGCGGAACACTGCGAACCAGAAGGGTGTGGAAATCCGCTATTACTCGGTGATCTATGACCTCGTGGATGACGTGAAAGCGGCAGCCTCGGGCCTGCTGAGCGCCGAGATCCGCGAAAAGTTCATCGGTTACGCCGAGATCCGCGAAGTCTTCAAGGTCACCGGCGTCGGCAAGGTTGCTGGCTGTCTGGTCACCGAGGGTGTGGCCCGTCGTTCCGCGGGCGTCCGCCTGCTGCGCGACAACGTGGTGATCCACGAAGGTACGCTGAAGACGCTCAAGCGCTTCAAAGACGAAGTGGCCGAGGTTCAGTCGGGTCAGGAATGCGGTATGGCGTTCGAGAACTACGACGATATCCGCGCGGGCGACGTGATCGAAATCTTCGAGCGCGAAGAGGTTACGCGGACGCTGGATTGATCCGCTACGGTAAAGAAATCAGAAAACAGCGGTCCTTTGGGGCCGCTGTTTTTCTTTTGGGGGGTTACAGCGAAGAAATTCGGGGCTTTCTGGGTACATTTAGTGCACTCAAGCAAAGCATCCTTGCTCTCTTTCCAATCAACACTCACCTGAATTCGACAGGGCGAGGCATAGTTGTCTTAAACATATAGACACTGGATGCTTGGGTCTGATTTGTTACGCGTAAAGACCGAGAACGTGCAACTGCTATCGGCCGGTAAGAGATCGGGTGACGTCTTTGGTTTGATATAACTCGGAGATTCAATTGATGCGTTTTCTTGCGGTATTCCTCTTCTTCATCGCGCTGTCCGTTGGGCCGTCTGCTGCGCACGAACGGTTTGCTTTGGTGATCGGCAATGCCGGTTACACAAGTGTCCCGGCACTTGATAATCCTGTGAACGATGCGCGCCTGATGAGCGATGAGTTACGGGGCGCAGGATTTGAGGTCACGACGCTGACGGACGTGAGCCTTGATGAGATGACGGGTGAAGTTGATACTTTTTCCAGCAAGGTACGTGCGGCGGGGTCCGAGGCGCTGGCCGTGTTTTACTTCGCGGGGCACGGCGTACGCAGTGATGGTTTCAACTACCTTCTTCCCCTTGATGTAAACATTCAGTCTGAGGCCGACATTGCAGGCCAAGCTGTTCCGGCAGAATGGGTTCTGGACCGCATTCACACGCCACAGGCGGTTAGCGTTATGATTTTGGATGCCTGTCGCGACAATCCATTTGGTGGCCAAGCGGACGTGAATCTGGATGTGGGTGACGGGCTTGCACGTATGACTGCGCGCACCAACAATCTGATCGCGTATGCGACAGGGCCCGGCGAAGTTGCCTTGGACGGGACCGGAACAAACAGCCCTTACACCGCCGCGATTGCGCGTGCCATCAGAACCTCGGGCCGGCCTTTGGAACAGATGTTCGAAGAGGTGCGCACGGATGTGATCAGTGAAACGGATGGCATCCAGACCCCTTGGGCACGGTCGTCGTTGAATATAACGATCGGTATGAAAGACCCAACAGCGTCGCAATAGGGAAATCAGCCGTGATCAGCACGTCAGGGCTAGGCAGATAGTTACCGAATTTATCCCAAACCCCGACCGTATCCCTAACGCGGTGCTGCCAAGAACGTCGCCGGATGCATGATGATGTCAAAATGCTGCACCCCATTTTGCAGATCGAAGCTGACCGAATGCCCGGCCTTTCGAAGCAACTCGGCATAGTCTCGGCTTTGACGGATGAATTCGGGTGTGTCGCGCTCACCCACGGTCACGCGATAGCGGGGGCCGGGGGCCGGGAGGTGTCGGATGGGCGACAGATCGTGCACCTCAACTGGTGTCAGTTGTAAGGGTTCGTTCACAGGCGTTAGACTGATCGGTTCCAGATCATAGACGCCGCTGATCAGGATCACGTCGCGCACCCGAAGCCCCGCGCGGGCCAGCGCATCGGCTGAGGTGGCCATGACCATACTCGCCAGTTGCGCCCCTGCACTGTGGCCGGACAGGGTGACTCGTGACGGATTAAACCCCAAGTCAGGCGCGTTGGCGGCTAACCAAAGCAGGGCGTTTCGGCACTCGTCGATCATGTCACCGATCCGCGCATCCGGGGCCAGTGTGTAATTGAGAGTCGCAAAGGAGTACTCGGCTTCAACCAACGCAGGGGCCATCATTGCCGATTCGCGCTGACTTAGGGCTTGCCAATATCCTCCGTGGATGAACACATGCAGTGGCGCACCTGTGCCTTTCGCGGGGAAGAAATCCAGAACCTGTGCGGTACTGTCCCCGTATGAAACGTTGCCGATCACATCCATCTGCGCCCGGTACTGCGCACTGAGCGCGGCGTAACTGTTCAGATAGGGTGTCAAGTCGCCGCCGATCATCGACCGGGGAGAGTATTCCTGATCCAGTTCGGCCTGGGTGAAACCTCGGTACAGCATGGGCTACTCCTGATCCGCATACATCAATTCGGTGCGCACATCGTAGAGATCATGAAAGAACCGCAAATCCAAGGCTTTGCGCAGGAAGGACACGCCGCTGGACCCGCCAGTGCCGGGTTGGTTTCCAATTACACGCTCGACCGCGGTGACATGGTCAAAGCGCCAGCGCTGGAACAGCGATTCCACATCCATCAGTTTTTCGGCCAGCGCATACAGATCCCAGTGCTTGTCCGTGTTGCGGAACACTTGCACCCACAGTTTCACAACACGCGGATCACCTGAATAGGGCTGCGCATAGTCGCGGTTCAGCAGGTCATCGGGAACATCAAATCCCTGCCGCGCCATCATCTGCAGCACTTCGTCATAGAGCGAAGGTTTGGTCAGCGCGGCGGTCAGCATCTGTATCACTTCGGGGTCATGAGCGTGCACTTTCAGGGTCGCGGCGTCCTTGTTGCCCAGAATGAACTCGATCTGGCGGTAGCCATAGCTTTGGAACCCCGATGAGCTGCCAAGGGCCTGCCGGAAGGTCATGTAATCGGCCGGGGTCATGGTCAGCAGGGTTTCCCACGCGGCGATCAACTGCCGCTGGATTGCCTTCACCCGGTCCAGATTCTTCATTGCCGGGCCGAAGTCGTCCTTTTGCAGAAAGTGGCGCACCTCGACCAGTTGGTGGTGCATCAGCTTCAACCACAGCTCGCTGACCTGATGGATGATGATGAAAAGCATCTCATCGGGTTGGGCCGGGTCTTGAAAGGTTTTCTGCAGGTTCAACAGCGTCTTGAGCTGAAGGAAGTCGCCATAGCTTTTGCGGTGGGTCTGGGTGAAATCGGTCACAAGGGATGCTTCGATTCCACGTTCCAGATATCTTTCAGTCTTGTCGCTCATGACGCCCCCTTGATGCGTTATTTCGCACCTGTCTAAGGCGTCATTTTGCAACTATCCAGCGCGTCAGGTCCAGTCTAGCACCACCTTGCCCGATTGGCCGGATTTCATCGCGGCGAAGCCGTCGGCAAAGTCGTCGACTTTCATTTGGTGCGTAATCACCCGGCTGACATCCAGACCGTTCTGCAGCATGGCGATCATCTTGTACCAGGTCTCGAACATCTCACGGCCATAGACGCCCTTGATGGTGATCGCTTTGAACACGATGCGCGACCAGTCCACAGGGGATTTTCCGGGCGGAATCCCCAGCAGAGCGATCTTGCCGCCCATCACCAGTGCCTCGACCATCTGGTCCAGCGCGGCTTGCGAACCGGACATTTCCAGGCCCACATCGAACCCCTGCGTCATACCAAGATCCGCAATGACATCTTGCAGGTCTTCATTCGAGACATCGACGCTGCGCACGGTTGGCACCACATGTTCGGCCAGTTTCAGGCGGTCGGGATTGATATCGGTGATCACCACATGGCGCGCACCGGCATGGCGGGCCACGGCTGCCGCCATTATGCCGATGGGGCCAGCGCCGGTGATCAGAACATCCTCGCCCAGCAAATCAAAGCTGAGCGCGGTGTGAACGGCATTGCCCAACGGATCGAGGATTGCCCCGATCTCATCCGGGATATCGTCGGGCAGCGGCACCACGTTAAAGGCGGGCAGTTTCAGGTATTGGGCAAAGGCACCCTGTTCGTTCACGCCAATTCCGCGCGTGCCGGGGTCCAGATGGAACTTGCCCGCGCGGCTTTGGCGACTGTCGTTGGTGATCAGATGCCCCTCGCCCGAGCATCTTTGACCGACTTCCAGACCGGTTACGTTTCGCCCCAATTCCACGATCTCACCGGCGAATTCATGGCCAGTGATCATCGGAACCGGCACCGTGGCCGAAGCCCATTCATCCCAGTTCCAGATGTGAATGTCGGTGCCGCAGATGCCAGTCTTGTTGATGCGGATCAGAACTTCATCTGGGCCGATCTCGGGCACCGGGGCCTGCACCATCCACAGGCCCTCTTCCGGTTTGGATTTCTCGAGCGCTTTCATAGTGTTGGGTCGCATCGAATTACTCCCACAAATCGGTCGACAGGTATTTCAACCCGCTGTCACACATCACAATCGCAACGCAGCCGCCCTTTTCCGGGCCGCGCAGCAGTTCGATCGCTCCGGCAAGGTTCGCGCCCGCCGAGTAGCCCGCGAAAATGCCTTCTGTTCGGGCCAGTAACCGCGCCCCATCCCGCGCCGCGTCGCCTGATACGGACAGATGCCCGGCCAATGAGATACGGTTCAGGTGAACCAGATCATCCATTGCGTATCCGCCGCCTTGGATTGGGTGATCGGGGTTGGTGATGGCTTCGCCAGCGATGGCCCGCGCGCCTTCGGGTTCCACGGCGTAGCAGCGCACGCCATGCGGTGCGAGAAAAGCCGCGGCCCCGGCCAGAGTACCGCCAGAGCCCGCAAAATCGCAAAAGGCTGTGACGGTGCCACCGGATTGCTCCCAGATTTCGGGTCCGGTGCCGGTTACATGGGATTTGGGATTGCCGGAATGGCCGAATTGATCAGCCCGAAAAGCGTCGCGCTCGGCCGTGATGCGTTGTGCGGTCTCATCCACCAGCGCCAGATCTGCGCCCGATACCTCGCCAGGTTTGCTGCCCTCGGCTTGCGGCACGATCACGACTTCGGCCCCCAAGGCGCGCATCATGCGCGCGCGCTCGACCGAGTTTCCTGCGCTCATCACCGCTACAAAAGGATGCCCCAGAATGCCGCAGACAATCGCCAACCCGGTGCCCATATTGCCCGAGGTTAGCTCAACGATCGTCTGCCCCGGTGACAGGGTGCCATCTGCGCGGGCCAGTTCGATGATCGACCTTGCGGCGCGGTCTTTTTTCGAGAACCCCGGCAACAGGTAATCCAGCTTGGCCAGAATGCGCCCGTCCAGATCCAGGTGCTGACAAATCCGTGACAGGTCTACAAGCGGGGTATTCCCAATCGCGTCGATTACAGAGGATAGGATCACGAAATCACTCCTAATTCTTTGCCGACCTTGCCAAACGCGGCCAAGGCGCGGTCCAACTCGTCGCGGGTCAACGCTGCGTTCATTTGTGTTCTGATCCGCGCCTGTCCGCGCGGGACGACCGGGAAGAAAAAGCCCGAGACATAGACGCCCTCGTCAAACAGCCTGTTGGCCATGTCCTGCGCCAGCGTCGCCTCGCCCAGCATCACCGGGATGATCGGGTGTTCGCCGGGCAGCAGGTCAAAACCTAGTTTTTCCAGACCTTCCCGCCAGTAATTTGCGTTTTCAAACAGCCGGGTACGCAGGTCCGCACCTTCTTCGACAAGGCGAATGGCCTCAAGCCCGGCAGCGACAATCGACGGCGGCAGCGAGTTCGAGAACAGATAGGGCCGCGCCCGCTGCCGCAGCAGGTCGATCACTGGCTGCGGCCCGGCGATATAACCGCCGATTGCCCCCCCAAGTGCCTTGCCCAAGGTTCCCGTCAGAATATCCACCTCGACACCGAAATGATCCGGCGTACCCGCCCCGTTTGGCCCCATGAAGCCGGTCGAGTGGCAGTCATCTACCATGACAATGGCGTCGTATTCCTTGGCCAGCCCTGTGATTTCGGGCAGGTTCGCCAGATAGCCGTCCATGGAGAACACGCCGTCTGTCGCGATCATGACATGGCGCGCGCCCTCGTTGCGGGCGTGTTTCAGCGTCTCTTCCAGCTCTTTCATGTCATTATTGGCATAGCGGTAGCGTTTCGCTTTGCACAGCCGCACGCCATCGATGATCGAGGCATGGTTCAAGCTGTCCGAGATAATAGCGTCCTCGGGGCCCAGCAGCGGCTCGAACAGCCCGCCATTGGCGTCAAAACAGGCGGCAAACAGGATCGCGTCATCCTTGTTGAGAAATTGCGCCAGCTTCTGCTCCAACTCGCGATGAATATCCTGCGTGCCGCAGATAAACCGGACCGAGGCCATGCCGAAGCCTTTAGGTTCCATCGCGCCTTTGGCCGCGTCAATCAGGGCCGGGTGATCGGCCAGACCCAGATAGTTGTTGGCGCACAGGTTGATAACCTGCCGCTCGCCCACCGTAATCTCACCGCCCTGAGGCGAGGTGATCATGCGTTCGCGTTTATACAGACCCTCGGATTCGATCTGCGCAAGTGTGTCCGTGATGTGGGACAGGAATGCATCTGCCATGGCGGTCTCCGTTACTGTGAGTCGCACGTCTAACATAACGGAAAAGATTCCCAAATGGGGGAATTACAATATTTGGGAAAAAAATCCGTGAAGTCGGATTTTTCTGAGATCAGGCGTTTTTGACAATCAAAAAGACGCGGGCGGGACCGCCGGCAGCAATCGAATGCGTGACATCCGCCGCGTAGCGGGCGGTATCTCCTTGCTGCAGGTCACGGGTAGCGGTGCCCGAGGTTATGCGCACTGCGCCATCCAGAACGGTCAGCTGTTCCTGCGCGCCCCTTGCATGAGGTTGGCTGTTCAAAGCGCCGTCAGCGTCAAAAGCGATGTCATAAACCTCATGCCCGCCAGCCTCTTCGGGCGGGGACAGAATGCGGATGCGGCAGTTCTGACCCATATTGTCGATGCTGGGCACCTCGGTCTTGCGCAGAACTTCGATATGGTCCGAGGTCTGCTCGTCATCCAGCAACCCCGCGAAATCCACCTGCAGCGCGCGGGTCAGGTTCCACAGCGTCGAGATGGTGGGGCTGCTTTCGCCGCGTTCGATCTGGCTGACCATGGATCGGGACACGCCGCTGAGATTGGCCACGGCTTCCAGAGACAGGCCCTTGGCGCGGCGGGCCTCTTTCAGGCGGGCGGGCAGGCGCGTCAGGATATCGTCTGTGTTTTCCGTCATGGCGGAATCTGATGCGCTTTTCGCGATGGGTTGTCAATTCTGCTTGTGACAGGACGTCCCATGGGACAGCCTGACGGCACAGATGCATAGTGCCGCCAAATCCAATTGGGAGAAGAGACATGAAAGATATCGTCATTCTGGATGGGGCCCGCACGGCTGTTGGGACATTTGGCGGGGCGCTGGCTTCGACCGCGCCGATTGACCTGGCGACCGTTGTGACCGAAGCCGCGATGGAGAAGTCGGGTGTTGAGGGGGCTCAGATCGGCAACGTCGTGTTCGGCCATGTGATCAACACCGAGCCGCGCGACATGTACCTGTCGCGTGCGGCGGCGAAACAGGCGGGTATCCCAGTTGAAACCCCCGCGATGAACGTGAACCGTCTGTGTGGTTCGGGAGCGCAGGCGATTGTGTCGGCGGTGCAGTCGCTGATGCTGGGCGATGCCGAATTTGCCGTGGCCGGTGGTGCCGAAAGCATGTCGCGCAGCCCCTACATCTTGCAGCAGGCGCGCTGGGGTGCAAAGATGGGCGATATCAAATCGCTGGACATGATGCTGGGCGCGCTGAATTGCCCCTTTGGCACCGGTCATATGGGTGTCACGGCTGAGAACGTCGCGGATGAGCACCAAGTCACGCGCGAGCAGATGGATGAGTTCGCCCTGACCAGCCAGACTCGTGCTGCTGCGGCGATTGAGGCCGGATACTTCCAAAGCCAGATCACGCCGGTTCAGGTCAAGGTCAAGCGCGACATGGTCGATTTCATGGTCGACGAGCATCCCAAGGCGACCTCGATCGAAGCACTGGCCGGTCTGCGCCCCGCGTTCAAGAAGGATGGTCGGGTGACAGCAGGCAATGCGTCGGGCATCAATGACGGGGCGGCGGCGATGGTTCTGGCCACGGCTGACGCGGCTGAAAAGGCGGGTTTGAAGCCCAGGGCGCGTATTCTGGGGTACGGCCACGCCGGAGTGCGCCCCGAGGTGATGGGCATTGGTCCGGTGCCTGCGGTGCAGAACCTGTTGGCCCGCACTGGTCTGTCGGTCGAAGATTTCGATGTGATCGAAAGCAACGAAGCCTTCGCCTCGCAGGCGCTGGCCGTGAACAAAGAGCTGGGTCTGGACGCTGCCAAGGTGAATCCGAATGGTGGCGCGATTGCGTTGGGTCACCCTGTTGGGGCAACCGGGGCGATCATCACGCTGAAAGCTCTGTACGAGCTGGAGCGGATTGGTGGATCCAAAGGTTTGGTCACCATGTGCATCGGCGGTGGTCAGGGTATCGCCATTGCCTTTGAGCGTCTCTGAGTTGAGATGTTGGTGGGGGGCTGTCTGCCCCCCATCGCGCCTTTGGCACGATTCCCCCCGAAGATATTTTTAGCCAGATGAAGAGGCGGATCAGGTCTAGCTGAGCGCCGTTAGGATCAGGACAAGACCCGCGCCTGCGGCTGCGCCGAGGGTTACGGGCAGTACGACAGACCACAGGCGTGAACCTTTAGGCTCGTCTTTCTGGGTTTGCGCGATCAGCGCGTTTTCGACCAGAGCAGGTAGACGGGGGCCGAAACGAGCCAAGACCATTGCGGTTTTGCCGAAATCGCGCAGGGCCGCGCGCGGGCCAATGGATTTCTTGATGTAATCCTCAACCACGGGGCGGGCGACTTCCCAGATATTGATATGCGGGTCCAGTGACCGCGCGACGCCTTCAACCACAACCATTGTGCGTTGCAGAAGGATCAGCTCGGTCCGGGTTTCCATACCGAAGCGTTCGGTCACTTCGAACAGGTAATTCAGCAGGCGGCCCATCGAGATATGGGTGGCGTCCATGCCGAAGATCGGTTCTCCGACAGCGCGCAGGGCGCGGGCGAATTCGTCGACGTCCTGGTTGGCGGGGACATAGCCGGCCTCGAAATGTACCTCGGCCACGCGCTTATAGTCGCGTCGAATGAAGCCAAAGAGGATCTCTGCGTATACCCGGCGGGTGTATTCGTCGATGTGGCCCATGATGCCGTAATCATAGGCGATGACATCCCCATTGGCGGCGACCTTGAGGTTGCCCTGGTGCATATCGGCGTGAAAAAAGCCATCGCGCAGCGCGTGCAGTAGGAACAGGCGCAGGACACGCTCGCCCAGATCGCGGCGGTTGTGGCTGGCTGCATCCAGCGCGTCATTGTCGCCCAGAGCAATGCCGTCGGCCCAGCTGAGCGTCATCACCCGGCGCGCGGACAGGGACCACACCACCGGCGGCAACCAGAAGCCTTCGTCATCCTTGGTGTTGGCGGCGTATTCCGAGGCTGCGGCACTTTCAAGGCGCAGGTCCAGTTCACCGCGCACGACGCCGTCGAAATGTTCGACCACCTCCATCGGGCGCAGGCGGCGGGCACCGGGGGCGCAGAGCTGTACGATGCGGGCGGCGAAATAGAACGCATCCACATCCTTGCGGAAGGCACGCTCGATGCCGGGGCGCAGGACTTTGACGGCGACGTCTTCGCCGGTGCTGGACAGTTTCGCCTTGTGGACCTGCGCGATGGAGGCGGCGGCGATCGGGTCGCTGAATTCGTCGAAAATTTCAGACACGGGCTGGCCCAGTTCCTTTTCGACCTCGGCCATTGCCTCCGCCTTGGGGAAGGGCGGCAGTTTGTCCTGCAACACCCGCAGCTGTTCCGCCAGTTCGTTCCCGACAACATCGGGACGGGTCGAAAGCACCTGACCGAATTTGATATAGGCCGGACCCAGCGCCGTCAGGGCGCGGGTGGCGGGCGGCATGTCCGGATCGCCCTTGTATCCCAGCCATTGAAACGGCTTGCCCAGAGCGTGGGCCACAAAGCGCAGCGCGCGTGGGGCTTCGAACGCGTCCAGAACCACGTTCATGGCGCCCGTGCGCTCTAGCGTGGCGCCTGTGCGGATCAGGCGAATGATGTTGTGAGGACCCCGCATTTAGATTTTCCAGCCGGAATGCAGCGCGGCGATACCCATGCTGAGATTGCGGTATTTGGCGTTTTCGAACCCGGCGATGCGAACCATGTTCAGGAACGTCTCCTGATCAGGGAATTTGCGGATTGACTCCACCAGATACTGATAGCTGTCGTAATCATTTGCGATCAGCTTGCCCATGCGCGGGATGACGTTGAAACTGTAGAGATCATAGAGCTTTTGCAGCCCGTCATTGGGCAGTTGGCTAAATTCCAGCACCATCAAGCGGCCGCCGGGCTTCAGCACGCGATAGGCTTCGTTCAACGCCTCTTGCGGGCGGGTCACGTTCCGGATGCCGAACGAGATCGTGTAGACGTCAAAGGTGTTATCCTCGAAGGGCAAGGACATCGCGTCGCCCACCACCCAGTTCAGGCTGTCAGACATCTGATCAGCCTCGGCGCGCTGGCGGCCTTCGACCAGCATCGGCTCGGTCAGGTCCAGAACGGTGGCGTGGCCGTGGCCCGCGCGTTTGAGAAAGCGAAACGAGATGTCTCCGGTACCACCTGCCACGTCCAGCAGCCGTTGACCGGGGCGCGGGGCCAGCCAGTCCATCATCGCGTCTTTCCAGACCCTGTGGATGCCCATCGACATGACATCATTCATCACGTCGTATTTTGACGCGACCGAGTTGAAAACGCCCTGCACGCGGCCCGCTTTTTCCGCCTCGGGCACGGTTTCGAATCCAAAATGTGTGGTTTTGTCGTTGGAGTCGGACATGTAAGACGCCTTTGTCTGTGTTGCTCATCCTTATAGGCCGCGCGGCGGGGAAGACAATCGCGCGAAAAGGTAGCAGGTGCACGGAACCGTCCGGCGTGCCACATATTTTCCTTAGTCGCGGTGTAAGATGCGGATAGTTTTAGAAGAAGTTAGATTCAAATGTCGAATTATTCGAGTTTAGTGGCCGTATCAGGCGTGGTCCTGTCATTTGCCTTTATTATCTGGCGCGTTCGTGCCGTTTTTCAAACTTTCATGCGATTCCATCGGGCGAAGGGGTTCGGTGACAAGATGGACGCCGCAGCACGTCATTTCCCCAAGGATATATTGGAAGAATCAATGCTGCGCGCCGGCAGCGAAAGACCTGCACAACGCTCTCTGACCCGCATGACATTTCGCACGGCGCCGGGCGTTATCGTTGTTACGATTTTGGTGTTGGCCGTTTTGTTCTTTATCGGGTTCATCAGGCCCGAGCTGGCTCCGAACGAGATATTCATCCCCGTCAAGGATGCTGAAACTGCGGTGCTGATCAAGCTGGGACTTGTTGGGTTGGTGATCTACACATTGATCTATCATCTGGCCAATTCAACTTCGATCGATGGGGCCGAGCTGACGACCATGAGTCCGCTGTTTCAGCGTCGGACCTATGACCTGAATAAGCTCTGCCAGATCAGATTGAGGCACAATGGGAACTACGTGCTGCGTTTTTCAGATGGGAAGACAGCGCGTATTCTGAAATATGTTACCGGACATGATGAAATGGTGCAGGCGCTGGAACAAGCGCTGGCAGCAAATCAGGAGAGCACATGCCGGAACTTCCCGAAGTCGAAACGGTCCGCCGTGGGCTGAGCCCCGCGATGGAAGGCGTGGTGATCGAACGGGCGGACGTGAACCGCCCGGACCTGCGCTGGCCTTTTCCGGATCGAATGGCCGAACGCTTGACAGGCCAGCGCGTGGACAGGTTGCGGCGGCGTTCAAAGTACATTCTGGCTGATCTTGGCAGTGGCGAAACCCTGTTGATCCATCTTGGCATGTCCGGGCGGATGACCGTGTCGGGCGATCCGCTGGGGCAATTCGTGCATGATCATCCGATGCCGGAAAAGCACGATCATGTTGTATTTCACATGGCCAATGGCGCACGGGTGACATTTAATGACCCGCGCCGGTTCGGTGCGATGGATCTGCTGCCCACTGCAACGGCCGAGGACCACAAGTTGCTGTCGGTTCTGGGGCCGGAACCCTTGGGCAATGACTTCCACGAACAGCACTTGGTTGATGCGTTCAAAGGCAAGAACACGCCGGTCAAATCAGCGCTTCTGGATCAGGGAATCGTTGCCGGATTGGGGAATATCTACGTGTGTGAGGCGCTTTATCGCGCCGGTGTGTCGCCACGTCGCAAAGCCGGGCAGATTTCGGTGCACCGAGTTGCGGCCCTTGTTCCGATCATTCGGCAGGTTCTGCAAGACGCTATCCGGGCTGGGGGGTCATCCTTGCGTGATTTCCGTCAAGCCGATGGAGAACTTGGATATTTTCAGCACAGCTTTGACGTTTATGGCCGTGAAGGCGAACCCTGCCGCACCGAAGGTTGCGGTGCCGCCATAAAAAGAATCACTCAGTCCGGTCGCTCATCCTTCTATTGCGCGCAATGCCAAAGATAACTTGATCCAGCTTTTGCGCGTGATAATGAATCGTATCTGAACGGAACAACCGGAAGCTTACACCTCATGGCTTTTGAGACGATCATCGTCGAAATCGAAGACCACGTCGCGCTAGTGAAACTCAACAGGCCGGACGCAATGAATGCGCTGAACAGCCAGTTGATTGCTGAATTGTGCGAAGCGCTGGAAGACGCCGACAAGAATGACAAGGTGCGCTGCATCGTCATTACGGGCTCGGACAAGGCTTTTGCCGCTGGCGCGGACATCAAGGAAATGTCCGAGATGAGTTTTGTGGACGTCTACACCACGAACCTTTTCGCGGATATCAACGACCGGGTCAGTGACATCCGCAAGCCTGTAATCGCGGCTGTTGCGGGCTATGCGCTGGGTGGCGGTTGCGAATTGGCGATGATCTGCGATTTCATCATTGCGGCAGATACCGCAAAGTTTGGGCAGCCGGAAATCAATCTTGGCGTTATTGCGGGCCTTGGCGGCAGCCAGCGTCTGACCCGCTTTGTGGGCAAGTCCAAGTCGATGGATATGAACCTAACCGGCCGCTTCATGGACGCAGAAGAGGCAGAGCGTGCCGGGCTTGTTAGCCGCGTCGTGCCTGCCAAAAAGCTGTTGGAAGAGGCAATAGCCGCAGCTCAAAAGATCGCCGAGAAATCGCAGCTGAGCGCGATTGCCGCGAAAGAGGCGGTGAACCGCAGCTACGAAGTGTCGCTAAGCGAAGGGTTGTTGTTCGAACGCCGTGTCTTTCACTCGATGTTCGCCACGGAAGATCAGAAAGAGGGTATGGCAGCCTTTCTGGAAAAGCGTGCGGCGCAGTTCCGCGACAAGTAAGCCATCAAGGTGGGGAAAGGCGGGCGTGTGCCCGCCTGTTTCATACCTGCTGTGCGCGGCCAAGAATCTGCTTGGCAAACCCCTGCAACTTGGATAGTACACGCCGCTATACATGCGCGTGCGGCCCGCTTGGCCCGACTCACACTCGTGATTTCTGATCCGGTGCGGATTTTCCGTGGCGCGCTTTCGATAAAACCGTACCGAACAAAGGTCAGAGACACATGGCTAACTCGCCCCAGGCAAAGAAACGCGCACGTCAGAACGAAAAGCGTTTCGCAATTAACAAAGCACGTCGTTCGCGCATCCGCACTTATCTGCGTAAAGTTGAAGAAGCGATCGCATCCGGCGACAAAGATGCGGCAACCGCAGCTCTGCGCGCTGCCCAGCCCGAACTGATGCGCGGCGTCACCAAAGGCGTTTTCCACAAAAACACCGCATCGCGTAAAATGTCGCGTCTGTCGGCCCGCGTCAAAGCGCTTGGCTGAGTCGCGATTTGATCTTTGGTGACCCTAGGTCACGTAAGAAAGACTGAACTATTTAAGGGGCGTCGCGCAGTGCGGCGCCCTTTGTCTGTTGCCAGAATACCGCGTCCTCACGAAACCGAGAGATTCTTTCGCGCTCAGACCCGAGTCAATATCAGAGTTTCGTTGAAGCGACTGCCGACCTCTTGTTACCACTGAGTCAGCGATTCACTCGCTTGGGGGGACAGGCTGTTTCTTTGGTCAGACTGACGGGCATCAGGATGATCTGGAGGCGAATGTTGGTAACTCGGGGACAACCGATTTGCTGATCTGCTGTGGGACTTGGCGCGGCCAGGATTCCAGCCCTGTCGAAAATTGAGATTGCGTTGCGCAACCTGAAAAAGGGATGCCCTGCTGTGGGGCATCTGATCGTCTGGTTATGCACGCCGTCAAGGACGAAAGCGCCGAATCTATTTGATTCGGTGGGTGGGGGCCCTTTGTCCGAGTGAACGCGCATACCGGGGGACCGGACATAGAAATAAGGCCGACAGGCCAATAAAGAATGGGATGCGTGAGGCGCTGAATGACACAAGAGAAATGGGGACTACTGCAAAACAAACTGCTCAAGGCGATCGGAAAGAACAATTACACCACATGGATTGAACCTCTGCAGTTCCAAGAGGTCCAGGACGGTGTCGCTGTTTTCTCGGTGCCGACCAATTTCATGGGCAATTACGTGAGCCAGAATTTTGCAGATCTCATCCTGTATGAGATGAACACTGCGGGAGAAACCGTCCAGCGACTGGCCTTTCGGGTTGCCGCCAATTCGACCGCACGGCCCGCGAATGTTGCTGAAACTAATTCGGTAGAGATCGCACAAACACCGGAACCTCGAATGTCCGTGGGATCAAGCGAGGCGCTGGAATCACTGCAAGCGGCGCCTTTGGATGCCCGATTCACCTTTGACAGCTTCGTGGTCGGTAAACCCAACGAGTTGGCGCATGCTGCGGCGCGCCGTGTCTCGGAAGGTGGGCCTGTAACTTTCAACCCGCTGGTTCTGTATGGCGGTGTCGGTCTGGGTAAAACGCACCTGATGCATGCGATTGCCTGGGAACTGAAAACCAAACGCCCCGAGTTGAATGTTCTGTACCTGTCGGCGGAACAGTTCATGTACCGGTTCGTACAGGCGCTGCGTGAACGTCGAATGATGGATTTCAAACATCTGTTCCGTTCGGTCGATGTGCTGATGGTCGATGACGTTCAGTTCATCGCGGGCAAGGATTCCACGCAGGAGGAGTTCTTTCACACCTTCAATGCGTTGGTGGATCAGAACAAACAGATCATTATCTCTGCCGACCGCGCTCCGGGTGAGATCAAGGATCTGGAAGACCGCGTGAAGTCGCGTCTGCAATGTGGTCTGGTCGTTGACCTGCACCCCACCGACTATGAGCTGCGTCTGGGCATTTTGCAGAACAAGGTTCAGCATTACAGCACTACCTATCCCGATCTGCAGATCGCTGATGGCGTGCTGGAGTTTCTGGCCCACCGTATCTCGACCAATGTGCGGGTGTTGGAAGGCGCGCTGACTCGTCTGTTTGCCTTTGCCTCGCTCGTAGGGCGTGAGATCGACATGGAGCTGACGCAGGATTGCCTGGCCGACGTACTGCGCGCGTCCGAGCGCAAAATCACCGTCGAGGAAATTCAGCGTAAGGTTTCGGATTACTACAATATCCGTCTGAGCGATATTATTGGCCCCAAGCGCCTGCGGTCTTATGCTCGTCCGCGTCAGGTCGCGATGTATCTGTGTAAACAGCTGACCAGCCGGTCTCTGCCTGAGATCGGTCGTCGCTTTGGCGGGCGTGACCACACCACCGTTATGCATGGTGTGAAGCGCATCGAAGAGCTGAAAACCACCGACGGCCAGATCGCCGAAGACGTGGAAATGCTGCGCCGGTCACTCGAAGCGTAGGTTACATCGGCACGAACATCAAAACGCCCCGGATCCTCACGCCCGGGGCGTTTTCTTGTGCGAAAATCTCCACGGTCGGCTATGAACTGTGCCCACGCGGCCACGCGGCCCTTGACGCCTCGGGCAATCCGACTCAGAAATCCATAAAAAATCCTTGTGCCTCAGGGTGGAACCGCTAACGTGCCAGTCCCGCCCATTTCGGCACGCAAGTCAGAGGAATTGAGGGTATGAAGATCAGCATCGAACGCGGCACCCTTCTTAAGGCCGTTTCTCAGGCCCAATCCGTTGTGGAACGTCGCAACACCATTCCTATCCTTGCCAACGTACTGATCGAGGCCGAAGGCGATCAAGCCATGTTCCGCGCCACCGATCTGGATATCGAGGTGGTCGATAAGGCCCCCGCACAGGTCGAACGGGCCGGTGCGACCACCGTGGCCGCTACCACCTTGCATGAAATCGTGCGCAAGCTGCCCGATGGGGCTTTGGTGACGCTGACCGCCGACAGCGCCGCAGGGCGTCTGACGGTCGAGGCCGGGCGGTCGAACTTCTCGCTGGCGACGCTGCCGAAAGAGGATTTTCCGGTGATGGCGTCCTCGGAGTATCAGTCGAACTTTACAGCCTCGGCTGCACTGCTGCGTCGGCTGTTCGACAAGTCGAAATTCGCGATCTCGACCGAAGAGACGCGCTATTATCTAAACGGCGTTTATATGCATGTGGCCGATGGGTCCGAGGGCGGCAAAGTGCTGCGCTGCGTGGCCACCGATGGCCACCGTCTGGCGCGCATCGACGCGGATCTGCCCGACGGCGCGGCAGATATGCCGGGCGTGATCGTGCCCCGCAAAACCGTGGGTGAGCTGCGCAAGCTGCTGGACGATGACGAGATGGACATCGCCGTGTCGGTCAGCGAGACCAAAGTGCGCTTTGCCACGCCCGATATTACGCTTACCTCGAAGGTGATCGACGGTACCTTTCCCGACTACACCCGGGTTATTCCGCAGGGCAACACGCGCCAGTTGGAAGTGGATGCTGCCGAATTCGCGCAGGCCGTGGACCGGGTTGCGACTGTTTCGTCCGAACGCTCGCGCGCGGTGAAGTTGCAGTTGGATGCGGATAAACTGGTTCTGTCGGTCAATGCGCCCGATAGCGGAGCGGCTGAGGAAGAACTGGCCGTGGCTTATGGCGATGAGCGGCTGGAGATTGGCTTCAACGCGAAGTACCTGCTTGAAATTGCGTCGCAGGTGGATCGTGAGAATGCGGTGTTCTTGTTCAACTCGGCCGGTGACCCGACCCTGATGCGCGAAGGCAATGACCAAAGCGCGGTGTATGTGGTCATGCCGATGCGTGTCTGATCGCGCTGAAACCTTCTGATGAAAGGGAGGGGTCATGGGTTTGACCCTGACCGAACTGACGGTCTCGCATTTTCGCTCGCACAAGCTGGCGCGTCTGGCTTTGGACGGGCGGCCTGTGGCGATTCACGGGCCGAACGGGGCGGGGAAGACCAACATTCTTGAAGCGGTGTCTCTGTTCTCGCCCGGTCGCGGCATGCGCCGGGCGAGTGCGGCTGAGATGACGCGCCGCCCTGAGGCGCTGGGGTGGAAGCTGTCCGGTCTGCTGAACGCGCAAGGGCAGAATTACGAGATCGAGACATGGTCCGAAGGCGGCGCAGCGCGGCAGGTTCGGATCGATGGCAAGGCGGCCAGTCAGATTGATCTGGGCAAGCTGGCGCGTGTCGTGTGGCTGATCCCGTCGATGGACCGGCTGTGGATCGAAGGGGCCGAGGGGCGGCGACGGTTTCTGGACCGTATCGCGCTGAGTTTTGATCCCGCCCATGCCGAGGCTTCGCTGACCTATGAAAAGGCAATGCGCGAACGCAACCGCCTGCTGAAAGAACAGGTGCGCGATGCCCATTGGTATGCCGCGTTAGAAGGGCAGATGGCCGAGACCGGGCACCGCATCCACGCGGCGCGGCTGGCGGCCTTGGATCACTTGCGCGCGGCGCAGGATCAGGCCGAAACCGCGTTTCCGTCCGCTGATCTGGAGCTGGTTCAGTCCGAAGGCGCGATGCCGGACACAGTCGAGGACCTGCGCGAGGCGCTGAATGAAAGCCGGTTTCGCGATCTGGCGGCGGGCCGGACCTTGGTGGGACCGCATCGGTCTGACCTGTACGGCGTTTTCGCAGCCAAGGGTGTTCCGGCCAGGGATTGCTCGACCGGAGAGCAAAAGGCCCTGCTGGTCTCCCTGATCCTGTCGAATGCGCGGGCTCTGGCCGGGATAGTGGGTGCGCCGCCGATTGTTTTGCTGGATGAGGTGGCCGCCCATCTGGATGCCGGACGGCGGGCCGCGCTTTATGATGAGATCTGCGCGCTGGGTGCTCAGGCCTGGATGACGGGCACTGGGCCTGAACTGTTTGCCGAACTGGGGGACCGGGCCCAGACGCTGACTGTCAACGACAGCGACGCGGGCTCGGTCGTGACTTAGGCGGGTTCTCCCACTTTACGTTCCCACAGGAAGCCGCGCATCACCTCGTCGACGGGGGTTTGGGCCATGTGGTTGACGTAGTTCGACATGGTTTTCTGGGCCAAACCCAGCACCACGTCCAGAACCGCGCGATGCGAATAGCCCGCGTCAAAGAAGGCCTGAAGCTGTTCTTCGGTCGGGTTGCCACGGCTTTCCATCACTTGCAGGGTGAAGGCGCGCAGCGCCTCAAGCTTGGGTGAGGGCAAGGGGGTTTCGTTGCGCAGAGCCTCGGTGATGTCGTCCGAGATTTTCATCATCTTGGCGATGCCGGTATGGGCGGGCACGCAGTAGTGGCATTCGTTTGCAACGTTGATGGTCTGCCAGACGACGGTCTTTTCGTCATTGTCGAAATCGGTCTGCAGGAATAGGCCATGCAGAAGCTGATAAGCTTCAAGGTGCTGTGGGCTTTCTGCCATGACCTTGTGAAGGCCGGGAAGGCGGCCAAAAGCGGCTTGCGACTTTTCCAGTAGCGGTTTGGACCCTTCGGGGGCGGATTCGAGGTCATGAGAGGGGAAGTTTGCCATGTCAAAGCTCCTGTTTCTGGCGAGGTGAATCACATTTAGGCTTTCTTGAGCGATCACTCAAGTATATATTTGAGCAGACGCTCAAGAATTGGTGACTGCAATGCCCCGCAAACCTTCATATGACCGCGATGCTCTGATTGCGCAGGCTCGGGATTTGTTCTGGCAACAAGGCTGGGCGGGAACTTCGTTGAAGGATCTTGAAAGCGCGCTGAATCTGAAGCCCGGCAGTTTCTATGCGGCGTTTGGCTCTAAGGACGCTCTTTATGCGCTGACACTGGAGCGGTACGCGCAGGACGGCGTGGCGCGTCTGATGGCGATGGCGGATGAAATGGGTCCGCTGCGTGCGCTGAAGGCGCAACCCCATGTGGTGATCGACGAGCGCGAGATGCCCGCGCGGGCCTGTATGCTGGCCAAAACCTATGCCGAGCTGCAATCCAAAGGACATGATCTGGCCGATAAGGCCGGGTGCCACATGGCCGATATGAAGGCGTGTTTCGCCACTCTCTTTCGGCGCGCGCAACAGACCGGAGAGATCGGGCCAGACCATGACCCTGACCGTCTTGCCGCGCGCTATCAGTCGGACATTCTGGGTCTGCGATTGTCGGCCGAACGCAGGGATGTGAATGCGGCTGAAATTGCCGAGGACATAGCTGCAGATCTGGATCGGCTTTGATCAGCTGAAAACAACCCGTGACAGCACAAAATGTTGGGGGATGGCGTGACATTCCCCACCAGAAAACGTATAAGTTACCAAAATAATATAGGTACTAACCGCATGTCCGAAGACGCACAGGCACCACAGGAATATGGCGCTGATTCTATCAAGGTTCTCAAAGGCTTAGAGGCTGTCCGCAAACGTCCCGGTATGTATATCGGTGATACAGATGATGGCTCGGGTCTGCACCACATGGTGTATGAGGTCGTGGACAACGGAATTGACGAAGCGCTGGCCGGTCACGCCGACCATGTGACCGTGAAAATCCACGCCGATTCCAGTGTCTCGGTCAGCGATAACGGGCGCGGTATTCCGGTGGATATCCACCCCGAAGAGGGTGTGTCCGCCGCCGAGGTCATCATGACCCAGCTGCACGCGGGCGGTAAGTTCGACAGCAACTCGTACAAGGTGTCGGGCGGTCTGCACGGCGTGGGTGTTTCGGTTGTGAACGCCCTTTCAGATTGGCTGGAACTGCGCGTCTGGCGCAATGGCAAGGAACACGTTGCGCGCTTTGAGGGTGGCGAGACGGCGGAACACCTGAAGGTGGTTCAGGAGTGCGGTGACCGGACCGGGACCGAGGTGCGGTTTCTGGCCTCGACCGATACGTTCTCGAACCTCGAATATTCGTTCGATACGCTGGAAAAGCGCCTGCGCGAGCTGGCCTTCCTGAACTCGGGCGTGCGGATCATCCTGATCGACGAACGCCCGGCTGAACGGCTGGAGACCGAACTGTTCTATGAGGGTGGTGTTAAGGAATTCGTCAAATACCTTGATCGTTCGAAGACGCCCGCGATGCCCGAACCGATTTACATCAAGGGTGAGCGCGACGATATCGGCGTGGAAATCGCCATGTGGTGGAATGACAGCTATCACGAGACGGTTCTGCCCTTTACCAACAACATCCCTCAGCGGGACGGCGGCACGCACGTGGCGGGCTTCCGGGGTGCTTTGACCCGGACAATCAACAACTATGCGCAGTCCAGCGGGATCGCGAAAAAGGAAAAGGTCAGCTTTACCGGCGATGATGCGCGCGAAGGTCTAACTTGTGTGTTGTCGGTCAAAGTGCCCGACCCGAAATTCTCATCCCAGACCAAGGACAAGCTGGTGTCGTCCGAAGTGCGCCCGGCGGTCGAAGGCCTGATGAACGAAAAGCTGGCCGAGTGGTTCGAGGAAAACCCGAACGAGGCCAAAGGGATCGTCGGCAAGATCATCGAGGCTGCGCTGGCCCGTGAGGCGGCGCGCAAAGCCCGTGAACTGACCCGTCGTAAGACGGCGATGGATGTGAACTATCTGGCCGGGAAGCTGAAAGACTGTTCCGAGAAAGACCCGTCCAAGACCGAAGTGTTTCTGGTCGAGGGGGACTCGGCTGGTGGGTCTGCGCAGACGGGACGGGATCGTTTGACGCAAGCGGTTCTACCCCTGCGCGGGAAAATCCTGAACGTCGAACGCGCGCGGTTTGACCGGATGCTGTCCTCTCAAGAGATCGGCAATCTGGTGATGGCGCTGGGCACCGGCATTGGCCGTGATGAGTTCAACATCGAAAAGCTGCGCTACCACAAGATCGTCATCATGACGGATGCGGACGTCGATGGCGCGCATATTCGAACTCTGTTGCTGACCTTCTTCTACCGGCAGATGCCGGAACTGATCGAGGGCGGATATCTTTATATCGCACAGCCACCGCTCTATAAGGTTTCACGTGGCAAATCAGAGGTTTACCTGAAGGATCAGGCGGCGCTGGACGATTACCTGATCAATCAGGGCGTCGAGGGCGCAGTGCTGAAACTGGGCTCGGGTGAGGAAATCATCGGGCAGGACCTGACCCGTGTGGTGGACGAAGCACGCCAATTGAAACGCGTTCTGGACGCCTTCCCAACGCATTACCCGCGCCACATTCTGGAACAGGCCGCTGTTGCGGGGGCCTTTGTGCCGGGTGCGGTCGATGCCGACCTGCAAGGCGTTGCCGACAAGGTCGCCGCCCGCCTCGACCTGATCGCGCTGGAATATGAACGCGGCTGGCAGGGCCGGATCACACAGGATCACGGCATTCGTCTGGCCCGCATCCTGCGCGGCGTGGAAGAGGTCCGCACTCTGGACGGCCCCATGCTACGCTCGGGCGAGGCCCGCAAAACCGGCAGCTTCACCCAAAGCCTGCAAGAGGTCTACAACACCCCCGCCACGCTGGTACGTCGCGACCGGATGCAGGCGATCCACGGCCCGCTGGACCTGCTGCGCGCCATTCTGGAAGAGGGCGAAAAGGGCCTGTCGCTACAACGTTACAAAGGTCTGGGCGAGATGAACCCTGATCAGCTGTGGGAAACAACGCTCGACCCGGATGCGCGTACCCTCTTGCAGGTGCGTGTGGATGACATGGTCGAAGCGGATGATCTGTTCACCAAACTGATGGGCGATGTGGTCGAACCGCGCCGCGAATTCATCCAGCAAAATGCCCTGAGCGTGGAAAATCTGGATTTCTAAAGCAGTGTAGGTTTGCGCATAACACTTCGCGCACCCCATAAGTTTGCGTAGTTTGCCCATAGTTTTGCGCTGCGCGATTGTCTGCCCTAGCGGTGAATTCAATCAGTTTTTGGCGTAGTCGTTGCTGTTATGGCCCTTTGCGTTGCTCAATCCCGCAAAGGGCCCCCCTAAGGAACCTTGGGTTCCATGCGGCCTTTTTGCTTGGATTCTCGCGAAGGTCTGCGACGCGCAGAAAGCAGACTTCGCAAAGTCTCCGTTCAAAGTTTCGCCTGCCTAACCTGACCGGCCCGGAGCCGCCGTACGTTCAGGCGTATCAAGCTACCGCGCAGCTTCAGGAAAGCAGTCATTGAAGTGTCTGCTCAAGCTACCTACTGGTTTGCGCAAAATAACTGCAAACTTGTCAACGATTTGCCGGGGAGTTCTTGTCACAGCTAGTACTTTGATTCATTGCTGAGCACAGCGTGCAGGTCAAAAACGATTGTTTGGGGTTACGTCTGGTGAACAAGGATCGACGTGACCGTCTGCACCTGCCATAAACTGTTCATTCAATTTAGTGGCGAGTATTTTGCGAATGGGCATTGATAGGGCCGAGGTAAAGAAATTTCTTAGAAATTGGGCAAACACTGAATCGAAACCCCACTTTGCGGTTTTGGTCGAAGGGCGTTGGGGCTGCGGGAAAACTCATTTTGTATTGCAGTTGTTAGAAGATGAGTCGTTCACAGACCGCAAACCCATCTACCTTTCGGTGTTTGGTATCCCCGACGTCCAGTCATTGGAGACCAACCTCTTTTTTTGCATCTAGGCCAACGGGTAGCCAGCGCCTTGGACAAGAACTTCTTTGACTTCGATACGTCCGTTTGCACTGGCCATGTTAGTGGCATCGCCCGTCGTCACAAATAGCGTTCTGCCATCTTCACCACCTAGCATACAGGCAATGCCGCCTTGGGAAAGGCTGACCCCATCGACAATTTCACCTGCCGGAGAAACCCGTAGGACTTCTGCTCGCAAAGGGTTCGCGACCCAGATATGGTTTTCTTGATCCAAGCAAATTCCATCCGGAACGACACTCCGTGCAAACATCGCTGCCGTGTCTTCTACGATGCCCAAATTGTCAAACTCGATGAGTGATCGTCGAGAAACCAAATGTCCTGAATTATCGATGTTGAATTGAGTTATCCTGCCAGCGAAGGTCTCTGCCACCGTTAACACGTCTCCAGTTTGAGAGAGTGAAAGCCCGTTTGGAAAAGCCAGGTCTTCGGCAATTATTTGCGCCTTCCCATCGCAATCAATAGCGACCAGCCGACCTACAGAGTAAGGATCTCGTCCGACAAGAAACGCGCTGTCGGACACAAAAATTCGATCTTCTTGTCCTACTATAAGTTCATTTGGGTACTCTGCAATTCCGTCAAGGCCAACCCAATCTTCGAACTCATTATTTCCGGGTCGCAATATCAATACTTTTCGATGAAACGCCGCGGCAACAACTACGCAACCGTTACTTAGAAACCCGATACCGGCTGGACCGCCATCGACCGGGTAAACCTTCGCATCTGAACCGTTCTTGTAAAGAGACCGGACGGTCCCGACTTCTGCAAACGCTTCTGAAACCCAAAGCTTGCCATCGTGCCAACGGGGGCTTTCCGGCCAAACGAGACCATCCCGGATTACCGAAGTCTCGAAATTCGAATTCATAAACCAATTTCCTTTTTTGTCCTTGACAATAACGACGACGGCAACTCTCCAAATTGCCTTTGAAATTGTTCCGCGAACCGACCAGATTTGCTGAATCCCAGCTCAAGCGCCACTTGTTTTACTGAATGCGGTAGGTTGTGAACGTCAGACAGACGGAAAAGCGCTGCATCCAAGCGAATTTTCTGTAAACAAGCATGTGGGGGTAAACCCTGCTGTTCCATAAAGCACTCAAACAGACGGGTTTGCCCAACTCCCGTGACTTTACAAAGTTCAGAAAGACTAGGCACCTTGGCGCCATTTATTTGCATGGCATAACTTAGTGCTTCTCCGACGACGTCACTAGACCTCCTGATACGGCCTGTGCTCCGACTCCATTTAGTGCATGTTGGCAAAAGTTCGGAAGCTATCTGATCGATGATTTCCTGCGACGTTAAATCGGTTATATATTGCCCTTTGAAGTGCGCAATTTCTAGTTGCGGCATTTTGCTGTCCGAATTCACTGCGTTCAGTACCAATCGAAGAAGGTAAGCAGTTGGGCGGAGATTTAATTCTTCAATTGCGAGATCGTCTTCCATGTGCCCGGTCAACGAGCGCATTGTGTCGAAAATTACGTTTTTAGGGACGCCTATAGTCAGCGCATCGCGATCCCTACCACGCCCGAAGTAACCATTTGGACAATCGGAAACCACGGCGTCACCGACCGTAAGTTCGCGCCCATTGAAAAAATAGGAGCCACTCCATTTCAGAGGGATGTGAAAAACAAGCCAGGCTGGATTGGGAACCGTGTATGCCGAGTATTCTTGACTTATGATTGTCCGCGCGATGACTAAGTTTTTGCCCCGTGCATGAAGCGCAACGATGTTGGGCTTCCCACCATTTTTGTATGTAATTCCGGCCTCTAAAACTGGCATCCCGCGGGATGAGTGCTGTAGAGTCGCAAACTTTTGTAAACGGCTGTTTTGCAGCAGTTTTGCGGACTTATATGTGTTCATTGCGTTATTCAAATGCGGTGCTTCCGAAAACTTGCTTTACGTTTTCCAGGATATCATAAACACGAAAAGGCGTTCGCTGAAAGAAACGGGTCAGCGTAGCGAAAGATTTGGGCCCAACTTCCTAGCAAGAAATCTGTCAATGCGCGCTACAAATTCCCTGAAGGGCCTTTCGAATGGGTCGGCTTCGACAATCAGAAGAGGCAGACAGGGAGCAGAATAATTGCGCTATTGTATGGCATTGTGTCGTTGTGCGGCAAAATATTGCGTAATGCTTGCCGGTTTTTGGTTTGTTTTCGCGCCAGGAATGGCGTTTTCACAATCTGCCAGCGAGGCGCTTTCCGGCCCCGATGCCACAGATAACGTACTCGCCCGCGATGCTGCGCCGAAGGACGACCTTTTGGACATCGATGCCCAAAGGCCATTTGACGCATGGAAAACAAGATTGAACCAACGGACAGGTTTGGACTTTGGACTCGATTACAATGCTCTCGGTTTTGTGGCTTCCAACAGTCTCGGAGATGACACCTCGGCTTCAGGCGCATTTCGTGTATTTGGGACTTGGGAACTTGTGAACCGAGACGAAACGGACACTGGCCAATTAATTTTCAAATTTGAGAACCGACACTCATTTACGGATGTGCCGCCGACGGGATTTGGGCCAGAAATTGGATATGCAGGATTGGTCAGTTCTGTTTTTAGTGACGATCAATGGCGGCTAACGCATTTTTACTGGCAACAAGACTTCGCTCAGGATCGAGGAACTGTGTTTGCAGGCTGGTTGGACGTGACGGATTACACCGATGTCTACGCGCTGGCGAGCCCGTGGTCGGGCTTTTCCAACTTAGCGTTCCAAACAGGCTCCGGAACTATTGGCGGGCTTCCTGATGGTGCACTAGGTGTAATGGCCGGAGGTTTCTTGAATGACAACTTTTACATTTCTGGCAGTATCGCCGACGCTAACGCCGACGCGACAGATCCGTTAGAGGGGTTTGATACCTTTTTTAACGATTTCGAAACGTTCAAAACGCTTGAATTCGGTTGGACAGAAGGCAGGAAAGCCCTTTTTACCAACCACGCGCATATCACTCTTTGGCAGATAGATGCACGTAAAGATGCCGGAACTCCGGAAGGCAAGGGAATCGCGTTCTCTTATATGAACGTTATTGACGGCACGTGGCTTCCGTTTCTTCGTGGCGGTTGGTCGGATGGAGGCGGAAGCCTCTACGAGGCCGCAATTTCCGGTGGGTTCGGCTATTCTCGCCAACTCGGCAGGGACCTTTTGGGCGTGGGTCTGAATTGGAGCAAGCCAAATGAGGACACATTTGGCCCTGGGTTGGACGATCAACTTACCGTCGAGATATTTCAGCAATGGCAGATAACCGAGGGTATTGAGCTAACTCCTAGTGTGCAGATCATCCATAACCCAGCGTTGAACCCGCAGGAGGATACGATAGCGCTGTTTGGTCTTCGCTTCAGAGCGGCATTCTAGCAAGGCACTTTGCCTTCTAAACTCGAAATTTTGGAATTCTTCGGAGGTCGAAATGAATACGTTCAAGCTTACGACTTTGACGGTGGTATCTGTCTTGTCTCTGGCAAGTATAGGGAACGCGCAACAATACGACATGGTCATTCTAAACGGGCGCGTCATGGACCCAGAAACCATGTTGGACGCTGTATTGAACGTCGGCATTAAGGACGGGATAATCCAAACAATTACAGCCGAAGAAATAACTGGTGAGAAAACGATCTTTGCGCAGGGCCACGTCGTCGCACCTGGTTTCATTGATTTTCATTTCCATGCTTTGGACGGATTGTCATTGAAACTCGCTGCTCTCGACGGTGTCACAACGGGCATGGACCTCGAAATCGGAGCGATCAACGTCGATCAATGGTATTCAGCTAAGGAAGGCACATGGCCTCTCAACTATGGCACAGGTGTTAGCCAAGAAGGAGCGAGGCTGCGTGTTCATGATCCCGAAGTTGCGATTAATGGCTGGTATGATGCGCCACTTATACTCGGCGGCCTACGAGCTGAAGCCTGCGCAGACGGCTATTGTGGCTGGCAGGACGGTCGTAGCGATCTCGATCAACTAAACCAAGTGCTTGAGATAATTGACGAGGAGCTCAAAGCGGGTGCTCTTAATATCTCATCGACTGTTGGGTACATGAGCAATGGCCTTACAACCTTTGAGATGTACAAAACTCAAGAACTTGGTGGAAAGTACGGTCGTTACCTTGGAGCACACGTTCGCTTTCACGGCAGTCCTCGAACTCCGGAGGCACAACTTGGTTTCGATGAAATCCTATCAAATGCTATGGCTCTCGATGCCCCTGTAAGCCTGTTACACAATAATGACTACGGTTGGTGGGAAAACGAAGAAAAGGCGCAATCAGCACGTGCCCAAGGGTACAATGTTTGGACAGAATACTACCCCTATACCGCCGCTTCTACATCGATTTCATCTGACTTTTTTTTGCCAGAGACTTTCATGGTTCTCAGTGGCGGCGCTCCCTATGAGGAGGTTATGTACGATCCAATCGCCGACAAATTTCTTACGCAAGAAGAATATGAGGCAACACGCGATAGCGATCCTAGCCGACTGGTTGTTGTTTTTAGTCCCAGCCGAGCGGAATGGTTGCAGTACTGGTTACGCATGCCACACATGATCGTGGCATCAGACTCAATTTACTCAGGCAAGGGGTTGGACAGTTGGGATCTAGACCCCTCTGAATATGCCGGTCACCCGAGAACTGCTGGTACACATGGTACTGTGTTGCGACTGGGGCGCGAACAAGGTGTTCCGTTAATGTTTGCACTTGCGCAAATGTCCTATTGGCCCGCGAAGCACTTGGGTGACACCGGGTTGAAAGATATGCAGATGCGCGGCCGTATTCAGGAAGGAATGGTAGCGGACATTACAATTTTTGATCCCCAACGCGTCACCGACAATGCAACCTTTAAAGCCGGTGAACAGGGAACTCCCACAACTGGCATTCCATACGTTATCGTTAACGGGCAATTGGTCGTAAACGAAGGTCAATTCCAAAAAGTATGGGCTGGTCAACCAATTCGCTTTCCCGTGGAAGATCGTGGGATGCATGAAACTTTGACAACTGACGAATGGTTGCAGCAGCGCGCAATCTCCACGATCAGCGTACTTCAAGATGGTGCGGATATCGTTGAAGCTTCGGACGAGGAGTAGAAATGCGAAGGTCTCGCCGCCCAAATGGAAGCTTGCGCCGATCCTCAGTAGTAATCGCAGTGTACCTATGCTGTATCTGCGGTTTGCCATCAGAAAGCGGTGCGTTGGACGATAGTTTTGTTTTGGGGACGCCGAGCATGAAAACTCCTGCGGAAAAAGCTTCTATGCCAAACGACGGAAAAACGCTCACGATTGCCGTAACGGGGAATCGAGACACTAGTTCCCCTCGTAATGCCTCGGATTTGTCCCGAAAGGCGATTGCACAGAGTCCTTCTTTGAAAAGTCTCGATGATTTTTCAAGAATGGTCGGGATCGATGCCGCAGTTTTAAGCGCATCCATGAACCAACAAAGAGGAGTAAAAGCCGACTTCTCTACTTGGTTTTTCTGTCAGATTCATCAGACTTACGAACTCCGTAACCGCCAAACCGTAAGACTAGACACTAGAAAAACATCGGGGCTTAAACGAATTTTTAAAGACGCGAACGTAGAACCTTGAGATCATTAGCAGCCGTTACCCGCTTCGAGGTTTTTGGTGAATACGTCTAAGGCATATTTTCCAGCTAAAACTACTTCAGTTGGTGGTCGTGGAATGAGTGCAAAACTCGAAGGAGAACCTTTTAAAAACCGCTTATTGATCGCGGCCGTTTTTTTCGCAAGCTCACTCGGTGGTTCAGCTTACGCAGACGGTCAATTTGTTGGCATGACACCAAGTTTCATCCCCAGTCACTTCGGTCTCGGATTTGGAAGTTATCCAGAACATATCGGGTCTGAAAAAAACGAAATCGGCTTCGCACCGTTCGGCAGATATTCATGGGGAAAAAATCGTTATATTGCATTGGAAGTAAACTATGCTTCCATGAACCTTTTAGAACACAGAAATTGGCGCTTCGGCCCTGCGGGAATGTGGCGATTTGGAAGAAAAGACGTTGATGACCCTGTTGTTAACGAACTGCCAGACATTGACGGTTCGTTGGAAGTTGGGTTTTTTGGTGCTTTTGAGCAAGTCGGCGAAGATCCAAGAGATCGATGGTGGTTCGGCGGCAACATCACTCAAGGCATAACTGGTGATAACAATGGTTACACTATTACCGCTTCTGTGCGGCGCTGGATGCCGATTGGCCGTTTCTCTGCTTTTGGCCTTTCTCTTGGTACGACTTATGGTTCCTCAGATTACATGGACACCTTTTTCTCTGTTGACACAACGGGTTCTGATGCCAGCGGTTTACCCGTTTTTCAGGCTCGTTCTGGCATAAGGGATGTGCGCGTTGCAGCGATCTTCATGCAACCTGTAAGCAGAAAGTGGGTCATTGGTGGCGGTCTACTTTACAGCCGCCTTTTGGAAGACGCAGCAAACAGCCCAATTGTGTCCCAAAGGGGTGATCCTGATCAACTCGTATTCGGGTTCGGCTTGGCACGCGGATTCTAGTTTTTTGCACTTCCTTTGGCCAAGATACCCGCCAACACAAGAAAATAAAATGCCGCTGAATTACAGCTAGGCAGTTGCGAAATCTGACAACACCGCCTTTTGCATTCTTGGTTTAGTATCGCTATTTGCCTTTTTCTTCGGTAAGCGTGCAAGACCAAAATCAGGAGGCATAAGCGTGCAAAAGTAGAACAAAGACCAAGACCACTAGAAGTGCCGGCCCATGCCGCAAATAGTGAAACAACACTAGTCCATCGCAGATTTGACGGGCTTCGGCGAGCATCGCACCTCGAAGACTTTTTCGAGAGCTACCCACTGCACCGAAATCGGATGTTGAGATGGCTCGGGTCAACTTCCGCTTTATCGGGCAAAGCTTCGCTTCTCTGCCGCGCAGCATCCCGACTGTACTACGTCAGCGATGCGCAGGAAGCGGACTTTGCAAATTCTGGCGCGCAGCCTGTATCAAACTTGAAGAAGCCGTTTTTTATGCAGTGTCATTCAGGCAGCCCGGCCGCGCGTAATCCTTCTTGAAAGCGGCTTTGTCCGATTGGATCGGTAATCTGAATAAAGCTGGTGGAAATGCTCGCATCTGGCATCCGTTCCAAAATGGCTTCAATTGCTAAGTTCGCATTTTCGGCATCTCCGAGTTGGCCATAGACAGCCGCACGCCACCATAGATTTCCAATAAAGCGTGGATTTTTTGCCCGAGAAATCTCAAGATGTTCCAGCGCTTCTTCGTAGCGACCTTGCAGATATATGGCTTGCCCCAACAGCTGGTCTGCCAGCCAATTGTGATAGGGATTCAAGCGCACTGAAAGACGAAGCAGTTCTTCGGCTTCCCTGCCGCGACCAAGAAAAATCAAAGCCAATGCCGAGCGGGTCAACAGTTGCGGATGTGCGGGTTCAAGCTCCATTGCGAGCGTAAACTGCTCAAGCGCCCCTTCATAGTCACGCAGGTTCAATAGTGATTGCGCAAGGACCTGACGCGAGTACCAGTCACTGGGTTCAAGACGCACGACTTCCTGCGCAATATCAAGACCAGTCTCCAGAGCAGTTGTCGGGTCGTCGGCAACTCGAAAGTACCCAGTTTGCGTCTCAACAAATCCCAACAAAGCTTTGGCTCTCACAAAGTTGGGATCCAGTGCAAGTGCTTCTCGAGCCAAAGCGCGCGCTCTTTGATAGGAAGCTGGGGTATTTACCCAACTTGCCTCGTCCGCGCGCGCCCAGAGTAAAAAGGCTTCGGGGTTCTCAGTGAAGCGATGCTGGCCCGTGACGCGTTCCAAATCTTCAGAAAACTGCTGCGCCAATTGTTCCACGAGTGAGTCCTGAAGCTCGAAAACGTCAGCGGACGCGCGATTAATCCTGTCGCTCCACATTATTCGCCCGGACAAGGTATCGATCAGTTCGACGTCGACGCGCACCTGTTCGCCTGAACGTCTCAATGAGCCGCGCACAACGTGAGCAACGCCCAATTCTTCCGCAACGGAGGCGGGACTGGTGTTTTGGTCGCGATATCGTTCTGTCGAACTGCTAGCAATTACGAAAAGCCCGTCTACCCGTGCAAGAGCACGGGTCAGATCCTCGGTAACTGCATTGGCCAACAGCGTTTCTTCTTCAGAGCTTGATAGTGTCTTGAAGGGAATAATTGCAACCGATGGCTTATCGGGCAGTGCTAGCTGCATTCTTTCTAGCGACGCCGCTTCCATCTCGCTGTGACGCAATTGCTCCCAGGCTGAGGGGCCAAAAATGAGTAATGCCAACAAAATAATGCCCGCCGCAATCGGTTTCCAGAAACGCCTTTGCCGCTTGAACAGAGCCTGAGTTTCTGAGACTGTGTTTGAATCCACCACATTGAAAACTCGAACCGGGCGGGCAATGTTCTTTACCTGAACTTCCCCAAGATCTTGTAGAGTGATGTCCAATTTATCGAGGATCTGGTCCCGCGCCGAGCGTGAGATTGCGATACCACCGGGCTCTGCCAAAGCCTCGATCCGCGCCGCTACATTGATCCCATCTCCGTGAAGATCATCTCCCTCGACGATGACATCACCCAAGTTAATCCCGATCCTTAACGTAAGGTCGTTGTGATCGGAAAAGCTCCTTTGAATTGACGCCGCGCATTCGACAGCTTCGACAACAGAGGCGAATTCAGCCAGATATCCGTCCCCCATTGTTTTGAACAAACGTCCGCGATGACGTTCGAAAGCCGGTGCAATGATTTTGTCAAATGCTGCGTTCAAAAGCGCTCTAGTGCCAGTTTCATCACGCTCGATCAGCGAGGAGTAACCGACCACGTCGGCGGCGAGTATCGCGGCAAGCCGGCGCTCGACCCTGACCTCAGTCATAATTGTTGTCCAATGCGGCCATACTCAACAATTGCTTAAGTTCGATGAGATTGCACGTCTCACCTTAAGTATACACGTACAAAATCACAGCCCAACAAGGAGTTCCGAAACCGCCATAGATTATTTTTGAGCTTTCTTTTTAGGGATGTTCTCAAACAAAAAAGATGCCGGAACCAGTGCCGCAGCGCTAAAGTCGACAAAAAACTTGGTCAAACTTCGTAGGCTGACGCCTTACAACACAATACAATTGCTCTGGCTCAATTTGGCGTCAGGAGCTTCGTTCGGCTAGGCGCTAATCTGTTGATGGAACTTGCTATCACGCCGCTCCGCCAGAGCTTGGCGCACAATTTGCACAGATGACGACAAAAACAAACCTGCCATGATCGTCGCGACGATGAGGTCGGGCCATCCTGTGGCTGTGCCCCAAACGCCGAGAGCGGCAAACATCACTGCCACGTTCCCGATGGCGTCATTGCGGGAACAAAGCCAGACGGAGCGGACATTCGCGTCTCCATCTTTGTACCTGACGAGCAGAAGAACACTGGCAAGGTTAGTAAGCAGAGCAAGGAACCCCACCACCCCCATGATTTCAGCCTCAGGAACTCCGACGTAGAACACGCGATAAACTGTCGATCCGAGCACCCATGAACCCATCAGAAAAAGGCTGAGACCTTTGGCTAAAGCAGCATTTGTGCGTGCACGGATCGACGCACCAATTACAGCCAGAGAAATGCCATAGGTCAGGGCATCTCCCAAAAAGTCGAGTGCATCGGCCTGTAATGCCTGAGATTTCGCATAGTGCCCTGCGGTCATCTCGACCACGAACATTGTGGCATTGAGTGCAATGACGATCCACAATCGCCTTTTGTAATCATCTGAAACGCCGTCAAACTTAGCGCCGTGTCCACAACATCCAGACATAGTTAGGCCTCTTTGAATCTGTCTTTAGCATAGTGTAGTGTCTCTAGTGACTAGAGGTTCAAGGGGTAATTTGATGTTTTCGATTGGTGACTTGTCCAAGCGCACAAAGGTCAAGATTCCGACCATTCGTTACTATGAGGAAATGGGGCTGCTCAGTGCGCCAGAACGCACCGAAGGCAATCAGCGGCGTTACGATGCGGCGGGAATGGAACGCCTTAGTTTCATCAAGCACGCGCGTGACCTTGGGTTCTCGCTGGAGGCGATATCTGAACTGATCGATTTACAAGGCCATCCGGATCGCTCGTGCAAAGCCGCAACCGATATAGCAGCCGCTCAGCTCTCGGAGGTCCGGGCAAAAATCAAAAGGCTCCGCGCACTTGAGAAAGAGCTGAACCGGATTTCAAAAGGCTGTAGTGGAGATGGGGTTTCAGAGCACTGCTACGTGCTTGCTTCACTCGCCGACCATGATCTGTGCCGTCACGAACACTGATCTTTGGAAGCTGATTTTGCCTTTAACCGCAGCACGAACTGCCTACTTGAATTGGCGGGCACGGGACAGTTGCGTAGGAACAAAAAACACAGCAATCGCCTTCTAAAGGCTTCAAGACTGCTTTGCATGATTTGCATTCATAAAACCACTGGCACGAGTCAGTTGGCATTTTCTCGATTTCAACGTGCCCACACCGAGGGCAGGTCAAAGTGCTATCCAGCACCACAGTTTGTTTTGTCATTGTCTCACATCTGCATGATTAGATAATCGTTGATTTGAGCCTCATTGAACACGATGACCCATGCCAGCGCGGTGATCGCCGTGCTTCCGACAAGCCACCATTTCAGGTTTGCCAACGTCCCGTTTCGATGCGCTACGAACCACGAAACCGCGATCAGCGCTGTTGAGATGGCGAGAACATAGTAGCTTGCTGCCGCTATTTTTCCGAATATCGCCAACCAACTGCCACCCAAGCCGAGCAACATCATGGCCATTGGAAGAACACAGCATGTCGCAACTCCCAGAGCGGAAACCGATCCCAGGTAGCTGAGGGTCAAATACTTCTTCATCTTTCGCTCCCTGGGTACTCGATTTGAATGTGTTGAGGCACCGGCATTCAGAGCGTATAACTCCTGTAGTAACTACAGGATCAAGCGGAGGCACTTCACATGATTGCGATAGGTGAGGCTTCTCGGCAAAGCGGGGTTGGAATAGAAACCATCCGCTATTACGAGCGCGAAGGTATCGTACCGAGACCCGCGCGAGCTCTGAACAATCGCCGCCTCTATTCAGCAAGCGATGTTGGAAGACTTCGATTTTTGAAGAAATGCCGCGACCTGGGGTTTCCTCTCTCAGACGCAAAAGCGCTTTTGGAGTTGTCAGAAGGAAGTGCCGAAGACTGCCGATCAGTGAAAGAACTGGACGAGACACACATTGCCAGCGTTAGAAGCAAGATTGATGAGCTCAGACGTCTGGAGCACGCCTTGAGTGAGCTTACGGCCAATTGTGATAGCGGAAACGTTCAATGCCCGATGCTGCAAAGACTGAGAACGATGGATGATATCTGACTCTGGCCACTGGGTGGAATCAAAGTATCTGAGATTTGGTCAGATCGCGTCAGACCAAGGTCTGTGGTGCGGTAACAGATTGTAGTTCATAGTCGATTTCACGATGAGAGTGAAAGTAACTGACCTGACGATTGGCAATTGGTCGTTGTCGCGAGTGTTTCTTGCGGCCAGCATCGTTGTGATGGGCACTGCTACCGCAATTGTCGGGGTCTGGGTGTCAAATCGAATCCAGAACGCAGTCGTGCAAAACTCCGCCAACTCTGCGGCTCTATATATGGAAAGCGTGGTATCCCCGCTCAGCCAGGAATTGGCTCATGGCGACCGCATTTCTGAGCAGGCGAGCCTGGCGCTGGACGAGATTTTTATGACCCAGCCAATGCGTGACCGCATCGTCTCCTACAAATTCTGGAAGCAAGGCGGTGTGATTGCGCATGCCTCGGATACAGACATCATTGGAAACCGTTTCAATCCAACGGATGACTTAAGGCGGGCGTGGAGCGGTGATATCTCCGGCTCTTTCGAAGAGCTTAATCATGCCGAGAGCGCCGCCGAGGCGGCATTGGGGATACCATTACTTGAAGTTTACAGCCCCATCCGCGAACTCTGGTCCGGCGAAATCATCGCAGTTGCGGAGTTCTACGAAAGAGCCGATCAGCTGGAGATAGATTTGGCCAAGGCCAGGCGAACAAGTTGGTTGGTCGTCGGTTCCGCATTTCTGGCAAGTACTATTGTTCTGTATTCCATCGTCGCAATTGGTGACAAAACAATTCGACGACAGGGGGCTCTTCTTAAACAGCGCCTGACAGAAAGTGAGAGGATGGCCGAGCAGAATGCCCGGCTGCGGTCGCGTGTAGTCGAGGCGTCAGAAAGATATGCTACGCAAACAGATCGGTTCCTCAAGAAACTCGGTGCCGAGCTACATGATGGTCCTGCGCAGTACCTGTCGCTCGCCGCTCTTAGACTGGAGGCGGCGTTTTCCGAAGAGTCCGAAAGGCCTATGGATGCAGAAGAAATTCAGCAGTCTTTGCAAAAATCTCTTGCTGAGATTCGTGCAATATCGCGAGGGCTGTCCGCGCCAGATATCGACAGCCTGTCATTCGTCGATGTTGTAAAGAGAGCAGTAGAGGATCATGCCGAACACAGCCCGTTGCGACCAGATATTTCATTCCAAGGTAGCCAGGCCCCAGAGTTGTCATTGTCGGACAAGCTGTGCGTTTTTCGGTTCCTTCAGGAAACGCTTTCCAATGCCGCAAGATATGCTCCAGCTTCCAAGTGCACGGTTATCTCTGAGGCGCAGAACGACCGCATAGTTGTAAAGGTCAAAGACGACGGACCTGGATTTGACAGGTCAGAAGAAACCGCGTTGCGAGACGATGGTGGCCAGGGGCTTATGGGCTTGCGAGATCGGGTCGAGAGTATTGGTGGCAAGTTCGAAGTCGTATCGAGACCGGGTGAAGGCACCACCATTGCTATGACACTCTTTCCCAGAAAGTTAGGCACATCATGACTACATCCGTCGTAATAGCTGATGATCACCCGATATTTAGGGATGGTTTGCAACGCACGTTAGATGAAGCTGATGGTTTCGAAGTTTTGGCCGCTGGGTCCAACGCTGAAGAGGCAGTATCGCTGGTCGGCGCGCATCAGCCGGACATAGCTATTCTTGACCTTTCTATGCCCGGCGGTGGAATAAATGCGACACGTAAAATTGCGGCAATGGCAAATCCACCCGTCATTGCAATCTTGACGGTCTCAGAGAACAGCAGCGATGTCGCGGACGCCTTAGAGGCGGGCGCGATTGGGTACATTGTGAAGGGAGTAACCGCGAGCGAATTGACCGCTTCCCTACGCAGCATCGCCGCAGGTGAAGGGTTCGTTTCTCCGGGCTTGGCCTCGCGAGTATTGCTGCAAATCAATGCTGACAGCGGCATGTCTATAAACAGCAGCATTCTCGATGACCTTACGCATCGTGAGGAAGAAATACTGAGACGTGTAGCCAAAGGACTGAGTAATCGTGAAATCGCTGACGAGTTAGACCTTCAGGAAAAGACCGTGAAGCACTACATGACGGCAATCCTGTCCAAGCTTCATGCGCGAAATCGGGTAGAGGCCGCGCTCATTGCCCATGATGTTTGGAACAAGGGAGATTAACAGCGGTCTCTTTATCGACGATGGCGGCCCCTCTCTATGAGAAGCCGCCAACAGATTATCGACTGGTGTTGCTGTTCAATTGGCAACCGATTGTAACCTCTGGCGATCAGAGGCCGTTGCATTTCTCTCAACAACAGTCCGGTTGTACGGGTCTTTCAACTCGTAGCGCCCAAACTCGATCTCCTCTTTCCACCCATTGGCATAGTTTACTTCGATATTGTTGCCCTGGCGTTCGATTTTCGTGGGCCGACTTCCAGTAGTGCCGCCTTGCCCAGAAGAACGCACGCTGTCGATTGAGATACCATTCGCCAAAGACCGAAGCCTTGAGACGTCAGCACCGGTCGCAGGGCGCTCCTCAACAGTTCGGTTCTGCGCATTCTTTCTCTCATACCGCCCGTTTTCGATCTCCTCCTTGGTTCCGTCGGCGTAACGTACTTCAATGCCATTAGCGTTTGTTTCGACCTTTGTTACCCCAGCCGAACGCGACGGTTTGCCCCCTGCTTGAGACCGGTCCTTCTTTCCGCTGCCTCTATTGGAGCGTTTCGAGTCGTCATCGTCATCGTCGTCATCGTCGTCGCGACCACTTTTGCCTGACCCTGAATTGTCGTCACGATCATCATCTCGGTCGTCGTCGCGATCATCGTCTCTATCGTCATCACGATCATCGTCCCGGTCACCACCACGGCCGCTACTACCCGACCCCGAGTTGTCGTCCCGATCATCATCTCTGTCGTCGTCACGATCATCATCCCGATCATCGTCGCGACCATCCCCGTCTTTCCCCTTGCCGCTCTTGGCAAAGGCATATGACGGTTCAAAATGTAAGCGACCATCGGCATCGAACGCTGGCACATAAGGCGTCGCCGCAATCAACGAAGCCAACGCCGCTGTACTAAGAAGTTGACCCAGCTTTCTTTGAATTTTCATTTTCGCCTCCAATTCTGATCATCACGCGTCGTGACATTGAAGACAGGTTACTTCTGGTTCGGCTTTCCCACATCGGGCTTAGGTCTGACGAATTTCAAGCCGAACGTCTTAGTCAGATCAGTCATACTAATAGAGTTTTGCTGACCCATTTGACCAGTTTAGTGGGAATTAACCCCGTCACCCTTCAACTCGTCATCAGGTTCGAGGTGAATGACAAAGACGGAACCCGGATACAAACGATCCAATTCTTCCTCGATGTCATTGCAAATATCATGCGCCGCGCTGACTGGCATTGTGCCGTCCACAACAAGATGAAACTCCACGAAGATGACATTCGCGGATCTGCGCCCTTTGAGGTCGTGATACTCTAAGGCTGTGCCGAGGTTTGCTTCGATTGCATTAGAAACAGTCTGCAAGTCATGTTCCGACAGGCTCACATCCATCAGGCCATCGACGGACGACCGAATAACTTTCCAACCCTCCCACAAGATGTTCAGTGCAACGAGAATTGCCAGAATCGGATCGAGGATCAGCCAGCCGGTGACAAGCGCCAGTATCAGACCTGCAATGACACCAACTGAAGTCATGACATCTGTAAAAATGTGCCGGGAGCTTGCCTCCAATGCAGGCGAACCCTCGCGCCTGCCGATTTTGAGCAATAGGTAAGCCCATGCGCCATTCACACCCGTTGCAATAACATTGACGACGATTCCAAGCAGCGGTGCATCCTCAAGATGCGGGTTTGGGAGCGCCAGCACAGCTTCTCTGATGATCAAGAACGCCGCCAGCACAATCAGTACGCCCTCGACGACGGCAGAAAGATACTCGGCTTTTTTGTGACCAAAGGGGTGGTTTTCATCAGGGGGTTTATTGGCAACCCGAACTGCGAAGTATGCCAGCAACGCCGCAACGACATTCACGGTAGATTCCATTGCGTCCGACAGCAATGCCACCGAGCCTGTCAGCCACCAAGCCAACAGTTTTAGAGCCAGTACCGCAATGGATATCGGAATGGACCAAAGAGCGATTTTTTGTGTCATTCCGTCACGACCCTTAGTCAATCGTTACAAATGATCCTGGGAACAGGTGAGCGCCCGTACTTAACACGTAAGACAGGAGTTGGGTAATAATGAATAGGGCCACAGGGTCGGTCATGCACGACCGGCTGTAGTGAATGGCTCCAGCACCATAGTGTCATACATCCGTTGCTTGGATGGACCTGATGGTTACATAGAGCTAGCATCTGTGATCAAACAGTACGAAGGGAGACACACATGTCGAAGTTCACCAACAGAAAAACTGCTCATGGGGTTGTTGCACTCGTAATCTGCTGTATCGCTGCGACTGCACACGCGCAATCGGCAGGCGAGGAGATGTCGTTTTTCATCACTAGTGTGGGCAAGGGGGACGGTGCAAATCTAGGCGGCCTCGAAGGCGCCGATGCTCATTGCAATGCGCTTGCTTCCGCGACCGGTTCTACCAAGACTTTTGCGGCCTATCTGAGCACCTCAATGTCCATTGATCGCAGCACCGACCCAATGACAATCACCAATGGCGTTTCTGCTCGCGACCGGATCGGATCGGGTCCGTGGTACAATGCCAACGGAGAGCTCATCGCCAACAACGTTGAGGACCTGCACAGCAACAGCGTGAACATTAATCTACAGACCGCGCTCGACGAAAATGGTAACCCTGTCAATGGGCGTGGCAGTCAGCCAAACAAACACGACATTCTGACCGGCTCCGATTCCGCGGGATACTTCTCGACGGCAGGAGGCGACACAACATGCAGTAACTGGACTTCGAATAGTGAAGATGGATCTGCGATTGTCGGGCACCATGATCGTGTAGGTCTCAACGATGCTCGAAACATGATATCCTGGAACTCATCGCACGGCTCGCGCGGTTGCGGAGAGGAACATCTGCCACGTTCAGGCGGGGCAGGTCTGTTTTATTGCTTTGCAACGGACTAATCGGGCAGCATTGGTACGCGTGACGCCCGCATTGAACCTGACATTACCAAGTCAGTTTGGGGGATAGCGTTTTGGAAGCGGTTTTTGGGCGGAAATAGTCTAGATGCCGCTTCGTTGCGAGTTTACTAAATTGCAATGCTTGGGTGAGAAGGTTCAGTTTGGGCTGCTTCAAGTCACTTATTTGCAAGTCAGCGAAAGGCGCATCCGAGGAGGATACTGGACATTGCAATGTTTGGCCGGTTCCCGAAAGTCGACATTGCCGTGGGCGACACTGAACTCAAAGGTGTTCATGTTGCATTGTGAATTAGCGGCAGCGACAAATCAGGGTGCAGTCGTCAACGTTGTGGGGAACGCTTCGAATTGACCCTGCGACGTGCTGATGTCAAGCGGCAAACGTAGTCATACTGCGATCTTGGAAACTGTTATGTTTATTGGCCGCTTCGTTTGCAATTTCAGGCGATTCTCACCGTCCAGGATTGGATTTCGCGATACTGCAAAGCAGATCAACATGTCGATCCAACCAATCCTCGTCCAGTGCCTCGTAACGAATGAGCTTGCGGAAATAAGGTGCCGCGATTGCCAGTTCTATGAGCTGGTCAACCGGAACGTCGGCGGTGATCTCACCACGATCTATTGCTGCTGCAAATACTGCTTCAACACTTGCGAACCTGTCTTTCATGAATTCAGTGATCACCAACCGCGCTTCTTCGTCGGTGGACGCAGCAGCGACCACCTGAGGCGCGATTTGGCCCCACGGTGTGTCATTCAAGGCTCCCATCAGTACACCGAGTAACCAGCGCAAGTCAGATCGTAGCGGGCCATCGGTTTTGGGCGGTATGTTTGGCGGTGTTGCGATGCGCCGGAATGCTGCATCACGCAGACTGCGCGCATCTGGCCAGTGCCTGTAAAGTGTACTGCGCGAAATGCGCGTTGCCTTTGATACTGCGCCATGAGTTACGTGCAGCACGCCTTCATCCATCAGTATCTTTTGCGCAGCATCAAGCGCAGTCTGTCGTGTGGCGATCAGCCTGGGATCTTCTTTCAATCACTCCTCCTATAGAACAATTTGTTGCATAGTAGAACATTTTGTCCTAAAAGTATGGTCGGCCAAAACCTAAATCCCAAAACTCAATTCCACAAACACGTCTTGTCAAAATAGGAGCGTATCAATGTTCAAAGTGGCAGCAACCCCGCTGGCGGTACTCTTAACGATGGGCGCGACAACCGCATTGTCCGAGAGTGGCAGCTACGAGCTGGATCCTGGACACAGCCAGGTATTGTTCAGCTACGACCACATCGGTTTCTCAGAAACGTTTGGAATGTTCTCAGGTTTTAGCGGCGAGATAGAGTTCAACGAAGATGATCCGTCTGCGTCGTCTGTCACAGTGTCTATGCCTGTAAAATCCATGATCACGGGCTGGGACGCCCGTCTGCAACACTTCATGTCCGATGACTTTTTTAGCGCGAGCGACGGTGACGTGGTCACTTTCGCCTCAACCAGCATTGAAGTGACCGGTGACAATACCGCGAATATTTCTGGCGACCTGACCATGAATGGCGTCACCAAATCTGTTGTTCTGGAAACAACGCTTAACAAGTCAGCGCCATACCCGTTTGGTCCGAAAGAGGGCACGCCGACCTTGGGGCTGGCTGCCACGGCGACTATCGTGCGGTCTGAATTCGGACTTGGGGCATTTGCGCCAGCGGTGAGCGACGAAATAGAGCTCTTGATCAATATCGAAGCATTAAAGGCTGAGTAATGTGTGCAAGGGCGCTGATACTGCGCTGAGCGCTCATTCTCAACTATTGACGGGCTGGCAACAAAATGAATGTGTTCCTTAGACTACTGGCGGTTGCTGCGATAGCGGTGGCGTTGACGTGCCCGTTGGCATTCGCACAAGAGCGCTCCTTGCCGGAGCGCACCTCACCCCGCCCTGAAACGACAAGCGGAGTACCGCATACTCAGATTGGTGTCGAAATTGATGCCGATTTGGCCAAGCTATTGCTGGAGCGTGTTGCGCAATTCCCAGGGGTCACGCTTGGCCCAACACGCATATCGCTTCCGGGCGCGATTGGCTTTCAGCTTGATCCCGACATGTTGTTGTCCCAACCGAACTCTATCGTCGGTGGGTTTGAGTTTGCGCACATGCATCCTGATGGCAGTTTGCACGCTTCGCTCGACCCAGAAATGGCTCGAAGGGCAATTGAGGCTGGCTGGGCCGGAGCTCACCCTTGGTCCAAGCAACGTCCTGGGTGGAGCGGCTTTGTCATGATCTATACTCCAACCACACCCGAAGAGCTGGATGTCGTCATCGATCTGGTTGAAAGCTCGTACACCTTCATCACCGGCATCGCTCTGGGCTAAACACCCACCTGCTGACCTTTCCGTTGCTGACTAATGCGCAGGTCAGTCAAAATTCAGTTTTACCGGAATTTCAGATGATTCATGTCCCACCGCTCTAGACGGGCCGAATCCAGAGATGTGGGGCAACTTCAATGGATGCAACTAGGATCGTTTGCTTCGACACATCCTCGTAACTTGTCAAAACTACATACCCCCAGTAGATATTTGGTATGTTTCGCTTGATCCTGTCGATACTTCTTGTTGTTGCATTCTCTGGCGCATCCGCAGCGTCCGTGAAGCATGGCTTGATCCATGGATCGGATCATTCTGGTCATCATGCTCAAATGGCGGACGACGATCCGTTGGCTAATGCCGAGAAAGCTGTTGCGGATTGTTGCGACACCACCAGCGGCATGGGTTCAGCATCCTGTTTTAGTGATCTTGTCGCCACGGCGGGGATTTCGCCGATTGCTCCATTGGTGATCTCAGTTGGTGGTGTGACGCACGCTGCTTCCGATTTTTCGGGCCTCGCACTGAGCGTCCCCACCGGTCCTCCGAAAGCCTGAACGGCAACGGGCGCCCGCCCGCAATCCGTTCAAATTTCACATCAAAGGACCGACAGACATGATCACACGTCGTCACTTCACCACACTGTCCGCAACTGCTCTCATCGCGACCGCTCTTCCCGTCCGTGCAGTCACTCCAATGCACGTGCTCAGCTCACCAGGTTGCGGATGTTGTCACGCCTGGGCCGACTTGGCTCGCGCACGTGGCTACGCCGTAACCGTTGAGGAACTGACAGACCCCGAGGCACAGAAGTCAGCGCGGGGTATACCGCTGAACCTCGCATCCTGTCACACCATTGAAGCCGATGGTTATGTCTTTGAAGGCCATGTGCCGTTCGAAGCACTGGAAACCGTGTTGAAGGATCGGCCTGACATCACAGGGCTAGCTGTTCCTGGCATGCCAATGGGCTCTCCTGGTATGGGCGACGATCCTTCCGCCCGCTACGACGTCATCGCATTTGGGGGAGATGCCGGGACCGGAACGGTGTACTACCGCGCGGGCACAGCTCAGCCGTTCGACACCTGATGGTAGGGCGCACAACACTCTTGGTTACCGGTGGGCTTGCGCTCGCCGGTTTCACCGTAGCGTTCGTTCTGGCCCAAGCCTCTGAAGCGGTCGGTCTTTTGACACCTGATGACGCGGAAGTTGTCGCCATTGGCCAAGATATTTACGCGGACCAGTGTGCTGCCTGCCACGGTGAGAACCTTGAAGGACAGCCAAACTGGCGGAAACACGGCGAGGATGGTTTGCTACCAGCACCGCCGCATGACGCCACAGGGCATACGTGGCACCACGATGATGAAGCGCTCTTCACCTTGACCAAATTTGGCCTGGCCGGACTGATGGAAAATGCGCCCCCAACCGGTATGCCGGTCTATGAAGGTGTGCTCAGCGATCACGAAATCATAGCGGTCCTTTCTTATATCAAGTCAACCTGGCCCAATGACCTTCGTGAGTACCACGATGAGCTGAATGCCCAATCCGAATAGAGGAAAACTCAGATGATCAAACAAACTCTTGTTGGCTTGGTCGTAGCAATGGCTCCAATAATTGCGGCCGCGCATTCCAAGTCCGAAGAAACGACGCCGGCTGACGGCGCGACTGTCACGGACGTGCCGGAGCTTACCATGCGGTTCGATGATCCGATGCGCATTATCTCGGTCACGCTGACCTCATCAGATGGCGAAGTCGAAATTGACCGCGAAACGGGTATGGACCCCGCTACAGAATTCCGGGCTGTGCCGTTGGAAGAGCTCACACCGGGAAGCTACCGCTTCGACTGGCGCGGTATGGCTTCCGACGGTCACCCGATGCAGGGCAGCTTCTCTTTCACAGTCGCTAAATGACTGGACTGGCCCCCATTGACTGTGTTGTCGTCTTGGCCATTTTGGCGAAAGCACTTGGCTACGGATCGGTGTTGCTAGCGATGGGTAGCGTCCTGTTCACGGCCCTCTTTGCCAAGCGCGCTGAAAAGTCTGTTTTACGCCTTGCGCGGCACCTCGCGGTCGGAGCTGCGATTGTCGGTTTGTCCGTGCTTGCTTTACGTTTTGGCATCAGAGCAGCGCGGATATCCGGGATGGGCTTTGAGGGCGCGACGGACCCAATGATGCTTGGTTTTGTTTGGGATAGTCCGCTTGGCACCGCCGCGATTTGGCGAGGGGTGGGTGAATTCGCGATATTGGCAATCCTGCTCCCCCGCGTAGGGCAGTGGGTCGCTTTGGTGGGTTGCCTCGCCATTGCGATTTCATTTGCCCAAGTTGGGCACTCGCTCGGAGAGCCTAGAGCGGTTCTCGCGGTCTTGCTGGTTCTTCATCTGATGGCTGCCGCGTTTTGGGTCGGTGCTCTCCTACCCTTACGCAAAGCAGCGCTCACTTCCACTGGAGCCGATCTACTGCACCACTTTGGCAGTGTCGCTGCTTATGGAGTTGCCGTCCTGCTTGTTGCGGGCGCAGCGCTCGCGTGGTTGCTTTCGGGCTCCGTAGCCGCCTTGTTTGGGACGGCATATGGATTGGGGCTTTTGATCAAGGTCGTGATCGTTTCTGCCCTCCTTGGCCTCGCGGCGCTGAACAAGCTGAGATTTGTTCCGGCTCTCAGGACTGAGAAGCGTGGCGCGGAAATTGCTCTCCGGTGGGCGATTTCAATGGAGATGTTGGCTATTGTCCTGATCCTGTTTGCAACGGCGACGCTAACCAGTGTGACGACACCTCCCATCAATCTCTGACGCCTTTTGGTCCAAATCCGGAAACGCAAAGCCTTGTTGCGAGTGTCCGTTAAGGGCTGCGAACTGACGCTGATGCCAAGGGCGGAGAGCGCCAGAAAGAGCCCTGAGCGAACCTCGTATTCAGGCAGTTGGAGTAGAGGGCCGCATCATCTATCGTCGAACGCATGTCGGACAAGGGACAACAGTTGCAACGAAGGTTGGCGGCGATACTAGCTGCGGATGTCGTTGGGTATTCGGCGCTTATGCACCAAGATGAGCAAGCCACAATTCTCATGCTTGATCACCTGGAAAGCGACATCGTCACCCCAACGATAGCAGGCCAGTCAGGTCGTGTTGTGAAGAGCATGGGCGATGGTTGGTTGGTGCAATTTGACAGCGCGGCGCAAGCTGTAACCGCAGCAATGCAGCTACAAGAGCAGTTGGCTGAACACTCGTTAATGAACATGCGGATCGGTGTTCATGTGGGTGACATCACAGAAAAAGGTGATGACATCCTAGGTGATGGTGTAAACATTGCCGCACGGCTTGAGAGCATTGCGCCAACCGGTGGCATCGCAATTTCTGAACCCGTACATTTGAACCTTGAACACACTCTGGCAGACGCTTTCAAAGCAGTTGGGAAAAAGAAGCTCAAGAACATCCAGCGCAGCTTGGATGTGTGGATTCACGATGGACCACACCTGGGTGTATCGCAAAGTTCGCCTTCTTTCACAGAGACGAGCTTGCCAAAGCTATCCATCCATCCTGTCATGTGCAGCGACCAACGCACTGAATTACAAGAAATGGCCGCAGCTCTCACTTCAGATTTCGGTTCTTATTTTCGAACGATCAACTGGTTAAACGCAGCGATATCTTCCACAGAACCATCAGAGGGATATGCACTTCGTGGCGTGCTGCGTGGACACGGAGACCGATTGCGCCTGGAAGCCCGCTTAAATGACTCTTCTGGTTCCGAAATCTGGACCCAGAAGTTCGACGGTTCGGTCGAAGCAATCTTTGATTGGCAAGACGAGGTCGTAGAAAAGCTGTTGGATGCCGTCAGTGGGATCTTGATCCAGTCGCTGACCGCAAAGCTCTCGGCTTTGCCTGAAGACGAACTGACTGCCGAACAGTGCGTCCTGATGGGCATGATCACATGGTCGGAGGCCAGCATCGACAGCTATGAAGAGACGTTGTCGTACCACGCCAGGGCCATCGAAGCCAAACCAACCCTCGCTGCCGCCTATGCCGAAGCTATTTGGACAATGAATGGCGCGAGAACCTATGATCTTCGTCGCCAGCTGTCATCCTACTACCAGAATCTGCCACACTGGATCGAGGCCGGTCGACACATGGCAGGTCAAAGCCCAACGCTTGATCTGAGTATTGCAGTGGCTGACTACAATGTTGACGGGGACGCGGATCGACTTTCCGTGGCGCTTGAGCAAATACGGCAACGAGCGCCATTAGATGCCCGCCTGCATTTGTTTATGGGTTGGGGGTACAACTGGGCCGGTTTTCCTGAAATGGCACTAAGCTGTTTTCAGACAGCGCTTCGGTTGGGCCGATATGGAGCCGTTTTCGTGGGTGCTTCCGGAGGTGCCGCCACCTCTTGCGTAATGCTGGGTCGAGACCGCGATGCCATCGCCTACGCAGAGGCAGGTTTGCGCTTTTCAAAGAACTATGCCGCACTTCACAGCACGAGGGCCGCTGCTCACGCAATGCTTGGGGAACCTGAAAAAGCGTCTGAGGCTTTAGCGCAAATGCTGCAAATGGAACCTGATGAAACGATCTCGAAATGGCGTAGCAACGTTGACTATGGTAGCTCTGAAGGCGCTGAACGCTACTTTGAGGCGCTTCGCCGCGCAGGGTTGCCAGAATAGCGGTGCCGGAACCAAGTTGAGTTTGTAAAATCGGTGGCTTGGTTGCGTATCTCAGTAACTGCAAAGCTCGGAATTGAATGTCGGCTCCGGGCTGGTTGCGGTCAACCATGCTTATCGTAAAGACTGGTAGTACATGGTTCCGCAGAGCAGTGTTGGGGAAATGCTTATCCGGGACGCTTTGGTTCCTAGCAGGAGAGGCGCTTAGAAGAAGCGCGCACTACTACAACAACAGTCGCCATATAAGACATCTTATATCAAACATTGGGTAATGGCGGCAGGTAAGCTGTACTAGCGGTCTGGGTCTGTATCGAGTTTGCCCCAGAGATCGTCAACCAGATCTGAGAAGCCATCATTCGAGGCCTCCTTGGGCAGTAGACCAGCTCTTCGCCGGCGTTCGACCTCAGCCATTAGTTCTTCCTCTGTGGCTGTCTCAACCACGTCACATCGAAGAGCTTCGATCTCGTCTGCTGTCCACCACTCAAATTTGTCAGCGTAGAAGCCCAGGGAATAAGGCTCGTCATCAGAAATCTGCTTGATCACAGCATTCCAATCTTCGCTCTGGTTCGATTCCTTTTCGACCCTCTCATCTAGTTCGCGGATAGACTTGCGGATCATCGGCAGCAGCTCTGCCTGAACGCTTTCTTCACCTACACCAGTCCCTGCAAGCCAAAGGTCTGCGATCTTGCGGACGAGCGCCCAGGCCGTCTGATTTCGAGGGTGGCCTTTAATCCGGCCGCCGAGACCTTTTTCTTGAATGCCAAACCGCTCGGCAGCACGTTCGTTCATCCGGATATTGTAATCGGACACGTCCGCGAGTTCTGAAACGTTCTCAGCCACAGCTCGGGCGACCTCTTGATCACCAACATAGACAACCACCTTCAACATTCCGCTACGCCTTCCTTCGCCGGTTCATCACTCGGCCCAGGTGGCTGTTGTCCAGATCTCGCATGATCCTTTGCACTCGCTCCGGATCGACTTCGCGATCTTTTCCGGCAGTGTGGACGATGTGTCTGACGTAGATCGCCAACGCGACAATGATCACGGCGGATAAGATCAAGCTGAAATGCTCGGCCCCCATCACTAAGCCTTCTTCCTTGGGTCTTCGATCCCGAGGTCGTCGAACACGTTGCCGCTACCATCAGTGATCTCGACATCATCGTCGTCAGTCACTAGATCCCAGGTGTTCTCTTTGACCCATTCATCCCGCCATTTGGGCGCATCGGCCGGACGCTGTGCAAAATCGGCGATTTGCTCGAAAATCATTTTGCGCAATGCAAGCCAGACCTCCGGATCCTCTCTGCGACGAGCTTGCAACTCTGCGATCAAGGCATCCAGAGGAACATCCTGTAACGGGCGCCCGAAGATCTCTTCTTCTGAAAAATCATCTGTCATCACTCAACATCCTCGACACTGATCGCCAAGACTAAGATCTTGTTTGGTTTTACAGTGATTTCTTTTCCTTCAATCGCTCGAAGTTGGCCGTTCACCAAAGTCTCGCAGATTACGAAAATTGGGATTTCCTCTTCTGTAGTCTCGTCACTCATCTGGCTTACCCTTCGGATCAGGCACCTTTCGCGCCCGGATCTCATCCGCTGAGATCGGCTTGGTTAGTTTTGCTCGACCGGCCGCAATTTCAGCCTCCCTAAGCCTAAGCAAACGCAAGGTTTGTTCATCCAGCTCAACGTCGTCGCCATCACCCATCAGACTTCTCTCGAGTACAGTAACAGTGAGAACAGAGCACTTGTGATTTGTCAGTTGTCCGAACGATATCGCCTACGTGGCCGCACTCTTCACACGTCACACCGCATCGAAATTCCATCCAATCAGCGTACTCCTGAATGAGATCGTGGTATCGACTGAAACCGATACAAATCTTGCCATCCTGGCCTTTCTTAATGTCCGAGATCTGAATAGTTCCAGGGTCCAGTGCCCTGAAATCCTGACTGAAGGAAAGCTTGTGGAGTGCTTGCGAAATCATGACGAGCCAGCCCTTTCTGACAGCAGGAACAAGAGATGCGCAATCCGGAGAAACGAGGTCTGGATAGTTTTCCACAATGTCCAGCCTCAGGCTGTCGGGCCAGGATTCTTCGGCGCCCTCAAATCGCCGCCGCAGAGCATCATTGTAGCACCAGCTGCAAAGCGTCGTCACAAACCCAAGGATGCTCTGGCGTTGGGCAGAATTAGAACAACCTTCACAGGTTTGCTCAATCTGATCGACATCCCATTGAATCTCTTCACTCGTAGCCTGGTTGCAGCCCGGGCCCTCATAGACGCGCAAGCCTCCCCATTTCTGCTTGATCTGAACGATAGACGGGCGTTCATCACCAAACAGGTCGGGCTGCTCGTCGATCAACCTCTTCACTTTCTTAAGTGCAAGCGTAAGCTGCTTCGCCCACCCGGCACGATGCTCACCAAGCTGCTTGAAGACGCTTCCATGAATATCGTTCCAGTCGACAACACTGCTCATCACTGACCTCCGGGCGTGCGCCTCTTTGAGATCGTGTGAAACCTCCGCCATAGCAGTCATCATACGGTCGACCACTTCGCGGTCATCACACTCGACATGCAGACCCTCGGTCGACCATGTGACGTCAGAGACGCGCGGAGCTGGGTAGTTGTGCGCCATCACCAAACGCATCTCTTCGGCGTACCAGGCGTCAAATGAGCGGAGGTCATCTGGAGCTCCATGGTCCTCGATCACACCTCGAACCTTTTCTCGGAATTCCTTCCAGCTCTTTTCGACATCATCCATCAATCACATTCTCCAGAACTTGGTCTTGTTGAGATGGAAGACCCCTCTCGAGATCTGGCAAGCCGGACCAGCCTTCGGGTGTGCGTCCGAGGCTCTCCTCGACCGATTGCTTGATGTCTTTGAAATCAATTGCGTTCGTAACTTCGTCCGCCATGTCGGACACCTCCTGAGGATGGTAGGAGGCGTCGGAATCGAACCGACTCGTGCACTCTAATCTGGAGCAATTACAAGGATATAAGCCTCGCCCGCATACCAATGCTGCCTCCCACGGATTTTGCGTGGGTTATCGACCTCAGGCCGATATTCGATGGCAGTGGATGCGTGTTAACGTCATGACCGAAAGCTGAACCAGTTCGCATAACCATGTCAAGACAGAGCGTGCTGCACTTAGAAATTCACCGCGTAGTTCTGGGAACCTTCTAGCTTAGCGTGTGCCCGATACACTGATACATCTTATTTTGCGGGTCAGTACAGCGTCGAGTAGCTCTCAGACAGCGAAGCGATTCGATACCCTGTGATCCGGAATCGAACTCAGAAACTCTGTCGATAGTTCGCTCTGAACCGACGCGCGTCTTTTGATATGCGTCTGATGCGCTCCGTTCTGGAGAAATACAAAAGTCTTGATCTGAACAAACCTCAGCGGCAGCATTGACCTGCATCTTTCGAAAATGGAGATCCCGGTTGCAAGACTTTGTAAGTCTCATTCCATTTAGCGTCTCGAGTAATTTGTGATGATACGTTCCTCACCTGAACTGCTGGCAGTTTCGAGGCGTTGGTATGAAATACTCAGAACCAAGAAGAATACTGACGAGTTGCAGGATTTTCCGTCGAAAGCAGATGAACTAAGGTTCGTTGGGACAGGCGAAGGTGAGTTTTGGAGCGGGCAAGCAGTTCGCGATGGGGTTAGCGGCTTTTTTGCGGAGATCCCGGCACCCGTCGTTTTCGAAGAAGTTGAAGCTGAGGCCTTCGAAAACGGAGAAACGGGATGGTCATCCTTCGTCCACAAGATTCAGTTTGTCGGCTTTGATGAACCCGTCTTCTACCGCACCGTCCTGATTTTTGTCCCGGAGGGAGCGGCATGGAAGATCATCAATCGCCACGCCTCAGTGCCAACTCCAAATATTGAACTCGTGGGTAAAGAGCAGCTGGCCATCCAAAAGCTGGTTGATGCTGCGCGCGAAGATGGACCCGAGCTGATCCAAACCGAAGGTTTGGCTTCGGTACTTTTCACTGATGTTGAGGGCAGTACAACGTTGGCGGAGGCTTTGGGCGATCAGCATTGGTCGATGCTGATCGAAAACCACTTCCAAGTCTTGGCGGCGATCATTGAAAAGTATCATGGCCAGTTCGTGAAGTCTCTTGGAGACGGAACGTTGTCCGTCTTTCCGTCCGCGAAAGAAGCACTAACAGCAGCTATCAAGATTCAGGGGGCTATTGCATCGGCATCCGTGGAGCCATCTTTCGGTGTTCGGATTGGGATTCACACTGGTGATGTCGTTCAATCTCGTGGAGATTTCTTCGGTACTGTGGTCAACAAAGCGTCACGGATAACGACCGTTGGTGCGGCAGGCGAGATACTCGTGTCAGATGCGACTCGCGCCATGGTCGGAGGACGAACCGATTTCTCATTTTCTGAAATAGAGCCGAGACTCCTGAAAGGTCTACGCGGTCACCACGTCTTATATCGGCTGGAGTGGCAAGATTGAGTATTGCGGCTGCTCTAACGCCGACAAACCACACAGATACCCAGCAGAGCAAAGTCGCAAAACGTCTTTTGCTACGCAGCACGCCTCACATCGCCAGCAATTCCCGATGAATTGCGACCATCGCCCAGGTGTCGCGCGTGCAATACGCCACAAGATCAGCATATACCTTCTCGCGCGCTGGATCATCCGGTTCCGTCAGTGTTACGTCCTTCCAAAGGCGAGACGCGCTCGCCCCCTCTTTGATGTCCAGATCATCGTATGAAAGTTCTGGCAAAAACGCTGGAAGAACGGCCTTGATAGAGGCGCTTCCCTTGAACGCGGGATCGTTGATCACTTCATCCGCAAACGGCTTCATAAGATCTACAACGCGGGCGTTTAGGCCTTTCAGGAACTCTGCATGCTCTGGATAAGTTTCCGCCATTTCCGTATTGCGCGATTTCTCGAACGGAGCATACCAAACCACTACAGAGCCAACGTTTCCTATGTCCTCACGAAGCCTTTTCAGCAAGGCTGGCATTGGGTTACTGGCGTCTCGGTGGAGATACTCCCTGTGCTCAATTTCTCCGCCAGGCTCATGCTGGATATGCAAGGAATACTGGAAAGCCACTTGCTGATAGGGACGCGTTCCGTCCCAGGGTGGCAGCAAACTCTGAGATGTCTCGTAGTCAAAATAGTGAACCGGATAGACAATCTCGCTCAGAAACCTGCTTAACTCCTGATGATCGATTGTGCGTTCACCGTTCGCCACTGTTCTCAAGTAGCGCTGTGTCGACTTGCCCAACACAGATGGATCACTGATCTCGTCAATCTTTGTGATCCCATTTGCGATGAGTTCCGAGGCTTTTTCCGCATTCATGAACGGAAGGCGGTGGATACTGTCATGCGCGAGAGGTGGGTCGAATTTTTCGCGGATCTCCAGCCATTCACCATAGGATTTAAGGCGCGCACGTTCGGGGGACGGATCAGGCATCGTACCGCTGGCAACGACGCTCAATGCCTGATCGATAAGCGTGCGTGTTTTTTCGAGCTGCTCAGTCACCGCATCCGTGATGTCAGTGATGCCGACAAGCTCTTGCGGATTGATTTCGCCGTTTCTGACGTAATCACGGTTCACATGTGCAACTTCGCAGCGCGTAATGGGGAACCCGGCCGCCTCAATCACGACACGCTGGAATGCGAGATCAAAAGTGTGCTCGGGTTTTGCAGAAGTCCCGCTCTTGATCTCTGTCAGAACGTACCCATCATCACTGCGGCTCACGATGTCGGAGATGCAAGTTATGGTTCCATCTTCATAGCGTCCCTGCGCCACTGCGTTTGCACCGTTTCTCCAAGCCTCCAAAGTACGCGCGGGCAGAGCCTGGTATTCTGAAAAATCTGAAAAACCGAGGCGAACGAGATCACCAAAAAGCTCCTCTGCATATGGTTCAAAGGCGTGCCCCTCGTCAAAGCGTGCTTGCAACGAAGGGTCAATTGGCGGCAACAGATGCCTGGCATGCTTCTTGATCCAGAGCCAGGCAGGGTGCCTGAGAAACAACATGTAGTCTGATTTGGATAGCATCGTGTAATTTGCATTCCAGAATTGGTGAAACCAGTGGAAGACCATCATGGTCAGCTATTGAGAGTAACTTTTCTTTGGTGCAGTCGGCGTTACCACTCTACCAAAGCCTCATGTAAATCGTACCGATAGCTCGGCGTCCATCACGCCACCAAAACCAGCTGACCATTCTTCACCTGGAGACACTGGCCATGCGTCTGTCAATGTGCCAGTTGTGACTAGCTCGCCTCCCTGAAGCTGGTCGTCTTTGAAAAGCAGAGACACAAGATGAGCCAGGACTTTAATTGGGCCGCCGAGCGCGTTTTCACCCTTGCCGGCCTCGATAGCCTCGGTGCCCTTGAACAACGCTAGTGGCACTTCGGCCAAGCCGGTCAAGATATCATGCGTCGCCTCGATTTTGTCGCCAAGAACAAGGCAGCCGTGCAATCCTTGTGCTGCGATTGAGTCTTCGACCGAGAATTTCCAGTTGGGATAAATCGATTGGACGATTTCAAATCCTGGAGCGACCCACTCCACGCAACCTGCCAACTGCTCATCGTTCATTTCAGCCGTCGGTGTATGTCTAAGGCCGAGTACGATTTCTGGTTCAATCCTCGGTTCTGAATACCTTGCCAAGTTTACCGGCTGATCAGTCGAAAACAGCCCATCTGCGTGGACCTCTCCCCAAATGGGTTGATCCACACCGTAAACAGGCCAAATCGTGCGGTTCGTGAAGCCGACTTTTCTGCCAACTCTTTCTTTGTCCAGAATCTCGCGGACACGACTAGCAATCGAATAAGCGTCATCCAGCGATAGCTGTCCTGCCTCTGAAGACAGTTTAGGTATCTGCTGGGCAGAGGTCAGGGCATCAGCAATTGTCTGAGCGTTAGATTCAATATCTCTTGTCATATTCGCATTATACGCTCCGACGGCTGGATTGCGATGCAAGCGAGGTTTTGAAGGGCCATCGTCGGAAACTCAAAGGCTTGCAATGAAAGTGTGGATATGCCTCATTAACCTTCTGAGAGATGACAACCTTCGGTTGATGTCTATTCTTCAACTTAACCTTGGTTGGAAACCAGCTTCCCACTCGGAAGAATTCCTCTAAGGCTTCAAGATGTGCCTGGCGCTACTGCCGCTTTCGTTTGACCGAGATAATGCATCCGGAATGCTTCGGGTGCCGTGCTGGTACATCACGAGCCATCGCATCCACATTTCCAAGGTGTCGTAGTGCCCCGCTGTTCAGCAACACGCCGCGCCCGGCATCATACCGACGTTGCCCAAATCCGCTGGCAACGCATTCCCAGTCTTCCTTGGCCGCCGCGTTGCGGAATCTCGGTAGGTCGTGCGGATCATGCCGCCCAGGTGTTGCTGCGACGTGATCGTGTTTCTTCGCATTGCTTTGGTGGGTTATATGGTGGGTCACTTGAGTTGTTCCAGGTCGCTGGACAGTACCGGTCGTCGGCCTCGGCTTAGGGCGCATGATTGTCACGACGCCTTGTGGTTTCGGATGCCCTGGGACGGCCACGTGAGTTGCCGTAGGTTTTGGTGTCAACTGTGGAACCTGGCCAGGAACCGCCGTGGGAACCTGATTGGGGGTTGCTGTTGGGACAAGCGGTGGCGTCGCTGTTGTACCGCTGGGTTGCGGAACACGGCCGGGCACTGCGACCGGAATTTGGTTTGGTGTTGCAGTCGGGACGAGCGGTGGCACAGCAGTTTGACCGGTGGGCTGAGGCGGGACCTGACCAGGAACTGCGACTGGTATTTGGTTTGGTGTCGCGGTGGGCACAAGTGGCGGCACCGCTGTTGGGCCGGTAGGTTGAGGCGGAACCTGGCCAGGGATAGCTATCGGAACTTGATTGGGAGTTGCAGTCGGAACTTGCGGCGGCACCGCGGTAGGCCCGGTAGCCAATGGCGGAACCTGATTTGGAACGGCTGTCGGAACCCGGTTTGGAGTCGCATTTGGAGTCAAAGGCGGAGCTAGGGTCGGCGCTACTACCGGCGTGGGAACCTGACCGGGAACCGCTATTGGTGTCGCGATAGGAACCTGACCGGGAATTGCGTTCGGAACCGCGCCCGGCGCAAGGACTGGAACAGTAACGGATGTGGGCGTTTGCTGGGTTCCCTTAGGCGGCAACTGATTTGCTACCGGCTGAGTTGGGCCGGTAATTTGATTACCTGTTCCTTGCCCACCGGCCTGCCCGCATCCTTGGCTTGACTGGTGAGGATTCCCCACGCCACGGCACCACCCGTACTGATTTCCGCCGGCAACGACCTGTGTAGCGGCCAGTTCTGCAATCAAACAAGCTGTTGTAAGTAACGCAATTCTGTTCAGTTTCATAACATCCTCACCAACTTGTTGTCAGAGCAAGATACGCGCCAGGATCGCCAGAGTCGGTCAAAGGACCGTCTCTCAAAGGGACACCGACATATCCGGACAGGAATAAGTTTTGCTTAAACTCAACGTCCAGCCCCAACCCGGTCGATGCCAGTGTTGCACTTCCCACTTCGAAACTGGCGGGATCATTATTCGAGATGTAACCAACGTCGAAAAAAGCGAAGGGCGTCAGACGATTTACGCTCTGCGAGCTTGGGAAATAGGAGTGAGATACTTCGAAGATTGCTGAGATCCCTGAATCACCATCCACTTCGTCAAAGCGGTATCCACGCAACGCATAACGATCACCAAGGAAGTACTCTTCGACAGAGGGTAACCGGTCTGTTGTGTACTGACCCCAGATCTCTGTCCGCCAAGCTGTGTTGGGCGATAAGCCCGGTAGGGGGCTTTCATATCCGATGCCGCCCCTCAAATGCCAGAACGAAGAGTCCCCGTCATCAAAATTCGCGTCTGTCGTGTCGTTGTCATTGTCACCAAAAGATAAGGTTAGCCCCGCTTCCAGAGCTTGTCCCTTTGGATAGTTTTGCCCGTAAAGATATGTAAGGCCAACGACACTCGCGTCACTGGATAGTGGAACGCCACCACTGACTGAATCCGCTTTTGAAAGGCGATAGTCCAGCAGAAGATATCCATAACGGGCCACATCGCGGATCACGGGGTAACCCATCGCGACTGTGAAGTTCTCGCCGTCAATATCTGTTCTCGCAAAGTCCCCTGAGAGGTCACGTTTTGCGTTTATGTTCCCGTAGAAGATCTCACCGTACAGACCATTGCTGTTCAGCGGCGTGCGATAGGTAAGAGCGCCCCATAAAGAGTGCTCATCGTCTTTGTCCCAATTGTAATTGCCTGATCCCTCAAATCGCAGCATATCCCCGACGGTCAGCGTTGAATAAAACTCTTGCACGACATAGAAGCTTAGCGCTTCTCCAAGCTCACGCGGAGGGTTGTCGAGTGTCGCACTACCGGCTTGTTTTCGCAGTGGCTCTCCCAATACTCTCAGCCGAGCACCAGCCTGATCCGGGTAATCAAGTTCGGTCGACAACTCCAAGTCAGGTATGTCCTCGGCTAGCATAACCGCCCGCTCAAATCGTTTCAGCGTTATGGGATAGGAGGTGGTGAGGGGCTGAAAAATCTTCTCTAGGGTTTGGAACGTGCGCGTATCTACACCTTCAATTTCGATGGTTTGAATGCGCCCTTCATCAACAATTATGCTCTGCCCATCGGGGCCGGGCCAGGCCTCAGCCAAGAAGTAACCGTCTTCTCGGTAGATCTGCGTGATCGTTGATGCGACATCCACTGCTGTGATGCGCCCTGACCGATCAAAAGCCAACTGACCGGCAAACGTTAACAGCTCATCCGTATCATATACCGTTACGCCGCTGACAGAGTGCTGTGATGCGATGTCCCAGGTTTGGGCAATGCTGTATTTTGGAACTGCAACAAAGGCCACTAAAGTGCAAATGATCGCAATTACAACCGAATTGGATACGGGCATTATCGATAACCTTAAGGTGACTGAGCATGTTGAAGCCCAACGTTATTACATGGTTCGCATGTGTGAACCTGACGCTATTCGAATATATTGATGGGTGATGTTTTTTAGAAACATATCGAACAGAGCGCAGATTTACTTAATATGCTGCACATAAGACGGCACTCATTTACACAACCCCGCTTTTCAACCACGCAGAGTAGAGAACTAGTAGGACAGTCCTCACAACTCCGGTTGCTCAAAAACATAAAGCCGCGATTTCTTGGCATCATCTGTCAGGATATAGAGAAGCCCTCTGATCTCATCGAGAGCGATCCCTTCGGGATGTTTAACTTCTTTTTGTTTTCCATCTTCTGTGAACGTCAAACTGATAGACTTTACGGACTTGGATTCTGGATTGTAGATGAAGATCTGACGGCCTTTGTCACTCACAATCCAAAGAGAACGCGAGGACCGGGACCATGCCAGGCCGCTCAAATCCAGTTCATCATCATCTACACGCTCGGAGATAAAACCTGCATCGCGGGCTAAAGGAATGATCTCAATAATTTCGTCTAGCTCTGGCGATAACACCATTAACAACCTTGGTTGTCCCTCAATGCCAACGAAGACCCGCCCGGATTCCGGGTCAACGGCGATACCTTCGGGTCCCTTATTCAAAGGGTTGCCGACGAGTAATTCAGCGGCGGTCGGGTAACCTTTAAGAGATGCGAGAGGTATTGTCGTCAGTTGAGTGGGGTCAGTTGGGTGAACGACTAGGATTGATCGGTCAGTTTCTTGAAGCACCAAAACAGACCCATCTTTTCGAGGTGCAACACCCTCCAAATCTGATCCTGCCAATGCTGGCAACTTGAAAGAGTTTCCTAATACCCCGTCGACTCCGAGTAGGTGCAGTTTAGGTTCGGCATCACTTACAGACCACAAGAAGCCTTCAGTGTTAGACATTGCCAAACCGGAAGGCTCTGAAAATCCCTCTGATTTGTCTGCCACCTTGAATTTATCGACCAGAACCAAACCAGCACTTTCGGCGTAGGCAAAATCGGTCCAAGGCAAGAAGGCTGCCGCAACCAAGCTGGCCGTAAAAGCGAGTCGTCTAAGTTTGCAGAAACACCGTGAAATTGTAGGTTTTGACGGAAACACTTTGTTTTCTGCCATTCAATTTTCTCGCGCTTGGACCATATCCTTGTATCAGCGTTCGTATCACAGTCCGGACGCGATGTCCGAAGAATGCACGGTAATCTCTTTACCTGATCCCGCCTGTTGCGATTGAATTGAATAGGGCACGATGTGCCTTTGGTGAAGCGTAAGCCTTTGGCGTGAGCAGGAAGGAAGACAAGTTGAATACGACCCTCACATTTGTGACCGTGTTGTTGATGCTGCTGTTGCCAGGTGCTGCGGTGTCACAAGTCGACCCTGCGACGATGCTGGCCGGGGCTTCGGAATCGGAAATTCTCATCGAACGCCAGTGGACGCAGTTTCGTGGCAAACAGGAACTGTATTTCTTTACTCTCGATGTGATCGTCACGATCATTCTGGCTGGCTTGATCGTCTATCATCCGGTGAGACGTAAAGCCCGTAGAAGTGTCAGCGATATCGTCATGCCGCGACTGTTCTTCCTTTATGCGCTTGTCGGCATGGCGGTTGGGTTTCTGGTCGTACAGCACGGATCGATGATCGGGTTCGTGATTTTTGGAATAGGAGCTCTGTTAAGGTTCCGATCAAATATGGATGACCCGGTCGACACGGTGGAAATGATTATAGTCACCGTGCTTGGGCTGGCGGTAGGGCTGGGCTTACCCTTGATGGCCACACTGGTGGCGGTTGTATGTTGGTGTTTCATTTGGCTCGGTGGGCGAAACAAGGGCGTGGAAATTTCGCTCAAGGCTTCAAACGAAGAGCACTCATTGAAAGTCAGCGGGGACATTGAAGCCATGGCCGCAGACGCTGGCTGGAAGCTGGTCAGAAAACACCACGTCCCCGGAAAGTCTCGCGTCTCATTGCTTTTCATCACCTCGGGAGGGCTTTCAGAAGCCCGGATAGAAGAGATGATAAACGATCTGGTCCCTGATAAAGTTGAGCTGAAACTCAACCTCTAGTCATTTCACAAGGTCCAAACGTTTCAACACTGCATTCGGGGATCTGATCTCTTCCGGAAGCGACTTGAAATTTACCGACCTTTCGAAGTCAGGTCCTCGATATACTGCTATCCCAAATTTTCCGTTTGGCTGGAACGTAACATGAGTGAAGCTGTGAGGTGATCCGGCTTTTGATCCGATAAGCCGTCGCGGGCCACCTCCCAAACAAGCTTGGGAGACGTAAGTAACACCATCTTTCCAACCCGGATAGAAGGCATGATGGTGGCCTGACAGATGCAGAACCACACCGCTTTCCAAATAGATTTTTTCAAGTGTTGGGTCACCGATGATTTCGCGTTCACGCTTGATCGCGAAGGGCCAAAGTGGGAGGTGACTGAAAGTGACAATCGGGTCTCCACTTGTACCCAGTTCCACAAGTCGGTCCTGCTGATCGCCGGACAGCGGCCCTAGGGTCGTAGCATCCAGAGACGCAAACGTAATGCCTTGCATCTCAAATGCGTAGAAGAACGGGTAGTCATCTGAAACCAGGAAGTCGACGTCTGGCTTTCTCGGCGTCCATTCCTCTGCGTATATTTTTCTTTCACGCTCGAACCCTCGGTAAGCGGAGGCGTCATGGTTTCCCGGCGTGACCGCAAACGGAATTCCGGCAGCCGTTAAAGGATCTGATACCGCCTCATGAAACGCTTTCCACATTTCCCTGACCTGTTTGTCGGACAAGTTGGGAATGCGCTGTCCCGCAACCATATCTCCGGTCGAAATAACCAGATCTGGATCAATCTCGACTATCCGCTCAATCGCCTTGTCGACGCGGGCATCGTATTTTACCGAACCGTAGCTTCCGTTCAGATCCGATATGACGATGACATCCAATGCCGCGGCCTTGCAGGCTAGCAGAGCTGTCCAAATGCACGCCGCAAAAAGGGTAGAAAGGTTACGGGTCACTACAGTCTAAGGCCTCTTGCTCGGCGTCGCTTGTCAGAAAAAATGCGGCGGGATCCAAATCGAATATCAATTCACCATTTGAACAATTGCTCTGGAGGATGGACGTTGCCAGCGCGGTATTTTTGACGACTTGTGCAATCTGACTGTCTGACAGCCCAAGGCTTTGCGACAGCCAGTTATAAACCGGGCCTTGAGTTTGAAGCTCACTATTCAGCGCAACCAAGCGTCGGTATGTGCTTGGAGAGAAATGCCGCATTTTCTCTAGCATTTGAGTAGATTTCGCGAAGTTGGCATACTCAACCCGCCCACCAGCATCGTTGTCGTTTAGATTGCTGCGACGGATCAATAATGCGTCGGCGGGAACGTCTCCATCGTTTGGCTGATGGTGCTTGGCCTTCCTATGCTTCAGGTCTCCGTCTTCGACCCAATACCAATAGGGTGTGAAGTCTATGTTTCCTACGCGGTCCTGCTGGCTAAAGATGAAATCTAGGAGAACAATCTCGGTAAGTTCTTGCATCCAAAATGCCATCTGTTGGTCGCTGACATCGGGGCCGAGATCCTTGTTGATCATCCGGTCTCTTCGACCTTCTCTGACGCCCTCTGCGATTGCCTCTGACAATGGTTTTGAAGACCGCAAAGCTAAGAAAGCGGGCGTTTCCTGAAAATCACGGTTTTGGCCTTTCCCCCAACCAGATTTACGGGTGCCGTTGATTTCCGAGCCGTATCGATGCCCAGGGCTATCAAGCAGTACACCGTATATTTGCGTTCGATCCGAGGTGAACAGATCATCGGTTGGTTGGTATGAGTTTGGGTCGGCATCCGCAGCCGCGAAGACCCGCCAGCCTTCGTGGTTCATGCGCCCGCCATGAGAGCCACCAGAAATCACGAGGCCAGGCTCTGCGACTTCGGAAAAATGCGCCTGGGCGTCCATGCTGCGCCAAACGGCGACTGGAACTTTGACAGTCGTGTCGAAATATCTGGAGAAATGATAGTAAAGCAGCGAAGAGGTGGAAAACGTTCCACTAGTGCCCTTTTGGTTCATGGTGGATTTGAATTTGGCCACCCTGTCCTTGGCCAGATCTTTCGCCGCCTTCCCCTCTTTGCAAGCGTTTCTCTCGAACTCAGAACGGTTCCCCGCGTAGGGCCCTTCCGAAATATCGTAGACGGCCATTCCTGGGCTGGTACTCCAGGTTTTTGGGCAAATAGCAATTTCGGAGGCATAGAAATCGATCTCGCAATAGGCCGTTTCTTCCTCAAGATCGCTGTTCTTGTACTCGCCCGTTGGAACTTTTTCGATCCGAATACAGCGTTCAGTAATGCCGTTGGGGCTATCAAATGTCGTGGCTTCACCTAGAACATTGTCGTTCGCCCACACGACAGTGGGTGCAATGAGAGCAAGTGACCCCAGAAGATTGAACTTCATTTGGATAGTCCTCCCGGTATCATTTAGGGCAAATCGCTGCCTGTTGTTCGGTGGAGATTTTTAACTTTGGGTCGACACTGAAGTTGGAGAACTTTGAGTCAATCCACTTGTCGCATCCGCCTGAACAAGGCGCCCCGTTTCGGGCCTCATTCCAATAATCCTTGGCCCTTTCTTCTGTCCAACCGCAAAACTGAACGAGCGCCATCGCCGACAATGCACCTGAGGAATGAACCCCCCACATACAGTGCACCAGAACAGGGCCCTTTCCAGGGTTTTCTATCACCTCGTGTATGGACGCCATAACAGCACCGGGTCGGGAGGATCTGGCGCTTTGATAGTCAAAGGATCCGTTTCCACAACTGGTGCGACCGTATTCAGTGTTTTTGCCAAAGTCGGCATAAAACCCGATTGAGAACCCTTCACCACATAGAGTTTCGCGTTGACCTTCACTTAGGCCCGTTCGCTCCTTGTCGCCGCCTTTGAAACCAGAGCGATACAATACTCCACTTAAGACTGGGCGAAAGAAAGCGACACCATCAACACCGCCGTTGCTACCCTTTGAAAGCAATTGACTGTCGCTTGGGCCACCGTTTCGACTGGTCACGTCAGAATTGGCAGCGGTTGCGAGAACACCAATGAATATGAGGGACATCAAAAACCGCATGCCAGCTCCTTCCTATTTTTCAGCCTGTTATGCTCAAACTCTTCCCACTTAGTAGCCTTTTGGAGCGGTTCATTATTGGCAGCTATATCGAGTGGACGATAATCTTTCCGCCGTGAAGCATCAAATCGGCCACACCAGATTGATGATAAAGACGACAACGAAGTAGGCCAGAAAAACTTTCCAGTTCCATTGGTGCTTGTTTTCTTCGTTTATCACGCCGGCCGATTTCAATGCCAGGTTTGTGACAACTAGAGCGGCAATGATGACCGCCGCATGAGCCAGGTCGAAATGCAAACTAAAGCTCCCTTTCGCAGATGTTTGATTGATGAAAATGTGTCAGCAGTCACCTGATGGCAGCATAGTCACATCTGAGTACCTTCCCTCAGACGTCGTTATCCGAGCACAGGCACCAGTATCCTTGTTAAACCAGTACGAGGTCAGCCCTTCACTGCGGATGAGTTCAAATCCGAGACTCTGGATGCCCATTTCAGCTTGGCCCGCTCTTGCCCCTTCAAATGACGAAAGATCGCTGGAGCTGCCCACAGTTGGTGCACTTGCATCCACTGATCCGCCACTGTCGTCGCATGCTGCAAGCACAGTAATACACGCCGTGCCGATCACCAATTGGACCTTGGTTTTCATCTGTTTTTCCCTCGCTTTTTTTGGACTTGTGTTCCAGGGTTTCTGATTGATCACCTATTCAATTCCGAAAATGACGTTGTAATCGACTGAAGAGTTGCTGCGATTGATAACTTCCACGACATGATCACCGGATTGCCAAAGTTGTCCTCGATACTCCTTGTCCGCCGACATCAATCCTAAGAGTTCAGAACCGTCGGGGTTACGAATAACGTAGTCCAAGGAGCCATTTCGCGGAGCAACGCGGACGTAAAGAAACTGTTCGTTTTTGGCACCCAAAACGTATTGCTGCGACGCTCCGGGCGCGAGTTCACCAACGAGTTCGGCGCCGGTGGAACCAGCATCGAATTTGACACGTTGGCTACCAGTAGACCCGGCGGCGCCTGCCATGGCTCCACCGCCATCATCCATCGCTTCGACAACCGACATCTCGCCGATGCTACCATCCTTGTACGCGATGCAGCGCCAAAGTGTTCCGCCTGCGTCTCGTAGCATGACGAGCGTGCCCGCTTCTGAGAACTCCGAGCTTTCAATCGTACCTGATTGACCGTCTGGTCCTCCAACCTGTCGCAAATGATCGATACACGCGTCGTCTGCTTCAGACATTGCAAAAGAAGCCGTGCCCGAGATTGCGAACATGGGTGTGAGGAGTTTGAGTAAATCGAGTTTCATCAGATGGTCCCCTGTTGGCTTGTCCTTACATTTTTGCTCCGTACAAAGCGGAACCTCACTTCGCGTCTCGTAACTTTGACAGAAATTCATCGCATGCCTGCGCGCTGCCGACGATCTCGTCCGTCGTTTCAATTCCTTGCAGTGACGCCATTTCGGAATTTACGCGGTTGAGGATCTGATCCGCTTGCTCGGCGGTGATAAGGTTCTCAGCTTGTGCTCCTTTCAATGTGGTGCAGACACCGGCGGACAAGCCTGTTGCAACGCCGACACCCACCGCGGCCCCGCCACCCAAGGTCATCGCCCCAACCACGCCGAGGACGAGCCCGATCACAATTCCCAAGATCACTTTCCCCATTTTTTTCTCCCTGTTGGTGAGAACGAGCTCAGCCTTCACTGCTGCCGCAAACTGCGTGCCCATCTACAAATCATGACCAGCACCAAAAGGTTGAGAGCCGGTGCAAGCGCCGCGAACCACGGCTTGGCTGCCTCCCAGACCAAGTCCGCCACAAGTATCCAAGGTAGTCCCAACGGCAGCAGGAACACTCCGGACAAAGGGTCTCGTTCCTGTCCCAACCAGCCAAATGTGCCCGTTAAGAACGCAACTAACGCAAACAGGTAAAGGACCGCGAATACGATGATGGTGGTTCTACAAACCAAGTCGAGCCTCAGCAGATCAAGCCAGTGCTGCGCAGCCGTTTTCAGCTACGCAGCAGACAGGTCACAATGCGCCTTCGTCGCCCAGGAACTCGATACCAGCCGTCGCGCCATCACTGTAAGCAATGCAATTCCAAGGAGCACGATCCTCGCCAACGCCGACTGTGACCTGTGTTCCCGCCTCGCTAAACGCGGATGAGAGCACCACGACTTGCGAATTGTTCGTCGTGTTGGCTACATCTCGCAAACACGCCTGCTGAGCCGGCGTGAGCTCGGCGGACGCGCTTGATGTACTCGTATCGTCGCAGGCCACAAGCAGTGCGAAACATGTCGCGCCTGCAATCATCACCATCTTGTTAGACATTTTCTTCTCCCTCTGGTTCCCTTGAAATTAGTGAAATTGGATGCGCTTGTTTGAAGCTCTCGCGTCAGAGCAGGCTATGGAACATACTTCGACCCTGTGATTTCCCTTTCCAACAACTTGTCGCGGGGGGGGGCGGGCAGAGCGATTTTACTTTGACTACCGAGACCGCCGACAACGTGTGAAAGCTGAATGACGACACTGGCAATAGCTCGAGCGAATTCTGGAAATAGGGCGAGTACGTTTAGTCTGAGCATCGCGTCCTCCCAGCGCTCAATCATTGTAAAGTGCCTTCCGACCGCCAGCATTCACTCCAGCAGTCGGAAGGGCTCGGCACAGCGAGCAGCAACGACAACAACGGAGGTAAAATAAAGTTGTGTCGAATTCGCATGTTTGAATCTTATTTTTTATAAATCAACATTTTTTCCGCGCGTAAATTTCGCTACCTTTTTGAAAGATAGGTTTTTAGCGTTCAAACAAAAATGGAAGGCGGAAAAACCCAGAAGGGCGAAGGCGTGCTTTTGGGTCCGCGAGGCGTTCTGAGGCCGCACAGAAACTAAGAAAGGATTGAAAAATGGGATTTGGTGAAGCCGTTAAAACGTGTTTCTCGAAGTACTTCCAGTTCTCCGGCCGGGCTTTACGCTCAGAATATTGGTGGTTCTTCTTGTTTGTGGTTGTCGTGAGTGCTGGTTTAGCTGTGCTGGATACGATCATATTCGGGACCAACCCCGAAACAGACCAGGGATCTCGGGTCCTGTCCTCTGTTTTCCAGCTGGCTGTTCTCATACCTATGCTGGCCGCCGGTTGGCGAAGGCTGCATGATACAGGACGACCTGGCTGGTATTTGCTGCTGCCGATGGCGCTCAGCATTACAACGCTATTTGTTATGCTGGGTGGGGTAGCGTTCTTTTCGGTATTGGAGCAAGGGACCGAAAACCCCGATGCATTACGGGGACCCGCGGCAGTCTTGGGCGTGACCGGTATCGTGGTTGTCTCAATTCTTCAATTGGTTCTGTCTATCCTGATGATCTGGTGGCTGACGCGACCTTCCCAAGAAGGCGCAAACGAATACGGCGAACCTGTTTCCTGATCTGGCTGTCCGGGCAATTGGCTGGAACTTCTGCTGAACGACAGTGCGAACCGTAACTCAATGGAGAGAAAAAATGAGCTGCAAAACCATTTCCATTGGAATGCTACTTATGGCAGTGGCGACCACAGCATCAGCGGAGTGGTCGTTCAGCTCAGGGCCCAACCCCAATGCGTTTATTCAGACAGGAAACATGACGCTGGAGCTTCAGTGCAACCGTATCCGCTTTGCTCCGGCTGGATACGAGGACAGCCAGGACATTATGGACAAGCAGGGGCTGTCTATTCGTTTTTTGAAGAACGGCACAACCGAGGTTGGTGCTTTTCAGGTTGGCGCTGAAAACGCTGCCTTGCAGATCGTCGACAATTATCCCGTCGAGATCAGTTTTGATAGTCAGCAGGACTATGGTTTTGTACTGGACCAGCTTGCGGCCAATGCGGCGGTCAATCTGTCGATGATTGATCAAGATGTCAGCTATGGGATCTTTGACTTGAAAGGTTCCAGCGCGGCAATTCGGTCCCTTCGTTCCGCGTGCGATTCAGATCCTAGTCTGGGGGCTTCTTACGAAGCACCCGAAGGCATCGTCTATTGTGGTGGCGGAGCGATTGAGCGCGTGATCGAACCCGTAATTTTGGACAATCCGGAGGGAGAGTGGGACGCACGAGTAACGGTCAACGGCGAGTCGATCAGAGCCATGACGGCCTACAGTTACTTTGGAAACTATGAGCCGCCGGCCGGATTTGTCGTCGCGCTGCTTGGGGAAGACAGGTCCGAGTTTCTGATTTTTAGCGAAGGCTCGGCAAACTGGCTGGAATACGGGGACTATAGGTATGATCAATGCAATTGATGCCCCCCTCCAACCGATTTCCCAATTGGTAAGCCAGTTTAAATGTTTGGTTTCCTCGATTGTGCTGGGTTCGGGTCTAGTTTGGACCTCACCAGCGTTCGCGGCTGACGGTTCGCAACTTCCAACCGGTTTGCGGGCGAAGGTTGATCTGGCGGCACTGGCCTGCGCAGAGTTCAACAACGGTCAGTTTGACTTAGATTGGGGCGCGGTTGAAAGGGTGGATCTTGACGGAGATCTACAACGCGACTGGGTTCTGAATGAGTCTGGTTTTGCGTGTTCGAGCGCCGCATCTCTTTACTGCGGCACTGGCGGATGCATGTCGCACTTCTTGATTGAAGAGGAGGTTCACTCCTTGCTCAACCAGGGCTGGACGGTCGTTGACTTCGGGCGTCAACGCATTGTCCTTGCTGACGTCCACGGAACCAATTGTGACGGAATAAACCCGACGCCTTGCACAACAGCCAGTGTTTGGGATGCGGAAGCTAAGACGTGGCGCTCGTCTGCTGGCGATTGGGAGTAAGCTGCAATTGGGCACCGCAGATAGCCAAACTACGATCACGTTGGGGTGTTGTTAGGCAAACTTACCTTCGGATGTATTCCAACAGAAGCTCTGTGCGGATCCCAGAATTGCTTTAAGGTTGCGTATGCACCGTTAGGTTCCTCACTTTGAGACAAAGCTATCCAAAGCAAGACTGAAAGAGAATTGAATGAAACGCCTGTTTCCATCTCTGCCTGAGAACGCGACGCTTGGAAGTGTCTATCAAGCCTTTCCAGACAAACTTTCGCCGCTTTGCGCGTACGAAAGCCTGGTTATGAGGGGCGAGAGCGACCTCTCGGTTGCTGAGCGTGAACTAATCGCAGCTTATGTCTCTGGCTTGAATGCTTGTGCGTATTGCCATGGGGCGCACATCGTTTTCGCCAAAGCCTACGGCATTGAGGTCGAGACAATCGAGGCACTGATGGAAGACCGCGATGCAGCACCCGTCGAAGACCAACTCAAACCGTTACTGGCATACATTGAAAAGCTCACCGTCTCACCATCCCGAATGACGGAAGCCGACGCAAAAGCAGTCTACGCGGCAGGCTGGTCGGAGAGTGCGCTGTTCGATGCTATCCAAGTTTGCGGTGTCTTTAATCTCGTGAATCGCTTCATAGAAGGAACAGGTGTCCAAAGCCCTGGCACCGACCCAAGAGAAGCGGACGAAGCCACTTTAAACCGATGCCGCAGTGACAGCTTCTATACCGATTTCGGACGAGAGAACGGCCTCAACATCCCTTGAATTGATGTTGTTCTAACGTTTCCAATCGGAAATGGTTTTGGCTGCGTCGCAAAACTCTTGCGTCAGATCAATGCCTCTAACCTTAGCGCTTGCTTCTTCTGCAATTGTTTTGGTGACCCCACCCAAGCCACTACCAATATCAAGTACATTCGCGCCTGTCGTTAACTTCAGTTTCTCCAATAACTGTAAAGTCGTCTGTCTGCCTCGGAAATGGTACTCATTGATTGGTTAGAAATCCGCGGCGCGTAGTTTCTTCGGGTCAATGCTCGCGGCCTTCAGGCTATCAGCTATCTGGTCGATCAGCCTGCGGCTGGGACCATAGTAGTCGGAAACTTGCTCTCTCATTCTCAACCCCTTTTACCAATCATGTTGAATGCTACTGAATGCCCATCAGATCAAAACTCGCGGAGGGTCGGCAGGCACTCGAGTGCTCAAGGTAGAGCTTCGAACCAGTCTAGCACCGCGTCCCGCCAGCCCTCCGGAACGCCGTGTCCGCCTTTGGTGACCTTCAACCGAATCGAGCCGGCCTCACAGTCCATCCAATCCTTCTGCATCGAACCATCGTCGCCAAAGCTGTTTTCCGCGCTACCTAAGCAGGCGTTTTCTCGGCGCCAGACGTCCAAGCCCTTCATGACGTTACCCTGGTGAAAATCGACACCCTCCCATGTCAGCTCTCGGCCTTCGAACGGCACCATTCTGTCTTTGAAGCCGTGTACGTGAAACAGGTGAACTGGCGCATCGCACTCAGTGGTCATAGGCTCCCAGAACGCCCCAGCCGCAGCGGCAAAACCTCTTGCCATCTCTGGCGCTTGGCACGCAATGTCCCAGACCATCGAGCCGCCGCGGGAGAAGCCTGCGATCAGTATTCGCGACGGGTCAATTCCGAAGCGCTCCACCGCGTCGGCGCGTACGGCGTCGATAAAGGCTACATCATCGCGCGCCAGGTCATATCCGTCAGCCACACCCCAATCGAGGTCTTTGTCATTAATACTGGGCTGCCCGCTCGGCATAATCACCGCGTAGCCACGCCGGATGAAAGGGTCAACATAGGCGGAATTCTGGATCATCGCCTTGCCAGACCGTCCATAACCGTGCAACCAAATGACGGCAGGTCGTTCATCCGGAGCCTCTGGCAGGGCCACGTAGTATTTACCGCCTTCCAGTGTGCACGGTGCATCTGGCGCACCACACTCTCCATCAGAAGCGAGGGCAGCGTTCGGCTTCGCAGCAATAACAGCAATGGCAATACCGAGCGTCAAAATGCGATTGCGCGTTTCGGGTCGCATCAAAAGTGTACCTCTGTGGTTAGGTCACAGAAGATCATAGCACAGCGTTGCGCATCTCCGAAGGCAGCGGCCAAGCGTTTGTGAACCATCTGAAGTCTAGGCAAAGTTGGCCGGTCTATCTCTATCCAAATGAGTAGTTATGAGCTTGGGAAAGAACTTAGATTTTGTTCGAGAACCCAGGTAACTTTCATTAAAGTGGTACGGGGGGACTTATGGAACGCCGTCTAACTGCCATTATGGCTGCGGATTTTGTGGGATTCTCACGCCTGATCGAGCGTGATGAAGAGGGCACCATTACAGCGCTAAAGGGCTACCGAAAACTCATTGATGGCCTCATCTCAAACTACGGTGGTCGCGTGTTCGGCAGCGCGGGTGACAGCGTCATCGCTGAATTCACAAGTGCAACGGACGCGTCCCGCTGTGCATTGGAAATTCAAAGAGAGCTGAAGGTCCGGAACCTCGATCTGCCGGAAAAAGGGCGCATGAACCTTCGTATCGGAATACATCTCGGTGATGTCGTGGCAGATGGCGATAACCTGCTGGGAGACGGTGTCAACATTGCGGCTCGGTTGGAAGCAATCGCACCGCCCGGAGGCCTTTGTGTTTCCAAAGCAGTTGCCGATCAACTTTCGGGAAAGGTGGACGCGGAATTTGCGCATGCTGGCGCCCATGAATTGAAGAATATCGCCAATAAGGTCGAGGTTTGGACCTGGCCTCCGGAACTTGCGGTCAAACCCAAGCGCAGCGCAGCGATCCGATGGACTGCCGCGACGGCTGTTGTCGCCACAGCTACCGCGATTTCAGCATTTTTTGTATTTGGAAGAGATGATCCGCGCGACCTTCCGTCAGGTGCGCGGATTGTCATTACACCTTTTGAAACAATCGGGGAAAACAAGGAAGACGAGTATTTCGCTGAAGGTTTGACGCGTGATCTTAACGCCTTGTTGGCGAAGTTCTCTAACCTGTTTGTTATAGCTCCCGAAGCTGGAGCCGACTTCAGCAGTAACAAAGATTGCGAAGCGATCAGGGATGCGTTAGGGGCCGATTACATACTTGGCGGCACGGCCCAACGGTCTGACTCGAAACTGCGGGTGACAACTACATTCATCAATGCAAGGACTTGCCGTCAACTCACACCGCCGGGCCCCTTTGATATGGACCTCAGTATCGCAAATGTCCTGGATATCCAGGTTGAGATTGCAAGAAAGGTCGCCTCGCAAATCGGTTCAAGCGATGCCCCGTTGTTCAACACTTCTGTACAGCAGGCTATCCGCGACAAGGCACCGGAAAACCTGGAAGCCTATGAATGTTATCTGTTGGGATTCTGGTTTTATCAAAGTTTCAGCATTGAAGCGCATCGCAAGGCTCGGGACTGTCTATTGCGAACCGTGAAGGAAGAACCTGGTTACTCTCTTGCTTGGTCGCGATTGGCCTTTAACTATCTCGAGTCTAAGAAACGATCATTCGACACCGATCCGGATTGGGCAAATAAGGCCCGAGACGCCGCCACACGTGCACTTGAGGAAGACCCGGACAATGCGGATGCGCACTACGCCCTGGCAATCCTCAGCAGAATGACGGGAGAAGACAAGGCGGTCTTCTTTGAACACGCAAAGAACGCCACGGAGCTTAGTCCCAATGATTCCTGGATCCTCGCGGATCTGGGTATCTTTCTTGCTTACTCCGGCGAGTTTGAAAAAGGTAAAGAGTGGATTTCCCGCGCAAAAGACCTCAACCCCAAACTTCATCCTGGCTACGATAACGCTTGGGTGCTGCACGCGATCTTGCGAGGCAATTATGATGAGGCACAAAAAGTCATCTTGAGCTGGGGTACGCCGAAATCCACCATGTCGATGGCAACCCTGACTGCAAGCTATGCTTTGGACGGCGAGCAACAAAAGGCGCAAGAGATGGCGCGACGCTTGCAAAACGAACACCCGGAGTTTCTTGACGATCCACGCTCACCGTATCGAGCGCGTGGAATGCCAACGGAGCTGATCGAAAAGATAATGGATGGGCTTCGCATTGCCGGTATTGAAGTTTCAGAGAACTAACGCCGCGATTGCTTGCAAACATCGCTTTCAGAATGGCGGGCGTAGAATGTTTGTAGCGGCTCTGGAACCAAGTTGCGTTTGCTACCTAACGCTGTTGCCGACACCGAATAAGGAGATTCGTAATTTCTAAGGACAGTTTTGCGGACGCAGAAATTGGAAGACACCTAGCGGACGCTGCACGTCGTTGCCGCATGGTTTTCTTCACTGGATTGCCGGCATCTGGAAAGTCATTCCTATTGCGCCAGCAAATATCCATTGCGATCTCCTTGGGACGTCGCGTGCATATCATGCGTTGGGATAAGGGGCTCGCGGCGTTTCAGACCGAAGACATACTAACAAAGTATCCAGATGTTTCGGATGGAACTCATCCGTTGATCCGAAGGGCCGCCGGATTGTGGGGCCGGAGAACCTTAGCGCGATGGCAGGTGGAGAATTCCGATCCCACAGACATGATTGTGGGCGAAGTCCCTATCATCGGAAACAGGTTTTCAGAGTTCATCCAGGCGCAGCCGGATCAGATTGAGCCTGCCTTAGCTTCCGAGGAAACCAAATTCATCTATCCGGTTCCCACAAAGGGCTTACGTGCCAATCTCGAAGCTATTCGAAGATCTACGTTTGCGAACCCCGGACATCCTGAAGAGGCCAGGGACGCGCCACCATCCACAATGGAACTGGCTTGGCGTTTGACGTGTGCCAAGGCCGCAGAATTGGGCTTGATCTCTGAAGCGGATATTCATTCTCCGTACGAGGAGATGATTTATGTGCGGTTTTTTGAGCACCTGCTGCAACTCCGACACGCCATCAGAATTGGGGTCGATACGATCTATTCAAATGCAGGGTCAGCCCATGATCTGGATGCGGACGCCTTAGAACTCAGTGCTAGCTCAGACGAAGTAAAGTACGCAATCGCAGAGGTAGAGACTACTTTTACAGCCGAAGAAGCCGCCCGAGAAGTTGAAAACTGGTATCGGGTGTAGTCTCGGACAAAGGTCTGTTCGGTTAGCATTTCGGACTTTGCAAATTTACGAGAACGGATCAAAGGAAATTGCCTTTCACCAAACGACGAACATGCGGAGGTGAGGTGAGGTGAGTGACCTTTGCCAGCAGGTGGCTCACTTCAATATCGTCAAACAAGGCGCCAGGTTGCACGAGAAGGTCTCGTGTTGGTACTTACTCAATGGCTACAACACAGGTGCGTGGCTGTCACTTCCAGCTTGCAGCTGAATTTGGCGTGATCTAATCGCCTTGTTCGGCCGATTGTCACCAAGTGTCGTCAGAACCTTCCTGGATACAGACTCATCATGTTCTGCACGTCAAGTTCACTCGAAAACGCAGCGGGACTACTCCAGATCACGTCATTAATATAGTCGCGTTCCGCGTGAAGATTGTTGGCTGTAGGCCGCGGCTTCCGGGTTTCGGGGCAGGCTCTTTTGGTCCAACCGAACAGTCCATCAAATACGGTCCAGATGCTGGGTGACATTGTATGGGAAGCCATCTCATGGTCCTTTTCGAGTTACTTGCGCTGTCGCAACAAGAGTAACTGTTCACCCGTTTTTCTGGTATCCGGCACAAAATTGTGCTGTTCTACAAAAATGAAGAACGGGTTCCGAAATTGGTCGGATATTCGTGTGTTCCTCTCTGTCTTCAGAGAAGGGTCGACGCTTGCGGCCTCCAGAAAGCTAAAGGTCTCCCAACCAACGGTTGCCCGACGCATTGATGTTCTCGAAAGAGAAACAGGCTTGACGCTTTTTGAGCGCGGTACGCACGGGTTCAAACCGACCCCAGAAGCCCTTCGCCTCGTTCCCCTCGCCGAAGCAATCGAGACTTCAGTCCTTGAATTTGCCGATTGCGCGAAAGAATTGACGTCGACACAACCCATCCGTATCACCGCTTACTCAGCAAACTTCTCTGCACGCATGATTGAAATCGTAAACGAGTTTTCCGCCGACAATCAGGATGTCGCATTCGAGTTTTTGTCCAGCGTTCGGGCGCTGGACCTGATGGCGGGCGAGGCCGACATTGCTTTGCGCCTTGCAAGAACTGAACCTGATCCTGACCTGATCTGTCGTAAGATCAGCACGGCCCGCTGGTCTTTGTTCGGCAGCAGAAATTACGCGGACAAATTTGGCTTACCGGGGTCAACGAATGATCTGGCCGGGCATCAGTTTGTTACCTTTCAGCGGGACGACGTACCAAATGTATTCCACGAATGGTTGACCAATCACGTGGAGCCGGACCAGATCGTCATGTCTTTCACTGAACTGGAGCTAATGCATGCGGCGATCAGGTCAGGGCAAGGCCTTGGAATCAGCAATGTCAAGCTGGTGGAAACAGACATGTCTTTTATCCGATGTTTCGACGAAATCCCCGAACTTGCGGTGCCGCACCTAATGCTCATTTCGCCGGAAGCCTATCGTCGGCCAGAGGTTAGAGCCTTCGTTAAGTTCTTCGCACCTCGTTATGCGGCAATCTACAAGTAGTTATTTAGGCAAAAAAGGATTGAGAACACGCGAACAAGCTAGTTTGCATGTACGCCACGACCGCAATTGCGAATAGAAGCTTTATGTGGCGAGCCCAAGGATACTCTTGAAGATGGCAAAGGGAGGTCGAATTGATCGCCGCGCCCAAGTCGCTGCAAACCGCCTTAACTCCGACATGCCATCACGTGGTGCATGACCAGGTTAAGAACTTCAACATCGTTCTGGTTAAATGTCTGGTATCGGAATTTGACCGTTCCCCGGTCTGGCTTCGAACGTGATGGTGTAATTGCTTCAACCGTGACGCGCACGCTGATCGTGTCACCGGAATACACCGGAGCCAGCCACCGTACCTCGTCCATACCATGTCCACCCAGATTGGTGCCGGTAAGTACACCAGTGTCGCGGAACAACCTGAAAGTAAGCGCTATTGTTTGAAATCCACTGGCGATGAGACCGCCGAAAATCGACTCTGCGGCAGCCACTTTGTTAACGTGGAAGGGCTGCGGGTCATGAACCAGTGCGAAGTCAACAATCGCTCCCTCGGTCAGCGTAACGCCACCGGTTTCGAAAGTTTCGCCAACCGACAAATCGTCGATGTATTTTCCGCTGGCCATGGCAAAAGTATAGTTTGATGCACACTCAACCGTCAACGCGGAGTCACGCTCGGCAGCCACTAATGCCGCATTGTCTTTCGACCATGGCAAAGATCGTAATTGAGAACTGAGCCAGTGGTCGTTGACCTATGCCGCGGCGACAAAAAGGTGCGCTTCTTGCGGTACGTGCAATACGCCTTCATTGTCATATCTAGACAAAGCGTCTGCAACCTCTTCCACGACCTTGTTGGTGACGTCATCACCTGCATCCCTAAGATCAGTTTCGATTGGCAGCGCCATGATTTGCGCACGAAGGTCAATAAATCTTCGCTCTAGTACCAATGGCTCGTGACGAGCTATCTTGAAGCCTGCATCGACCAACAAGTTCGAAATGAGGTCCCCATCTCGAAACGAAAAAGGCGCTCTGGCCTTGACTGCGGCATCTGTTCCAACATGCTGTTCGAGAGCTTTTGCAAGTGCTCCATTGAAGGGCGACACAGCGCGCCAACATGTCAAAAACAGCTGACCGTCATTGCGCAAGATCCTATGAACTTCTTTCAACGCGGCGGATTTGTCGGGGAAGAACTGAAGCCCCTGTTGTATGAAGGCATAGTCAAACGTAGCATCTCCATCACCCATCCTCTTAACGACATTACCGCGATGATCGCTAACCAAAGGATCAAATAACTCTCGACGTAGAACACGAAGTTCGCCGAGAGTCCTATTTTCATCTGCCTTAATCTGGCCTGAGTAGTTTACTACATCGGCCGAGAGTACTGCGGAAAGTCTGCGGTCTCCATTCATGTCTATTGGTAGCGCAAATTACGCTGCTTGGAAAAGACCACATGATTTCCTGAACGTCGCGCATGTCCTATTGAATGGCTTGGTGCAAAACTGAAAAGCGTGACTGTGATTGTCTGCTTCGGGCTGCCATCGGCCCATCCGCACACCGCAGAGAATGATTAATTCGAGCCCAGTGCGGACGCAAAGTTAGATGGGCAGACGGGCGTGGATCTCAATCGGGGCTATCAATCCGCCTTCTATGTTTCGCACCATGTTTTGGACCTTTAGCGCTGTGTCGTCGCCCATGATCAGATGCAGGCCAAGATGTGGAGGACCATCCGCACGGCTTTGCGCAGCCGCCAAATCTTCAAAGAATTGTTTGGCAAACACGGTGCGGTCGATCCTATCGGTCAATTCGAAACCAACGGACTTCAAAGCCGCCTCATATGTCTCTGGTGGTGCAAGCGCACTCTGATCCGAAGTCGAAGCCCAAGGCGCTGGATAATCCATATTGCCCTCGCCGACTTGCATCACATCGTAAATCGCAAAAATACCCCCTGGTTTAAGCACACGCATTGCCTCCCGCGCGATGCCAACTTTGTCCGCAATGTTCATGCCGACGTGGATCATGTAAGCAGCGTCCATCGAGTCAGATTCTAACGGCAGATCAAGTACGCTTCCTTCGATGAGTTGAACCCGATCCGACATGCCCGTCCATTCTGTAAGGGCGCGTCCTGTTTCCACAAACTCGGCGGTTAAATCGATGCCGGTCACATGAGCCCCAGTGGCCGCTGCTACATAGCGGGCAGGACCACCGAGGCCACATCCAAAATCGACAACCCGACTTTGGGGCGAAAGGTCTAAAGCCTTCACAAAAGGTTCGGTCGCAAGGCGTCCGCCAATGTGAAACTCGTCAACCGGCGCCAAAGCGTCGCGAGAAATCGGTGGGGTCAAGTCCAGTGCTGCGCAACCATCAGAAATTCGCTTTAGCAAGTGACCAGAGTGGTAGTGGTGCGCGACTTTATTGGGATCGGTCATGTTGAAGCCTCCCTAACTTATGCCTCTATGGTAGACACGGTGATCTTGAATGTCAGCTCCGTCCGCTTATCCGGATTTGAAAAGTCCAGTTGCGAATGTCTGTCTAGGGCTGACTATCTACGCCAGGCATCGTCCGCCAAAATCATCGCTCATCTCCTTCCTTCGAGGCCTTCGCTGCTTGGTAGCAGGTCCACAACCGCTCCACCTCATCGAGCGGATCGTCACTGGACCGCTTGTGTGAATTCAGCTGCTGTTTCATCGCTCGACGAGATGCATCATCCTGTATGATCTGGTCCGCACGGAGCACATCGACTTTTTGAACGTATTCAACATCTGCTTCTGCCAGCAAGCGCTCCAGTAGTCCTGACGTTGAAGAAGAATCTGAATAGATCCAACCCGCCGGGCATTGGTCGATGATGCCCAAAACCTGGCTTGCAACATCCACGGCAGGTGGAGCCGTCGAAAGGTTGATTGGAGATGCGTCCAAAACCTGATGTGACCAGTTCAGGGGTCGCGACCCGTTATGACAGGTGCTTTATCATCTTTATGTCCGCCATCGCCCTCGCGACAAAGTTTTTGTTTCGGTCATAAATCGAAACTTTGGGTAATCGCCGTCGAACAGATAAAGCTCGATCCAAAAGTTCTGGGCCATTAGGCCAGGCGCGTAAAACAACCGCTAGCGCTGCGCGGGCTTACTCTGGCGCCGAACCAACGGTTAAAATCTTCCCATTGCTCCAAACTAGCGCCTCGTAACAAACCTCGGCTCCTGCGCCTCCGCACCAACCACCGTCTCGTCCAATAAGCAGTATACGGTCAGGCCCCCAGTCAAAAAGACGCCAACCCGTTACCTGCCACGACATGATCTCACCGTCGACGATAAGATTGAGCATGCACCCCCCTGTTCCGCAGTACATAGAGGCAGCAGAAGAACAGGAATACTGGCTTTCATCTACGAGTTCAGCCTTAACCGTGCCAAACTGGGAGCGCAGCTCGATCTCGGTCACAGCGTCACCCTGATCAAACTCTCCATTCTCGAAGTCTTTGCAATCAGCAGCTGCGCTTTCGATGATCCGTTGTGCTTCCTGAGAGGAGGCCAAAACTGTTGTGGCGCAAAGCATCACGGCGACCATTGATGCCAGAAGCGTTGCAAATACAAATTTCACCCTTTTCATGCTGTCCTCTTCGTTTGAATTCAGTGATATCCCGCCAAAATAGCATCGTAAGAGGTGGTTTCGCCGAAGTTTTCCATCACCCATTCCGGATCGTAGTAGGTGTCGAGATAACGATTTCCGTCGTCACAAAGAATAGTGACAATGGAGCCAGATCGTCCGGCAGCCTCCATCTCTTGCGCAATTTGCAAAGCCCCCCAAAGGTTTGTGCCTGTTGATGGGCCTGCCCGCCGCCTGATCCGATCTTCAAGCCAGAGCATAGTCGCAATGCTTGCCGCATCGGGCACTTGGATCATACGGTCGATTACATCTGCCAAAAATGACTTCTCTACCTTGGGACGTCCGATACCTTCAATACGACTTGAACAGGGGCGGGTCAGGGTCCTGTCTCCAGTTCGAAAGCTTTCAAAAAACACTGAGTTTTCGGGGTCCACAACAACCAACTCACTTTTAAAGCCCTTGTAGCGAATGTACCGCCCCAGCGTTGCTGAAGTTCCGCCAGTGCCCGCGCTCATCACAATAACCGATGGAATTGGATGTGGCTCTCGTTCCATCTGGCGAAAAAGGCTTTCTGCAATGTTGTTGTTTCCTCTCCAATCCGTCGCCCGCTCGGCGTACGTAAACTGATCCATGAAGTAGCCACCGACTTCAGCTGCCAGTTCAACCGAGGCCTGGTGCATGTCCGGCGCCGCATCGACGAAGTGGATTTCCCCACCTTGGAACCGGATTAGGTCGATTTTGCTCTTGGCGGTAGATTTTGGGAGAACCGCGGTAAAAGGCACTCCGATCATACGGGCGAAGTAAGCTTCTGAAACGGCGGTGCTGCCAGACGAGGCTTCGATTACACGTGTCTCTTCCCATATTTTCCCGTTTACAAGCGCATAAAGGAAAAGCGAGCGTGCCAGCCTGTGCTTGAGGCTGCCAGTGGGATGTGTACTTTCATCCTTGAGATAGATGTCTACGCCCTTCAGCCCCCGGACGGGAAGCTTGAAAAGGTGCGTATCGGCAGAGCGGTGAGCATCTGCATTGATCTTGGCAATCGAATCCGAAATCCAACGGTCCATGCCTCTACTCAAACGCCCTGTTTAGGGCCCGTCAAGCTTGGGAAAATCGTCTTTGAAATTCATGGGGATGCAAGCATGCGTCACCAATAGGACCGACTGTCCATCTAACGGGCAGGAATACCTATCGTGCCAGATTGTGCTTCAATGAACAGCCAGTGATTAAGAGGGAAAAATGTTAGGGTACTGAAGGCGACGACTTGAACCCCAAGGAGAACCAGGCCGAATACATGAATGAGTGCAGGTATTTGATCTTCGTAAGCAAGCAGCAGAATTGACACGATCTGGCCGATGCAAATTGCTGCAACAAATATTCCAATATCAATCAACAAAAAGTTGCGCTCAAATATCGCTGTGTATGCTGTGAATACTATTACAATTAAAATAGCAGTAATTGCGAGGCTAACTCCTTTAGCACTAAATACGTCCCTTCTTGTAAGTCGGGGTGGAAGCGGCATTAGGCAGGCCCAAAACAAGCCTGGCCAAAAAGCCAGCTTTAAGTGTTCCCAAATTGACTCGTTGACAGCTGCCACAAGCGCCATTGGCGTCCAACTTCCAAGCAAAACAAATGCAAAGTGCAGCCCGGACCCAAGTAGGATCATTAGGATCGCCCCTATCGCTTCGAGCCAAACTATTCGGGACGAAGCTTCCGGCATGTTTGGATCTCCCAATCCTGATTGTCGAATACTCTGCTTAGATTCTCAAAAGTGAAATGCCCGCAGACATAGAAGGTCTAGAAATAGCTTTCACCCCCCCTTGGTGAGCGGCAATGTCCAAGTTCTTGTAAGAGTCTGTAAAGTTGACCCTTCCTGATTTTTAACCCCAGTTGCTGTCATTGCCAGGTGCTACAATAGACCGTAGGCTGGATTAAAATCCGGGGTTGAGCATGCACGATAAAAGGTGGGAAATATTATCGGTTGGATTTATTGCTCTGGCCACAGCGTCGTGTACAGATCTGTATCCTGACGCCGACGTCATGCCCACTCGCGCTGATGGGGCAGCCTTTTTCTCAGAAAACTGTAGTTCTTGTCATGGTGTGGATGGCAGAGGCGGTGGCCCGGCAAGCAGCGGTCTTTCCGTTGCGCCAACAGATTTGACAACATTGAGCGCGAAGAACGGAGGCACTTTCCCTCAAGCACGGGCCCTAAGCTACATCTATGGCGACCCAGGAAACAGCCATCTTGCTCGGGTTATGCCGGAATTTGGCGGGGAAATGGCGGAAGACCTGGTTCCGGTTGAAATCGAGGGTGTCTTGACGCCCACACCGCGCGAGTTAGCAGGGTTATTGTTTTTCTTAGAAAGCATCCAACAGTAGATTAGTGTTTTTGGCGCTAGGTCAGCAATTGATCGTTTGCCGGTGTTCTGGACCTGCACCTTTTTTTGACCCGGTGACAATTCCAGGCCTAGCATTGTGAAGCGCCGTGCTCTGCTAGGCGTAAGCAGTCATTCAAAATCATTTGGCCGAATTGGCGTGTCGAGTCCAATTCTGGCAGACTGCGAAGTGACATATGATTTATGTCAAAGAGCCGAGCGCTTTCACATGCTAAATTTCGAATGTTAAATGGTGAAGCTGTTCTGAGCTCGTTGCTGCCTGTCCCCATCAATCGGTTTTGGGCCATAGGATAGCAAGTGTTATATGGTAAAGGACCGACGTTGACCGGGGGAAGATGTCGGTCCATTTCTGTTGTAATAAACTCTCGTTTGGCAAAGGACCTCCAACTTATGAGGTACTTTATGATCGTTGCAAGCATAGTAATTTCTTCGGTTCCAACGATATCTGCGGCCGACGAGTTTTTGGACTTTGGGAAAGACCTTTTTTTCGAGCATTGCACCAGGTGTCACGGAGTCGATGCGACAGGAAATGGGCCTGACGCCACTGATTTGAAAACAGTGCCTGCTGATTTAACAAAGATTTCCGAACGCAGAGGGGGTGTGTGGCCCATGTTGGAGGTCATGTCGATCTTGGACGGTTATTTGAAAGTTCAAGAACCTCGCGATGACATGCCTATTATCACCGAGTTGAACGACGGCCCTACTGTCGAATTTGATACGGGGAATGGTTTGGTTACGCGTATTCCTTCCAGACTAATCGAAATTGCTGAGTATTTGGAGAGTATTCAGTCTCCGAAGCCGGAACGATATGTTCCGTGAAGTTCTGCTTCGCAGTTGAGTACGCAAAAGAGTGCTGCGTTGGGCGGGTGCCGTAATTGCCTGGAAGCAGCGAATATACGGATCGACTTGTAGACGATGCCGTCGCGGTCTGGCCTAGCTTGCTTCAATATCAGGTCTCGCGCTTCACAGCGGTCTAATCCAAGACTTCTTGTAGTACCTCACCGCTCGCACCATTAGGACGTGCCGTACTTAATAATGCAGACAGTGTGGATGCGATAGCAGTCGTACAAACCCGGCGTGCAACCCGTTGCGGTTTTAAGTTCGCTCCAGCAAAGAAAATCGGCACATGTGTGTCACCGCGCCACGGTGACCCGTGGGTGGATGTGACGGACAGACCATCGATGTCTGCGATGAACCAGCCGGGTTTGAAAATTACGTATATGTTCCCGGATCGGGTGGGGTGGTAGTTGTTGCGGACCAAGCGCATGATGTCGGTATCGGGTAGGAGGTTTGCTTCGATAGCCGTACTGGGGACGGCGAATGCCACATCGGGAAAGGATAGAAGCTCTTCTGCAATAGCTGACTCCAGCGTGGATAAATCAATATCAATGCGAGCCAATACTTCGGGGGCGATATTGAGATAGGGGTGATTATAACCTTCAAGCAATTTCCCGGTGATCCCAAACCGCTCCTTAAGCTTGGCTATCTGTTCCGTCGGGTCCCATGTGTCCGGAGCAACAAGGCCAGTTCGGATGCCAACACTCTCCAAATAGCCCGGCGCATCGGTGGTGCCGTGGTCCGCCGATAGAACGATCAAAACGTTTTCCAGCCCAATCCGTTCGTCGATAAACGCGAAGAGAATCATGAGAGTCTGATCGAGGCGGTATATCGTATCCTCGGCTTCAAGACTGGAGGGGCCAAACACATGGTTGACGTAATCCACGGACGAGAAGCTAATCGCCAGATAATCCGTTACCGCATCTTGCCCGATATCCTCGGCATCAATCAACCGTTTGGCAAACTGCGCCGTCAGATCGTCGCCAGCAGGACTAAGCGTTAAAAAGGTCGTAAAGTAGGGATTTTCCAGCGGGTCAAACCCATTTTGCGTCGAAGAATAGCGATGAGGAAAGGTTATGCCGAACCCGGCAACATCCGTCTCCCATGGTTGGTTGTCACGGTCGCCAAAGAGATAGGCTTCCTTTGGGTGCATCAACTCCCAAGAGGTTCCTTCAAAGGATGCGCTCGGCGATGCGTCATTCCATGAGGAAACCCAATCCGGGTATTTGTCATAGTAATAGGAGCTTGTGACAAAACGATTTGCGGCTTTTGAGAACCAGAAGGCTTTGCCGCTTTGCCCCGCCATTGTAATTGCCCCACGGTCTTTGATTGAAACTCCAAAGACCTTGGCCGCACCAGCAGTGGAAGCGCTTAATTCATCCGAAAGCGTCGTAACAAGTATAGCGCGTGGTGACCGGCCATCTGTGCCAGCTGCCGCCTGTGTTGGGTCAATTTCAATATCGTCATTGACACCAGCGCCATCTCCAAGAAGCGGAGCGGTGCTGTCTTCAACGTTGTAGACAACGCGGTCCAAGGTTCTGTCGAACCAGATATTTCCGATCATCCCGTGTACTGCCGGAGTTGCCCCGGTCGCCAATGTGGCGTGTCCGACAACCGTCTCTGTATTGGCATGGCAATGATGGGCGTCCAGATAGTGTACACCGTTTTCCAGTAAATACTTAAGGCCACCCTCCCCAAGATTCTCAAAGTAGCGTGTCGGCAGATCGCCCCGAAACGCGTCGACGGTTAGCTGCAAAACGAGACGAGGAGGTTCTTGTGCGTACGCAGGAGTGACTGCAACCAACCACAAAGACAAACAAGCTCTCAGTGTTTTAGGCACAGTGTTTCCTTTCGCTGTATTGCGCAGCAGGTTGGCGGCAACCGCAATTGCGCGCTAGAACAACCCGTTTCAATACCAAACTGATAACAAAAACGCTTCAAGTCTACTTCTTCCGCCCTATCGCGAAAGAGCCTGCAACACCCAAAACGGTGTTCATACAAACAATTGCTTGGAACTGAGGTGTCCGGATCGTTTTTGATCCAAAACAAGGCTTTGAGTCTTTTGAGACACTAAACTCTGCGCCAGAAACCCTGTCTCAGGTAAAACGCTATGACCAAAAACCTATCGGTTTTTCTTATTTTGGCTGGTTTGGTAATTGCTGGTGCGTTGCTGTATGTCGTTGTTGCCGAGGATGGCGATGAATTGCCGGTCGGATTTGTGCAAGGAAACGGGCGGGTTGAAGCGGAACAAGTCGAAATAGCACCAACTAATGCAGGTCGGGTTGCGAAGGTAACGGCAACAGAGGGCAGTATGGTTGCAGCCGGTCAAATCCTGGCCGAAATGGACATAGACGAGCTATCTGCCGCTCTGGACCGGGCTAGAGCCGAAGTAGCCTTGGCAAATCAGACAAGGGCCGAAGCAGATGCGCTCGTTGTGCAACGCGAAAGCGAACAGCGCAGGGCTGAGCAAGAGCTTGATCGTGCCACGGCGTTGCTGGCAGGACAAAATATCTCCAAAACTATTTTTGAAGATCGCGATACCACTCATAAGGTTGCTACAGCAGTATTGGGCGCCGCCAAAGCCCGAGTTGCAACCGCAGAAAGCCGTATTGCTGCCGCTGAGGCGGGAGTGCGCAGGATTGAGGCACAGATTGAAGACAGCGCTCTAGTGGCACCTTTGCCGGGACGCGTGCTTTACCGGCTCGCAGAACCCGGAGAGGTGGTTGGCGCGGGCGAACCAATCCTCACTATTCTTGGCCTTGAGAATGTTTACATGGAAGTTTTTCTTCCGGCGCGTGAAGCCGGACTTTTGCCCATTGGAGCTGAGGCTCGCATCGTGCTCGACGCTTTGCCGGAATATGCGATACCTGCATACGTGAGCTTTGTTTCTCCCGAGGCACAATTCACCCCCAAACAGGTCGAGACCCTGGATGAGCGAGAGCAACTGGTTTTTCGCGTTCGCGTCCGTATCCCAATAGACTTGGTTGAAAGTCGGATTGAGCACGTCAAAACCGGTCTGCGCGGTGTCGCGGTGATCCGGCTGAACCCAGCCGCTGCTTGGCCTGAGGCGCTTGAACAACGCATCCCAGAAGAGCTGTTCGAATGAGAGTTGAGGATGACGCCTGCGATATTCACATTTCAGGTGTTACGCACCGTTATCGCAAGCATGTCGCATTGGATTCTGTTTCGTTAGAACTGCCAGGCGGCCAGCTTGTTGGCTTTATCGGGCCGGATGGGGTGGGAAAGTCTACACTGCTTGGTTTGATCACCGGCGCGAAGAAACTGCAGTGCGGCAATATCGACGTTTTAGGCGGCCCGATTGGCGATTCTGGTCATCGACACAACATTTGCCCAGCCATCGCGTTCATGCCGCAAGGGCTGGGTCGAAACCTGTATACGGAGCTGTCTGTACGCGAGAACCTTGAGTTCTTCTCAGGTCTCTTTGCTCAAGGGCATGCAGAGCGGGATGACCGTATCGCAGCGCTATTGGCTGCGACAGGGCTTGCGCAGTTTGAAGACCGTTTGATGGGCAAGCTCTCGGGTGGGATGAAGCAAAAACTAGGTCTTTGCTGTGCGTTAATCCATGACCCCAAACTTTTGGTTTTGGATGAGCCAACGACCGGGGTCGACCCGTTGTCGCGTCGGCAGTTCTGGGCTTTGATTGATGCAATCCGAGCAAAAAGCCCCGAACTGTCGGTATTGGTTTCAACGGCGTACATGGAAGAAGCCGACGGTTTTGACCGGATTGTCGCGATGGACGCGGGTCAAGTCATCTTTCATGGGAAGCCCGCCGAATTGAAAGGGAGTGATGACGACCTCGAAATTGCATATCGGCGTCTGAGAGCACGGGAGTTGCCTGTCGAACCGGCGGGGAAAAACAAAACGAATGGGAAGATCGAAGCAAGCCCAGTGATAGTTGCGCGTGGACTGACACGACGCTTTGGTGATTTCACGGCCGTAGACAACGTCGACTTCACAATCAATCGCGGAGAGATATTCGGGTTTCTAGGATCAAACGGTTGCGGCAAGTCCACGACAATGAAGATGTTGACTGGCTTGTTACCATCCAGCTCAGGTGAAGCACTGCTGTTTGGCAACCCTGTCGATGCATATGACCGAAAAATGAGGCGTGAAATAGGCTACATGAGCCAGGCCTTTTCCTTGTATGGCGAGTTGTCGGTCCATCAGAACCTACAATTGCATGCGCGGATATTTGCAATTGCCAACCGAGAACAACGTGTTTCGGAACTCACTGAGCGCTTTGGGCTCGAAGAGCACCGGCATACGTTGGCGACGGCACTGCCTCTAGGGATCAAACAGCGACTGTCGCTAGCCGTAGCAGTGATCCACCGTCCGCGGGTGCTAATACTCGACGAACCAACATCCGGTGTGGATCCAGAGGCGCGCGATTCCTTCTGGGACTTGTTGACTGAGCTTTCGCGAAATGAGTCGGTAACGATCTTTGTGTCCACTCATTTCATGGGTGAGGCGGAACGCTGTGATCGCGTTTCGTTTATGCATGCTGGTAGAGTTCTAGCGGAAGGTACTCCGGCTGAACTGATCGCCGTCGAAGGGGCGAAAAACCTTGAAGACGCCTTCATTTCGATATTGGAAGCAGCAGAAAAACCAGTCTCTGTTGTCGCGCCAGAGGTCGGTTTTAGGGCCAGATCCCACGCCGGGGGAGGAGCGTTTTCTCGTGTATTGGCTTATACGCGGCGCGAGACCGTTGAAGTAGCTCGTGACCCGGTGCGTCTGGCTTTCGCGTTTCTGGGTTCTGCTATTCTAATGTTGGTTTTTTGCTTTGGAATTACGCTGGATATCGATGAGCTTGAATTCGCGGTACTTGACCTTTCTCAGGGGCCGGAGAGTCGTGCTTATGCGGCTGAATTCGCCGGATCGTCCTACTTTAAAGCCACATCGCCGCTGCAAAGCGCCAGCGAAGGGCGCGACCGTCTAGTGTCAGGTGAGGTCTCTCTGGTTGTTGAGTTACCACCTGACTTTGACCGAAAGATGAGTACGGGTGAACCAACCCAGATACTTGCAACTGTAGACGGTGCTATCCCATTTAAGGGTGAGACGGTTGAAGGTTATGTTTCCGGATTGCACCAATCATTTCTCGCGGAATATGCCCTTAACAATGGCAAAAGCCAGATAGATATCGCCAAGATCGAACCCCGGTTTCGCTACAATCAGAGCTTTGAGAGCATCGCCGCGATGGCTCCAGCAATGCCTGCTATCCTACTGATTATGTTGCCAGCTGTTTTGACTGCCGTAAGCGTAGCAAGGGAACGAGAGCTGGGGTCAGTTGTCAATTTCTACGTGACACCAACCACGCGGCTTGAATTCCTAGTCGGCAAACAAATTCCGTACATTTTGATCGCCTACGCAAATTTTCTGCTTTTGGCCGGAATGACCGTTTTTCTTTTCGGGGTGCCGTTAAAAGGAAATCCTTTCCCTTTGGCTGTTGGTGCCCTTCTTTACGTTTGGGCAACGACATCCTACGGGCTGTTGATCGCTACAATGACATCCAGTCAGGTGGCCGCGACATTTGCAACTGCCATCGCCTCAGTCGTCCCAACAATCCAGTTCTCAGGCCTGTTGCAACCTGTTTCAACGCTTGAAGGAGGCGCACAAGTGGTGGGCTCTCTTTGGCCTTCCTCATATTTCCTACACCTAAACTTCGGTGCCTTCACTAAAGGTTTGGGTTGGGAGGCCCTTGCGCCAGACATTCTGGCCCTCGCCTGCTTCGGACCAGTTCTGACACTGATCGCAGCCCTATGTCTTCGAGCGCAGGAGAAGTGAATGCAACGCTTCTACTGCATATTCTGGCTAGGCTTGAAGGAAGTGATGAGCCTGCGCCGTGATTGGGTGATGATGGCATTGTTGGTTTGGTCTTTCACGCTGGCCCCGATCATGGAAGCAACGGGAGTGGCAAGTTCTGTAAACAATGCCTCGATAGCGTTTGCGGATGAAGACGACTCGCCACTTTCTCGAGCACTTGCCACCGCGTTTTTCCCACCAGAGTTCCAACCGGTCGTCCAAATCGAACCCGGAAAAGGACCTGCCTACATGGACGCTGCGCGCTTTATTTTCGTTGTGGCTGTGCCCCCCGGATTCGAGAAGGATCTGCGCGCAGGGCGCAGTCCGGAGATTCAAGTTCTTATTGACGCAACCGCTATGGAACAGGCCGGTATTGGTGCAAACTACATCACCAGTATCTTGAGCGCTGAAATACATCGCTATGCAATTGGTATCGATCTAGTAGATGCTCCCTCAATCAGTGTCATTCTAAGAAGCGCCTTCAACCCAAATAGAGATACTGTACGTTTTGCTGGTATCGTTGCTCTGATTGGCCAGATCATGTGGCTCACAACCATTTTGACCGGAGCGGCAATGATTAGAGAGCGAGAGCACGGGACTATTGAACATCTCCTTGCCATGCCGCTTGCCCCATTTGACATTGCTATTGCTAAAATTTGGGCGAATGCAGCAGTGGTTTTGGTAGCGGCTGGTCTTTCACTAACCTTTGTGATGCAGGGTTCTCTGGGCATTAGTATCGCTGGATCCAATATGTTGTTTTTGGTTGGCACGGCGTTGTTTCTTTTTACTGCGACGGCGCTTGGGGTGTTTCTGGCAACCATTGCGCGCTCTATGGCGCAGTTCGCGCTTCTGGTCATGTTGATTGTGCTGCCAATGCTAATGCTGTCAGGTGGAGAGACCCCAATTGAAGGGCAGCCGGCGTGGTTGCAGGCAGGTACTTTGGTTCTGCCGTCACGCCACTACATGTCAGCAAGTCAGGCTATTGTTTTCAAAGGCGCTGGTATTGAGACTGTCTGGCCGGAATTCGTTTGGATGACGTTGTTGGGAACGGCTTTGTTGTTAATGAGTTTACGGCTTTTTCGGCGTTCTCTTGCGCAGATCAGCTAGCGCTCCAATCTGTTGGCTTTGACAGATTGGAGCGCTAGCTACTCCGCCTCTGAAGACAGTTTGGATATCTGCTGGTCAGAAGTCAGGGCATCAGCGACTGTATGAGCGTTAGCCTAGATATCTCTAGTCATGTTCGTACTATAACCGACGTTAGGTGCTAAGTGATAAGCTTGCGACGCAGTCTTTCAAAGCGGTTGTTCGCGGCCGGTATTTGGTCCAATTCAAGCTGAGCTCGCATGTGCCAAAGCAGCGTTCAAAAGCGGTCTCTTAAAGCATTACTAGCGGCTTCTTCCTACTTTGAAACTTTGACTTCGATGAGTTCTGGCTACATTCCAGAAAGCCCAGCGTTGGTATTCAATAGAAACTGGCGGAAAATTGGGCTGCTAGCCGCCCCAATGCCACGAGCGTTTTCCCCAACCGCTGCGGCCTCCACGACCGGAGGAATCAAACCGCGTTTGTCTTGGTTGATTAAGTAACGGCGAACCCTTGACACCAGTTCTTCCCGAATTTCAGGCGGGAACGCGCCATCGATAAAAATGGCCTCGAAGTCGATGACAGCACAGATTGAAAGAGCGGCCTTAGCTAATTCTTGCGCCGTGGTGCCAATCCATGGTTCTACATAGCGAGAAATGCTGCTCCAATTCTGCGGCTTCTTCCATAGAATCCCCGGGTCGACACCCGCTTCTATCAATCGGTCCTCAAGCAAAAACAGCGACGCCGTGTCGATCAGTTGCTGACTCTCACCCAAAGGACCGGTCGTGCGCATGGCGCCCAATGCACCGGCATTGCCTTGGTTGCCTTCGAACACGGTGCCGTTCAATGCAACGCCGCCGCCGATCATTGAGCCAATAAAAAAGTAGAAGTAGTCACGGTATTCTGCCCCACGCCCATAGAGATGCTCTGCGTGACACGCGGCTGTTGCGTCGTTGACCACAAAAACCGGCAAATCGCTGAACTTGGCGACCTCGGAAAAGAAATTCACATTTCTCCAAGACCGAAATTTTTTTGCAGCAAGCCCAGACAGATCGTGCCATTTCCAAAGTTCAAATGGGGTCCCGATACCGATCCCACAAACACGATCACGAAGCCTTTGGGGCTCGTGGGACAGAAGCGTTTCCAAACCAGTCTCCAAAAAACCGAAAATGACCTCTGGTAGCGGATAGTCATAAGTCGTGGAAAGTTGGCGGCGCGGCGTGCCAGTAAAGTCGATCAAGAGCAGATCGGCGCTACGCCGCCCGATCTTCATCCCAACCGACAAGATGCCTTCCGGATTTAGTTCCATAGGGATTGAGGGCTTTCCAACCTTCCCGCGCAGTGGGGTTCCACGCTTGAGAATTGTGTCTTTTTCAAGCTTGCGCAAAATGATTGATACGGTCTGAGGAGATAGGCCTGTTAATCGCGCAACGTCGGCGCCTGCGGCGGGCCCATGCCGTTGTAAAACTGTCAAAATCAGACGTTCGTTGTGATCGCGAACCCCGCTTTGACTTACCCCCCCGGTCAGTGTGTTGAGCGCCTCTCTTTCCATAGCCTGAACATAAACACCTTATTTTCTTATGAAAAGGTGCTTAGGTAAATTAATAAATAAACTTTATTTATTTATTGACAGAAAGGCTAGAATCGCAGTTTCTTGAATAAGACCTTCATTGGAGGATGAGGGCGAGTCTCGTTGGCTTGCCATGCGGGGCATCAACAATTTTCTGGGAGGACTACATGAAAAATCTATTCAAGATAGCCGCATCTGCTACCGCGCTTACGGTGGCTGCCGCATCTGCCCACGCGGCCGGAGAAACCGTTTGTCTGATCACGAAGACAGATACCAATCCATTCTTTGTAAAGATGAAGGAAGGCGCAACGGCCAAGGCTGAAGAGCTTGGCATGACCTTGAAGGCCTTTGCCGGTAAAATCGACGGCGACCATGAAACTCAAGTTCAGGCCATTGAAACTTGTATTCTCGACGGCGCAAAGGGAATTCTCCTGACGGCTTCGGACACAAGTTCGATTGTGCCCGCTGTTCAGCAGGCGCGTGATGCTGGCTTGCTGGTTATCGCTCTGGACACGCCACTAAGCCCGATTGATTCCGCTGACGCAACCTTTGCGACAGACAACTACAAAGCTGGCCTATTGATCGGGCAATGGGCGAAGGCAAAGATGGGCGACGCAGCGGCTGACGCAAAAATTGCGACGCTTGATCTTAACGTCAGTCAGCCAACCGTGGACGTTCTCCGCAATCAGGGCTTCCTCGACGGCTTCGGTGTGGACCTGGCAGACCCCAATGTCATCGGCGATGAATCTGATGCACGATTGGTCGGCAGTGACGTGACCGACGGCAACGAAGAAGGTGGGCGCCGCGCCATGGAAAACCTTTTGGCCAAGGACTCGACGATCAACGTTGTTCACACGATCAATGAACCGGCAGCGGCAGGTGCTTATGAGGCTCTGAAATCCATTGGGCGTGAAAACGATGTACTGATCGTTTCGGTCGATGGTGGCTGCCCCGGTGTACAAAATGTGCAGGCCGGAGTTATTGGAGCTACAAGTCAGCAGTATCCGCTTTTGATGGCTTCGCTTGGGGTCGAGGCTGTTAAAAAGTGGGCTGAGGAAGGCGTAAAGCCAGAAAACACGCCCGGAAAAGACTTCTACGATACCGGAGTCGCTCTCATCACGGACCAACCTGTTGATGGCGTGGAATCGATTTCGGTCGCCGAAGGCTTGGAGCTCTGCTGGGGCTAAATCAGACCTAGTGTATGAGGCGCATGAGAGCGCCTCATCACTCCTTTCACCAGCAAACCGAAACTTCCTGTACACTCATCTCGTGGGCATTACATCGCCCGCGAAAAGGGGGAGATATGTCCGAAGCAAACCAGAGCGCCAAGGAATTTGAATCCGCTGCCAGCAGGACAGAAACTGTTGCAGCTTTTGAGGACCATCGGCGTGGCGTTTTGGGGAGGTTGCAGCATCTTCTCCACGTCAACCCATCTTTTGTGCCGCTTATCGTTCTGGTCGGTGCGATTTTGATTTTCGGACTGCTATTGGGATCGAAGTTCTTTTCGCCTTTTGCCATGACCTTGATCCTCCAGCAGGTTCAGATCGTCGGAATCGTGGCCGCAGCTCAAAGCCTGGTTATTCTGACCGCCGGCATCGATCTGAGCGTTGGCGCAATTATGGTATTTTCTTCTGTTATCATGGGGCAGTTCTCTTTCCGATACGGCATTCCAGTGCCAATCGCTGTAATGTCCGGGCTTGCGGTTGGAACCTTGATCGGAGCACTGAACGGCTGGCTTGTCAGCCGCGTTAAACTTCCCCCCTTCATTGTCACACTAGGGATGTGGCAGATCGTACTGGCGACTAACTTCCTGTATTCCGCGAACGAGACTATTCGCAGTCAGGATATCGAAGCCAACGCTCCCTTCCTTCAATTCTTCGGAACCAAGTTCAGCATTGGTGGAGCGACCTTTACTGTCGGCGTCATTTTCATGCTCGCCCTGATTTTTGTGTTGGCCTATGCACTTAAACACACGGCTTGGGGAAGGCACGTCTATGCCGTGGGTGACGATCCTGAGGCGGCCGAACTGTCAGGTGTCAACGTCCATCGAACACTCATGTCCGTCTATATGTTGTCAGGCTTGATTTGTGCCTTCGCGGGCTGGGCTCTGATTGGGCGCATCGGATCAGTCTCGCCAACGTCCGGCCAATTGGCCAACATTGAAAGCATCACTGCTGTTGTGATCGGAGGTATCTCTCTGTTCGGTGGACGGGGGTCCATTCTGGGGTCACTATTCGGCGCACTGATCGTCGGCGTGTTTACTCTTGGGCTAAGGCTGCTCGGCGCAGACGCGCAGTGGACCTTCCTGTTGATCGGTCTTCTCATCATCGCAGCGGTCGCAGTCGACCAGTGGATCAGAAAGGTATCGGGCTAATGTCAGACACAACTCCAGTCGTCCAAGGGCGCGGGATCGTGAAGCGCTATGGCCACGTCACCGCCATCGACCATTCCGACTTTGAGCTGCGGAAAGGAGAAATCCTTGCAGTTATTGGGGACAACGGTGCGGGTAAATCTTCCATCGTCAAGGCGATTTGCGGGGCCACCATCCCGGATGAGGGCGAGATTCTGATCGAAGGGAAGAAGGTAAACTTTACCTCTCCAATCGACGCCCGCAATATGGGTATCGAAATCGTCTATCAACAGCTTGCCATGTCTCCTGCCCTTTCGATTGCGGACAACATGTTCATGGGGCGCGAGATCCGCAAAAAGGGGTTCATGGGCAAATACATGCGTCAGCTCGACCGGCCAGCTATGGAGAAGTTCGCCCGTGAAAAACTGACCGAGCTTGGCCTTATGACAGTACAGTCGATCAATCAGGCAATTGAGACGCTGTCTGGCGGCCAGCGTCAAGGCGTTGCCGTTGCGCGCGCAGCCGCCTTTGCGACCAAGTTCATCATTATGGATGAACCGACGGCTGCTTTGGGCGTGAAGGAAAGCCGCAAGGTGCTTGAGCTGATCCAGGACGTACGGGCGCGTGGTATTCCGATCATTCTGATCAGCCACAATATGCCGCATGTCTTCGAAGTCGCTGACCGAATTCATGTGCACCGGCTCGGTAAAAGGCTCTGCACGATTGATCCCAAGGACTACACGATGTCCGACGCCGTGGCCTTTATGACCGGCGCCAAAGAACCACCAGAAGAAGACGCCGCGTGATCGAACAGGATGCAAAGCGCGTGTGCGACCTGATCTTCTCCCGGAAGCAGGTTGGGGTTCGGACGATTGTCGCAATCTCCGGCCCCCCTGCATCCGGAAAGTCGACCCTGGCAGAATCCGTTGTGCAATTGCTGAACGCAAAACAGAACTCGGCGGTTCCTTTAGCCACGTTAGTGCCTATGGATGGCTACCATTTAGACAATCGTGTACTTGAAACACGAGGATTTCTGGCGAGAAAAGGCGCGCCAGAAACCTTCGATGCAATTGGGTTTTGCAATGCAATAAAAAAGTTACAATCCGCACAGCATGAATCATTTCACCCCAGATTTGACCGTCAAATGGATCTCGCCATTGCCAACGCGATTGCGGTTCACCCCGACACTCGGACTGTTGTTGTTGAAGGGAACTACCTTCTGATGGATAGCGACCCGTGGAGAACATTGGCGGATGTCTATGCCGCAACGGTTTTTGTCAGCCCAACTTTGGAAGAACTCGTAAAGCGGTTGCATCACCGCTGGATCAAGCATGGATTTGATCCGAAAACCGCGTTGCAACGCGCGAAAACGAACGATCTGCCCAACGCTGAACGTGTCATCCGTGATAGTCGGAAAGCCGATCTTACACTGAACCAGAATTACACCGAATTCGGGATGCGCTACGCATTCTGAGTTTGCGCATTGGATTCACCCATCCGTTAAAGCAGCACCTCTAGGCGGGTTTTACCGCGTCCCATCCATGTAGATCCGAATCGAGCCGAATTTCTGCTTGATCTGGCCGACCGATGGATAGCTTTCCTCACGCCGGTCGCAGTGCTTCTTGATCGCTTCAAAGCACTCGGTGACAATCCGAACCCAGCCCAGATTGTCTTTTCCGAGGTGCTTCTCAACCGAGCGGCGGATGTCATCATAACCGAAGGTGTTAGTCATCTGCCGGATCCCCGGTTCTAGGGGGGTCGGATTCTTGCACTGAAGCGATTTCCTCTAGCGCGGCAATGAGACGATGCAGGCCTTTTTCTGCCTCTGCCGCCACCGTCAATTTGAGAGCAGAGAAGTGTTCGTCCGGTAAACCATTCCCTGCTTTATGCTTCCCAAGCTGGAGAGGTGATGACACCTCAAGGTCGCTTTGGGTTGATTGATGATCCTGAAACCTTCGACATCGCGCCTTTCAAACCCAAATCGATCTCATTGCATTTGGAGTTCATGTACACTCGGTCGCTTTTTGCGACTGGAGATATGAACCGTCAAAGCGAAATCCTGAATCAGGTCGCCGGGTTGATAGATGACGGAAAGATCAGATCCTCAGCGACCGATACACTTGGTAGGATCAATGCTACAAACTTAAAGAAAACGCATGCTATCCTTGAAAGCGGCAGGGCCAAAGGAAAGCTCGTGCTTGAGGGTTTTTAGATGCGAATTGAGCGGCTGGATCATGTGAATATCGTGACGACTAGGTTGCCTAAGATGGTTACTTGGTATGAAGAGGTCTTGGGTTTAAAACTCGGGGTCCGCCCTGATTTTCCGTTTACTGGAGCTTGGTTGTATGCGGGTGATCACGCCGTGGTTCACCTTGTGGGTCACGAAGGAACGCCTAATGTCGGCTCCGAAGTGAAGCTCAAGCTCGAGCATTTTGCGCTCTCAGCCACAGGGTTGAGAGCATTCGAAGAAAAACTGATCTCGTGTCAAATCCAGTATCGCAAAACTGATGTCCCGGGGGCTGGAATGGTCCAAATCCATGTGGCCGATCCTGATGGAAATCACATTCACATAGACTTTGAAGAAATCGAGTAAGGGATAAACACTCGAAATAGTCGGAACGCAAAACTAAGCTCGTAAATTCTTGCCGATTAGTGATCGAGATCATTACCGAGTTGCTTCCAAGAATTACCCGGACCAACATTTTTGGGCGGTACAAGCGTAGAATTGGAGATCAGCATGCTGGACCTCGAAACCAACAAGAAGAATGTCATTGCTTTCTACGAAATGATGTTCAATGAGTGTCGGCCTGCGGAAGCCATAGATATCTTTGTTGGTGATACCTATACGCAGCACAACCCGCATGTTGGCGACGGCAAGCAAGCCTTTGTCGAATATTTCGAACGCATGGCCGCCGAATATCCGGGAAAGCGTGTGGATATCAAACGTGCGTTTGCTGAAGACGACCACGTTGTTCTGCATTGCCACCAAATCTGGCCCGATGGTCTCGAGTACGCAGGTATCGATATTTTTCGCCTGGATGCTGAAGGTAAGGTTGTCGAACACTGGGACGTTCTTCAGGAGGTTCCGGCAAACAGCGAGAATGACAATGGCATGTTTTGACTTAACCGTTCTGACAGTGGTGCATGGAACTTCGAAAGGTCCTGTCGGCTAAACCACGATAGTCAAAGGGTATAAGTCTGATCCAAGAAACCCGCCGAAGCGTATCTATCAAGAACCTTTTAGAAAGGAGATAAATATGCTCCCGAAGAGTATTCTCGCGGCGACCCTTGGATTATTTGCAGCTACTTCGCTTCAAGCCGGTGTACAAATTCGCTTTATAGAAGGAGCACCCAAGGACCGTTTTGTTCTGACAAACGTTGGAGCTTGTGAAGTAGAAGCCTCGATCCTCAAAATTGACTTGTCGCAATCAGCTGGACGTCTGATTTTCGACGTCACCGACAAGGGCGCGGGTGTAGAGGTCTACCAACCTCTCGAATTCGTTGAAGGTGCGGATGCTCTGCGGCAAATTCCAGCGGTCGTGGACGGGCAAGATACAATAGAACTTGAAATCGCCTCCTTCGCAGCCGGGGACACACTCGCCTTTACCATCGATGTCGATGATACTATCGGGCAACGCGAAATCACTGTTACAGGCTCGGAGATCGAAGGCGCCACGGTGTCATATACCGTTGCGGAAGAGACCAGTACTGCGACCTTCTCTTCGGACGCGCTTGTGAACGTGACGACCAGGGACTGCTGAAAGCCATCCTACAATGTCGAATTGGTTGATCCGCATAGCATTCCTCGCGCTTATGTTGGGAGGCGGCATCCTGATCGGAACACTGACCGCACCTGGCGAATGGTATGCTCAGCTTTCTAAACCGGCTTTCAATCCACCTAATTGGATTTTCGGGCCGGTTTGGACGCTGCTATATGTCTTGATCGCTATGGTTGGTTGGCGTCAGTTCGAAGCGGACCGAAGCTCGACCGCCATGAAGCTGTGGTGGGCGCAGATGGGTCTGAACTTTTTATGGTCCCCAACCTTTTTCGTACTGCAACTGCCGTGGTTTGCCCTTTTGGTCATTGTCGCGTTGTTGGCTGCCATCGTCATGTTCATCACTCAGGTTAGGAATTCAGATCGGGTCTCCGCACTGTCTTTCCTGCCGTACTTTGCATGGGTCGCATTTGCCACGGCGCTGAACCTTTCCATTGCGATACTGAACTGACAAGGAACAATATGCGTGCAAACTTCATCGGGCTTGTTTCAGGTCTTGTTATCATCGGATGCACAATGGCTCAGGCTGATGAAAAACTGACTGAAGACTTTTCCAGGTCTCCGGAGACGCGTTGGGACTACGTTGCCGACACCGTCATGGGAGGAGTTTCCTCAGGACAGGTGCAGTTTCGTTCGGAAGGTGGTGTTGAATTCGCGCGGCTGACCGGAACCGTGAGTACAGAAAACAACGGGGGCTTCATCCAGTTCCGACGCAAGTTGTCTGAGCGACTGGATGAGGCTGTATCAGGCGTCAGGCTATTGGTACGGGGAAACGGCGAGCAATACTTCGTTCACCTCAGAACACGTGGCACGGTGCTTCCGTGGCAATACTACCAGGCCGCGTTCGCAACTTCTGAAGACTGGACCGAAGTCTATTTGCCTCTGTCAGGCTTCAAGGCTTCAGGTGCCATGTTGCGCGCTATTCCCGATGCGGAAGCAATAACCTCAGTTGGGGTTGTAGCCTTCGGGCACGATCATGAGGCCAGCGTAGATGTCAGCGAGATTGGTTTCTACTGAAGGTCGCCCGGGTGCAACGCTCCAATCTTCGTTGAACCAGCCAGATCAGGCGACTCAAAAAAAGCATGCGACAATGCAAATCCAATAGCCTTTGCTCATCCTTTGCAAGCGACTAACTTGGGTCCATGGAAGAAGTCACTCGACTAACCGAATGGATGATCACAGAAGGTCGTCGCTCCGGCGATCCTGTAAAAGTGGTGTCACACTTTTGTTCCTCCTTGGTCGAAGCCGGAGTTCCGCTGTGGCGAGTTAACATTGGCCAGCGCTTTGCCAATCCACTGCTTATTGCTTGGGGCGTGGTTTGGACGCCCAACGGCACCGACAGCTACGATGTCACCCATGAGACGACGTTGACAGATGGTTATGTCGGGAGCTCATTTGAGTATATTCTGGCGAATAGAAAGCCGCTTCACAAAAGTCTCCAGCAACTGGACTCAGAAACAGAGCATTCATCCTATTTGGAGTTTGCAGAGCAAGGCGGCACCGACTACTACGCTACTTTGCTTTACTACGGTGATGGATCGCTGCATGGTTGTACGTTCGTTACACAGGTGCCGGATGGATTCTCGCCGGAACATCTAAGGCTGATTGAAGCGGTCTTACCTGCCCTATCTTCCGCTCTTGAACCTGTGACGATGCGAAAATCGTCTAAAGGTCTACTTCGAACCTATTTAGGAGATGGACCTTCTGAGGCAGTCTGGAGCGGCAACATCAAGCGCGGTGAGCGAACAACTCTGGATGCCGTGGTTATGTTCTCTGATCTGCGAGGCTTTACGGCACTTTCCGAAACCTTTACGGAAGAAGAAGTTTTCGACACGCTCAGCGACTATTTTGATCTGGTGGTCAACGCCGTGGAAGACAACGGTGGAGATGTCCTCAAGTTCATGGGTGATGGCATCCTGTCGATCTTCACAATTGAAGCTCAAAAAAACCATGCCGACCGTTGCAGAATGGCGGCTCTTGCAGCGCAGAGTGTGCTGAGTGGTTTGAAAGCTCTCAACACTAGACGAGACGAGTTCCAAAATCCGCCCTTAGACATTGGAATTGGGATCAACGTTGGGCAGGTCAGTTATGGTAACATAGGCAGTCCCGGCAGGCTTGATTTTACGGTTTTGGGCGGTGCGGTGAACGTCGCAAGCCGAATTGAAAACTTAACAAAATCAATTGGTCAGAGAGTGTTGGCGACGTCAGCCGTTGCATGTGCTGCACCGAACATGTTCGTTAGCTGTGGCGATCACGAAATACGCAGCCTTGCTCAGCCCATTGAGCTGTTCTTTCTCACTGAAGGGGCGCAATAATCAGGTATTTTTTTTAAACAGCATACCTTTCCGGGAGCATTCTGAGTGTTTGCAAGAACCATAGCCGTACTGATCTGCGCTGGGGCTTCTCCGGCCACGGCATTGGAGCTTCGCGAAACTGGGCGCTATGAGCTCAATCAGCCCGCAAGTCTTGACTACGATCCAACGTTTTGTGGGTTGTGGATCGCGAATGAGGGGCCCGAGGCCATTCTCGTTACATTGCAAGGTGATGAGTTGCGCCGCATATCCAGCGATCTCTTCCGTATCAAGGCAATTGCTATCGAAGGAGATCACTTGTTGGTAGGCGACGGTCTTGGCAGCCTCCAACGTGTCACGAAGGAAGGAGTCACTTTAGGAGCACCCTTTGAACTTGAAGGTGGATTTGCGGATACCGAAGGGATCGCGATCGATGCAAAGGGGCAGATCGTGACCGTAGAAGATGATCCGGAACGGTTGTCTTGGTTCACTTCAGAAGGCTTCCTTACGGCAAGGTTGGATACCATGAAGCTCTCTCCCCCCTTAAGCGAGGCACAGGGCATCGCAATTGACCCACGCACCGGTCACATGTTGATCGTTGATGACTGGGAAGGGTCAAACAGCCTGTATGAGTTCACGGCAGATGGCCAACTGCTCGCCCAGCAAAGCCTGTTGGAATTCGGAACTGACCCGGAAGGCATCGCCATTAGGCCGGGATCTAACCAACTGTTCGTGGCGTTCGACGGTGGCGCGAAGATTGTGACATTTGACTACACACCCACCTTGCCTGAAGGATCGCCGCCGCTGCCGCCGGGCGCGGATTGCATGATGTTCTGAGAGCTTTTCTGTTTGCTTGGGTCGACGCAAGTTTCCGCTAGTCGCGCTCGCTGTCCAAAGTTTCGCGTATAAGCGTCAGATTAGGCAGCGTTTCACGAAACAGCTCAGGCCCGAGTTCGGACAACACCGGACCGAGGGCTACCGACATCCGGTCCATACACGTTTCCAAAAACTCAGCGCCTTGCGGCGTGGACCGGGCAATTTTCGAACGCTTGTCATTGGGGTTGGTTTCAAGGGTAATCAGGGCATGATTTTCTAGGCTCGCGAGCATGTGCGTCATCGACGTCTTGGGCACTTGAAAAGCGTTCGACAGCTGTAGTGGCGTTTCCCCCTCGGGGCGCCGGACCAGGTGGCCCAATATGCCAAACTGGGTAGCGGTCATTCTGCCAGGTAAGAACGCTTCAAGCTTGGTCGAGATCAGCTGGTTGATGATCCCGACCTCGGTGAAGAACCGGTAGACTTCGTTGGTCTCATCTTCAGGCTTCATTCAGAATTCGTGTCTCCAGAGGCCAACGGGGCGTGGCAATTGGTTCAGGCCCATACCCCAAACGCAACAACATTTGCACCGTGTGGCCTGGTGACGCAAGAAGCTCATGCGCAAGATCGTATTCATCGGCCATCTCGGGATATTCCTGAAGGGCCTGACTGACCGGATGCACGCCCAGACCTATTTCGGTTGTCTTCAGGTAGAAACGCATCAATTGACGTCCGGCTTCGAGTTGATCGCTTCGCGTGTTTGTAGCTGTCGTGAGGACTGCGTATTGCGCGGTCGCGTCTAGCATAGCGAAGTAGCCTCGCATGTGAGACTGAGTGCCTGGGTGGTCAACATTCATAAGGGTCTCATTGTCCAATAGGCCAGTAAGTCGCAGCGTTTCCAGCATGGGATCGCGTAACTCAATCCCGTCGGGGTTGGCGTTGATTTCTGCTTTCCCGATCCGCATGAGGTCGACGGATTCTTTCAAGGTCTGCGGTGTTCGCATTTCGATTTCGAAAGCGCGTTTCGTAAGGTCTCGAATACGGGTCACCAAATCTTCATCGGTAATCAGGGTGGCGTAGTTTTCAAGGACCGACACTTCCGTCTCGGACAGCCGCTGTTCAGTGTACGGTTCTTTGTTGGAATGCCGTTTGAGGATTTGATCTGATAGTGGATCGGGTGCTCCGCCAGAAACAAACACTGCTTCTGCGATTGGTCCGTCATCCCCATCAGGCAGTAACTTGACCTCGGTATCAAATCCCTGTGCACCTGCAGCCAGGACCATCGTCTCAACAAATGCGCCGAGGCCAATATAGAGCTGGCGGTGGTAAGGATCGGTTTCCGGAAGCTCGCGATCTGTATCGCGGTGGATGCGAACCTTGTCTTGCCCAACTAACTCGACCAGCCAAGGTTGCAAGTTGTGCGGGTTAGGGGCGAGAATCGCGTAGGACAAAGCGGCTTTGCGGGGGTCGTCATATGGTTGTGGCGTCCACGGAGCCAGCGCGTCATGCGGTGTGCGTGTCGCTAGGAACCCAACCGCGCCCGTTGCCGCCAGTATTGTGCCTCCGCCTAAAATCTTGAGAAAACGTCTTCGATTTGGCATCTTGAGTCTCCAGTAGTACGATATCGAACTAATATAATCCGAAATCGTACTATTTCAACTCCATTGATGCAGTGGTTGGTTGAGTGACCCGAAAAAAGTAAATCAGAACAGCCGGCCTCTACGATAGACTGCCGTGTTAGACAGGTGTTCGGAGAGCCTTTTGTGCCTAAAAAAGCAGCTATTCTAGTTGATTAACGACCGGATGCGAGAAGATCAGAGGCTGTTAAGCCGATGCTTTTCGAGGATGCCGCAAAGCATAGCCTGTGCTTGCAGCCTGTGTTCTCGATGACGTTCACGGGCGGCATCTGGACGACCTTCACTAATCGCTTGAAAAACAACCCGGTGATCTTCGTTGGATTTAACGGGCAGGGGCCTGATGAACAACGTCGTTGCACGCGCGCGGCGGACTTGGTCGCTCATCATGGCAACAATCGCTTCGACTCGTTTGTTGCCGCCCAACCGAACGAGCTCTTGATGAAACAACTCGTCTGCCTCTGCCCACGCTTCAAGGTCTTCGGCTTCGATGGCTTGGTCCATCTTCGCAATTGATCCAGCGAGTACCGCCAGTTCATCTTCTGAATAACCCGCTTCGGCAGCGCGCTGTGCCGCGAGACTCTCAAGTTCCGTCAGGATGTCGTAGATTTCACGCATATCATCTGATGAAACAGGCAGTATCCGAACGCCCTTTCGGGGTCGCATTTCCAGCAACCCCTTACTTTCCAACATCAGCGCAGCTTCCCGTATCGGGGTGCGGGACATGCCAAGGGTCTCGGCGAGTTCCGACTCCAGATGGTCAGTTCCGGCCGCAAGTTCGCCAGACAGGATCATCCGCCGCAAATCCCTAACAGCGCGTTGTGTATTGGAAAGAGTTTTTGCGTCCTGATCCTTCACGGTGTCTCCAGGTTGATTTTTCGTCCTTCCGCAGCTGAGAGATAGATATTCTCTTCAATGCGGATCACATCCAAATAGTCTCGGGCCGTGTTTTCCAAAGGCGTGCCCAGTAGAAGGCCCGAAATAACGTGACTTTGCAAGGCGTGAACGCAGTCTCCTCCAAATCCATCATGATCGCTTGGAGGTAGAATCTGCTGTCTCTCCTGTTTTCCAAACGCGCGGAGGTCAACGGAACCGTCGCCGTAAAGAACTAGTGCTCCTTCCGTTCCTTCGATGAGAGCTTCGCCCATGGTCTGACGCGGGTTTTTGGCGCTGTGGTCAAGGCATCTGTTGCCATCGAACAGAGTTTTCAAACCGTTGGGGTGGTCAAACAGGATGTAACCTGCGTCCTCGCCCGCGATAACGGGGTTAACTTGGCGCAAGTCCGCATAAACTGCGCTGGGCGCATCGAACAAAAATCGGAATGTGTCTACCCAGTGAACCGCTGTCTCATGAACTAGGAAACGTGGCATTTTCTGAAAGTACGGCTGCCGGTCCAGGTAGGCTCGCGGTCCCTGTCCGTCGCCGGGCCGAAGCCGGAAAGTCGCTTGTAGAGGTGTTCCAATTCGACCCTCGGTCATCGCCACCTTGATTGCACGATACCAAGGCTGAAAGCGAAAATTCTCATGCACGACAATAGTTGCACCTACCGCTTCAGCCTCTGAAACGATCTTCTCCGCTTCATCCAGAGACATGCAGAAAGGTTTTTGGCAGATCAGCCATTTTATGCCCGAATGCAGCGCAGTTCGAATGGCGTCGGCCTGCGCCACAGGTGGAAGAATGATGTCCACGAGATCTGGTTTTTCCGTCTCCAGCATTTTTGACAGATCATCGTAAGCGGCCAGTCCTGTTTCCTTCGCCTTGTTGATATCACGGTTGCAGGATGCAATCAGAACCGCTCTGGGCATTCGGGACCAACTTTCGTAGTGGAACCTACTGAAATACCCCGCACCCACACACGCGACCCTGATGGCTTGTTGAGTATTCATGCCCGCAATGCTTCCAATACCGATGAGGCTGCGTCCTGCGTTCCGGCGGTGCCACCTAGGTCATGAGTCAGGTTCTGTCCGTTCGCAGTCACCTTTTCCACGGCTTCACGCAACCGTTCGCCGTCGTTGGACAGGCCTGGGTGATCATGGGTCAACCCCAACCATTCAAGCATCATTGCTGCGGACAGGATCATCGCAAAGGGGTTGGCAATACCCTGTCCTGCAATGTCTGGAGCGGAACCATGGCAGGGTTGGAATACAGCGTGATTCAATCCGATATCCGCTGACGGAGCCAGTCCAAGACCGCCCATGAGACCTGCACCAAGGTCGGAGAGGATGTCTCCGAACATGTTCTCGGTCACCATGACATCGAACTCCCAAGGTTTTTGGACCATCCACAGTGCGGTGGCATCAACATAAGCATGGTCTGCCTGCAAATCGGGATGTTGGGCGGCTTCTGCATCAAACATCGATCTGAAGAATGCAAAGGCGCGGAATACATTGGCTTTGTCGACACATGTAACTCGACCCTGACCGCGCCCGGTTCTTTTGCGGTTCTGGGCGAGTTCAAACGCGAAACGGAACAGTTTTTCGGACACCTCACGAGTGATCAGCAGAGTTTCACGTGCTTCGTCTTCGGTAACTTCGCCAGCGCCTTGGGTGAAGAACAGTCCTTCTGTGCTTTCGCGTATCAAGACAAAGTCGATCTCTTTTCCGGGAGGCAGCGCCAAGGGGGTCATTTGTCCACTGCTTACCTTTACTGGTCGTACACCAGCGAAAAGTCCCAGTTGCTTTCGCAGATCGATTTGCGGTGAAATCTCGGTTCCGTCAGGGTATCGAACATCTGGCAAGCCCATTGCAGACAGCAGAATCGCGTCAGCGCTGCGTGCAGTTTCGAGTGATCCAGCCGGAAACGATTCTCCAGTTTTGGCGTAGTGGCCTGCACCTGCCGGCGCATCTGTAAACGCCAGTTCGTAGGTGCGGTTGCCGAGCGAGAGGTGGTGCAGAATTTCAAGCGTAGGGGCCATAATTTCAGGGCCGATCCCATCCCCGTGGAACACTGCGACATCGTAAGTCTTTTTCATTTTGGCCCGCTTCCTTCCCGTTTCGCATTCATAGCGCGATAGCAGCTTCCACTACAGTCCGTTGACAACGCATTCTTTAATGTATACGCAAATAAATGCAACAATAAACGCAAAGTTGTTTGGGAGGACTTGGAAATGAAACGAAAACTAGGGCGGTTGGTGGTCGCAGCGGTGTTGGCGACCGGTATTACTGGGACGGCGTCTGCGCAGGATTACCCCTATCGTGATATCACCACAGCTGTGGTCTGGGGGGCCGGTGGCGGGACGGACACAATCAACCGTATGATCATGGCTGAAATGGAAAAACACCTTCCGGTCTCGATCAATGTGATCAATCAAACAGGTGGTGTCGCGGGTTCCAACGGTATGGTCTACGTCATGAACCAACCAGACGATGGCTACACATTGGTTGGCCTGTCAGAGTCTAACGTCACCGCTGCCGTGCAGGGTGGTTGGGATAAGAAATTTGATTTTTGGTACCCGTTTATCGTTGGCGGATCACCTGATCTGATCTCGGTCCCGGCAGACAGCCCTTACAATACTCTGGAAGAACTGGTCGACGCTGCGAAAGCTGCTCCTGGGACTATTCCGGCTGCGGCTTCCGGCGCAGGTTCGATCCACCACTTGAACCTTCTGGCCATCGAAAAAGGATCCGGTGCAGAATTCAAGTTTGTTCCATACAAAGGCTCAGCGCCAGGGCAGGAAGCAGCGATAGCGGGTGAAGTTGCGTTGGTTGTGACTTCTCTAGCTGAACAGGCCGCGTTGATCGAAGGCGGTCAACTTAAACCGCTTGCGATGTTGACGCCCGAAGATGCGCAGATCGCAGGGGCAACAGTGCCTTCTGCCTTTGGCATTTATGACGGTCTCGATCAGTATTTGCCGCTCAAGCAGGCCATCGGGTTTGCAGTTCACAGTTCAGCCGGGGACGACGTAAAGGCCGCGCTTGGTAATGCCTTCGAGCAAGCGATTGCCTCCGACACCGTCGCTGAATGGGCCACTGCAAACAATTATGATGTCGGTGGTCAACACGGCGAAGAAGCTCAAGAGCTGTTTGCGAACCTCGAAGCTACCTTTGCCTATACCTTGCAAGATCTGGGCGCAGCGACCGTAGATCCGGCATCGCTGGGTATCGAGAAGCCATAATCCTATCACTTTTTCAAGGGCGCGCCTGATCGCGCCCTTTCTGACAAGAGGCAGGCAATGGACAAACCTGACGATACACTGATCATGCGGGCGCGCGATTTCTGGGCATCGATTGGTCTGATAACAATTTCCACTTTTTTCCTTTGGAAGACGTCGGACATCCCGCTTTGGGGTGAAAACCGCGCAGGTGTAAATGGGTCTGATTGGTACAACTCGGCAGCAATTGTACCGCTGTTCATCTTCGGTGGATTGCTTGTCTTGTCCTTCGTGTTGCTGGCGATTTCGATCCGTTCAGGAGGAGCCCAACACGCGCTCAGTGCTTTAGGGGTCGGATGGGATAAGTCGGAAGCCTATCGAGCTTCAACCATAGGCCTGATTCTTCTTGCATATGTCGTCGGGCTGGTTCCCAGAGTGGACTTCATTCTGTGCTCTGGGTTGCTGATCACGGCTTTGACTTACGGTTACTACGGGGGTCATGCGCGGCGTGCTTTGGTGGCTTGTATAGCAGTTGTCGTCGCCGGTTTGTTTGCGTTCGCCGTGTTTCCTGCTCAGGCGGATTGGAATGCACACGCTGATGATTGGTTCACACTGGCCTTGTGGGTGGCGTTAACACTAGTGGTATTGACCAAAGCGGCTTCAGAGCGCGTTTTGCGGTTCGTTCCATTGGTAGCAATACTTGCCCCGCTCATCCTCGTTTGTGCGATGGCCTTTGTTTTCCGGCAGAACGTGCCCGCGCGCGGCGGGCTGATCTTCAAGCAAATCGAATACCACTACTACGTGACGCTTCGTCCGCTGTGGAAAGACTGACCGGATGGACTTTATCCTTTCGCAACTGGCTGGGTTTGGGACCGCATTCGTGGGCCTGGCAGTAGACCCGCTGACTTATCTGTATCTGATCGCTTCCGTGTTCCTGGGCATCACGTTCGGCGCATTACCCGGCCTTACGGCAACCCTGGCTGTGACGATCCTGACGGGTTTCTTCGGCAACAAAATCCCGCTCGACTATTCGCTCATCGCTTTGCTCGGGGCCTATGTCGGCGCGATTTACGGCGGCTCTTATCCGTCTATTTTGCTGAACATTCCGGGCACGGCAGCCAGCGCGGCGACTGCCATGGATGGCTACCCTCTGGCCAAAGCGGGTCGAGGGGGCGAAGCACTTGGGCTGACCACGACGGCCAGCTTCATTGGCACAGTTATCGGGACCATCACGCTTTTGATTTTCGTGTGGGCTCTGCTCTTGGTTTCAAAGAACATCGCAAGCCCGGAGAAAGCATTGCTGGCCCTGTTCGGCATTCTGCTTTCTGGCACTTTGATGAGCGAAGACCTGGTGATTAAGGGATGGATCGCCGGTTTGATCGGGCTTGCGATGTCCATGGTGGGCCTCGACCCTCTGTTGTCTGAGCCGCGCTATACTTTCGGCTGGTCCTATCTGATGAGCGGGTTTCAGGTCGTGCCAGTTTTGATGGGGGCCTTTGCCATTCCCCAAATCATTGACGGTTTGAGGCACGTTGAGGCCGGGAAAGTTCTGGCCCTGAAAGGTCGCATTTTTCCGAACCTTCGCTCTATTCGGCTCTACCTGCCTACCATTGGCCGGTCAGGGGTGATTGGGACTGGAGTAGGAGCGCTTCCTGGCGTCGGCGAAGATGTCGCCGGTTGGGTCAGCTACGGTGTTGGCAAGACCGTTTCTGCCGAGGGCGACAAGTTTGGAAAAGGGTCATTGGAAGGTCTGCTGTGCTCTGAAACAGCAAATAACGCCTGCATTGGGGGCGCGCTGATCCCGCTTTTGGTTTTGGGCATTCCCGGTTCACCACCCGCCGCGGCTTTGATGGGGGCTTTCAAGATCAACAACGTGATCCCAGGTCCGACGATAGACCCCGAGATCATTCTGCGCGTGGTTGCAATTTTGGTGCTGGCCTCCCTGACAATGTTCTTAATGGGCCTGTTCACTGCTCGGGTCTTTATCAAAATACTCGCCATCCCGCAGACCATCTTCTTGCCCGTCGTTATGGTTCTGACAACCATTGGGTCTTTCAGCGTTGGTGGTGGCATCAATGATCTTTATCTGATGCTTGGCGTCGGCGCGGTTGCCTATTTCATGAACCTGATGAAGTACCCAATCGCGCCGTTGGTGATAGGCGTTATTCTGGGTAGCCTGTTTGACGAAACCTTCCGTCGGTCGCTGTTCCTGTCGGATGGGGATCTTTCGGTCTTCTTTTCTCGGCCTGGTGCGGCCATTCTGCTGGTGCTCAACATTGGTCTGATCCTCAGCCAACTGCCCGTCGCGAAACGCGTTTTCTCACGCCTAAAAGGAATTTCAGTCTGATGTTTGCGGTTACTGTCACCTTCACTCTCAAGCCCGGTAATAGAGATGTCTTCTTGCCACTTATGGTCGAAAACGCTTCAACTTCTTTGCGTGAAGAAATCGGATGCCGGCAGTTTGACGTATGTCTCGGCGACGATCCTGAGACAGTTTTTCTCTATGAGGTTTATGATGACAGCGTGGCGTTCTCTGCCCACCTAGAAAGCGCGCATTTTCAGTCCTTTGATACGGCAGTGGCTGATATGATCTCCACCAAGGTGGTACACCAGTATTCCGAGGTCATCCAATGAACGATTGGGAAATCCATGCCGTGAAATACGCGGACCGCAACGCCCGGACGCGAGCTGATAGTTTCATCATCGATGATAATCACGACGCTCCCCATGCGATGGACTATTTCGTTTGGGTGCTCAAACGCGGCAGCAAAGTCATTCTGGTCGATACTGGTTACGACTCCGATGAGGCAGCCGCTCGTGGTCGTCCCATCGCGATGGACCCTCGCGAGGCTCTAAGCCCTTTAGACATTATGCCAGAAGCTGTGACTGAGGTCATCGTGACCCACCTTCATTATGACCATGCAGGGGGGCTGCATATGTTCCCTAACGCGAAATTGCACATGCAGTCGGCGGAAATGGCCTTCGCCACAGGTCCATGCATGTGCCAGGATCACCTGCGTGCGCCTTTCACGGCTGGCCATGTCTGCGAGGTCGTAAAGCGTCTCTATTCAGGCAAGGTGGTGTTCTACAATGGAGAAGCCGAGATTGCAGATGGGGTAACGGTGCACTGCATCGGAGGGCATTCGCGTGGGTTGCAATGCGTTCGCGTAAGAACGGCAGCCGGGTGGATGGTACTCGCCTCTGATGCCTCGCACTATTACGAGAATTTCATGGCGCGCAAAGCTTTTCCTATCGTCGTCGACCTGCAAGACATGATGGATGGTTTCGAGACACTTGAGAGGTTGGCCTCGCATCCTAGGCTTATCGTGCCCGGCCATGATCCACTTGTGCGTGAGGTATTTCCCGTAGGCGCGGCACCGCATATCCATAGGCTGGATCCAGGGCCGACGCGGGACATTGAACTATGAAAATCGGTGTCATAGCGGACGACTTCACTGGTGCGAGCGATATCGCGAACACCTTGGCGAAGGGCGTTGAGCCGGAAGGTGGGTTACGAACGGCTCAATTTCCGGGTATTCCGATGACCCCAGCCAACGAAGAGATCGAGGCGGGCGTCATCTCGCTCAAGAGCCGCACTGCACCGGTCAAGGAAGCCGTTGCAGACAGTCTGAGTGCCTTGAGGTGGCTCGTGGACCAAGGATGCCAGCAGTTCATCTTCAAATATTGCTCGACATTCGATTCCACGATGGAAGGAAATATCGGCCCCGTTGCGGAAGCGCTGGCCAACGAACTGGGCGCGCAAAAAGTGACTTTCTGCCCGGCCTTTCCGACAACGGGACGCACGGTCTATCACGGTCATCTTTTTGTGTTCGGCAAGCTGTTGAACGAGTCCGGGGTGGAAAATCACCCCCTTACTCCGATGACGGATGCCAACATCAGGCGTTGGTTGCAGCATCAGACCCAAGAAGCGGTTGGGTCGGTGTCAATTGACGCCGTGAAGCAGGGACCAGAGGCGATTTCTGATGCGTTGCGGAACGCAGACGGGCGCTTTGTGATCGGTGATGCGATTTCGGATGAAGATTTGTTGGCCTGGGGCGAAGCTCTAAAGGATGCCAAGCTCATTACTGGGGGGTCGGGTATAGCGCTGGGTCTACCAAGAAACTTCCTGAGAGAGGCTTCATCCAAAAGTGTTGGCATTGCGTTCACTGGTATCGCAGGGCCCGCCGCTATCCTTGCAGGGTCTTGTTCAGGTGCGACACGCGGGCAGATCGATGTTCATGCGGAATCCAATCCGACGTTCGCCATTGATGTTCCAGGTGTCATGTCCGGGGATGTGACCACGCAAACGCTTCTGGATTTCTTTGAAACGCATCCGGGTCAGGCGCCGCTCGCGTATTCATCAGGAAGCCCGGATGATGTGCGCGCGATCCAAAGTCAATTCGGTCAGGAAGCTGTGGCGGAAAAGCTGGACAATCTCTTTGCTGAAACTGCCCGGGAACTTGTCCAAACGGGCTATAAGCGCCTTGTCGTTGCCGGAGGGGAGACGTCGGGAGCTGTCGCCAAGGTCGTATCTGAGGCACTGGGGTCTCCTGCCATGTCAATTGGTCCAGAGATCGACCCGGGCGTGCCAGTCTTGAGCGTTGGAAAAACTGAACCCATTGCGCTGGCTCTAAAGTCTGGAAACTTCGGCGCTCCGGATTTTTTCGCGAAGGCCCTCAGAATGATGGAGGTCGGTAAATGAGTTCTGAAGAACTGGCGCTGCGACAGCAGATGTCGGAACTGTGCGCCTCGCTGTTTGCGCGTGGCTTTTCCGTCGGCACTGCGGGCAATGTCTCTGCCCGGCTGCATAACGGAATCCTTATGACACCTACCAACTCGACTTTGGGGAATATCGATCCCGAGCGCATCGCCAAGATTGACTTGGATGGCAACCACGTCTCCGGGGACAAGCCGACCAAGGAAGTCTTTCTGCATCAAGCCTTCTATGAGACAAGACCAGAAGCGGGCGCCGTGGTTCATCTGCATTCGACCTGGGCCACCGCACTGTCGTGTCTGGAAGACACCGATCCAGACGACTGTATTCCACCGCTTACACCATACGTGGTCATGCGCGTCGGCACGGTCAAACTGGTTCCATACGTCAAGCCGGGTGATCCGAAATCAGGTGATCTGATCCGTAAACTGGGCGGCAAATTTAGTGCTGTTCTGTTGGCCAATCACGGACCTGTCATATCGGGAAAGGATCTCTTCTCGGCGGTCTGTGCAGCTGAAGAGTTGGAAGAAACAGCTAAGCTGCTCGTGGCATTGCGGGACATGCCAACCCGGATGTTGGATGCAGCACAAGTCGCAGAACTCAAAAAGACTTTCGGAAGGATGTAATTCTACACCGAAATGGGGGCGTGCAAACTTTTGGGCAAATCGTGCAAAATTATGCGCAAATACGGCGCAAAGTTATGGGCAAGCACACTGGAATTTGATGAACGAAATCAATAGCAGGAGCGCAGCGTTATGAGCGCGCCTACAAGCAGTATAGGCGCGCGCATAGTATTTCGCGCACCTCATAAGTTTGCGTATTTTGCCAATATTTTATCATCTTCATGTCTGACATCGCCCTCGCGACAAAGCTTTTGTTCCGTAAACCGCGCAATACGTCAAAGTTCACCGACTACTCGGCCAGGGAAATTTCGTGGTTGCTTTTGGCCATGTAAAACAAGACGAGGATGATTGGGCCGTCTTTGACTTGTTCCGGCTGAAGCGTGGAAAGATCGTCGAACATTTGATGTTCAGGAACAGATCGGCCCGAAAGAGACCTGGAACAACTCTGGCAAATTCTAGGGGAGTAGAGTGTAACAGCTTATCTGGCGGAGGCCGATGATGATTTCTTTCTCAGGCAAAGGCGCGTTGATGTCGGGTCAACATTCCAGAAATCGAATGGTTGTCTTTGACTGAACCAGCGCGATAGTCTGATTGCATCTAAGGATTGGCGGAACATGTGTGGAGCTTTGAATGAACAGGTTGGTGTTATCAGCAATGGCATTGATCTCCACTGGCGCGGTGTGGGCCGCCGGTATGGAACGGTGGGGTGAATCCGGCGACTGGACAATCCTTATTGATGCCGAAAAGGGCAATGGCTGTCTTGCGTGGAAGCCCTTTGAAAATGACATGACCGTTGAAATCGGCGCAGCACCTAATCAGGACGGCGGCTTTTTTGGCGCTTTTAATCCGGCCTGGGTGCAAATCGAAGAAGGTGCGACCGGGATCGTACAGTTCGATTTTGGTGATGCGAGATTCGAAGGCGAAGCGGTGGGTGTCTACAAGAATGGCGTGCCCGGTGGTTACGCCTTTTTCGACAACCCGGCATTTGTAACCGAGTTTGGAAAACGCCAAAGCGTCACGATTATTGGCGAAAGCGGGACCGAGGTTGAACTCGATCTCAGCGGGTCTGCCAAAGCCATTGAGGCCGTTCTGACGTGTCAGGCCGAACAGCCGGAACCACTAAAGAACTAGGTCGCGTCAGATCACTGCAATTGGTTGATATCAGGCACGCAGGGTTGCCTGTCGACAGGCATAGCATCGGCGCCGTCTGGAGCTTTGTTTCTGGACCCGCCTACATCCAGCTTGAACTTTGGCGACGAAAGTTGGCCAGTCACATCAAAGGGCCAAGCGCTTCTGGATAAGGGTTTGCCAACGCGCCGCGGCTCAGCTCTGATCGCAATGCTGTCGTTCCGCCAGTCCACTTGTCCCCTGGCCACCAATTGAACCGATCCTGTTTCAATGACGATAGAGTTTGAACTGACTCGCCCGGCTTGGATGTCAACCGGGGCAACCACGCAAGTGATGTCGGTGTAGCCTTGTCTGAACTCCTCTGAAAACAGCCAGGGGAAAATGCCTAGCCCCGCCAGCTCCAATAGGCTGGTGCTGATATAGCCCTGCGACATCGACAAAGACGCGTTGCCGCGCATCGAGTTGATGAAGGCTTTGCCGGAGCTGGTGCTGCCAGAAACGTTGAACTCTCCGCTCAAACGGCCATAGGCATCAATACCAATTCCCAATTCATCAAGGATCTCACCGAATTCCCATCCCGAGGTTGATCCCGACAATGAAAGCCAATCGGGTGAATCAATCAGGTCCATGACCGCCCGAAGGCTGAAGTTTCCGCCACCGTAAGCCATCTGAAGGGGGCCGAAATCCACGGTTCCTTCTTTTGCTGACAATTGGCTTGAAACAGACGTTACACCTTGCTGGCCTACAATCTCTTTGAATTCGATCTGTACCTCGACGTCAGCTTCTCGTAGCACGCGCTGCACATCCAGAAGATCGGCAGGTTTCCCTTTTTCCTTTGGCAATACCAAGGGCTGCACGTCTGTCTCCTTCGGTAAAACTAAAGGTTGCACTTCGGCTTCAGGTTCTTTTGAGGTCTCCCCTACCAGACTTTTCAGTTGGTTCAGCACCGCAGTCAGGTTCTTCAGGTCGTTGAGATCGAGCTTTTCGCTCGTGATGTTGCCCCGAACAACAGATGTGCCCTCGGGGAAATTAGCGTTCAAAGTCGCAAGGAGATGCGAAGACCCGGCTTCGAACTGGATTGCGGCATCAAAGTCTTCGCCCTGTTTGGAGGTTTCAGCATCGATAGCTAGTGCCCCGAGCTCGACAGGTTGTAGATTAACTGCGGTCAGAAACTCGACGCTGTCGTCGACATCCAATTCCACATCAAAATCGAGACCGGCCAGCCCTTTTAGCTCGTTGAGGGATAGTGCAAGATCAAGCGCCCAGAGATCGGTGTCGTAAGTGGTCGCGTTAAATCTGTTGAGAGAAACCGGCCCGCCCGCATTGGATACGTTGAAGTCGGCTTTGATGCCGCCGAACTGGTCAACGTAGTCTTTATCGAGGTTGGGCAAAATCAACTTGGCGGGCCCGTTTAGCTCCCCATCGAAAGTTACGTCCTGAAGCTGAAGCAGATCGAGGATTTCACCTTCGGCTTTCAGGACAGGCTCTTCAATTGGACCGGCTTGTAGCTCAATGCCCAACATGGCGAGCCGTCCGTCTGGCATGCGGCGAATGCTTTCGATTGAGGCTGGGCCGATTACGTCTAGCCCTTGGTCAAATGCATTGGTTTGGAACAGCAACTTCTCGAATTCGAAGGAAGCCAGAGATCCGACCATATGCATTTCAAAGCCGGTGAATTTCAGATCTTGGATACGTTTTGCTGCAGGCGGCGGCTGTCCTTCGGGATGAAGCCGTGCGTTGAAAAACAGATCGACGCCTTGTGCGGTGTAGAGGTCATCTATTGCGCCCTCAGCTTCGAGCTTCTGCCCATCTTCCAGGCTGACGGTGGTCTTAAACGCCTCGATCTTCAGAGCGTCCTGAGACACAAGCTCTGCTTGCAGCTGACCATTGCCTTCCAGAACGCGTTCCAATCCTATGACATCTAGAAAGTCACCGAATTCTCCGGTGTCCATCTCCAATACAGCCCGATAGCCGCCCCCTTCGTCTGCCGATAAGGGCTCGCCATCGTAGCTGACGGTTATTTCTCCGAAATTGGCCCGTGTGGTAAACGGTGCGTCATGGGGGTAGTCGCCTTCGATTTCGAAGCCTTGACCGTTGACGGAGCCGGAACCAGCGACCTTTGTTCTTTGTCCATTATCTACTTGTTCGAGCGCGAGTGACTTAAGGTCAAACACAAACGAGAAGCCCGAGACCTTGTCGTCGATGTTTAACCCGATTGACGTGAAGCTGACGTTCTTGTCGCTCAGGAAGGTCAGGATTCCGCTGCCTTCTGTGTCGTTCTCATTGGTACTATCAGCGCTAGCGACGTCTTTTGGACCATCCGCTGATACAGTTTCCTCGGACAGTGGTTTGGGTGTTGGCCTGTCTTTTCGCCAGCTTGTGGTGCCGTTTTCGGCTGTAAGAATATTTGCTTGGAGGCCTTCCACGACGAGATTGTCAAAATGCAGACGCCCGTTGGTCAAGGCGATAATATCCAACTCCAGTTCTAACAGGTTCAATTCTACAAGAGGTGACTCCGGCATTGTCAGGCTCGGGATAACCACCTCGCCGACGTAGATGTGACTAACACGCCCAAGCGCTACGCTCACATCATCGTTTACTAGAAGGGGCCGACCAATTTGTTCCGAAAGAACTTTTTCTACAAGGTCGCGCCGCATGTCCGAGAACATCGGAGCCGCAAGCAACAACCAAACAAATGCGACCGTTGTGAAAGCGAGAATTGCGACAAGCCCAATTATTCTAATAAGCCAAACCTTCATGCGCTCCTCTATCGCCGCTTTCGCCGTTCAGTCTTTCACGAGCAGCAATTTAGCCCACCAGCTTGAACGCTCGTTCTGAAACATATTCTGATCAATTGGTTCGTGTCACTAATCGTCTCTGATAACCCCGCCAGTCGCCTTGATCCTTCCCATCAATACACGTTCTCTATTGGTTGAAGCCTCTTCGGAAGTCTGGATTGGTCCAAAAGTCTGAACGTCATCGACCTTCATAGTGAACGCAGCCTTCATGAGGACAGTACCATCAACAACCAGCATTTCCTTCTGCGTCGGCTCGATCCTGATTTGACCAGTTACAACGATGGGTTCGTAGAACGTTGATGGCGTCCATGAATCGCTTAGGTGCAAACGCACCATCTGGTTCGGAGGTGGAGGTGGTACGTGGCTACACATTCCACGTTCCGGCACGATATATGCCATTTGGGAACCATCTTCGTCGCGGGGTGCCGGGATCACAAAACCGCCCAACGAAACGATCATGCCGTCGATGTCGATGTTAGCGGCCGTGCCCGCCTTTTCACGTCTTTCCATCACGACCCAGCGTTGGGAAATCAGCCAGTTCGCATCAACGCCTTCCTCAGCAAGGGTTGCTTCGGTCGCCTCGATATCCACTTGAAGCTGGTCCAACAGCTCTGGCGACGACCCGCCTTTTTCTTGCTGCGCGCGCAACCGGACCAATTTTCGAAGCGTGTTAAGCTGTTTGCCCGTCAATTCGACGAATGGATCTTCGTAGTTCTGAGCAGTTTCATCGATCAAGTCAGCCCATTCGATACGTGTAACTTCTGAGTGAACCGGCAAAGCCAAGAAAAATGCGAGAACTGTTGGAACAAGTGTCAGTTTGGCTCGAATTCTCATTTTGAGAAGTTCCCATTTGTAGAGCTAGGGATGCGCGGGGTGCCGAGGTAAATTCACCCCGCGCGACACTCAATCGAGTGTATTCTTGTAGATCAAACCATCTTTCATGATCAGGTCGATGTTGTTGGTGTAGTCGACCAGGATCTCGGCATCCTCGACCGGGTTTCCCTCGACCAGCAGCAGATCGGCGTACGCGCCCTGTTCGATCACGCCCAGCGGACCTGCTTGATAGGGGTTGAGTTTTCCTGACAGTGCCAGAAGTGCGGCCGATTTTGACGTGGCTTGTTGCAGGATTTCGTACGAAGTCCACGCCTCCAGCCGGTATTTGAACTCATCATTCTGCTTGGTCAGAGCCACCGGGTCGCCGATGATATCGGTCGAGAATGCGACGTTTTCGATCTCGTATTCTTTCAACAGTTTCATCTGATTGCGCGCACCGGCCTGAACATCAAGGAATTTGGGAGCTGCCGCAGGGCCAAGCGCCTTCTTCACAACTTCCTCATCAAGCCCAAGCAGAGTATAAAACGGGACAATCCAGGCGCCAGTGTCCTTGATGGCCTGCGCCGATACTTCAGTCATCAGTTGCCCATGTTCTATGCTGATGACGCCCGCTTCCAGTGACCGCAGGATCGAGTCGTCGTTATAGGCGTGGACCATGACATAGGTTCCCCAATCAGCCGCCGCGCGAACCGAAGCCTCTAACTCTTCTGGCAATCCTTGAACGGTGTGCAACGGATCAACCGAAGATGACACACCACCGCCTGCCATTACCTTGATCTGCACCGCGCCCATGCGCAGTGCTTCTCGCGTTGCCCGCAGTACTTCGGGCACGCCATCGGCCAGGAACTCGACGTGCTGGTTAAAGAAAGACGGCTGCGCCCCCATGAAGTTCGGGTGGGGTTCGGTGTAGACCCGATGCTCGCCATGTCCGGAAGTCTGCGAAATGACTGGCCCTGATGCATAAATCCTTGGCCCCACGGCCTTGCCGCGGTCTATAGCTTTTTGCAGACCAATTGCCGGGCCGCCCGCGTCCCGAACGGTTGTGAAACCACGCAAGAGCATTTTCTCGGCTTCAATTGTGGAAACCGCGCCCCAGTACATCCAGTCAAAGTTGTCCCTCAAATCTGCGACGGGCTCGGTGATTGCCATATGCACGTGGGCATCGATCAAGCCTGGCATCAGTGTTCGACCTCCGCCGTCAATGATCTGAGCATTGGCGACGGCCAACGGTTCTGACGATACTTCTGCGATCAGGTTGTCCACGACCAGAACGTTTGCGTTCTCAATTCGCTGTTCATCAACGCCGTTAAACACGTGGATGTTGGTAAAGAGGATCGGAAAGCTCTCTTCCTGCGCCAAACCTTGGCCCGCGATTGCCAGGCTTGCAGAAAAGGCTGTCGTGGCCACCAGGTGTTTGAGTTTCGGCGTCATCGAAGTTCTCCAAATGCGAATCACAAATGTATATTTCTGAATGTGATTTTAGAGTGATCGCCGAATATTGCCTGACAGTATGGCAGATTTCGCCAAACTGATTTGGCATTCTGCAAGCTTTTGGCGCCTTTTTGTGTGTTTACTGTCTTTCTGTCGTTACCTTCATGATATTTGAGGGCGACATGGACGCATTTGACCAAAACACAAAGAAGGCCTTGCCGTTGGTTCGGGCATCGGTTGCTGCACCCGTGGTAGCTGCTTTACGTGGTGCCGGTGTTGAACCGTCCTTCGTTCTAGACCCTCTGGGCGTAAGCGAATCCCAAGTGATGGATCGCCAGAATTTCTTGCCACACGAGACGATCTATAAAATCCATCAAGCCGCTGCTGATGCAACAGCACCAGACTTCTGCGCGCAAGTTGGTCAATCACTCGACCTTGTACGGTTTCTTCCTCTAGGTGACATGTTGGCCGAGGCGTTGACGCTGGGCGACTTCTTTACGCGCTACACTCAAGCAGTCTCGAAAGAATCCAACGCGGTCACGCAATCGCTGCTTGTGGAAGGCGAGCACGCTTATTTCAGTGCTAAACGGAATTTCAACATTTCGGTTTCCCCCGGACAGACCGATGCATTTCTGGCGAGCATTTGGATATCACTACTGCACCGGGTTATGGATTTCAGGTGGGATCCGAGCCAAATCATTTTACGGGTAAGCGAACCAGACGTGCTACCTAGGCACTTTCATGGTGTTCAAGCCATAAAGTGCAGCCCACAGGGATTTTCGATCCGGTTTCCCTCAATCTGGCTGAGCCATCAGTTGCTATCGGAAACATTGGAAAACCCGTCAGACCTGACACGTGCTACCCCCGAGCAGCATGCGCCTCAAGATTTCTTAACCGGGCTTCAGGGCCTGATCCGAATTCATCTTGGCGAAGCAGGATTTGGTGTAAACGAACTGGCGCGCCTATGCGGTTTCCACCGGGAGACATTGAACAATCGGCTGGTCCCTTACGGGCAATCGGCCTCTCAGGTTATGTCTGGCGTCAAACTGGAAGAAGCAAAGAAGCTGCTGGGTCCAGCAGGAAAGTCCGTTAGTGAGACCGCACTGCGGCTTGGATACGCAGACCCCACTGCGTTTTCGAGGGCCTTCCGAAAATGGTCAGGAATGTCGCCGTCAGCTTATAGGAATTTGGTGAAGGCGCAGGCCTGACCATCTCGGTGCCAATGTTGATCGAGGTTTTTGTGCTCACCACAAGATTGCACCAATTAGTGGTTTTAAATGCTCGGCAGGAAGATCGCTGAACTAATCCCAAGTAATTGTCAGTGACCTTGCATCCTTCTTGTTGGGCTTGAATTTCGTTCATCGAAGTGCACTTTTGATTGGAAAATAACGATTTTATTTGAGTGGTTTGCACGACGCCGTCGACATCCCAGCGTCCTGTTTTTTGATCATGCCGACGACCTGCGGTTCCGTGAAATAGCTCTTTGCATCCGTTTGATTCTTCAAAAGGTTGAGCAAACTCTACATTTGAACGAGGGACGATTAGGGTGGCAGATCACCAGGGGCGCAGCTTTGCTGCGGCTGACTTGTCATGCCATCAGCAGCGAACGGCATTGAACGAGTATCCAAGCGACTTGGCTCCCTTTCCCGCCCAATATTTTACCATGGCTACATTCGCTTGAATGTTTAGGGCTCAGCCGTCAGCCTTTTGGCTCCCAACCAGCGTCTTTCATTGCCCGCCCGAGTTCCTCGCCGTGTTTGGGATCAGCGAACAGTCTTTGAAAAAGCAAATCAACGCGACTGTCGGGCCATTCGCGCGAAAGTTTTTTTGACAGGGTCTGCGCTTCGGCGACGTTGCCCAGCATCTGATGTGCCGCCATCAAGTAAGCGACCGAGACGGGCCCAACCGGGCCTCCTTTTTCGGCCACGTGTTCGAAGGTGGATACTGTGCCTTTGTAATCCTTGAGGTGGAACTTTGCAGACCCCATCGCATTTTGAAACACGTATCCCCTCTCTAGATCGATTTTCGAGAGCGCCTCTTTGCTGATGGAAACAACGTGCTCAAATGAGCCCGAATAGAGAAGGATCAGCGAGACGAATTCCAGCACGTGCACATCATTCGGGGCCAAGCGGCGCGCTCTCTCCGCGAAGTCCGTGGCTTCTGGCCAATTGCCTTTGGCGAATTCAACCCACGCCTTGGCAGCTTGGCTCCAACCTGTTTCAGGTGCCTGCTCGAGCGCCATTAGGGCCTGACTGTCTGCGTAGGCAAGCATGTCGCGGGTCAGGTCCGGATCCGGTGTAACCACTGCCATTGTCGCGGCGACCTGGGCAGCTCCGGCATATCCGCCGAAATAACTGGGGTCATTCTTGATTGCACCTTCGAACATGATCAAAGCGGCATTCAACCGTGCGGGCTCCAGGGCAGGAAAAATCAGATCCCGACCTGAATTGGCGAGGTTTACAGCTTCAAGCCGCATTGGGGATGCATCGAAAATGGCGCTGCGCTCATCTGGGCTAAGGCCATCCACCATTGATCGACCCGGCGCGTCCCTTTTGGGCGATGTCAGCATAAGTACCGTAGCGAACCCGACTAGAACGACAATCCCTGCTGCGCCAATGCCCGGACGATGCCATGCGCGGGCCTTGATATGCGGCGCCACTGGACTGTCAGGCATGACCCCGCTGGGTACCCTTACTGTTATCTGAGGCGCATACCCCCCCTTGGGTAAGTCGAACAGTGTGTCCTCATTCCGGCCAACGTCGGCATAGTACTCTGACAGCTTGCGCCTCAGGCGACCTGCGTCCACGCGTACAACGTTTTCACGGCGCGCCATCTCGGACATCGTTCCCCCATACACATCCATAGCGATGGTCTTCGCCCGGATATCATCGGCTCTGCCCCTCAGAGACTCTTCGACCACATAGATCAGGAAGTCCTGTAGTCGCTGCGAACCCGCAAAGGTGGAAGATTTGACAAGTCGCTGCAGCGCCGCCCGCACATCTTTGGCGTCCGGCGTCTGGCCCTTATTCACAGTCAGTGATGTATTTCCAGATAACTTCATGATTACAGCAGGTTAGACCTATGATTAAACCGTATTATGCCCCGATAAACCTTTTGTGAGAAGAAAATTCCGCGAACAGTTTGGGAACCATGTCGATCCAACAAACGAGCGTCAGAATTGAAAGGCTGTTCTCTTGATACAGAATTTCCCGACCACCGATCCGCCATTGCGGATCTTCGGCGCGTGGATGCGGTGTTCGATGAGATTTGCCGTGACTACCAGCTTTTGTGTGGGGAGCATCTGTCAATGAATTCTGAGCCCGGAAGTCGGTCATATCTGATTACCTGCGATATCCGCGAAACCCTAAGCGGTCTTCGGGGTGAAATCGTTCAGGCGCTTCGGCGCGCAGGAAAGATGTAGTTCAAAAATGGGGAAGGGATACCGATGAAATCACTGTTGCAACATGCTTCGGTCATGGTGCTGATGGCTGGCGCCAGTTTGGCGCAGGACACGCCGCCCATCATTCATGATGGAGAGTTTCAGTTTCTTCGCGCGCAGTTCGGCGAAGAATGGGACGCTCAGGATGCGGAAATTGAAGCAAAACTTGCCGAGATCCGCGAAGCCAAAGGCGGGCAGCCCCCCAATTTTCTATATATTTTGATTGACGATGTAAGCTTTGGTCAGATGGGCAACCGGACGATGAACTACGTTACCGGTTTCGATACGCCCAACATCAACGACTTTGCCACGGAAGGTATGTCCTTGATGAGAATGTATACCGAGCCATCCTGCACTCCGACACGAACGGCCATGTTGACCGGTCGTCATCCCGTGCGTGCGGGCGTTGAAGAGGTCAAAGTCGCGCTGGTCGGCGAGGGGCTTGCGGCTGAAGAAGTTACCATCGCTGAAATTCTGAAAGAAAAAGGATACAACACGTCGCATGTCGGGAAGTGGCATCAGGGCGACATTGAGGAAGCTTATCCGCATAATCAGGGTTTTGACTGGGCGGCATTTCCGTTGCATCAGCAAGTCCAACTTAGCCTGATGACAAGGGATGCAATGGTGGCCAACAATATGCTTGGCTTTCATCCGTCGGGGCAGTCCAACCAGTTCCAGTTGGATCAGCGTTTCAAGCCGTACGGCCTTGTAACTGGGGTTGAAGGCCAGGCCGGTGGGATTGCTCGGGAAGTCGACATGGCGCCCGGCGAGGAATGGACGCAGGCGAAATACGAAGAAATGAACCTGCGCTACCAGCGTCAGGCATTGGAGCAGTTAGAGCAGTTGGCCGCGCAAGACTCCCCGTTCTTTATGCAATACTGGCCGCTTTACCCGCTGAATTTTGCTTATCCTGATCAAGCCGTTTCAAGAAATGGTGGGTTCCATGCTGACAAGTTGCAGGTTCTGGATGGCTGGATCGGCGAAGTTTTGGACAAACTGGATGAAACGGGTGAGGCGGACAACACCGTTGTCATGATTATGGCTGATAACGGCTTGATGTATCATTACGAGGGTACTTCGGGACTGAACCAGTTGATCTATCGCGGGGGTAAGACCCAACACCTCGAAGGTGGTGTGCGCACGGATGCGTTCATCCGGTGGCCCGGTGCAATTAAGCCGGGCAGCGCGGCGGGCGACATCGTGCATGTCTCGGATCTGTTCACAACCTTCGCGCGCATTGCAGGTGCGACTGACCAAATTCCGCGCGACCGTGTGATTGACGGGATCGACCAGACCGCGCTGTTGCTTGAAGGCGAAGGTAATTCCCGCCGCGACTATGTTTATGTTTACGAAGGGCCGGTATTGCGCTCGGTGGTCAAGCAAGAGTTCAAGATGCATCTGGCTGCCCCCGGTCAACCCGGCGCTGCAGCGCCTGTGTTCAACGTTTACCGTGATCCACGGGAAGAGCATCCGCTTGTCGGGTATTCGTTGTGGTCGGGGGCGTCTTTCCAGGACATGGTAAAGCGTCATCAGAAAACCATTGCCGAACATCCGCATCTGCCGCTTGGAAAAGGTATCCCCTATGAAGGGATCGAGAACCTGCGTCCCGAGAGCGAATTGACCCGAGAGATTTTCGCCAGCTGGCAGTGACAAACGCAGGGCGGTGGCAAATTGGCCGCCGCCGTCCCGATCGCCCAAAATCGCGTGGTTTAGATAAGGGCTCGTCGCTTGGTGGCAGGAGCTCGGCCAGAATAGAGCTCAAGGCACTCAGCTTCTGGAAGAGGGCGCCTGTTCGGTTGGTTATCGTCCGCAGGGTGGCAAAACTCACGGCCCCGGTGTTGCCGTTTGCGAAGCGGCAATGATCGGGCGCGCTTCTGATTGCCCGACAATCTGGGCACCAGTGTCGAACAGCAGTTTGAAAGTTAAAAGCGGCTAAATTCCAAGGAAACTTCCATGCAACATCTGCAATTACTCGTTGCCGTGGCGCTTGCGACGGCCCTAGTCGCAACACCTGCGCCTGCTCGCGCTCAATCTTTGCCCCCACTTGGGCAGGATGAGCGGGGGTGGCGACACGCGGCTTCGGTCTTCCTGTTTGCACCCCTGCGTACCACCGGGACATCCACTGTTGCGGGGCAATCAGTAGAGCTTGATCTGGATATCGGAGACGTGCTGGACGCGCTCGAGTTCGCGGCTTCAGGCCGGTATGAGGCATGGAATGGGAACTTTGGGATCATAATTGACGCCAACTATGTCGGCATAGAGCAGGATACCACATTGCCCAGCCCTTTGGGCGCACGCCTTGATGTCGATGTACGCCAAAAGTGGTTTGGTGTTCTTGGCGCGTACCGGGTCATGGACGGCACATATGGTGACAGAAAGAAACGCTATGCAATCGACCTGCAGGGCGGGTTGCGATACAACTCTATTCGCCAGGAAATTGAGCTGACAAACCCAGGTCCGGTAAGCCCACCTGTGTTAGGCGGGGATCAGAATTGGATCGAACCTGTCTTTGGCGCACGCGGCATGTGGCGGCTGAACCAAAAATGGACCGGAATTGCATCGGTTGAGCTTGGCGGCTTCGGTACAGGAGGTAACGACCTCCAAATTGGCGCAAATGTTGGGTTCGACTATCAGCCGTGGGAAAAAACGGCGCTTACTTTTGGATATCGGTATTTTAGCGTCGACTACAGTGACACGCTGAGTTCCGGAGAATTTGCCTATGACGTCGACCAGCATGGGCCATATTTTGGCATCAAGTATTTCATTCAATAAGCAGGTGCACGACCTTCGCGACTGCGGGGTTTCAGACCCGCGTCCTGGAAACGGTTAGGGCGAAAAGCTGTTGCCTATAGCGAAAAAGGCCCCGGCGTTTCCACCGGGGCCTTCATCATGGGAAAGAGCGATGGATTATTCCGCGTCTTCTTTCTTTTCTTTCTTTTCGGGAACGATCTCTTCACCGGTTTCCTGATCGACCACTTTCATCGACAGGCGAACCTTGCCGCGGTCGTCAAAGCCCAGCAACTTGACCTTAACTTCCTGACCTTCTTTCAGAACATCCGAGGGGTGGTTCAGGCGGCGGTTTTCGATCTGGGACACGTGGACCAGACCGTCGCGCTTGCCAAAGAAGTTCACGAAGGCACCAAAGTCGACGATCTTGACCACTTTGCCGGTGTAAATCTGACCTTCTTCCGGCTCGGCTACGATCGAATAGATCATGTCATAGGCCTTCTGGATCGACTCTCCGTCCGGCGAGGCGATCTTAATCACGCCGTCGTCGTTGATGTCGACCTTGGCGCCCGAAACCTCGACGATTTCGCGGATGACCTTACCGCCCGAGCCGATCACTTCGCGGATCTTGTCGGTCGGGATGTTCATGGTTTCGATGCGCGGGGCGTGGACCGAGAATTCGTTGGTCTCGGACAGGGCTTTGCCCATCTCGCCCAGGATGTGCATCCGGCCGTCCTTGGCTTGCGCCAGGGCTTTTTCCATGATCTCGGGCGTGATGCCCGCAACCTTGATGTCCATCTGCAGCGAGGTGATGCCGTTTTCGGTACCCGCCACTTTGAAGTCCATGTCGCCCAGGTGGTCTTCGTCACCCAAAATGTCCGACAGGATGGCATAGTTGCCGTCATCTTCCAGGATCAGACCCATGGCCACACCGGCAACCGGTGCTTTCAGCGGAACGCCCGCATCCATCATCGACAGCGAGCCGCCGCAGACCGACGCCATCGAGGACGATCCGTTGGATTCGGTGATCTCGGACACGATACGGATCGTGTAGGGGAAGTCGGTCGCCGCAGGCAGAACCGCCTGCAGGGCGCGCCATGCCAGCTTGCCGTGGCCGATCTCACGACGACCGGGGCCACCTACGCGGCCAACTTCACCAACCGAATAGGGGGGGAAGTTGTAGTGCAGCAGGAAGTTCGATTTGAAGTTGCCGTGCAGCGCGTCGATGAACTGCTCGTCATCACCGGTGCCCAGGGTGGTCACGGCCAGCGCCTGCGTTTCACCACGGGTGAACAGGGCGGAACCGTGCGTACGCGGCAGCATCGAGGTTTCGGCCACGATCGAACGGATATCAGTGGTCGAACGACCGTCGATCCGCTTGCCACCTTTAACGACGTCACCGCGCAGGATGCCGGCTTCCAGCTTTTTCATCGCCGAGCCAAGGTTGGCGTCTTCCAGCTGTTCCTCGGTCAGGGCTGCCTTGATGGTTTCGCGGGCAGCAGAGACGGCGGCGGTGCGCTCTTGCTTGTCGGTGATCGCGAAAGCCGCGCGCATCTGCTCTTCACCGGCTGCAGCAACAGCGGCATACAGGTCCGCATAGTCGGGAGCTGCGAATTCAAACGGCTCTTTCGCGGCGTCTTCGGCCAGCGAGATGATCAGGTCGATCACCGGCTGAATCTGCGCGTGCGCAAAGTTCACCGCGCCCAGCATTTCAGCCTCAGAGAGCTCATACGCTTCGGATTCCACCATCATCACGGCGTCTTTGGTCCCGGCGACAATCAGGTCCAGACGCTGTTCAGGGTTCAGGCGCAGGTCCTGCATGTCGTCCACTGTCGGGTTCAGGACGTATTCGCCATCCACGAAACCAACGCGGGCACCGGCGATAGGGCCCATGAACGGCGCGCCGGAAATGGTCAGGGCAGCAGACGCCGCGATCATCGCCACGATGTCGGGATCGTTGACCAGATCGTGAGACAGCACGGTGCACATGACCAGAACTTCGTTTTTGAAGCCGTCAACGAACAGCGGGCGGATCGGACGGTCGATCAGACGCGCGGTCAGCGTCTCTTTCTCGGTCGGGCGCGCCTCGCGCTTGAAGAAGCCACCCGGAACTTTACCGGCGGCATAGTATTTCTCTTGGTAGTGTACGGTCAGCGGGAAAAAATCCTGACCGGGTTTTTGGCTCTTGGCAAAGGTCACGTTGGCCATGACGCTGGTTTCGCCCAGCGTGGCAATCACGGTGCCGTCGGCCTGACGGGCAACCTTGCCGGTTTCCAGTGTCAGCGTCTCTTCGCCCCACTGCATAGATTTCTTAGTTACATCAAACATATGCGTATCCTAGAACGGAGCACTCCCGCCCCTGCGGGTCTCCGGTTTGCATGGCGGCCCCATTGCCGCCGACCCCATTTATCTTCCATTCGAGTGCCAGGGTCAGGGCACAACGTCTCAGATACCCGCGCGCATACATGAGATTGGTGTCAAAGGGAAGGGATAAGGCAGCCGAGGGCGTTTGGGTTAACAGCCGTCGTAATTCTTGTTGCCGCTTGCCGTTATCGTGTAGGTCCCGCCCCGTGGACCTGTATAGCATTTGGAGTAGGTTCGCCTGACGACGGGCGTGGGTCGGCGGTATGTCGATATCTTTCGGATTTGCGTGCCCCACTCGCAGGCGAGGCCGTCGCCATCTCCATCAAGATTATGAGGGTCGGAAACCGGACCACCAGAAGCCAAAAAGAACTTCTGAGCCGCCGCGCCGGTTGGAAAGTCGCTGCAATCATATGTGTCTACGCTGGGCGCGTCGGACCTTGAATAGATTGTCTTCCCAGCCGTCGACACACTGAATTGACCGTAGTTGCCCAAAGTGCATTGGTTTACCCCGCGCTCGGCCAGTTCTGCTTCGATCATGAGTTTACCGCGGGAGGTGGTTTGCGGCTGAAAGTAGGCACCGCACAATTCTGAAGTCGATGCCTGAGTGACTTTCGAAGACAGAGCCTCGGGTGAGAGCAGGTCAGCGGAGCAGGCAGTGATTAACATTATGGCAAAATAGAATGAAAGGCGCACTAGAGTCCTCAATTCGGCTAAGTATATGCTGGCGTTGATCGGAGGCGAATGGTCAAAATGGTTTAAGTCAAATTCAGGATTGAGAGCCTAGCCTACTGAGTGATTTTTGAAAGAGGCGGGGGTAACCGGCTCGCAATAATTGCAGGCTTGCACATTGATTTATTGCGCTAACATTCGTCCAAAAGAATGCATTTTGGGAAATATTGCTTTGCGTGTAGGCTGTTAGCACTGAACCCGCGGTCGAAAAGACGGAACGACGCCAAGGGGGTACGATATTCTTGTCCGTCAGCCGACCGACTACCTTGGCGTTTGCACCTAGCGGACAGAGGGGCTTCGAATGGCTCAAACCAAGAAAATGCTGGATCCCGATCCAAGGATCTATGACTTTGAAACAGAATACGAATTGGGGCAGGACAACGTTCGCCCGTTCGGTCTGGATATACACAATCCGGTCTTTTTGATCTCAAGCATCCTGATCTTTGCGTTCGTCCTGATCGCTCTGGCCAACCAAGAGGCAGCCGCAACGTTTTTTGGGTGGCTCAGGCCATGGCTAACCAGCACGTTTGACTGGTTTCTTGTCTTGTCGGTGGACGCCATAACCTTGTTCTGTCTGGTGTTGATCGTTCTGCCTGTCGGCAGCGTGCGCATTGGCGGTAAGGACGCCAAACCAGACTATTCCTATGCCGGGTGGATCGCGATGATGTTCGCGGCCGGTATTGGTATCGGCCTGCTGTTTTTTGGCGTGATGGAGCCGGTTTATTACAACTTCGCCGAGGGCGGCAACGCCGTACCGCTGGGCATTGATATCGCTGTGCCGGGCAATGAATACGCGGGCGTTGTGGGTACGATCCACCACTGGGGTCTGGAAGGCTGGGCAGTTTACGCTGCCGTGGGCCTGAGCCTTGCGATCTTTGCCTATAATCTGGACCTGCCGTTGACCCTACGGTCGGCCTTCTACCCGATCCTCGGCGAACGCGTCTGGGGCTGGTGGGGTCACATTATCGACACTCTGGCGGTGTTTGCCACGCTGTTCGGCCTGACCACATCCCTGGGTCTGGGTGCGCAGCAGGTTGCAGCCGGGTTGAATGAGGTGTTCGGCATCGAACCCAGCCCGACCGTCGTTGTCCTGCTGATCATCGGCATCACGCTGATCGCTCTGGGCTCGGTCCTGATGGGCATGGATGCCGGCGTGAAACGGCTGAGCGAGATTAATATGATCATGGCCGTAGGTCTGTTCATCTTTGTGATCGTCGTCACCGGCGTCGGAACCGCCATCGCGCGGTATTTCAACGTCATGGTGGATTACGTGACGCACCTACCGGCCTTGTCCAACCCGTTCGGGCGTGAAGATACCAGTTATTTCCATGGCTGGACGACCTTCTACTGGGCGTGGTGGATCGCGTGGTCTCCGTTCGTGGGCATGTTCATCGCCCGCATCTCCAAGGGTCGCACGGTTCGCGAGTTCATCCTGTGTGCGCTGCTGGCACCTACTGCAGTCTGCGCGCTTTGGATGTCGACCTTTGGCGGAGCGGCCATCGACATGCTGAACGCAGGCGGCGCCGAAGGCGTCCGCGCCACGGTGATCGACAGCTATGCGCCCGAGGGCGCGCTGTTCGGCTTCCTGAAAGAGTTGCCGTTGTATTCGATCGTGGCCCCCATCGCACTGGTTCTGATCGTGGTGTTCTTTGTCACCTCGTCGGACTCGGGCTCGCTGGTGATCGACACGATCACGGCGGGTGGCAAGATGGATGCGCCAGTGATCCAGCGCGTGTTCTGGTGTACGCTTGAAGGTTTGGTGGCGATTGCCCTATTGCTGGGTGGCGGTCTGTCGGCCCTGCAGGGCGCGGCGGTGTCAACCGGTATCCCGTTCACGCTGGTCGTTCTGATGATGTGCTACTGCCTGTGGCTGGCACTGAAATCGGAAAAGGCCAAGATGTAAGACCGGGAGCTGTCAAAAAAGCGAAATGCCCGCCCTTTGGCGGGCATTTTTTTCGAAAGTGACCGTCGACTAAGGGCCCACTTTCACAATTGCTGCGCTACAGCCAAAGGTCCGCCTTTCGGTAAGATAGCCAGAGCCTAACCTGTGACCTCTGCCTCATTGGTTCATCTGTTGAAGAACTCTGCAACGGCATCGGTCGATGCTTTCACAGCTTCGGGCTTGTAGTAGAAGTCTACATGGCTGAACTCGTCAAAAGCTACTTCCTCGTGCTCGTTAGTCAGCTTCTCGATGAAGGCCGTTGAGCAAATCGCAGTGACTGCAGTTGTGCCGTAGATAGTCAGAGACGGTTGCGTGATCTTGTCGGCGTAGGCTTCACAAATCGAGAACAGCGACTGCATGGGCTGATCGCCAATATGCATGTTGGTGTAGTTTGGAACCGCAACCGGGCCTTTGGCACCGTCACGTCCGTAGTAGTCGTAAGTTTCCCCCGCCATTGGGTTGATACCAAGGTCGATGAAGTCTTGTCGGGACATCTCGTCGTTTAGGCCGAAGGGGGCAACGAAGTCTGGTTCGCCGGTCTCATATTGCTTTTGCATCGAGGCGTTTGCGGCCTCGATCATCTGGTCGACCATGTCGCGGTCGGTCCACTGGAACGCGTTTGAGGCCATCATGCCCGAGACCATCGCAATTTTCTTGATGCGGTGGTCGGTCACCGCTGCCGATGCAATGGTCTGACCACCCTGACAGACGCCGAGGCCGTAGATTACCTCAACGAAGGGTAACGTGCCCAAATAGGATACCGCGTCCCATGTGTTTTCGATCAGGCGGAAGTTATAGCGCGACTGTTTGTGTTCGCCCGGAAGCGCCGGGGAGTCGCCCATGCCGAGATAATCGAAGCCAAGATAGATGAAGCCGCGTGCCGCCATTTCTGGCCCATAGGTTGCCGGAATTTGGTCCTTTACCTGCGGGAAGGGGCTGGCCCCTACGATGGCCTTGTAGGTCTTTGTCTCATCAAAGCCTTCTGGCAGGTAAAGATCACCTGCCAAATCCACGCCAAAGGATTTGAAGGTCACTTGGTTTTTGCCAGCAGTGAAAGTTTTGGTAGCCATGATCCAGGTCCTCTTGGGTTGGAAGGCACATTGCCTTGCAAAAGTAAATTATGAAGTTTACTTATGAGAGGATGTGATGATTGTAAACAGGTGATTTTACTTTTGAGGCGAAAACCGTGAAACGTACTGAAAAAAAACGGAAAGATATCATCGACGCAGCCATCGATGAGTTCAAGGAACAGGGGTTTCTGGGGGCGAAGACCACCTCCATTGCCAAAAAAGCGAACGTATCGAGTCGCACGCTTTACAATCACTTCGAAAGCAAGGAGGCGCTGTTTGACGCGATTTCAGAGATCATGTTGGAACAGAACCGGAGCATGGAGCCGGTCTCCTACGACCCAGAGCGCGACTTTGTTGAGCAATTGAGGGATGCTTTGTGGAAGTATATCGCCATCATAACGGAAGAGACGGCGATCGGCTTAAATCGTATGGTCTTGTCAGAGTTGATCCGTGACCTCGACCGGTCCCGAAGTTTTTTCACAGAGACCGAAACCCACGACTACCCGATGACGCGGTTGATCGAAGAAGCCATGGACGCAGGCGTGATCCGCAAAGCCGATCCGGTCTTCGCAACTAACCAACTCCTGGCGCTCGCGAAAAACTTCTTTTTCTGGCCAGAGTTCTTTCTTGGTGAGAACCCAACGCCAAGAGAAATTATGGATGACTGCATCGCAATGTTTCTAGCGCACTACAAAGCGGAGATTTGATCGGTCATCACCGACGGAAAGAAAGCCCCTCGCGGTTGACACCGCCGAGTGCTACTGGCGCTATGCCGTGACGGTGCCGCCGAACTCGTAAAGCCACAAATAAAACGCCCACCAAATTGGCGGGCGTTCAAATCGGAAATATCCGGTTTCAAGTCTGTTGCAAGAAGCGTTTAGCGGCGGATGCCCAGCTTTTTGATCAGGTCCTGATACCGTGCTTCTTCCTTGCCCTTCAGGTAGTCCAGCAGCTTACGGCGCTGGGCGACCATTTTCAGCAGACCGCGACGCCCGTGGTTGTCTTTTTTGTGGGTCTTGAAGTGCTCGGTCAGGGTGGTGATGCGCGAGGTCAGGATAGCAACCTGGACTTCAGGCGAACCGGTGTCGCCTTCTTTGGTTGCGAATTCTTTCATGACGCGTGCTTTTTCAGCGGCAGTAATCGACATCGGGGTCTCCTTGTAAAAGGTTAAGGTTGATGGCGCAGGCCGGGATGTCGTCCAGCACAGGCCCATGGAGAAAACCGCACCGATTCCGATGCGGATGCGCGCGTATAAGCGGTATTGGGAGAAATGGCAAAGAGATTCTGTGACGCTCAGCCCTGCGTCATTTGACCCAGTGCGTTCAGTTGCGCCAGATCTCCTTCGGAGATCAGCTGGATATCATCGGGGGTCAGCCCCTCGGCCTTTAGCAGCTGAGCAATGGTCTGGCCGTTGATCGTGACATTGGTCAGACTGTCATCCTCGGTATCCGGTTCGATCTGAATGTCGGGGTCTTCCTCACCCTCCCACGAGATCAGCAGCTTGTCCTCACCCGGTTGGAAGTCCATGACAGTGACGGCGGCGTCATCTTCTTCGGGCGTGATCACGATGTCATCCTCGCCTTCGCCGCCGGTGACGATATCCACGCTTTCGGCCAGAATCGTGTCATCCCCTGCGCCGCCATTGAGGAAATCAACCGCATCCCCATCCGCGCCATCCTGCCCGATCAGCACGTCATCGCCATCGCCACCAAACAGAACGTCTTCGCCTTCGCCACCGTCAAGATGATCGTCCCCATATCCCCCATGCAGCGCATCACCGCCCGCATCCCCGGTCAGAGTGTCATCGTCCTGCCCGCCGTAAAGCTCGTCCTCACCGTCGCCGCCTGTCAGGGTGTCATCACCGAAATGACCAAACAACGTGTCGTCGCCCTGATCACCAGAGAGCTGGTCGTCGTCGTCCTCACCATGCAGCACGTCGTCATCAAGGCCGCCCGTGATAATGTCATCCCCTTTGCCGCCGTGCAGCACATCTTCGCCCGCGCCGCCGATGATGGTGTCGTCGCCTTCATACCCGTTAATCTGATCGTCGCCGTCCTGCCCGGTCAAAAGGTCGGTATCTTCGGACCCGGTGATGATCAGATTGCCGCCTTGCTCCGAAAGCACCGATCCGGTCGAGATTTCCCAGGTTTCGGGGGCGTCGATATTCTCATCCATGTCCAGCAGGTTGCCCTCGGACAGGTCGACGGGTTCCTCTTCCTGGATGTCGTCCTCTTCGACCTCTTCCTCGGGCTCAAACACATCGCTGATTGCATAGGCTGCACCGCCCATGGCGGCCAGACCGAGTAGTCCGATCAAGAACATGGCAACCCTCCGTGAACGCAGTTCTCCGAGGGTGATTTATCCTATTTTCGTAAGGCTTTGGTCAAAGGCAGGTTGGACTCGTGGTTAACTGTTTGTCACCACGGTTCGGGCTGCTGGGTATAGGCGATGTACAGAGGGTGCTTTGGATGCCCCGCCTTTGTCAGCCCCAGATGGAACAGCGGTTGGCCGGTGCCGCGCAGCAGCGCCTCGACCGCCGGGCCGCGATCCAGATGCGCGCCATGGGTGCCCCATGCGGCAATGACCTGATCCGCCCATTCGACACCGTCTAGAATGGCGGCGTCATTCGCGGGGCCTACCGGATCGGCGGCGGCGCGCATCTTGCGTGGGTCAGTATCGCGCCAGGCAAAGATATTAGTTACCTGAAACGCACCGAACCCCAACGCCCGCGCGCGCCGTTCGCAGCGCTCGACCGTGGGGTCATTCTGTACCTCGGTCGCGGTCGAGGGGTTCAGCATCACAAACAGCGCCTTGCGCCCGCCCGCATCCCACACGCGGGTCAGGCTATAGCGATACTTCTCGCAATCGGAGTAGACGGCGGTCGAGGGCGCATCGCCCTTGGTATGCGTTCGGGTGATCATGCCCCCGCCTAACACGGAGTTCAGGAGACGAACACCCGGCTGGGGTGCAATTCGCCGGATTTATAGATGCCCACTGCTACGGCTTTGCCTTCGAGCGAGGCCCAAGCCTCGTCGCCATATTCCACGTCGCTAGCCAGTACCATACCCGGATTGCCATTGCGCAGGCGGGTGGCGCCCTCGGGCGTGCATTTCAGCTCGGGCAGGTCGGCGAGGCCGGTTTCCAGCGGGTGCAGATAGGCGTCCAAGGCTTCGGTCTTGGCCATCTCGTCGATCTGTTCGATGCTTATCCCGTCTTCGACCTCAAACGGGCCGGACCAGATGCGACGCAGCTCTTTGACATGGCCGTGGCATCCCAAAGCGGCACCCAGATCGCGGGCAATGGAGCGGACATAACCTCCCTTGCCGCAGGTCATTTCCAGCACCACGTGATCGGCGTCGGGTCGGTCCACAAGGATCAGTTCCTCAACCCACAGAGGCCGGGCAGACAGTTCCACATCCTCACCATCGCGGGCCAGTTTATAGGCGCGCTGGCCGTCGAGTTTTACGGCGGAGAACTTGGGCGGCACCTGCATGATGTCACCCAGAAACGGCGTCAGCGCCTGTTTGATGGCGTCATCTGATGGACGCGCATCGCTGGAGGCGATCACCTCGCCCTCGGCATCGTCGGTGTTGGTGGCTTGCCCCAAACGCACAGTGAAGGTGTAGGCTTTCAACGCATCGGTGATGTAAGGAACGGTCTTGGTCGCCTCACCCAGAGCCACGGCCAGAACGCCGGTTGCCTCGGGATCCAGCGTGCCCGCATGGCCTGCCTTTTTCGCGTCCATCGCCCACCGCACCTTGTTGACCACAGCGGTTGAGGTCATGCCCGCAGGCTTGTCCACCACCAGCCAACCGGAAATGTCGCGGCCCTTGCGTTTGCGTCCCATATCACACCTTGATTCATGCTAAGGCGCGCGGGGTAGCGGATCACATGGGCGCTGTCAATTTACGGGTGCGCTTTCGACCACACCCACGATCGGCCCCAGCGAGAACCCGATATCCGAGCGGCCCTCGGCCCGGTCATACATGCGCGAGATATTGCCGTCGAAGAACAGCGCGTTGGGCGTTTTCAGCACGTCCCGAAACAGGCTGCCAAACTCGTGGAAGGTGACATAATCGTCCGAGATCGCGAATACCGCGCGGGTGCCATCAGCACTAGTGCCCACCCCATTGCGTACGAACAGCGAGGTCGAGTCGGGCAGAAAACGCGGATGCAGTTCTCCGTCGATCACCAACATGGGGCCGGATTGAGTGGCAAAGCGGCAGTCCGGCGCTTGATCGACGAAATCTAGCGTCTCAAACACGTCAGCGCGGCCGTCGCGGATACAGAACACCCCATTGGGTAGAAGGCCGAAATTACCGGGGCCGGGGTTGGAGATGACGCGCATCTGTTCCTGCCCGTCCTCGACATAATGACCCACGGGCGAGCGATCGTCGTGATACATGCCCGCATTCATCGCAAAGGCCAGACGTTCACCACCGGGGGCCAACGCCTCGTTGACCGAGGAAAAATGCCCCAGCAGATCGCCACTGTCATCGTTCAGAAACAGGCGCAGGTCTTCATTGGCGGCGTCCACTTCACAAACAGTATAGCGCTTGCCGTCGTGGGTGACTTTCTCGCAGCTTACCGCACCGGCTTGCGCGGCCCATAGGAGCGCGCCCAATGTGGCCAGCGTGCGGATCACTCGTCCAGATCGCGGCGCACCGCGTCCTGTTCGAACATGCGGCGGGTGTCGTCCAGACGGTCAAACGTGTCATCCAGACGGAACCGCAGATCGGGGGAAAACTTCAGGTTCAGCTTCTTGCCGATCATGCGCCGCAGCTCACCTTTGTTGCGGGCCAGCAGCTCGATCACGTTCTCTTGCCCCTTGCCGCCCAAAGGCAGCACATAGGCGGTGGCGATCTTCAGATCGGGCGAGGTGCGCACTTCGCCTACAGTGATCGACATGCGGTTCAGGTCGGGGTCGTGGACATCTCCGCGCGCCAGAACCTCGGACAGGGTGCGGCGGATCAGTTCGCCGACACGCAGTTGCCGTTGGGACGGGCCGGGGCCGTCGTGGAATTTGTTCTTTGCCATGACTTCGATCTAAGCCCAAATCCCACCTTTGCCAAGCGGGCGCGAACCGGGTAGGAGGCTTTGAGCCGACTAATGCGAAAGGACCAGCGCCATGACCCATATTCCGGGGATCGTCATCACAGGGGCTTCGGGCCGTATGGGGCAGATGCTGATCAAGACCGTGTCTGAGAGCGATCAGGCGCGTCTCGTCGGTGTTGTTGAACGTGCGGGCCATGACTGGATCGGGCAGGATGTAGGGACGGCTATGGGCGGTTCAGCGCTGGGCGTCACAGTTACCGATGATCCGCTGGAGGCCTTTGCGCAAGCGCAGGCGGTGATCGACTTCACCGCGCCCGAGGCAACGCTGGAGTTCGCCGCGCTGGCTGCGCAGGCGCGCTGTGTGCATGTGATCGGCACCACCGGCATGACGGATGAACAGATCGCGGCGCTGGAACCTGCCGCGCGCCATGCGGTGATCGTGCGGGCCGGAAACATGAGCCTCGGCGTCAACCTGCTGGTGCAGCTGACCAAAAAGGTCGCGGCCGCACTGGACGAAGATTTCGATATCGAGGTCATCGAAGGCCACCACCACCACAAGGTCGACGCGCCCTCGGGCACGGCCCTGATGCTGGGCGAGGCCGCCGCCGAGGGGCGCGGGGTCAACTTGGCCGATGTGTCCGACCGGGGCCGCGACGGTATCACCGGCGCGCGCAAACGCGGCGACATCGGTTTCCACGCGATTCGCGGCGGAGACATCGTGGGCGAACATGACGTCCTGTTCGCCGCGCCGGGTGAACGTATCGTCCTGCGCCATCTGGCCACCGACCGCGCCATCTTTGCCCGCGGCGCGCTGAAAGCGGCGCTGTGGGGGCAGGGCAAAGCGCCGGGTCAGTATGACATGGTGGATGTGCTGGGCCTCTGAGCCATAGACGCGGAGACCAAAGGCGCTAGGGTCAGCTTATGCGAACCGTGAAGTCTCGCGTAGTTTTGGGCTTGTTGCTGGTGGTGTTCTATCTGACGCTGCTGCCTTTCGTCGTACATGGTTTTAGCATGATCCGTGTCGGGCTGTCTGAAGACGCGGCGCAGCAAAGCTATTTGTTTTCAGACGGGCAGGGCGTCGGCAATTTGGCGATGCTGGTGCATATATTCGCCGGGACCGTATTGGTCGCGCTTGTCCCTTTGCAAGTGCTGCCAGGCTTGCGGCGGAAATACACCCGTTTCCATCGCATTTTGGGCCGAGTGCTGGTCACACTTGCACTGATCACGGGTTTGGCCGGGATGACCTATATCCCCCTGCGCGGCACGATCGGAGGTCCGGTCATGTCGGCGGCCTTTTTCCTTTATGGGCTTTGCCTGTTCACGGCAGCGCTGATGGCGGCGCGTATGGCGTTGAACAAAGACCGTGCCGGTCATTGGGCTTGGGGCCTGCGCCTGTTCTGGCTGGCGCTGGGATCGTGGCTTTATCGGGTGCACTACACGATTTGGTATCTGCTGACCGGTGGGCTGGGGTCCGAGCCCGATTTCTCGGGCCCGTTTGACCTTGTACAGAACTTTGCGTTCTACGTGCCGTATCTGATGGCCGTTCAGCTATGGGTTACTCGCAAGCGGCGGGCGCATACTGGGGCTTTGCCTACACTTCCTTAATCTTGTCCGCGCGCAGCGGGCAAGACAGGTAGACGCCGAACTCTTTCCCGATATCGGCGCTGACGCGCGCATGAACTGCGCCCTGACGGTCAAGAAACCGCTGGCTGTCTTGGACCGGGAAAATTCCCTCGTGCCAGATGCCGGGATGAATATAGAGCCCGCGTGAGCCGTCGCACCAGAAGGCCACGACCTTCTCGGGCGTCAGGTTGTCGCCGGGCAGGGCAGCAGGAACGATGAAGGGCTTGTTGTCCAGGGGCCAGAACATCTGACCGCCATCCGGGTGATAGTTCATGTGCCACAGCAGGACCTGATCACGAGGCGCGGTTTGGCGTGCGGTTTGCGCCTGCTGCGGATCGGCGGACCAGCCCAGAACATAGTGGCCTTTGACCGCCTCGTTCTCGCCATAGAGCACGTCGCCTTGCCAGTCGCATTTGAACGTGCCTTCAACCCAGCCGCCTTCGTCGCCGGTGCCCTCGTCGATGGGCCGCCAGCCTTGCTGCGGCCAGCGGGTGATCTCGATCTCGAACCCTTGAGGGTCATCGACCAAACAACCATAGCCTTTGACGGATGCATCGGTGGCCCGGATCAGGGGCACCTCGTGCCAAGGTAGGGACGGCTTGGTGCTGGCTTCAAAGATGTATTCAGGCGCGGTCATGCGGCCCCCATATGCTTATCGACCATGCGCCGCACCATCGGGGCGAAATGGGCGAAATCGGGGGTTTCCATGCCCGCGCGTTTGCCAGCCTCGTCCAGATAGCGGACCTGAATGATCTCTTTCAGGTTCGGGTTGGCCTCGAACGCGGCCACCTCTTCGGGGTTCATCGGGCCGCCCTGCAACTCCAATGTGTGGACCGAGGCGGTGGACAGCCGGTTGAAATACTCGGGCTTGGTGGCGCAGAGATAGCGCTTGGCCGCCACGTGATACCGGCAGCAATCGGTGATGACGGACGGGAAGAACTGCTCCAGCACTTCGGCACCTGCATCCTCGTGGTGGCGGTCTTCGGTGTCGTCGGGGTGATAGGTGCCGAACTCGGACGTAAAGTGGCCGATATCGTGCAGCAGGGCGCCGACGATGATTTCCTCGGGCATGCCGTTCTGTTCAGCAATCGTGGCCCCTTGCAGCATATGTTCGGCCATGGTGACGGGTTCGCCCAGATATTCCTCGCCGCCGCGGCGGTCGAAGATGTCGCCGATGAAGGCCACGATATTGTCGCGGTTCAGGGTCGAGAAATCGGGTTTCATTCCGCCGCCTCCGGCTGTGCCATTTCCATCGCCGCCAGTGTGGACAGCAAGCCATCCTTGTCGGCGTAACACCCCTGCAACCAGCGCGATCCAGTGCCGGAATAGCCCAGCCGCGCATGCAGGACGCGGGTGTTGTCGACGATGAAGCTCTCACCTGGTGCCAGTTTGAAGGACACACCCATGGCCGGGTCGTCGATGATGTCGCCAAGCTGACGATAGGCGGCGTAATAGGCCTCCATCCGGTCGAACGGGATATCGACAAACGGTGCAGAGGAGCGGTTATTGAACCGGATGCTGACCAGCTCGCCATCCGGTGACAGCTCGATCATCGGGCGGCGCGACCGCAGGCAGACGCCGTCTTCGCCCTTGTATTCGAACCGCGCCGGGTATCCGGCCAGCAGGGCAAAACCATCGGGGTTCTGATCGCGCAACTTTTCGGCGGCGCGGAAGCCGTCCACCACGATGGAATCGCCGCCCTCAGCGCTGTTTTCCAGACAATATAGGATCTGCAGCGTGGGCACCGGATCGCGATAGGGATTGTCGGTATGGGCCTGCAATCCCAGCCCGGTAAAGGCAAGGTTGGTCGGGTTCACCTCGGTGCGGACCTCGAAATAGGGGCCGTAGTTGGTTTCGCGCACATAGCCGAACAGATCAGCCACCTGCAGCAGCGATTCCGGTTCGGTCGAGCCGCCGGCCAGCTTGGCAAAGCCGAACTCTGCCACGGCGGCCAGCCAGTCGCGCTTGGCCTTGGGGTCGGCGTGGACTGCGTTCCAATCCGCGCTGGGCGGGGTCAGAGTGCTGTCCCATGTGGTGAGGCCGGGGGCGAGGCGACCCCTCTTTTCAGTATGGTCATGGTCATAGATGTGATCGGCCAGCCAATGGGCGGGGAAGGTCACCGTCTTGCCTTCGGGCTGGAAGGTGACGCTCAGATCGCCGTTCAGAACTTCGGCCGCGCTGACCGAGACATTGACGGGAATGTCCCCGATGGTGATCAGGCGCTGACCATTGCCCGGCGCGCGGGTGTCGGGGTCCAGCGCATTGTCGCGCAGCCAGATGGCGTGAAAGCGCGCTTGTGTGCCATCGGCAAATTCAACAGTCACGATCTGCGTGGTGTGAGTGGCGGTGCGCAGCATGAGGTCTCTCCTGTTCGGCGCGGGCTATGGTTGAGGAGATACGCCCCTCGTGGCATTACCACAATTAAACCTTATTGCGACTGAGGGATGGAAAAACTTATGGCTCGGAAAAAGATCGGATTGCCACCTCTGGACTGGTTGCGCGTGTTTGAGGCCGCCGGTCGGCTGGGCGGATTCTCTGCAGCGGCGAAGGAATTCGGGCTGACGCAGGCGGCGGTCAGTCAGCGGATCGCGAACCTTGAGGCTTGGCTGGGCCGGACCCTGTTTGTCCGCGAGGCACGCGGCGTGTCGCTGACGGTCGAAGGCGAAAGCTATTTGCCGCTGGTGCAGGACAGCCTGCAGGCGTTGGAACGCAACACCGAGGATTTGTTCGGCAAAGCCCCGCGCGAACTGCGCGTGGCGGGGCTGTCGTCGAACATCCACGCGCTTGTGGTTCCGGCGATCCCCCGGTTTCAGCAGATGCGTCCCAAGGTGCGGGTGATGACGGATTCTGTCGCGCGGCGGTCATCGCTGGACGAGGAACGCACTTGGCTGCAGATCCGCTACGGGCGCGGTGCGTGGCCGGGGCGCGGGGCTGAACGGATCGCGCTCGAGGTTCTGGTGCCCATGGCCGCCCCCGGTGTCTACTGGGGAGCCCCCCTGATCGACCTGCGTGGCGAGCGACCTGCCTGGCGCGACTGGGCGCGCAAGACTGGCCATGACGATCTGCCGCCTTCGGTGATCAGCTTCGACTCGATGGAACACGCCCTGTCGGCAGCACGGCAAGGGATGGGGGTGGCGTTGGGGTCCGAACCTCTGGCGCAGGCCGATCTGCAGGCCGGGCGCTTGCGGCGTCTGGACTTGCACGCGCTGAACACGAAAGACGGCTATTGGCTGACATGGCCCGAGGATCGGGCGAAATCCAAAAAACAGCGCGCGTTGATTGCCGATTTCCTGACCGCGCTGCGGGGCTGAGCGGTCAGAAATCGATCGCGATGCCCTTCTTCTCCCAATCGCCATAGCGGGCGGGGTCGGGGCCGTCGCGGCCACCCAGTTCCTTGGGCTGCTCTTTCGCCTCGGCTGCGGCCTTGCGGCGGCGGTCCTCGGCCTCGGCCAAAGCGCGTTGGGCGGCGGGCGGCAGGTCTTTGCGGTCGTCGCTCATGAGATCGGGTTCCTTTCCGTGCTAGGGCTTGATATACGCCCCCGTCCGCGTTTGGCAATGCGGGCGAGGGTCACATCAAAGGCGGTTCCATGTCCGACAACGCAACAGCCGCGCGGCGCAGCGCGATCTATCTGCTGGATCAGATATTGGGCGAAGGGCGTCTGTTGTCCGAATGTCTGGCCGCCGGCGCATTGGACCGGCTGGACCGCGAAGACCGCGCCCGCGCACAGCGCCTGACGTTGGAAACCCTGCGCGGGTTGGAACGCGCCGACCGTCTGCTGGACAACCATTTGAACCGGACCCCTGCGTTGACCGTACATAACGCCCTGCGTCTTGGCGCAGTGGAACTGTGTCACGGCGAGGCCGCGCATGGGGTAGTCAATTCTATGGTCGAGATCGTTGGCCGGTCGCGCAAACATGGCCGCCTCAAGGGTCTGGTGAACGCGGTGCTGCGCAAGGTGGCCGCTGAAGCGCCCGAGGCATGGCCCAAGATGCGCGTTCCTCGACTGCCCAAATGGCTGCGCGACCCGCTGACCGTGGCTTGGGGCCCTGATGCCATCACCGGTATGGAGCAAGCGCATTTCGCAGGCGCGCCGCTGGATATTACCGTCAAACCCGGCGCCAACGGCCCCGGTGAGACGCTGCCCACTGGCTCGCGCCGGGTACAGGATGGGGGGCAGGTCTCGACCTTGCCGGGGTTCGACAATGGCGATTGGTGGGTACAGGATGCTGCTGCAGCTATCCCCGTTCAGGTACTTGCACCGAAGGCCGGAGAGAACATACTTGACCTCTGCGCCGCCCCCGGTGGGAAAACCATGCAGATTGCCGCGGCCGGAGCGAACGTTACAGCGCTTGATGTGTCGGATTCTCGGTTAGAACGTGTGCGCGAGAATCTCCAACGAACGGGGCTGAAAGCCAAGGTCATCGCTGGTGATGTGCTAGAGCATCAGGGCCAATACGACGCGATCCTGTTGGACGCGCCCTGTTCGGCAACCGGTACGATCCGCCGCCACCCGGACCTGCCCTTTGCCAAGGATGGCTCGGAATTTGGCGGGTTGATCGAATTGCAGGCACAGATGCTGGCCCATGCGTGGGGCCTGCTCAAACCCGGCGGGCGGCTGGTTTACTGCACCTGTTCCCTGCTGCCGGACGAGGGTGAGGTTCAGATCGAAGAAGCGTTGGATCTTTTCCCGGACATGCAGGTCGACCGCGAGGCGCTGGATATTGCTGGCATCGACAAGGTTTGGATCACCGAAGAAGGCGGCCTGCGCCTGCGGCCTGACTATTGGGCGGATCGGGGTGGTATGGATGGTTTCTATATCGCGTGCCTGAACAAATCTGCCTGATGCGACGCTTTTCGATGACATGACGCGCGACGCGGTTTATCGTTGCGCTTAGGCGCCAGCAGAGCGCACAGGGCAGAGTAACGGGCGGCATGTCAAACAAGGATACCATGGCAAACCGGTGGACGCGGTTTCAAAACCGCCTCTACGCGCGGCTCAGTCAGCGGCGCAAACCCGTCAGTGGTTTTGTGGGTGAGCCCGAACCCCGGACGATTGGCGCGTTTGCCCGGGGTCGACAGCTGGTCGCCGGAAACCTTCTGTTTGCAGGTTTTCTGGTCGAGGCACAGGATACCGAGCTATGGGATGTTACGGCCCCAAGTGCCGGTTTCGACAATGAACGGCACGGGTTTGCATGGCTCGATGATCTGGCGGCCGTTGGCGACATGCGTGCGCGCGAGAAGGCGCAACGCTGGGTCTGGGGTTGGATTGCGGCACATGGGCGCGGTCACGGTCCCGGCTGGGCGCCTGATCTGACCGGGCGTCGTGTGATGCGCTGGGTCAACCACTCTGCCTTTTTGTTACGTGGTACGGATGAAAAACAGCGCCAGCAGTTTTTTCGAGTTTTGTCGCAGCAGACTTGGTTTCTGTCCAAGCGCTGGAAAGCCGCCACGCCGGGATTGCCGCGGTTCGAAGCTTTGGCGGGTTTGGTTCAGGCCGGTCTGGCGCTGGAGGGTCTTGAACATATGGCAGACCCGGCCCTGCGCGCTTTGGCGCGGGAATGTGACAGTCAAATTGACCCTAAGGGTGGTTTACTGACCCGCAATCCAGAAGAATTGCTTGAGGTTTTCACGTTGCTGGCCTGGACATCCGCAGCACTCAGCGAGCTAGGCAGGGGGACGCCCGGCGCACAGGCGGGTGCGATCAAGCGGATGGCCCCCACACTGCGCTGTCTGCGGCACTCGGACGGGGGACTGGCGCGGTTTCACGGAGGCGGGCGCGGGCTAGAAGGACGTTTGGATCAGGCGCTGGCGCAAAGTGGCGTGCGGCCACATCATGCCACTGGCCTGTCGATGGGCTACGCGCGCCTTTATGCAGCGCGAACCAGTGTAATCGTGGATGCCAGCGCACCGCCCAAGGGGCCAGCGTCGTATAACGCGCATGCCTCAACCTTGGCTTTCGAACTGACCTCGGGCCGACGCCCCCTGATCGTGAATTGCGGATCAGGGGAAACCTTCGGCGCGGAATGGCGCCGGGCAGGACGCGCAACCCCGTCGCATTCAACCTTGTGCCTTGATGGCTATTCCAGCGCCCGCCTGACCAGCCCTGACCACCGAGGAGCCGAAGCCCTGGTCGATGCACCGACTGATGTTCCGAACGAATTCGAAGAATCCTTTGAAGGTGCGAAGTTCATGGCCGGGCATGATGGCTATTCGAAAGTGTTCGGCCTGACCCACGCCCGTACGTTCGAACTGCGCTTTGACGGGCGCGAACTGGTTTGCGAGGATATTCTGCTGACGTCGGATGACCGGGCAAAACGACAATTCGACAAGGCGATGAACGCCTCGAGCCTGCAAGGCATCGGATTCGATATTAGATTCCACCTGCATCCCGACGTTGATGCGGCGCTGGATTTGGGCGGCGCGGCGGTGTCAATGGCGCTCAAAAGCGGTGAGATCTGGGTATTTCGTCATGACGGGGTGGCAAAACTGACTGTCGAACCAAGCGTTTATCTTGAAAAAGGGCGTCTAAAGCCGCGCGCGACAAAACAGATCGTTCTATCTGGCCGCGCAATGGAGTATGCGACGCGCATTCGGTGGACGTTGAGCAAGGCACAGGATACAGCCTATGCCGTGCGCGATGTGCACCGGGACGAGCCCGATTTCGACTGACGCCAAAAGGACCTTTGGACCCATGACCGACCTTCACCTCGTGCGCCGCGCGCTGCTTTCCGTATCCGATAAGACCGGATTGATCGATCTGGGCAAGGCGCTGGCCGAGCGCGGGGTCGAGTTGTTGTCAACCGGCGGCACCGCAAAGGCCCTGCGCGAGGCGGGGCTGGACGTGAAAGACGTCAGCGAGATCACCGGTTTTCCCGAAATGATGGACGGCCGGGTCAAGACCCTGCACCCGATGGTGCATGGCGGGCTGCTGGCGCTGCGTGACAACGACACCCATGTGGCCGCGATGACCGAGCACGGGATTAGCGCGATCGACCTGCTGGTGGTGAACCTCTACCCGTTCGAGGCGACCGTGGCGAAGGGGGCTGGATATGACGAATGTGTCGAGAATATCGACATTGGCGGCCCTGCGATGATCCGCGCGGCAGCAAAGAACCATGCCTTTGTAAACGTGGTCGTTGATGTCGAGGATTACGACAAACTGCTGGGCGATATGGATCAGCACAACGGCGCGACCTGCCCGAAATTCCGCCGCAAGCTGGCGCAAAAAGCCTATGCCCGCACCGCCGCCTATGACACCGCCGTGTCCAACTGGCTGGCCGACGCGCTGGAGCTTGAGGCCCCCAAACGCCGCGCCTTTGCGGGTGAGCTGAAACAGACCCTGCGCTATGGCGAGAACAGCCACCAACAGGCGGCTTTCTACACCGACGGCACCAATCGGCCCGGCGTTGCCACGGCGGTGCAGCATCAGGGCAAAGAACTCAGCTACAACAACATCAACGACACCGACGCAGCCTTTGAACTGGTGGCTGAATTCGACCCGGCGCAAGGTGCTGCCTGTGCTATCATCAAACACGCCAACCCCTGCGGTGTGGCAACGGGCCCCACGCTGATCGATGCCTATAAGGCGGCGTTCGACTGCGACCGCACCTCGGCCTTTGGTGGGATCGTGGCGCTGAACCAGCCGTTGGATGCGGAAACCGCGCAGGAAATCACCGGGATTTTCACTGAGGTTGTGATTGCTCCGGGCGCGTCGGATGAGGCCAAGGCGATCTTTGCTGCCAAGAAGAACCTGCGTCTGCTGACGACCGAAGGGCTGCCGGATGTGACCGCAGGCGGCAAGACCGTCCGTCAAGTGGCCGGTGGCCTGCTTGTGCAGGACAAGGACAATGGCTTTGTCGGTATGGATGACCTGAAAGTGGTCACCAAGAAAGCGCCAACTGATGAACAAATGCGCGATCTGCTGTTTGCTTGGAAAGTGGCGAAACACGTCAAGTCCAACGCCATCGTCTACGTCAAGGACGGCGCGACAGTGGGTGTGGGTGCTGGCCAGATGAGCCGCGTGGACTCGGCGCTGATTGCGGCCAAGAAAGCCGAGCGTATGGCCGATGTGCTGGGGCTGCCGCAGCCGTTGACCATCGGCTCGGCTGTGGCGTCGGATGCGTTCTTCCCCTTCCCCGACGGTTTGATGGAGGCCGCCGAGGCCGGCGCGACCTGTGTGATCCAGCCGGGTGGTTCGATGCGTGATGACGAAGTGATCGCAGCGGCGGACGAGGCCGGTCTGGCCATGGTTTTCACCGGTATGCGGCACTTCCGTCACTAATGCGCTGTCGCTTGCTCCTTTTGGCTGCGCTTGCGGCGTTCGCGATCGACCAGATCAGCAAATATCTGGTCATCCACGTCATGCGCGTGGCCGAGGGCGATATCGACGTTCTGCCGCCCTTGCTTGTGCTCAAATACGGCGAGAATCGGGGCATCAATTTCGGCTTGTTTCAGGGCGATAGCGACGCGGCGCGCTGGGTGCTGATCGGCGTGTCCGTTGCGATCTCGGTTGCTGTGTTGATCTGGCTGATGCGCTCTGCGCCATCAAAGCTGATGCTGTTCTGCGGCGGTTTGCTGATCGGCGGAGCGTTGGGCAATGTTGTTGACCGTGTGCTCTATGGTTTTGTTCTCGATTTTCTGAACATGTCATGTTGCGGCATCAACAACCCATATGTTTTCAACCTTGCCGACGTGTTCATTTTTGCGGGGGCCATAGGGCTGGTGCTCTTCGACAGCAAAAAGCCCTCGTGACGCGCTCGTCGATATGCGTTAAAACGCCCGAAACAGGCTGGAGACTCTGATGCGGTTGCCGCGTTCCATATTTGCTGTGACATTGGCCTTTGCGGTTGCGGGATGTTCCGATATCGGCCTGCGCCACCTTGAAGCGCCGGGGCCAGGGCCGGACGAGTTTTCCGTGCTGCCAGTCAAACCTCTGACGCAGCCTGAAGATTATCAGTTTCTGCCTGCTCCAACCCCGGGCGGTGGTAACCTGACCGACCCAACGCCAACAGCCGATGCGGTTGCGGCGCTTGGCGGCAATCCGGCAGCTCTGAATCCGAATACGGCGATTCCATCGACGGATGCCGCGTTGGTGACAGCCTCAAGCCGCTACGGCGTCCCGTCCAATACCCGTCAGGTGGTTGATACTGAGGATGCCGAGTTCCGTAGGAAGCAAGGTCGACTGACCCGTTTGCGTTTGTTCAAGATCGACCGCTATGAGCAGGTCTACCGGAAAGAGGCGCTGAACGCGGATCAACAGAACCAGGCGGCCCGTCGTGCAGGTATCGAAACGCCTTCGGCCCCTCCTTTGGATGAATAATCCTTAACTTTTCGTCATCGGCCTTGAACCTGCGCCGCACCACCGTAGTTTGAACCTCAGCAAACTATACGGAGGATGCCCCATGGTTCGGGCCTTGGCATTGTCGGCTGCCCTGATCGCCGCCACCCCGGTCTTCGCCGAGGATGGGCAGGAGGCGGTCACTACCTTCACGCTTGATAACGGCATGGATGTCGTGGTGGTTGAAGATCACCGCGCCCCTGTGGTGCAGCATATGGTCTGGTATCGAGCAGGGTCTGCGGATGAGCCGATTGGGTCGTCTGGTGTGGCGCATTTTCTGGAACATTTGCTGTTCAAAGGCACGGATACGCTTGCACCGGGTGAGTTTTCGGCCACGGTCGCAGCCAATGGTGGTAATGACAACGCTTTCACCTCCTACGACTATACAGCGTATTTCCAACGCGTGGCCTCTGACCGACTAGAGCTTATGATGCGGATGGAATCCGACAGGATGCGCAATATCCGCTTGAGTGAGGAAGATATTCTTACCGAACGCGACGTGATCCTTGAAGAGCGTAACCAGCGCAAAGAAAACAACCCGCGCGCCCTGTTCAGCGAGCAGATGAGCGCGGCGCAGTACCTCAACCATCGCTATGGTGTGCCGATCATCGGCTGGCGGCATGAGATGGAGACACTGGACATGCAGGATGCGCTGTCCTTCTACCAGACCCATTACGCCCCCAATAACGCCATTCTGGTCGTTACCGGCGACGTCGATCCCGATGACGTAAAAACCTTGGCCGAGAAATACTATGGCGTCATTCCGGCCAACCCAGATCTGCCCGAGCGCATAAGGTCGCAAGAGCCGCCTCAGACCGCAGCGCGGAGGCTGACCTATAAAGATCCGCGCGTCTCGCAACCCTATGTTCAGCGTAGTTATCTGGCGCAAGAGCGCGACGCGGGCGCGCAGGAAAAGGCTGCGGCGTTGTTCCTGCTGGCCGAGCTTTTGGGCGGGGGCAATACGTCATACCTGTCCGAAAAGCTGCAGTTCGACCAGCAGAAGGCGGTCTTCAGCGGTGCGTTTTATCGCGGGACGTCGTTGGATAATACGACCTTTGATCTTGTGGTCGTCCCGGCGCAGGGCGTGTCTTTGCAAGAAGCCGAAGATGCGATGGATCAGGCTGTTGCGGATTTTATTGCCGAAGGTGTGAACGAGGAAGACCTGGATCGCATCAAGATGCAGTTGCGGGCATCGCAGACCTATGCGCGTGACAACGTGGACGGAATCGGCAACCGCTATGGCCGTGCTTTGACCACCGGTTTGACAGTCGAAGACGTGCAGGCCTGGCCCGATATTCTTCAGGCCGTTACCGGCGATGAGATCATCGCGGCCGCACGCGAAGTCTTTCAACTCGAAACATCAGTCACCGGGTGGCTGATGCGCGACGATGAGGTGACACAATGAAACGGATCTTTGCCACTCTGATCGCTTTCATTATCGCTTTGCCCGCCTGGGCCGAGATCGAAATTCAGGAAGTCACGTCGCCCGGGGGTATTACCGCCTGGCTGGTCGAGGATCATTCGATTCCCTTCACCGTGATCGAGTTGCGGTTTCGCGGCGGCACCTCGCTAGATGATCCGGACAAACGCGGTGCAGTATACCTAATGGCGGGCCTGATCGAAGAAGGCGCGGGAGATATGGACTCGCGCACTTATGCTCGCGAGTTGGAATCTCTGGCCGCCTCTTTCCGGTATAACGCAACTGACGATCAGGTATCGGTGTCGGCGCAGTTTCTGACCGAAAATCGCGACGAGGTGGTCGATCTGCTGCGCGTTACTTTGCATGAGCCGCGCTTTGATCAGGACGCTGTGGACCGCGTGCGGGCGCAGGTTCTGTCTGGGCTGCGCTCGGATCAAACCGATCCCAATGACATTGCCGGTCGCAACTTTGCCCGCATGGCCTATGGTGATCATCCCTATGGGTCCGAGGGCAAAGGGACCATCGACAGCGTGACCACCCTGACGCGGGACGATATTGTCACGGCCTACGAAAATGTGTTCGCCAAGGACCGCATGTATGTTGGCGCAGTTGGCGACATCACGGCCGAGGAACTGGGCGTGCTGCTGGATAAGCTGTTGGCCGACCTGCCCGCAAGCGGCAAACCGATACCGGGCCGTGCTCAGGTGACCATTCCCGGTGGTGTAAGCGTGGTCGAATTCGACACTCCGCAATCGGTGGCATTGTTTGGCCATGAGGGGATCGACCGTGATGATCCCGACTTCTTTGCGGCCTTTGTTCTGAACCACATCCTAGGCGGGGGTGGTTTTGAAAGCCGCCTGATGCATGAGGTGCGTGAAAAACGGGGCCTTACCTATGGTGTCAGCACCTATCTGGTGCCCAAGGATCTGGCCTCGGTTTATCTGGGATCCGTGTCTTCGGCCAATGATCGTATTGCCGAGGCCGTCAAAGTCATTCGTGACGAATGGGCCCGCGCGGCAGACGAAGGTGTGACGCAGACGGAATTGGATGATGCAAAGACCTATCTGACCGGTGCCTACCCGTTGCGCTTTGACGGAAACAGCCAGATCGCGTCGATCATGGTTGGGATGCAAATGGAAGACCTGCCGATCGACTATATCGCGACACGCAACGATCAGGTGAACGCCGTTACGTTGGAGGATGTGAACCGCGTTGCATCCGAGCTGTTGGATCCAGAAGGGTTGCATTTCACCATTGTCGGCAAACCCGAAGATCTGGACGGTTGATCCGGTTAGGCAGCGGCGGGTCTTTTCTGGGCCAGTAACGTATGCTTGTTGCTGCTTAGCAGCTTTTGCCGCGCATGTCTGAAATGCGCGGCCTTTAGCGCATCATCAATATGTCTGTTTCGTTTGAGCAAGCGCGTCAGCTTGATGTTGTCGAAAACCAGGCATCTGGTCGGTTCGGTTGCGATGACGGTGGCAGTTGCGGGAAGGCCAAGGCCGAAGGTCAGCTCTCCGAGTATTTCATCCGATCCGCAGCAGTTGATCACGTGACCGTCTTTCAGGATCGTGGTTCGACCGGTCAATACAAATCCCAGAAAATCGGTGGTCTTGCCTTCTTCGATCAGGATATCCCCGGTTGGGAACTCTTTCACGGTGGCCGTATTCAGCAACCTGCGGGCCTGATGGGGTTTTAACGATTCCAGATGTAATGCGATGAATTGGCGCTCGTCCTCCGAGAACCGCACCAAGTGCCGGGACAAGTAGCCTCGCAATAGACCAAGGACCGAGATCAGAATATATGCCATCTGGATGATCGAACCGGCCAGATTGAATTCTTCAGCCATGCTGATCAGGACGCAACTGGCGGCGATAATGGTCAGGACGGGGTAAAGGATACCTGTTCCCCTGATGACACCCATCTGCAGCATGAAGTAGTTCAGAATGTACAGTCCGGCGCCGCAGACGCCAACCAACGTGACAATCTGTAAAGAGGTTGAGAAATCAATCGGTAAACTCAGCATGAAAAAAGGCCCATTCTAGATTAGAATGGACCTTACGTTGGGTCAGGCAAGCGGCTTTGTCTGTGACCCCATTCACAAAATGTCTGCACATGAGCGGGCTTTCGCCTGCGTTCTGTATCGCTTTACTCGCCGTAGGGCACCCAGATGTTCTTGACCTCGGTCGCGGCCTGCAAAAAACGGCGTGTGTGGTCGATGCTCCAGTCGGTTGTCGCGCCGTTATTGACCCATGTACGTTTCAGGTTCCCTGCAGATACAACCTCAATCTCTTTGGACAGGTCAGTGGACGAGAACGTCCAGACCGCATCCACGTTCATGTGTGAGGCAAGTGGTTTCGCCAGCTCCGCGTGACTGCCGGTCAGGATGTTGACCACCCCTGCGGGTACATCCGAGGTTTCAAGGATCTGATAGAAATCCGTCGCCGCCAACGGATAGGGCTCGGATGCGGCCAGCACCACCCGGTTGCCCATCGCAATTGCGGGGGCCATGGTCGAGATCAGGCCCAGCAGCGGGGCTTCATCCGCGCAGAGCGCGCCGATCACACCGACGGGTTCCTTCATCGCAAGGGCAACGCCCCGGATCGGGACGCCATGCACCTGACCGTCATACTTGTCGGCCCATGCAGCGGCGGTGAACAGGCGCTGAATCGAGGTTTCAACCTCGGCCGCGCCGGTTTGGCCGCCGGTCATGGCGTCGATCCGGGCGGCGAATTCATCCGCGCGGGCCGAGAGGTTTTCGCCGATGTAGTACAGGATCTGCGCCCGCAGATGGCCGGTGGTCTTGGACCAGCCTTTCGCGCCTGCCGCGGCCTCAACCGCGTTGCGCACGTCTTTGCGGTTGGCCAGCCCTACATGTCCCAGCAGGCCGGATTTGCCCCCGACGGGTTTCGAATAACCGCCATCGGGCCGTGCCTGTTTGCCGCCCACATACATCTTGGCGGTGCGATCAATAGGATCAACCGGCGCGCCTTGGCCCATTGCAGCCTCGACCTTTGCCAGCGGCTTGGTCTTGCCTTTGGGCTTGGTATAGGCGGCCAGCCCTTCCCAGCCGCCTTCACGGCCAAAGCCGCTTTCGCGTACTCCGCCGAACCCGGCAGCGGCGTCAAACAGGTTGGTGGCATTCACCCAGACCACGCCCGCAACCAGCTTGGGCGCGATATCGAGCGCTAGGTTTACGTTCTCGGTCCACACGGTCGCGGCCAGCCCATAGCGGGTGTTGTTGGCCAGTTCGACCGCCTCAGTAGGCGTGCGGAAGGTCGAGGAGACCAGAACCGGGCCGAAGATCTCTTCTTGCATCAGCGGATCGGATGTCTCCAGACCCGAGATCAGCGTGGGCGGATAATAGCAGCCGTTCTCGGGCAGCGCGCAGGCCGCCTGATAAACCTCGCCTGCGGTGTTGCTGTCGACCATGCCTTTGATCGTCTGCAACTGGATCGGGTCCACAACCGCGCCCACGTCGATGCACTTGTCCAGAGGATCGCCGATGCGCAAGCCGTCCATCCGCGCGCGCAGCTTGGCGTGGAATCGGTCGGAAATGCCTTCCTGTATCAACAGGCGCGAGCCCGCACAGCAGACCTGACCCTGATTGAACCAGATCGCATCGACCAGCCCTTCAATGGCGCTATCGAGATCGGCATCGTCGAACACGATATAGGCGGATTTACCGCCCAGCTCCAACGTCAGTTCCTTGCGGGATCCAGCAGTCGCCTCGCGGATGCGTCGCCCAACGGTGGTTGAGCCGGTGAAGGCAACCTTGTCCACGTCGGCGTTGACGATCATCTCACCCACCGCGCCGTCGCCGGTGACGATATTGACCACGCCCTTCGGCAGTCCGGCCTGCGTGCAGATGTCAGCAAACAGCAATGCGGTCAGCGAGGTATACTCGGCAGGCTTCAGAACCACCGTGTTCCCCATCGCCAGCGCGGGCGCGATTTTCCACGCTAGCATCAGCAACGGGAAGTTCCACGGGATGATCTGCCCGCAAACGCCCAGAGCCTGGGCATCGGGCAATTCGCTTTCCATCAGCTGCGCCATGCCAGCGTGGTAATAGAAGTGCCGCTGGGCCAGAGGGATGTCGATGTCGCGCGATTCACGGATCGGTTTGCCGTTGTCCAGGCTTTCCAGCACCGCAAACAAACGCGAATGCTTCTGCAGCAGGCGCGCAATGGCATAGAGATACCGCGCACGTCCCGCGCCGCCCAGTTTCTCCCACTTCGGCTGTGCTTTCCCGGCGGCGGCCACCGCGGCGTCCACATCGGCCTGTTTGGCTTGGGTCAGCTTGGCCAACACCTCTCCGGTCGCCGGGTTGCGGCTGTCAAAGCCTTTACCGGGTTTGGTGAAGGCCCCGTCGATATAGTGGCCGAATTTGTCACCCTGATCGACCAGCCAAGCCAGCGCCTCGGCTGCGCTTTCGGGGGCTGGGCCGTAATCCATGGTTTCGAAAATCTCTTTGACTGTCATTGTTCTTGTCCTCAGCCCATGGAGTGACGGTAGCCAGCCGAGTACGCCCCGGTGACATAATGTTCCAACTGCCGCTCGATATCGCCCAGCAGTGACGAGGCGCCGAACCGGAACAGGTCCGGCTCCAGCCAGCGATCGCCCAACTCGTCCTTGATCAGCGACAGATAGACCAGTGCATCCTTGGCCTTGGAAATCCCGCCCGCAGGTTTGTAGCCGACGCGGTATCCTGTGCGGTCATAGTAATCGCGGATCGCGCGGATCATCACCAGCGACACGGGCAGGGTAGCGTTGACGCTTTCCTTGCCGGTCGAGGTCTTGATGAAATCCGCCCCCGCCATCATGCACACGACCGAAGCACGCGCGACATTGCGCAGGCTGCCCAGCTCTCCGGTCGCCAGAATGGCTTTGACATGGGCATCGCCACAGGCGGCGCGGAAGGCCTTCATCTCGTCATACAAAGCCTGCCAGTCACCCGACAGCACGTGACGGCGCGAGATCACGATGTCGATTTCCTCGGCCCCGGCCTTCACGCTTTCTTCGATCTCGGCCACGCGCAGATGGAACGGCGACAGGCCCGCCGGGAACCCGGTCGAGACAGCAGCCACTGGAATGCCAGTGCCTTTCAACGCCACAACAGCGGGTTCGATCATGTCGTGATAAACACAGACCGCGCCAGTGGTGATCGGCGGCATATCCATTGCCTGCAGCAGTGCGGGCGCAACGGGCTGGCGCGCCTTGGCGCACAGGCGGCGCACTCGGCCCACCGTGTCATCGCCCGACAACGTGGTCAGGTCGATCATCGTGATCGCCTTCAGCAGCCATGCGGCCTGATAGTCTTTCTTTACCGAACGACGACCGGGCAGGGTTGCGGCACGGCGTTCAATGGCCGAGGTGTTGGCCTGCACGGCGCGCACCCAGTCCAGATCCAGATCCATGCCCGGATTGCGGGGTTCGGTCACTTGCGGCAGATGCGCGGTGCGCACGGCGCTTTTAGGGCTCTGCGTTTCCATTCTCACATCCTTTGGGAGGTTTGCGCCAAAATCGCACGGGTTGCGCCCAAATGAAAGGCAAACCGGCAATTCAAAGACAACTTTTTGTCCATTTGGTCAAAAATAAATGCTTTGTTGCGAATAATTCGCAATAGCATTGACTAAGTTGCGAATGGTTCTCATATTAATGGTCGTGGGGATATCAGATCGGGGTCTGACATGATTCGTCGTAACTTTCTTGCTGCGTTGGCTTTGGCTGTCGCTTTGCCAATTTCGGCCCATGCCGAAACGCCACTGAAAGTGGTTGCGACAACCGGTATGATTGCCGACGCCGTGCGCCAGGTCGGTGGCGATCAGGTCGAGGTCAAGGGCCTGATGGGCCCCGGCGTCGATCCGCACGCCTATCGCCAGACCCGCAGCGACATCGTCGCCATGACCCGCGCGGACCTGACCCTGTGGCACGGCTTGTATCTTGAGGCGCAGATGGAGGATTTCTTTCACGACCTATCCCGCAAGCGCAACGTGGTGGCCGTGGCCGAAGGGATCGACACGTCCAAGCTACGCGCCCATGACGATTACGCCGACAAATACGACCCGCATGTGTGGATGAGCCCGGCCCTGTGGCGCGACGTGGTGGTTCAGGTGCAAATTGCGCTGACCGACACCCGCCCCGAAGCGGCCGAGATTTTCGCCTCCAATGCGCAAGCCCATCTGGCCGAGATTGCTCAGTTGGAAGCCTACGGGAAACAGATGCTGGCCGCCGTCCCAAAGGACAATCGCATTCTGGTGACGGCCCACGACGCATTTGGCTATTTCGGTGCGGAATACGGCTATGAGGTGTTGGGCATTCAGGGCATCTCGACCCAGTCCGAGGCCGGTCTGAACCGGATCGGCGAACTGGTTGATACGCTGGTTGATCAGCAATTGACAGCGGTGTTCGTGGAAAGCTCGGTCTCGGATCGGTCCATGCGCGCGCTGATCGAGGGTGCCGCGGCCAAGGGGCATCAGGTGGATGTGGGCGGAGAGCTGTATTCCGACGCCATGGGCGAGCCGGGCACCTATGAAGGCACCTATATCGGAATGCTGGATCACAATATCACTGTCATTGCCAGCGCGCTGGGTGCGGATGCACCGGCACTGGGCATGAATGGCAAATTGTCGGCGGGGTTCTGAGATGACACTTGAACTGGCCGCAAATCACGGAGTTTCGGTTCAGGAAAATGGGCTGGGCGGTAGCCCTCTGGCCGTTCGCGGGCTGACCGTGTCTTACGGTCAGAAACCGGCGGTATTCTCGGTGGACATGACGGTGCAGCCCGGTGCGATGACGGCCATTATCGGGCCGAACGGCGCTGGCAAGTCGACTATGCTGAAGGCTGCGTTGGGGATTGTGCCCGCGCTGTCGGGCCAGGTGACGGTTTACGGCGACGCGCTTGAGAAACAGCGCGCTCGCATCGCCTATGTCCCGCAGCGCGCCAGCGTCGATTGGGATTTCCCGACCCGCGTGATCGACGTGGTGCTGATGGGCCTCTCACGCGAATTGGGTCTGTTGGGCCGCATTCGGGGACGCCATCGCGCGCAGGCTATGGATTGCCTGAACCGTGTTGGTATGCGTGATTTCGCGGATCGTCAGATCGGTCAGCTTTCGGGCGGTCAGCAACAACGTGTCTTTCTAGCCCGCGCTTTGGCGCAGGGGGCTGATCTGTATCTGCTGGACGAACCCTTTGCCGGGGTTGATGCAGCCACCGAAAAGGCCATCATCGCAGTGCTGAAAGCGCTGAAAGAGGCCGGGAAGACCGTGGTTGTCGTGCATCACGATCTGGCCACCGTCACCGACTATTTCGACCATGTCTTCCTGATCAACACCAGCAAAGTGGCCGAGGGCCCGGTGGATCAGGCCTTCACCGCCGAGACCCTGCAAGCCGCCTATGGAGGCCGTCTGGCGACTGCCCAGATCGACCAGATCTCGCGCGCGTTGGGGTAATCCATGCTTTGGGACGCCTTGACCCTTCAGCTGGGCTATAACGCCTCGCTGGTCGCCATCGGGGCTGCGCTGCTGGGCGTGTCGGCGGGGGTGACAGGGACGTTCCTGTTTCTGCGCAAACGCGCGCTGGTCAGCGACGCGATCAGCCATGCAACGCTGCCGGGTGTGTGTCTGGCCTTTATGGTGCTGGTCGCCTTTGGCGGCGACGGGCGTAATCTGCTGGGACTGCTGGCTGGTTCGGCCCTGTCGGCTTGGGTGGGCCTGCTGTGCATGAACTGGCTAACCCGCCACACGCGACTGGCCGAGGATGCCGCGATTGGTGCGGTTTTGTCGGTATTCTTCGGCTTTGGCATAGTGCTGCTGACTGTCATCCAGACCATCGGCGTGGGCCGTCAGGCGGGGCTTGAAGGGTTCCTGCTGGGCTCGACCGCCGGGATGCTCTGGGCCGATGCGCTGGTCATCGCGCTGGGCGGGGCGGCCACGCTGGTGCTGGTAATGATCCTGCGCCGGCCCATGACCATGGTGGCCTTTGACCCCGAATATGCCGCCGCCCGGGGGCTGCCGGTGCATCGCATCGACCTTGCGATGATGGGGCTGGTGATGGCCGTCACGGTGGTGGGGCTGAAAATCGTCGGCCTGATCCTGATCGTGGCGCTGCTGATCATTCCCGCTGTCACGGCGCGGTTCTGGACCGAACGGTCCGACCGCGTGGTGCTGCTTGCCGGGATTGCCGGAGGGGTATCGGGCTATGTGGGCGCGGCGCTGTCGGCCTCGGCCCCTAACCTGCCGACGGGTCCGATCATCGTGCTGGTAAGCTTTGCCCTGTTTGCCCTGTCGCTGCTGCTGGCCCCGGTGCGCGGCGTTCTGGCCGCCGTGCTGCGCCATTTGCGGTTTCAGCGCCGGGTGCATATCCGTCAGGGCCTGCTGGCGCTGGCGCAGGGGCAGAAGATTTACGAGCCTCTGACCCTGCGTCTGTTGAAGCGCGCCGGTCTGGCCCGCGCCGATGGTGTCGCGACCGAGGCTGGGAAGGCCCGCGCCGCCAAGGCCCTGCGGGATGAAAAACGTTGGGAAATTGTCCGCGCGGATCAGGCGCATGAGGCAACAGCGGCGCTGTACGACGGGTTGCGTGATATCGAGACTGTCCTGACCCGAGACCAGATCGCTGAAATCGACCGTCAGATCGGCGGCCCACAGGGGGTGATGGCATGAGCGGTGAAGAGTTTGTCCCCCTGTCCCTTACGCCCTTGCTGATTGGCACATTCGCGGCGATTGCCTGCGCGTTGCCGGGTAATTTTCTGGTGCTGCGTAAACAGGCGTTGATCGGCGATGCGATCAGCCATGTGGTGCTACCGGGGATTGTCGTGGCCTTTATCCTGACCGGAGCAATATCCACATGGCCCATGATGCTGGGTGCGGCGGGGGCCGCAGTGGTCGCCGTGGTAATGATCGAAGCGATCCGGAGACTGGGCCAGATCGAACCCGGTGCCGCGATGGGTGTGGTCTTTACCACCATGTTCGCCGCCGGGGTGCTGTTGCTGGAACAGACCGATACTTCGACCGTGCATCTGGACGTGGAACATGCGCTCTATGGCAATCTGGAAAGTCTGATCTGGCTCGACTCAGTGGGTTGGTCTTCGTTGCTGGATCTGACCGCGTTGGCTGGGCTGCCACCTGAACTGCCGCGCATTGCCGCGACTTTGCTGGGTGTAACGCTATTCATCTGGTTGTTCTGGCGACCGTTGAAGATTTCCACCTTCGACGAAGGGTTCGCCCGCACTATCGGCATCCGCACGGGGGCGCTGGGCCTGGCGCTGGTGGTGGTTGCGGCGATTGCGGCGGTGGCGGCCTTTGACGCGGTGGGGTCGATCATCGTGATCGCCATGTTCATCTGCCCCCCCGCCGCCGCGCGGATGATGACCAACCGGTTAGAGAGTCAGATCGCTTGGTCCGTTGCCTTTGCAGTGGTTTCCGCCGTTGCGGGCTATGTTCTGGCAGGCTATGGGCCGCTTTGGTTGGGTATGGCCGATGCAGTCAGTGCGGCCGGTATGATTGCTGCAGTCGCTGGTTTGATCCTGGCCGCAGCTGCGATATGGGGGCCGTGCCGGACCCGCGCCGGAGCGCCGAGGCAACAACCCGGTATCGGCTGAACTCCGCCCAGATTTACGCGGTGGTCACAGTTAGCAAGCCTCAATGTGGGTTTCGTGTTACGGAATGTTCACATAAGGCGAACGACCACCACTCACTTTGGACCGTTCGGGCAATCGTTGCCTCTGTGTTGCCACGACGGCTGACACGACGATTGTCCGAACGCCCCCCTCATTCCTTAAACAGTTCAGCGTAAATCAGTGGTAGAATCGCGCACGCATGTGCTAGGTCTAGGGGTATGGCGCAGGCAAACCCCAATATCAGCGATACCCGTCCCGTAATACGACAGTTGGACGATGCTGCGATCAACCGTATCGCGGCAGGCGAAGTGGTCGAACGTCCGGCCTCGGCAGTCAAAGAGCTGGTGGAAAACGCCATTGATGCAGGGTCCAGCCGGATCGCCATCGACATTGCCGATGGGGGTAAGACGCTGATTCGCGTCACCGATGATGGTTGCGGGATCGCGGCCGATGATCTGCCACTGGCGCTGTCGCGCCATGCGACCTCCAAGATCGACGGGTCAGACCTGCTGAACATTCATACTTTTGGCTTCCGGGGCGAGGCGCTGCCCTCGCTGGGCGCAGTAGGTCGGTTGACCATCACCAGCCGCGTGGCCGGGGGGGAGGCAGCGCAGATCAACGTCTCAGGCGGCAGGATGGGGTCGGTCAAACCCGCTGCCCTGCGCACGGGCACGGTGGTCGAGCTGCGCGATCTGTTCTTTGCCACGCCCGCCCGGCTGAAGTTCATGCGCACCGACCGGGCCGAGGCGCAGGCGATCAGCGACACAGTCAAGCGTTTGGCCATGGCCGAACCGTCGATCACCTTTACCCTGCGCGATGTCTCGGGCGGGGGCGAGGGGCGCGTAACTTTCCGCGCCGACCGCGAGAATGGCGATCTGTTCGATGCGTTGCACGCCCGTCTGGCCCGCGTGATCGGGCGCGAGTTTGCCGAGAACGCTCTGCAAATCGACGCCACGCGTGAGGGGATCAGGCTGTACGGATACGTCGCCCTGCCGACCTATTCGCGGGGCGCGGCGGTGGCGCAGTACCTGTTCGTCAATGGCCGTCCGGTGCGGGACAAGATGCTGACCGGAGCGCTGCGGGCGGCCTATTTCGATTTCCTCAGCCGGGATCGCCATCCGGCAGCCGCGCTGTTCATCGACTGTGATCCGACGCTGGTCGACGTGAATGTGCATCCGGCAAAATCCGAGGTCCGGTTCCGCGATCCCGGCGTGGCGCGGGGGCTGATCGTGTCTGCCCTGCGGCACGCGCTGGCCGAGGCGGGGCATCGGGCCTCTTCGACCGTGGCCAATGCGACTTTGGGCGCGATGCGGCCTGAACCGGCACAGCCTGCGCCCGCGCGGGTCTATCAGATGGACCGGCCGTCGCTGGCGGCCCGGCAGGCATCCTATCAGGCGCAGGCTCCGGGCTTTGCGGAACTGTCGCAAGATTACAGCGGCAGCATCGTGGAGCCCGCACCCGTTGTCGCAGAAGGACCCCCGGCGCAGGATCTGCCGCTGGGCGCGGCGCGCGGGCAAGTGCATGAGAACTACATCATCGCCCAAACCGCCGATGGAATGGTGATCGTCGATCAGCACGCCGCGCATGAGCGGCTGGTCTATGAGAAACTCAAACGCCAGATGGCGGAAAACGGCGTCGCTGCGCAGGCGCTGCTGATCCCCGAGATCGTAGAACTGTCTGGCAGCGATTGTGCCCGCCTGATGGCCGTGGCCGACGACCTGACCCGCCTTGGCCTGACGTTGGAGCCCTTTGGTGGCGGAGCTATTGCCGTACGCGAAACCCCAGCCATTCTGGGCGAAGTCGATGCCCGCGCGATGATCCTGGATATCCTTGATGAACTGGCCGATCAGGGCGAAAGCCAGACGGTTCAGGCGCGGATTGAGGCGATCCTCAGCCGGGTGGCCTGTCATGGATCGGTCCGGTCGGGCCGCCGGATGCGGGCCGAGGAGATGAACGCCCTACTGCGCGAGATGGAGGCGACGCCCCATTCCGGCCAATGCAACCACGGGCGGCCAACTTATGTGGAACTCAAACTGTCCGATATTGAACGGCTGTTCGGGCGCAGTTGATCCCTCCACCTGCGTGCGGTATGAAGAATAAAACAAGAACATCCGAGGCGACATGATCGAGATTGCTGGCACCCAAATCGCCCTAAACGACCCCGTGATTCTGATCGGCGGCGGGTTGGTGGCGCTGATCCTCTTACTGCTGTTTCTGTCGCTGCGTGCGGCGCAGCAGTCCGCCCGCATGGCTGAACCGCTGGCGCGGCAGATGGCGCATTTGGGTCAGCATGTGCAGCAATTGGGACAGGGGCAGGAGCAACTCCGTGGCGGGTTGCAGCATGTTTCAGACACGCAGGCCAATGCGCAGGTACAGGTGATCCAGACGGTCGAATCGCGCCTGTCCTCGGTGCAGCAGCAGATGAATGACCGGCTGGCGGATAATGCGATGAAATCCGCGCGTGCTTTGGCCGAGATGCAGGAGAGGATGAAGGAATCGCTGCATGGCTCGTCGAAACAGACCGCGACCTCGCTGACCCAGCTGCAGGAACGGCTGGCGGCCATCGACAAGGCTCAGGACAATATCACCAAACTGTCAGGCGATGTGCTGTCGCTGCAGGATATCCTGTCGAACAAGCAGACGCGCGGCGCTTTTGGGGAAATTCAGCTGAATGATATCGTGTCCAAGGCGCTGCCCTCGGACAGTTTCCGACTGCAGGCGACCTTGTCGAACGGGCGGCGCGCCGATTGCCTGATAAACCTGCCGAACCCACCGGGCCCCATCGTGATCGACAGCAAATTTCCGCTGGAGGCCTATGAGGCGCTGATCGGATCGGCCAACGATGCCGAGCTGAAGGCAGCGGTGCAGATGTTCCGCAGCACAGTTCGCAAGCATATCAACGACATTGCCGAGAAATACATTCTGGATGGCGAAACCGCCGATGGCGCGCTGATGTTCCTGCCGTCCGAGGCGGTTTATGCCGAGCTGCACGCCAAGTTCCCCGAATTGGTGCAGGAGAGTTTCAGCAAGCGCGTCTGGATCGTGTCGCCTACCACCTGCATGGCGACGCTGAACACCATGCGCGCGATCCTGAAAGACGCGCGGATGCGCGAGCAAGCGGGTGCCATTCGCAAGGAATTGGGGATGCTACACAAGGATGTGGAGCGTCTCGGCGACCGGGTGTCCAATCTGGACCGCCACTTTGGACAGGCGGCCAAGGACATCTCGGAAATCAAGATCAGCGCCGAAAAGGCTGGCCGCCGGGCGCAGCGGCTGGACAATTTCGATTTCGAGGAACTGGCCCCGGACGATCACTCCAATGTGGTACCGCTGGGCAAGACAGAAGGTTAGCCGCTACTGGATCGACAGGTCCAGATTGTAACCGACCGTCTTGCCGGTATCGCGATCATTGCCCATCAGGTAAACGCGGATCGTGTAATCTCCGCTTTGGGGCAGGGCGATACGCGCGGTGTTGCCGTCGATCGAACCGATATAGATCGCCTCACCCTCGCTGCCCGGTGGCAGGATGTTGAAATAGATCACGCCGTTGCCATTGGTATCGCTGACCTTCAGATCGGCGAAAATCTCTTGACCGGCCTGAGCGCCCAGCTTGTAGTCGAAATACTCGTCCCCGGTGATGGTGCCGTTGACCATCGTGCCGTAATTGCCGGGTTGGAATTTGACCTCGGCGACGCGTTGGGCCGAGGCCGAAGTGGCCAGACCCAGGATTGCTGCGATAAAGATCAGGCGTTTCATCATGCACTATCCTCCGACGAATGACGGCAGCTTAGCACAACGTGTCTCTGCCGTCAGATTCGTAGAAAAGGCTGGAACAGGCGCGGCATCAGCTTGTTGAACTTCAACGGTGCGTCGGTCACGGCCAGACAGATGCAATCCTCGGACATATCGGCCGTGGGCGTGTGATGCAGGTCCTCGTCTGCGATTTCCACATCGCCGCGGGCGAAATGGTCGACCTCATCCGAAAACGCCCCTTGCAAGACCATTGTCAGCTCCATCCCGTTGTGGCTGTGGTCCGGTACGGCGGCCCCAGCGGGGATAAACAGCAATCGCGCGGTTGCTTCACTAGTAGTCGGCAGGATAGCCTGTTTCACACCCATGCCGATTGAGCGCCACTTGATCGCCTCAACATTTCCGCCCACGTAATCCTGCAACGGAGCAGGCAGGACCGAACATCCCGGTTGGGCTGGTTTTGCAATCGGTGCACCTTGCGCAATCAACGCCATAGTTGCCGCAAGCGATCCGTCGCTCATCCGAGCGGCGCTTTCCTGATCTTCCAGGACACAGCCCCCGACGGCATCAAAGCTTTCGGCCCGCGCGCGGCAGTGGTCGCACAGAGACAGATGCGTAGCGACCATGAGGTCGAACGCTTCGGGCAGATTGCCTGCGGCGTAAGCCATCAGCAGGTCATCCGTCAGGTGATGTTTTATGTTTTTGCTCATCGTCGTTGTCTCAATTCATCGAATGGCGCAAGCGGTCCAACGCCAATCTAATTCGCGATTTGATCGTGCCCAGTGGTAATCCGGTTTGCGAGGCAATTTCTCGGTGGCTCAGGTCACCGAAATAGGCCTTTTCGATCAATTCTCTTTGCGCCTCTGGCAACGCGGTCATCGCGTCGCGCAGCTGCGCGGTTTCCTGTTGCAGCGCCATAATGTCGTGCTGGTCCGGCTCGGCCTCGGGTCCCCATCCCAGATCTTCGGGCTCGGGGCGGCGTTGCTTGCGCAGCACGTCAATGCGCTTGTTCCGAGCAATCGTGAACACCCATGTGGCCACCGTTGCGCGGGCCGGATCGAACAGATGCGCCTTGTGCCACAAGGTGGCCATCACCTCTTGCGCACATTCCTCGGCCAGGGTCACGTCCGACCCCGATTTTATCAGGAACGCTTTGACCCGAGGCGCAAAATGCTGGAACAGCTCGGCAAATGCCGCCTGATCCTGCGCGTCGCGGATACGGGCAACATGGTTAACCCACTCCGTTCTGGTCTCGCAATTGCCGTCTGCGTGGTTCACCGGTCGTCCTTTTACTCGTTGTTTCCCGCGCGGGGGCATAACAACGGGCTTTTCAGCCACCGGTTCACCCAAGCTCGCGGTATCGATCTCGGTAAACATACTCTTTTTACGCGGGCTGTCCCAACTTGGATCACTAAGCACGAAAATTTTAATCCAAACGAGCTGTCTTGTCGTAGTATCCCTATGAATTGGCCGCAAAAAATAAGCGCTGTTTGATCAAATCGCGGGCAGAATGGAAAATGTGGAATGAACCGGATAGACCATATTGCAGGGCAAACCTATCATGGGCGTAAAGGGGCCATCGAAAACGCATTTCGTTATTCGGTCGACTACATCCTGTTTGACCCCGAGAAAAAGGCCGCAACGCCGCGTCTGTTTTCCTTGAACGGCGCAAACATTACGAACTGGAGAGATAGGGACCACGGCGGTGCGCCAGGTAAGGGGCGCGGCGCGGCTTGGTTGCGTGAACAGTTCGATGCGCTGGGCGTTTTGCAACCGGCGCACATCATGCTGCTGACGCAACCCCGTGTTCTGGGCCATGTGTTTAATCCGGTCAGCTTCTGGTTCTGTTTCGATGATTGCGACAACCTTTACTCAGTGGTGGCTGAGGTAACGAACACTTATGGCACGCGGCACAGCTACCTGTGCCACAATGCCAATTTCGCGCCCATCCAACCCACTGATCGCATCGTGGCAGACAAGCTGATGCATGTATCGCCATTTCAGAAGATCGAAGGCTCTTACACGTTTCGATTTGACTACCGCGCTGACCGGGTTGGTATTTGGATTGATTATGGGCGCAAGTCAGGGGGGTTGATTGCCACTCTTACCGGCCCAAGGGCACCTTTGACCGATCGCGCGATCCTCTGGTCTTTGGTGCGACGTCCGTTTGGGGCGCGGCGTGCCTTCACTTTGATCGTGTGGCAGGCGCTTAAACTGAAATTAAAAAAGGCCCAATTCCGTCCTTTCCGTACCGCACCCGTTCCGGATCATCCGATTTCTCGGATACGCAAGTCATAACCCGCCGCTGTTTGCGTAAGATCAAAGACTCAATCCTTTGAGAATGGTTCTGGTAGTAAGTAAGTCGCGAACACGAGGAGTTGGGACATGTTGGAAATCTCGGCAAGAAAAATAGCTCAGGTCGCCATGATGGGGCGTGAACTGGACCGGGCCGAGGGCGAATTGCGCGCTTTTATTGGCCGGATGAGCGAAGACGAGCAGGCCGAACTGGTTGCCGTCATGTGGATCGGACGTGAAAGCTTTTTCGCGGATGATCTGGCTGAAGCTGTCGCGACCGCCAAGTCCGAGGCGTCGACTCCTTGCGCGGACTACTTGATTGGAACACCGCACCTGTCTGACCATTTAGAAAACGGTTTGGACGCCTTGGGCATTTCGGTTGAAGACATCGAAAACGATCTGATGTAAGGTCGTGCGCTCCGTAGGCGATCCGCAGCGGGGTCGAAAGACCCGACACGCGTCCAGAAATATGGCCTGGCCTATTCTTTTAGTGGCCGACAGTACTTGCCGAGCCAGTACGCCAAGGCCGTCAATCGAAGATCGTTCAGGCCCTGACCTCACGGGCACGATGACTGAACATTGCCTGACCTGATTGAACGTCTGTCCGGAAATCCGCCACTCGACCGGGAAGCGAGCGATAGAACTGACGCAAGCCAGGCTCGATTTCGACCGCGATGGCCAAACAGTGCCCGCACAACTGCTCGATCCTATCGTACGGCTGCCGGTCTCGGATTGCGGAAATAAGTTCGTTATGTGCCTCTGAAAGCCGTTGAAACGACGCGCTGTCCAGCACGGTGTTGTCTCCGATAAGAACGAACACCGCTTCGAGATCCGTTTTGCCTTTCAGATCGACAAATCCGGCTTCAAGCATTGCCATATCCTGATGCGCTGCGTTGTAGACTGAGTGCGAAACAACGATGTCGTAATCGACATGGCGACAGCTTTGTTCAATGCGGGCCGCCACGTTCACTACATCACCGATGACCGTATAGTTGAACCGGCTGCGTGATCCGATATTGCCGACGCAGGCGTGTCCCGTGGCGCATCCCGTGGCAAGGGCAATCGGTGGTCGGTCCTGCATCACCTTCGACGCGTTGAATGCAATCAGAGCTTTGCGCATCAACAATGCCGCGTGCGCAGCGCGACAGGGGTGGTCTTCTACCGGCAAAGGCGCATTCCAAAACGCCATAACTGCATCGCCTATGAATTTGTCGATTGTGCCTCTTTCATGCAAGATCTGGTCGCCCACCTGCGAGAAAAGTTCGTTCAGCAAGGTCACCAGTTCGGTTGCGGACACGGATTCAGAGAGTGGAGTAAATCCCCGTATGTCCGAGAACATGACCGTGATCTCCTGCGTCTCGCCGCCTAGTTTCAAACGGTGGCCGGACTGCTCCATTTCGTCGAGGATTTCCGGTGCTACGTAATGTGAAAAAACCTTGCGGATTTCGTGCTTCTCACGCTCGGTTGAGACAAAGAGATACCCGGCTAACAAGCCGAAATTGGCCATTCCCCCAGCCAGAGGGAACGTCACATCAAACAAGATCAGCTGATTTTGAAAAGCAAGCCAACTTGTGCCGATGACCACAGCAGCGGCTAAACCCCCAGCAACAAATGATGCAACTGCCCCAAAGCTGGACATGACAGCGATCACGATCAGGCCGAGCAACACGAAAGACAGCAGCTCCAGCGCAGCGGTTACATCTGACCGGCTCAGCATTTCGCCGGTCAGGATCTGTTCCAGCAATTGTGCGTGGATGGAAACGCCGGGGACGGACTCGCCAAGTGGCGTCTGGTGCATGTCGAACAAACCTGCTGCAGAAGTGCCAATCAAAATGATCCGGCCTTCGATTTCAGCTTGCAGCGCGGGGTCATCAGGACTTGTCATTACGTCATTGGCCGACAGGTAGAGCTCGGGTTGGTCGCGCCTGTATCTGATCCAGACCTCGCCGTTTTCAGTGGTCGGCAACCGAAAATCACCAAGCTCGACCGCAAGCATAATGCCCTCTTCATCGGATGATCCCTCGGCCAGCACAAAGGGCGCGCCGATTGCCACCCTGAGTGCTTCGATGCCAAGGCCGGGAAGTGGACCGCTGGGGCCGTTCCAAAGAACCGGAACGCGCCTTACAACGCCCGTTCCCCCCAGGGGTGAGACATTCACACCGCCAATGCCAGCAGCGCTGCGCCCCAGAGGCGGCGCAATTGGCGTCCAGAACGGGACAGAGACCAGCCCGGATGCCGGTTGTTCACCGACTTCAATAATGCCTGCCTTCGGTGTAATTTTGGCACCTTCCTGCGAGACCCGGGCAGCAGTTCCCAAGACAACGGGCCAATTCGCTACTTCCAGACCGAACAGAACGTCGTAGTCCATCTTCTGTGCATGGTGTACGACCGTCAGAACACCCGCCAAGGCAGGGTCGTTTAGCAACCGCGCAGGCGAGTATCTGTCGGGCTCGACAAACAACATATCAAAAGCGATTGCCGCAGCGCCGCTTTCGCCCAGGTTTTGCACCATCTGGGCCAATAGCGTTCGGGGCCATGGCCATTGGCCCCAGACCGCCAGGGTTTCTTCGTCAATGTCCAGAACGCGGATCGGCAAGTCCGGGTTGTATTCGCGCGGTGAAACACGTTGCAGCAGGTCGAAGTAAATCAAACGGCTCATGCGAATGGGATAAGGGTCAATGACCCTGATGAAGCAACCGATCAGTATCAAACCCAGCCCGACCAGGCGAAAACCGCGCCGCCGTCCCGTTTTTTCTCTGGATTTCCCGGTCAAGTGTGCCTCCGATAACATCGGGCGAGGGTTGCCCGGTTTGGGTTATCAGCTCGCTGACGCGTCTGCGTGCGCTGGCACGTCACTGTGCCGTAGAAAGGGCGCATGTACTCAAGCGTCGCCCCTGTCTCGCTTACCTTTCCCGCGCCCTTGACCTTTCCCGTGCCCTGGCCCCTTGCCCTTTCCGGGGTTGTTAACCCCACCAGATGGCCCGCCCCGACCTGCTGGGTTAGAACCATCAGCCTGACCCGACCTGCTTTTTGGGTCCGAAGGCTCCGGTGCAGGCGGCTCGGGCGCAGGCGGTTCGGGTGCAGGCGGTTCGGGTGCAGGCGGCTCCGGCGCAGGCGGTTCAGGTGCCGGTGGTTCCGGCGCAGGTGGCTCAGGGGCGGCGGGGGGGTCAGCTGCCGGTGGGTCTGCACGGGGGGCAGCAGTGATTTTTGCTTGCTGCCGGATGCGTCGCGGTGTCGGTGCGTCGGACTTAATGGGTGGCAATGGAACGGATTCAGCTGCGCAGCCACCAATCCCGACTTTAAGCGGGCTTAGTAGTTCGTCTTGAGACTGTACGAAAGGAAAGCCAGTCTTCAGCGCCAACTCGTATTGTTCCTGATCTATAGGTCGACCAACATTGCCGCGCTGAGTGGTCGCGAACAGACTGCACTGTCGCCCAGTGGAGCGGCATGTACCGCCGAGGCCACACATTCGAACAGTGCCATCCAAAACCAGCATTGCGCTTTGCGTTCCGGGAACAACCCACATGTCGAACGTTGTGCCCCGAACAGCCATGGTGGCTGTCGGGGTTTGGATGGAATATGCCCTTTTCTTACTTTTACCCGAGATGAAGCGAAAACTACCGCCCAATGCCTGAACCGCAAAGGACTTTGCTTTTTGCTTGCCGCGCAACATGGTCACATCAAGTACCATGCTGGCGTTCGGTCCGATCGCTATTTTGGTTTCATCGACAAATATCAATTGAACCAATCCATTTTGGTCGGTTGTTATGGCGTCGCCAGACTCGACCTCCATACCGGACCGTAAGGGCTTTGATTCTCCGCTTCTGACGATTTGTGCGCCTTGTTTGACACCGACGACTTTTCCTATGTTGGCCCAGACTTGCACAGGTACAAGCAATATAGACAACACAACACAAAATACTTTTAACCAGGCCAAGCTTATATACCCCCAATAGCTTAGAAATGGGCTGAACGCCCACTGCCCGGTTTTGCCCCATTAAATTTAATCTTATCGGCTTCTTAAATATGTATAAGCAAATATGCCTTAAACCATGTCCTGTTGGCAAGTTTTCTGACTCGCCCTGCTTCCACACCCAACTCGGCGTCATGCGTTGGAACGGTTTCTCGGCGCGCACTTACGCCAACTCGGTGTGTCTTTTACGAATTCTGATGCCACCTTTGGGTCGTAAGTTAGAAAAATACCAGCAGCTGGGAAAATCGCCTTGTAACTGGTCGCCGGGCAGGGATATACCGGCCAACGGAGACGTGGCCGAGTGGTCGAAGGCGCTCCCCTGCTAAGGGAGTAGGCGGGAAACCGTCTCGAGGGTTCGAATCCCTTCGTCTCCGCCATCAAACCGATATACGCATTCTGGCTAGTCATTGAAAAATATGGCTATTTTAGAAAATCTCTTCATCAGGGATGTGAATTGGGCATTGTTCTGCTGCACATCTTGCTGCACAATTTGCCTCACAACAGGTTTTTTTGGTGTAGAATGAGCTTAAAACTAAGAGGGAAATCTTACTACTTGTGCAGAAGAGTCCCTCGTCGGTTTGCCGAGGTCGAATCTAGAGCAGCCGTATGGGTTTGCCTCAAAACCGACTCAAAATCTGTGGCTGAGCAGAAGGCCTTGGCGGTCTGGCAACAGCTCCTAGATGCTTGGGAACTCAAAGTGCATGGCCAAAGTGAAGACGCCGAGATCAAATTTCGAGCGGCCAAAAATTTGGCTCAAGCACGTGGATTCAACTATTTGCCATCAACTTCTGTTGCGCAGCTTCCTTTGGCGGAGCTGTTGAACAGAGTGGAAGCAATTTCCGTATTGGAAAACCGACCTGATACAATCGAAGCCGGCGCATTGCTTGGCGCAGTTCCGGCGCCAAAAATCACAATCAGTCGCGCCTTGGAACTTTATTGGGAGCACACAGTCGATCTGACGCTCAACAAAGACGACGATCAAGTCCGTCGGTGGAAGAACCCGAAGAGAAAGGCCATCCAGAACCTGATCAACCTGATCGGAGACAAGCCCATCTCAAAAATCACCCGGCACGACATGATCGAGTTTCGGAAATGGTGGATCGACCGAATTAAAGAAGAGGGTCTGACCCCAAACAGCGCAAACAAGGATTTTACTCACGCATCGTCCGTCTTGCGGGTGGTGAATGACATGGAAGGCTTGGGGCTCGATCTTCCACTGTACAAGTTGAGTTTAAAGGATGCCGCCCAAAAAAAACGCCCTTCGTTTTCTACAGCATGGATCAAAGAGCAAATCCTAAAGGAAGGCGCCCTAACTGGTCTCAATGGAGAAGCGAAATGCCTCCTGTTGGGAATGATCAACACAGGATACCGACCATCGGAGGCTGCCAACCTGACGCCGCCACAAATTCGGCTGGACGCAGACACACCACATATTTCCATCGAGCCCGTTGAAAGGGAACTAAAATCCGAAGCTTCGCGCCGTGAACTCCCTTTGGTAGGAGTCAGCTTGGAAGCTTTCAGGAACTATCCAGGCGGGTTTCCGCGTTACAGGGGCAAAGACTCGCTCTCAGCGACAGTAAATAAGTTCCTCAGGGAAAATGGGCTACTGGAAACTCCCGACCACACGATGTACTCACTTCGCCATTCGTTTGAAGACAGAATGATCGCAGCTGAAGTCGATGATCGAATCCGGAGAGACTTGTTTGGGCACACACTTAATCATCAGCGTTATGGGCAAGGCGCGACTTTGGAACACAAAGCGCGGATTCTTCAAAGCATCGCGGTTGCCTGAGCAATTCTTTTGGCGCGATCCAACGGGTTAGCTTTGATGCGACCTTCCAACTGTTTAATTTCAATTTCAATTCGCTCAAAGATTGGCAAGTAGACTGGGTCTGCCGCGGCAAGGGTAGCTGTCGTAACAAGCGCGTTGTTGAGGCGCTTCAGCAGAGCATAAAGTTCGGAGTTTGAGCCATGGAAATCCGAAGGCAGCAACAGGTGTTGCTCGCCTTTGAAGTGATCGGATTTCAAGGGAAGGTTCATCTTGCTTTTTACGTCTCAAAGGGTCGAGTTGATTGGCAGGTATTTGGTTGATGGCCAAAAGGGTTTGGCCGGAATTAATTTGCAGCTTCAAATCCCCTGCCGGATAGACCCCAGCAGTTTTTCGGATTTAAGGTGACTTGTAGGGCGTTGGGCTAGAACATCTGGCTAAACCCAACGTCGTTGCTCTTGTTATCCGAACGAGGCAAAATTCTCTTACGGCATTTGCCAGAAATCTCTCAGTGCCCTTCGCCTCGGCGAGCACGACGAACAAGCTCTGAAAGCAAGTTTTGGATAGCGGAAAGTGAGGGGTCACTTTCAGTATCCAACTGTTTCACGACGTATCTGATGGAGCGCTCTAGATGCTTGAGGTCCATCCCTTCTGCGACATCCCGCAATTCGTCGAGCTGCTGGAGTTGCATGAAGTACAAATCTGCGCCGGAACCCGCCGAATAAGCGACGTGATTGAGTTGCCTATGGCTCCACTCGGCAATAGCAATCTTGAAACAACGGTTTGCTTCCAAGCCGAATGCAAACACGCTTTGATCCTTGACAGTGAATTCTTCAAGGCTGTCCAGCTCTGCTAGAATGTCAACGCGGGGCAGGAGTTGAAGGTATTGCAAATACAACTCCTCTCTTGTGCTAGACGCTTGAGGTTTCCCAGAATTTTGTTCCACACTCATAAGCCAATCTCCTGAATGTGGTTTTCAGCTCTCAAAAGGGTTTGCACTGCAATTTCGAAAGCAGAGCTGCTTTCTCTAGGCAATTTTTGGAGCTCCGCGGTTTCGACGCAGGTCGATACTTTGCGCGAGGCACAGCTTCTCTGTTTCCGCAGATGCGGATTAATGTGTCTATCCATCTCTCTTTCCTTTTTTTCGCGGCGCAGGATGGGGTACTTCAGTTCTAAATGCACCCAGGCGTCGCGGCGTTTTCGATAACTGAGTGTTGCGCAGTAATACTTCGATGTCAAATTCGGACAGCGCTTAACATACTGTTATTTATAACATTTTTCCAGAGCTCGTTCGAAGAGTTACAAGGATAGCCAAGAATAGAAGTGCGCAAATCTAGCTTTCGAAGTGCTATTGGAAAGGATAGTCAAGAATAGAGCGTTGCTCTTGTTGCATATTAGATATGCAAAAAAATCATATCAACTGGTGTGATTTCCTAGAGTAATTGAAAAAAACAGTGAAAAACTCTCTCTCAGCGGTACTGGATCCAAGCGAAACAGCTTTAAGGTTGCAGCCCAAAGAACGAAGCGTTTGGGTGCTTTGGTGCTAAAGCGGCCTCCTGTAAGTTGCTTTTATCCGGCATTTTCTCCCGCTAATGTTGGAGCGAAAGGCCGTGCACATGCTGAAGGCTTTTAACAAAAACAAAAAAACGGAGTTCGAGCATGAGTACGACGCCCCAACCTGGTTCCGTTGTCGAGGTTCGCTCAGCGATATGGAAAGTTCTTGGACTGACCAACCTAAAGGGTGGCGACAGAGAGGTGTATTGCCGCGGTATTTCAGGGCTTGTGCGCGACAAAGAAGCTCGCTTTGTCTGGCGTTTGGAAAAGAACGCTCGTGTTCTAGATCCCTCTGCTGTGAGCTTAGTGCCTGACACCTCCTCGGGCCTTATGGACACGAAGCTCTTCCTCGAGGCGGCATTTCGGCAAACGGCTACCACAACACGGCAGCCTTTGACCTTTGGCCAAGCTGCCATTGACGACTTGTCGTTTCAGCATTTGCCAGTTGAGCGCGCGCTTTCACAAGATCGCGTGCGTTTGTTGATTGCCGATGACGTCGGCCTTGGCAAAACACTCGAAGCAGGAATGATAACGTCTGAACTGGCATTGCGTGGGCGCGCTGATCGCATACTGGTAGTTACGACACGTGCGATGCTCACGCAGTTCCAAAAAGAGTTCTGGACCCGATTTTCGATCCCGTTGTCGCGTCTTGACAGCGCGGCTATTCGTCGGATGCGCAACAAAATTCCCGCCCACTACAATGTCTTTGACCAATTTGACCGCTCGATTGTGTCAATAGACACTTTGAAACGAGATGCGCAAATCCGGGCCGCAATCGATGCATCCTATTGGGACCTGATCATTATCGACGAAGCCCACAATACGGCGCGGCGCAAAAACACTGCTGGCACCAACTCTCAACGGGCTGAGCTTGCAAAATTGCTTTCTCGCCGAACAGACTCACTACTCCTGTTAACAGCAACACCGCATGATGGATCACATGAAAGCTTTGCAAGCTTGATCGAAATGCTTGATCCAACTCGCGTGCCCGACCCCACTAAGCTCAAACGCGAAGACATCGAAGATCTGGTCGTCAGGCGCTTTCGTTCCTCTCAAGAGGTTATAGAAGATCTGGGAGAGATCGTGCCGCAGAGAAAACTGATCAGACGAGATTTTCCTCTCAGCCCTGAAGAAGAAGAAGCATATCAATCGATTGCAGATCTTCATCTGGATCTTGACGAAGAAAACAAGCGCGGTCGCGCAATTGACCTCTTTCGTACAACCTTGGCAAAGGCCATTTTTTCTAGCCCCACCGCCTGTCTGGAAACGCTGAACAATCGCATTCGGGGTATCGAGAAAAAAACGTCTCGCGGCACCGAAGAAGATCGAGAACGCCTGCAAGCGCTTGCCGATCAGGTTGAAAAAATCGGTGTTGGCGAATTCAGCAAGTATCAGGATTTGCTGGAGGCTTTGAAGGCGGCAAAATGGACCGGAAGCAAGAAGCGCGACCGCCTTGTTATTTTCTCAGAGCGCATCGCTACTGTGTCCTGGCTTGCCGAACGGATGCAGGAGGATCTAGGGCTCAAAGAAGATCAGATTGCTCGAATTGACGGCGGTAGTGTTGAAGCCGACATCAAAACCCAGAAGGTCATTGAGGATTTTGGGCAGGAAAACTCATCTATCCGGGTTTTGATTGCGTCCGATATGGCCTCCGAAGGCCTTAACCTTCACTTCCAATGTCACCGGCTGATCCATTTTGATCTGCCCTGGTCTCTACTGCGGTTTCAGCAACGCAACGGTCGGATCGACCGTTACGGGCAGGACCGCGCACCGCAGATCACATATTTTGTTGGAGAAAGCACCCACCCAAAAGTTCGCCAGATGTGGGTTTTGGACAAGCTCGTTGAAAGAGATGAGAAAGCCCAGGAAGGTGTAGGTGACCCTGCTGTTTTCCTTGGCCAAGGGGATGCCGAAGGTGAGGAAGTTGTTACCGCAGAGGCCATCGCGTCAGGTGCCGGTGAGGACGCGTTTGAACGCGATATGGATGAGCGCGCGTCGCAAGCAAAAGCTCTCGATGATGCTTTTGACGCGATCTTTGGGGACTATGCTGACAACGTGGATGAACAAACGAGTGCCGTCTCAACTACAGAGGCGAAGCCGCCGAGACTGTTTGCAGACACGTTTTCTTATACGGGCAGCATGTTGGAACGGCTTGGTCGACCAGAAGAGCAGGTATTTGATACGCCTCCAAGCATCTCTGAGGCTCAACGCCTCATAAAGCTCCAGATACCAGACGATATGAAAGCACGTGATGGCTTCGGCTATGCAAGTGTTGGGGCGGTTGATGGGCGGTACATGCCGGCAGAGGCAGTGGATCGCTCTGGCAAGGTCGAACTGACAGATCAGGCGGATACAATTACCAGGGCCATTAATGAAGCGAAAATGAGAGAGCGGTCCTGGCCAGACGTCCAGTATCTTTGGGATGGGCACCCAATTCTGGAGTGGTTTGCCGACCGCTCTAATACGTTCTTTCCTCAACACTCCGCGCCGATTGCCTCGCTAAAGGGCCGACTTGCTGATGGCGAAATAGCTTTCGTCATACACGGAGCGGCCCCTAATTCACTGGGTGCGCCAGTGGTTGACCGGTGGGCTGTGGTCGTTCGGACCCCCGCCGGTGAATTGCAAGTTGAGGAAATCGATGAATTTCTTACACGTATCCAACTCAAACAGAATACACCAAGTCAGCCAATTACTGGTCAAGAGGCAGCTCAAAACGCTCTACGCTCGGCCGTAGACTTTTTCCAAACCCATTTGCGACAGCTCCGGAATCAAAGAGCCGCAGAAATCGAGACGGAAATGAACGGGGTTCTCGAGCGCCTATCAAAGCTGGAACTTCGGCACAAAGCCCAATTGGACTTTGATTTTAGCGAGGTCACCACGAATGAACGCGCTTTGACTACGGCTCAAAAGCGCGCACTGACTCTGCGGCAAAATAAAGAGAAGGGAATAGACCGCCTTTTTGAGGACTGGACCGAGTGGTTCGAAAGAACGCGCAAGGTTATTGATGACCCCAATCCGCATGTCGACGTCAAAGCAGTGTTCGTAGGGTAAGCTTATGGAACTCATTGGAATTGAAAACGAAGCAGAGTTTTTTCCTTCCGGAACGCTATCAGACGTTCTGAAAGAAGAATTGGCCGATATCACTGCCCGTTGGGCTGGTCTGGAAAAGAAAAAGCACCCAGTCGAACGTTTGCAGGGTGTTTCCGGCACGACGTTGGATGCTTACCGACAAATTCGTGCATCAAGTGAAGCGTCGAAAAGGTTAGGGCTCACGCAGGAGACTCGCTTCAAGGTTTTGGAAGCGCTCGGCTATGAGTGGAAACGGGAAGCGATGCCCGCGGGCTTGGATGGCCAGACACTGATACCGCTTCTCGGCAGAGTCTCAAATGCAGATGGAAAAGATGCGCTTTGGATAATCGAAGCTCCGGTTCCAAGTAACGAGGACGAAGCGTCTGACCCGTTGGATGCGAAGTTTTCCAAAGATCAGTTTGCAGAAGAGGACCGGGACGCGGCTCTATTGGACCAGACAATCGGCGAGTTTCTGGCCAAAGGCGTGTTTGAATTGCCGGATGGACCCAGAAACGTATTGATTGTTGGTCTTTCCCAACTTGTCCTTGTCGACAAACGCAAATGGCCTGCGCGTTCGGTACTTCGCTTCAATTTGCAAGAGATCTTTGCACGATCCGAACGTGACACGCTGGTTTTGGTGGCTTGCCTGATTGCAAGAGAGGCTCGGGTGCCTGAGCAAGGCGTGCCGATTTCCGACAGACTTGAAGAAGAAGCTCAGCGAAACGCTAATGCGGTGACATCATCTCTCAAGAAAACAGTGCGAGATGCTATTGAGCTGCTGGGGCAAGAAGTTCTCGAAGTCACCGAAGGCAAGTTTCCGTCGAATTATCCTATCAAGTCCAAACGCGGTGTCTGGATAGAAGGTCCAGACCTGTCTCGTGAATGTTTACGATATATGTATCGCTTGCTGTTCATGTTCTATGCCGAAGCCAACCCGCGGCTCAGCCTGCTTGATTTGAAAAACCCGATTTACAACTCTGGATACTCTCTGGAAGGCCTGCGCGATTTGGAATCCGTTCCGCTTAGAACCACCGCGGATCGAGCCGGGACGTTCCTTTGGGAAAGCCTGCAAACGACTTTGAACTTGCTCTACACCGGCCTTGATCTAGTAGACGACGCCAAAGGTACAGGGCTCCGCCTACCGGCGGTGAAAGTGTCCTTGCTTGATCCGCGGAGCACGCCGCTCCTGAACAGCCTTAGTCTCCGCAATGAGGCTATGCAGAAGGTCATTCGGCTTCTGTCCCTGCGCTCCACCAACAAAAGTACGGGACGCATTTCCTATGCCAAGCTCGGAATCGGACAGTTAGGTGCCGTCTATGAAACACTGATTTCCTTTACTGGGGTTGTTGCCAAGAATGATCTGATTGAATTGCTTCCCAGCAAAGGTAAAAAGTCCGATGCCGATCCAGACGCTCCAGTAAATCGCGTAGATGAAGTAGATCCGCTTGCACCCAGTTGGTTTGTGGAACGCCGTCGTCTTCTGAACGGTGAGTTCACCTCTGAAGAGGTGGTGTTCAAAGGCAGCGAAGCACTTGTCTATCCGAAGGGGACATTCATCTATCGCCTTGCGGGTCGAGATCGAGAAAAGTCGGCGTCCTACTATACCCCTGAACCGCTGGCCAGATTGCTAGTAAAACACGCTCTCACGGAGCGCTGCAAACATCTCAGTGCGGATGAACTGCTGGAGCTGAAGATCCTTGAGCCCGCGATGGGATCGGCGGCCTTCCTGGTCGAGACCACAAACCAGCTGGCGGACCTCTATCTGGACCGCAAACAACAGGAGTTGGGCAAGACCATTCCGCAAGACCAAATCGTCGTCGAGAAGCAAAAGGTACGCAGTTTCATCGCCGACCGAAATTGCTTCGGTGTCGACTTGAACCCTATCGCGGTTGAACTCGGCGCGATCTCGCTTTGGCTCAATGGCCTGCACAACAGTACGTTTTCGCCGTGGTTCGGAGACCAGTTGCATGCCGGGAACTCGTTGCTGGGCGCACGAAGGGCGTCCTATGATCCGAAGCTCACGACAGCATCTAGAGCGGCAGATCTATGGCTCAATGCCAAGCCGCAGGAGATAGGCTGGCGCAGCAAGTTGCCAGTAGGCCAGATCTGGCAGTGGCTACTCCCGGCCAAGGACATGGCCAAATTTGATGGCGACAAGACTATCAAACCTTTTGCCGAAGATGAGCAAAAGCGGATCAAAGATTGGCGCCAAGGCGGGTTCTTCAAAAAACTTGAAAAGCACGAAGTCCAATTGGTCCAGAAACTCAGCAAAGTGGCTGAAGCTTTATTCGAACAAGTCGCCGATGATCTGGAGAAGACCCGTATTTCTTCCAACGACGAGATTACCATTTGGCCCGATCATGAAATGGCTGGCAACAAGCGGATGGATTTCCATGCCAAGGCAAAGCTGACCGCGCATTTGGTTGGCGATGATCACGCCACTAATACCCTACCTTACAAGCGGCTCAAAACGGCGATGGACGCGTGGTGCGCTCTGTGGCTTTGGCCGTTGGATCAGGCGGACAAACTGCCATCGCGGCTCGAGTTCCTTAACGGCATGGCCATGATCCTTGAGGGCGGGTTTTCTGCTGACGGATCGCTTGAAGCACCAAGTATGTCAGAGTTCTCGGACCCGGAACTGGATTTCTTTGACCAGCTTGAACCGGATGCCCCCGCGCGTGATCTGTTCAAAGCAGCGGACAAGACCCAAGACCTGCTATTCCGCGAAACCAATGTCGAGGCGTTGATCGAAACCTTCGACTGGCTTGGCGTGGCAACCGAAGTGGCTGAGCGGGAACGCTTTGTGCATTTCGATCTGATCTTTGCCGATGTAATGCGCGCTCGCGGTGGGTTCGACGTGATCGTTGGGAATCCGCCATGGGCAAAGCCCTCCTGGAATGAAGGGTTGGTGCTGGCGGATATTGATCCCTATCACCGTGGTTTGTCAGCTACCGAGGCACGGGATGTCTTGGGCGAAGCACTTGAAAAGGCGCGTGGCGTTGCGCGGTTCTCGCAAGAATATGTTTCGACAAGGGGAGCAATGGCGATCACAGCCTCGGAAGTGATGCAGCCTTTTGCTGGCGGTGGTTCGAACAATCTCTATCGGTGCTTTGTTGATCTCTCTTTCCGGTTGACCGCGCCTCAGGGCTATGCCGCGCTTATCCACCAAGATGGGCATCTTGGGGATCCCAATTCTGGGGAGTTCCGGTCGCATTGGTATGCGAGAACAGTTAGCCACTTCGAATTTATTAACAGAATGAAATCACGCAATTTTGCAGAAGTTGACCACAACGTTCGATTTAGTTTGAACATCTATCGCGGCGAACCAACTTTCGACGGGTTTGATAAGTTCACATATGCGTTTGCAGCTTCTCAAGTGGAAGACTCTTATGCTGATCAAGACGGGTTGGGTGACCTCCCAGGTATCAAGAACGACGAGGGAAACTGGGATACACGCGGTCACCGTGACCGGATCATGCGGATTGATCGTGATGCGCTGTCAGTCATTCATGCGCTCTCAGAAGAGGCAGATGTTCCCGTCGAACAAGCTCGGTTTATTCAACCGTTTTCGGCCCGCACACTAGATGTGTTTAAGCAAATGGCAAAGTTCCCGAAGCTGGACGCCGCCATTCCAAAGAAGTTGATGCCAGGTGGTGAAGAGGTGCCGCTGTGGCAGATGTCAGCGCATTGGCACGAAACCGGAGCGCAAAAAGATGGTACAATCAAACGCGCGACCGAATTTCGAACTGCGGAAGCATCTGTGCTGCAAGGGCCGCTCTTTCACGTTGGTAACCCACTATATAAAACACCCCGTGCCGTCAGCCGAACCAATGCCGATTACGATGTGATCGACCTGACCTCTGCGCCGGATGACTATTTGCCGCGCACGAATTATGGACCAGCGGTAGAGATGTCCGAATACCGCCGCCGTATGACACGCTGCCGCTGGGACTCCACCAAGAGTCATACAGATTTTTATCGGGTGGCATTTCGCAACATGATAGCCCTAAACGGTGAACGGAGCTTGATCTCAGCGCTCATCCCTCCCCAGATCGCACACATTCATAAAGTCGAGAGCATTGTTTGCGAAAGCGAGAAAACGACTCTTTCGATCCAGTCCATATCATCCTCAATCCCCTTTGATTTTCTTTTGAAAGCGAGCGGTAGAGGAGACCTGTTTGCTTCTGACATCGCTCGTTGGCCCTTCCCCGACCTCGGTGACAGCTGCCTGCATCGTACATTACGACTGAATTGCCTAACATCCGCCTACGCTGATTTGTGGAACCGAAATGCCCCTGACTTGCAACCAATGCCTTGGTCCACCGATGACCCGCGTCTCACACTAGCGAGTTCAGCCGAAGGTCCCTCAAATTGGGACCGACGCGCGGGTCTTAGAACGGAATTCACCCGTCGCATGGCGCTTGTTGAAATTGATGTGTTGGTTGCGCAAGCGCTTGGCCTGACTCTTGACCAGCTGATCGAGATCTACGGCATCTACTTCCCTATTCTGCAAGAAAACGAAGCCGGCACATGGTATGATCAAGAAGGACGCATTGTTTGGACATGTTCTCGAGGCCTGCCAGGCGTCGGGCATCTTACAAAAAACAACAAAGGGGTGATGACAAAGCTAGGTGAAGCTGAATGGCTTTCAATTCTTTCCTCCGACCCCGATGAGTTGATCAGCAATGCAATTGACGATACCCAACCCGGTGGCCCCCGCGAAATCACTCGCCGCTTTGTCGGCCCCTTCACCCGTTGCGACCGCATCGAAGACTACAAACGCGCCTGGGCTCATTTCGAGGCGCTGAAGGCGCAAGGGGGCAGCTGACATGAACCCGATCCTGCTCAACCGTCATGTGCAACAAACCCTGCGCGAACTGGTTCATTCCACGCTCAACACCTCAAGCAAGTCGTTTGAAGGGATCGTGGAGCGGTTTCTTGATGCGCCCGATAATTTCATCAAGGGCCCCTGGATCTCGGTCGATATGCCCTTTCGCCAGATTGACGGGGCCGCGGATGGGAAATGGGATCAGCCCTTTCCAGAAGTGCCACTGAAGTTTCCGCCCTATCAGCACCAGATGGACGCCTTTGCACGGTTGAGCGGTGATGAGATGCGCTCGACCCTTGTGGCGACAGGCACGGGGTCTGGTAAGACAGAAAGCTACCTCTGGCCGATTTTGGAGCATTGCCGGCAACACAAGGACGAGCCGGGGATCAAAGCGATCCTGATCTATCCGATGAACGCTTTGGCAAGTGACCAGGCGCGGCGGATCGCAGCGGCGATCAATGATCTGCCGGGATTGGATGGCGTCAGGGCAGGTATCTTTGCAGATGCTGAGCCAAAAAACCCCACGATGGATGTGACACCGGACAGCGTGATCACGCATCGCGATACAATGCGGAAGAACCCACCGGATATCCTGCTGACCAACTACAAAATGTTGGACTACTTGCTGCTGCGAGGGCGGGATAAACCGCTGTGGGATCAGAATGCTCCCGAAACTTTAAAGTTTCTAGTCGTAGACGAGATGCACACTTTCGATGGCGCACAAGGGGCCGACCTGGCGTTGCTGATACGTCGCCTGAAGAACCGCCTGAATACTCCGGACGGGCATCTGACTTGCGTTGGCTCATCCGCCACATTGGGCTCAGGCGATGGGGCCAAAAAAGAGCTGCGCGAGTACGCCCAAACGATATTTGGGGAGACGTTTGACGAAGATGCCGTGGTTACAGAAACCCGGAAATCTGCTTCTGAAGTTTTTGATCACCCTGAATACACAGATCGCCCTGAACCGGATGACATTCGGGCGGCTCTGGGTGCTGCTGAAGACATGAGCCAGGCGGATGCGGCGAAACATCTGGCCCTGTGCCTGTTTCCAGATGCTTCCGACCCTGACTTGGAGGCGCTTTATTCTGGAGACCCATCATCGCCTGAATGGCGCGTATTACTGGGCAATCTGCTAAAGGAGCAACAGCTCGCACAACGTACGTTGATGATCATTGCTGAACACACGGGGCCTGCATCGCTGGAGGATGTGGCCAAGGGATTGTCATCAGTCAAGGCTCTGAGAGGCTGGTCCGAAGGCGATCACCATGCTTTGGCAGAAATGATTGTTGCCTTGGTGGCATGGGCAAGATCAGAAGGCGGACGCCCTCTATTCAACGTTCGACTCCAGGTCTGGATTCGTGAAATGGCGCGGATGGTCGCGAACCTGCCAAGGTTGCAAGCAGGGCTGAAGAAATCTCCAATTGACCTGATCCATGCTATCGATCTTGATACGCAAGCTTTGCGCGGAACGCTGCCGGTTGTGAATTGCAACAGATGTGGAACAAGCGCGCATCTGGGACGTCAAAATGCAAACTCCACATCGTGCTGGGCGCCTCTTGAGCAACTCTATGAAGAGTTCTTCTCCTACGACGATGGCGGTCGATTGAGGCTCTTTTTTCATGAAGACTTGGATCGCAATCTTTCTGCCACATCAAGTGGTAACCGGATTGTTCCAGGTATGCTGGATTCTGAAAGCATGGAGTTCAGCCCCTCGAACCATGACGATTTGGAAGTTGGGCCAGCCTCGCCCGTTTGGATGTATGATCCAACAGATGACAGTGGGCGAATGGATGCGACATGCCCCGCCTGTGGCCAATCTCGTGGCCTACTGCTTTTTGGGATGCGGGCGGCACGGCTCACGACCGGCGTTACTGGAACTATGTACTCCTCCGAGCAGAACGAGGAGAGTGCGGAGGCCAAGCCCCGATTTCTGGTCTTTTCAGACTCTGTTCAGGATGCGGCTCATCGCGCCGCTGTTGCAGAAACCCGCAATACGCTTTCTGTCTACCAAAAATCATTGTTCCAAGCTTTGACCAAGGCCTCTGAGGGAAAACTATCTCTGCATGACGTGATCCAGACTGTTCCACAGGAACACCTGGCAAATCTCGGTGGAGACAAATTTACCGCCACGTTCATTCCCAAAGAACAAACCTGGCGCCACCCTTATGTGGATCTCACTGAACACGGTGTATCCATCACCGACCCGGTGTTTCTGGATCATATGGCTATGCGGTTGGGCTGGGAGTATTTCGTTGATTTGAGTTACAGATCCCACTTCAACCACACATTGGAACTCAACGGCGCAGCAGCAGCGGATGTGCCGGCGGAACAGTTGCGAGACAGTGCTGACAAACTCGCGCAGCAGCTCAAAAACGCGTTCAGCGGCGCCCCTGAAGTGCCAGCCACGGACATGATGCGGTTTCTTTTGGGCCTTTTGCAGCGTATGCGACGTCAAGGATCTGTTGCCCACCCGTATGTTGAACTCGCTGCTGAAGCGTCTAGCGGCTCCTATGGAATGAACTGGTTTAGTGCAAGCAGCAGGCTTGGCCTTCAACGTACAGGCACTCTTCCGACACCGAGCGCGATTCGAGGCGCTGCACCAATTCCTATTACCTTGGGAAAAGCGCTAGCGGGTGTTGAGAAAATCACTCGAAAGCACATCGTGAATTGGTATCGGGACTGGCTATTTCGTTGCTTATCGGAGGTAGATATTCGCATCGCAACGGATCCGGAGGAGGTATACAAACTCGCGCTTGACCGCCTGTGCTCTGACGGTCTCATAAAGAGGGTCGATGGTGCGGATGGTTCTAGGCATGTTTGGCTTGTTGATCCCAAGAACATCGCGGTGTCCTTGGCGACTTCTCCATTGACTTGTGATACTTGTGGCCGTCGCGAGTTAACGCTTTCAGATAATCAGGAGCTTCTTGTCGGCTCAAATTGCCCCAAAATTGGTTGCAAGGGGCACCTCTATGCAGCTAACACACCGGATCGTCCTGCATTGAAGCGTTCATTGCATTCTGATCGAAACCACCGAGTCGTTGCCCGCGAACACACCGGTCTCTTGGACGCGGACCAGAGGCATCTGGTCGAAACAGGCTATATCAATGAAGAAACGGCTTGGGCTCCAAATTTGATTTCTGCGACGCCGACCCTCGAAATGGGTATAGATATTGGGGATTTGTCCACTCTGCTGCTCGGTTCCGTGCCGCCTGAGGAAGCCAACTACGTGCAACGCATGGGACGAAGTGGGCGAAGGGACGGCAATGCACTGAACCTTGTTCTGGCGAATGCGAGGCCCCATGACATTCAGTTTTGGGAAGATCCAACGCCCATGCTGGCAGGACAGGTTAGCCCGCCAGGGGTGTTTCTTGCGGCCGAGGAAGTACTTCTGAGACAGGTGACGGCATTCACACTTGATGCCTACGTCCTAACGGTCGGTGGCAGTGACGACTACGGCAAAGTGCGAGACGTCCTCAAATCCAGAAAAGGCGGGGTGACAACCGGCTTTCCGATTGAATGGCTCGAGATGGTCAAAACCAATGGAGCAGATCTCGCAGAGCAGTTTATCAGACGGCTGCCAGAAGACGTGCAATCCAGAACTGATTTGTGCGACCGCATCAAACAGTTTCTGGCAGCGACAGATGACCGTTCTCTTCCCTGGCGCATCATGTCTGTCTTTGACAGTGCGGAGGAGGAGCGCGCCCGTTTGGTCGAAAAACGAGACGAGGCGACCCAGGAGCTTGCGAGTCTGAGAAGGCGTGAAGCGGAGCTCACAATCGACGAGTTTGAAAAACGCAAAAATGACATTGAGCGGGATCGAAAAGAAATCAACGCGATGATCCGCCAAGGAATCGATGACGTTCAAGTGATCAAATTCCTTACAGACAAAGGCGTTTTGCCCAACTACGCATTCCCTGAAGAAGGCGTGAAGCTCACATCGATATTGTTCCGTCAGGACAAGAATTCCGGGCAACCTGATGAGCCTCGTCAACTCGAATACTCGCGTCCGGCCAGTTCAGCTCTGTCCGAGTTTGCACCGGGTCAATATTTTTACGCCAATGGCCGACAGGTTCGGATAGAACGCATCGAGATCGGTAAGGAGGATTTGTCGGTTTGGACGTTCTGCCAATCCTGCTCGTATGTAGCTCCACGCCTTGAATCGGGAGGTGCAACAGGAAACTGCCCTAAATGCGGGGATAATATGTGGGTCGACAGTGGATCCGAGCATAATGTTGTTAAGCTGAAATCCGTTATTGCCGCGAACAGTGAGGAAAAAGCCGCAATCCGTGACGGGGACCAGCGGGATCAGCAACTCTTTGACCGGGAGTTGACACCTTTCCATGCGGAAGCCGACATTTTGTCTTCCTGGTTCACAGACAAGGATAACGGTGCGCCTTTTGGGTTTGAATTCATACCGGATTGTACCTTCCGAGATTTTAACTATGGATCGAAGTCTTCTGCACCGATTGGACCAACTATTGCTGGCTCAAAGCGTGAATCCCTACCGTTTCTGATTTGCAAACACTGTGGGACGTTACAAAAGCCGCTTCGTCAGGACGGTGACCCTGGTGTGCACCCTCCCAGCTGCAAAGCTTTGCGAGACGACATCGAGCGCTCTGATTGGGAAACCGAGGTATTCCTAATGAGAAGCTTCGAGACCGAAGCGATGCGTATTATCATTCCAGTGGCCGGGGACGCTGATCACAATGACCTCAAGAGTTTTGTTGCAGCCATAAATCTCGGTATGCGACGCCATTTTGCAGGCAAGGTAGATCACATCCGGTCGACGGTTTATGAAGCCCGGCTGGATAGCCAGGTTTCCGTTCGAAGTTTGTATCTTTATGACGCAGTTCCGGGGGGCTCCGGCTATCTCCGACAAATAGCTGAGCATCCCGACACCATGAAATCGATTGTTGTAAACGCAATCGAAGCTTTGAGGGAATGCCGTTGTAATCACGATGTGCCTGAGAAAGATGGGTGTTTCCGGTGTGTGAAACCCTATCGCAGTCAATTTGGACGGGGCGAACCAAGTCGTGATCGCGCCCGGGCACTTATGGAAAGCACGCTAGGTAAATGGGATAGCCTGACCCAAACAGCGCGAAACATCGACGAATCCATCATGGGTGCATTGGTCGATAGCAAGTTGGAGGCGCGCTTTCTCAATGCGCTTATGAAGGTCTACGGTGAAGCCGCTTTGAAGCCTCAAGTTTTGGAAGGGGGGCGTAGAGGATATATTCTTCGTGTAGACACTGCGGGCAAACCCAAACTTTGGACAGTTGAACCTCAGGTTCAACTGGAGACGCGTTTCAAGGGGGTTCCCAAGAAGCGCGTCGACTTCCTGATGACTCCGTTAACAGATGTGGCCCGTCCGCCTGTTGTCATCGAAATGGACGGCTATGAGTATCACGCCGACACAATTGAACAGGATCTTTTGGACCGCATTGATATGGTCCGTTCTGGTGAGGTCAGGGTCTGGACGCTTGGGTGGAAAGATCTCGATGATACGGTAGATCACACGGTAAACCCGTTCTTAGAAAGAACCTTTACAGCTCGCCAGGCCGGAATCCTTGGACAGGTTCTCGCAATTGAAGTTTTTAAGGGGTACAAAGATCCCATCAAAAACTTGCAGTCTCGATCCAGTTTTGAGGGCTTTGTGAACTTCATAAACTGTGGTGACGAAACTGACTTGGGCGCTTGGTCGGTACTCATGCGCTGCTTTGTGAAGTCAGAAAATCGCATTTTTAACGATCTTCCAAATGTTGCCCAACTTAGCGACGCAAGCAGGGTTTTTCTGCAAGATGCGAGTGCTGCCTCGCACTTTGGCAATCAGCAACTTGAGCTGTTTGTGTCCTGCAATGAACGACCGCCCTCAGAATGGAGCAACGAGTTTGGTGATCTGCGCTGCGTGTTGAAGGCCCACCTTCCAGACGCTTCCGGTTCGACCACTTCAAAAAAAGTGTTGGAAGACATCTGGAGAGGACTTTGGAGAGCGGTGAATTTCCTACAGTCAGTGCCCGGCTTGCACATCGACATTGCAGGTCTCGATACACTTCTGCCGCCAAGTCTGACAGATGTAGCGGAATCTGAAGAAAACAACGATGAGGCATGGCTTGAAGCACGTACGCTGTGCGATGAAGACTTCCACCCATTGATAGATGCGCTTATCGCGGCCGGGGTAAAAGGCCCTGATAAGATCGGCGAAGATCTCATGGTGTCCGGCCGGGTCGTCGGCGCGATGGAATTTGGATGGTCCAAGCACAACTTATGCGTGTCAGAAGAAGCTCATGACAATACCGGGTGGAAAACTCTGACCTTTATCCCAGAAGTGAGCCACGTAAGCGAAACCATCGCCGAAATCCTGAAAGCAATTGAGGAGACGAGCAAATGAACCAACCGATTGCGAAACGGGTTTCGTACGACATCGGCTGCATGAAGAGCCTCAGGAAACTTCCAGATAAAGTTTCGCTTAGATTCATGGATATGATGACCCGCTACATGTCGGCCCCTGAAAGCAACGGGTTGAACCTTGAGACGGTCGAAGGTTCAAAAGACAGTTCCATAAAGTCTTTGCGGGTGGATCAAGGCTACCGGGCAATAGCTTTCGAGCTGGGCCGTGACATCATGTTTGTGCATGTTGGCGAGCATGACAAGGCGTACCGATGGGCGACAGGGCGACGGGTGAAGCTCGACCCTGCGACCAATCGTGTCCGTATTATCCAGGAAATTGACGCTGAAACTGAAACACAAACCGCTGCGGCTCAACTTGGATTGTTTGATGGTTTCGCGGATAAGAAACTCCGCGCCTTGGGCATACCGGATGAAGAACTACCCGCCATTCGGAAAATTACCTCATTTGAAGAACTTGAAACGGACGAAGATAAATTTGACCCCCTCAGCTATCAGGTCCTTTATGCATTAGCAGCGGGTTACTCCGAAGAAGAAGTCTACGCGATGACGGGCGTTGTCGAAGGTGGTACGGAAGAAGCTAACCAAGGTGACGGCGACGTTTCGTTTGACAAGCTCATTGAGACCGATGAAAGCCGGCAGACCATTTTCATACCTGAAAGTGAAGCGGAGCTAAGGCGCGTTTTTGAGGAAGGGCTCGAAGGTTGGCGCGTCTTCCTTCATCCCGAGCAGCGTAAGCTAGCGTATCGCGATTATAACGGCCCGGCTATGGTACGCGGAGGTGCTGGCACCGGTAAAACCGTTGTTGCAATGCATCGTGCGAAACATCTCGCGGATCAAATCGCGGCTGATCCGAGGCGGGTCGGAGAGAAGGTTCTATTCACAACCTTCACGACAAGCCTGGTGCAGGATATTCTTAACAATCTTCGCACACTCTGCCCTGAACACTTAGATTCAAAGCCGGCAAGGATTGAAGTGATTAACTTGGATCGTTGGGTGTCTCAGTTTCTGAGACGAAAAGACTTTGGCCGGCAAGTTGCGTATTCCAGCGAAGCGCGTAATCAACTTGAAGAGATTTGGGGGGAAGTGTTTGAAGTACATGAATTGCCAGAAAACCTGAACGAAGATTTTGCAAAAGCTGAATGGGTTCAGGTTGTTCAGGCGAAAGGACTGACAGACAAAAGGGCTTACCTGAAGGTTTCGAGAGCGGGGCGCGGCACGTCACTTGATCGACGAAAAAGGGCCACCTTGTGGGATATTTTCTCGGACTATAGAGCCCGCGTGGTCAGCGCGGGCCTGGCCGAAGCAGATGATGCTTACCGCGAGGCGGCCGAGTTACTGTTATCTGAAGCACCAAACCTGCCTTACGCCGCCGTCGTTGTGGATGAAGCACAGGATATGGGTGAACAGGCGTTCAAACTGATTAGGGCCATCGTCCCGGAAAAAACGACCGGTGATAAAAACACGATCTTTATCGTTGGAGATGCGCATCAACGAATTTATGCCCGTCGTGCCAGCATGTCCGCTTGCGGCATAAACATCCGCGGCCGCTCACGCCGACTGCGACTGAATTACCGTACAACACAGGAAATCCGTGCCTGGGCCGTATCAATCCTGGAAGGTGTGAGTGTCGATGACCTTGATGAAGGTACGGATACACTGAAGGGATACGTAAGTTTGTTGAAAGGGCCAAACCCCGAGCTTTCGTCCTATCCATCAGAAATCGAAGAACTGACTGGTCTGGCCGATTGGGTAAGTAAGGTGATTTCTTCTGGAACAGCTCCTGAAGACATTGGCATCCTTTGCAATCGCAGAAAGGACATTGCGCGTGTGGAGGATGCTCTTCATCGGATAGAGGTTCAAACTTTAGAACTTAAAGCTGGAGAAGCTGATAGCCGTGACAAGCCCGGGGTGAGAATTACAACAATGCACCGCGCCAAAGGCCTGGAGTTTTTTGCCGTGGCAATTCCGTTCATGTCGAAATCTGCTTTTCCTCCGAAAATAGCTATAGAGTCTGCCGTTGATGATGCGGATTTGCATGACATCATCAACCAGTACCGTTCCCTTTTGCACGTGGCAGCCACACGGGCCAAAAAGGAGCTTCGCGTCTCATGGTCTGGGGAGGTAACCGACTTGGCAGTAGTTGGCCCTAGCGAATAGTTCATTGCAATTACGGAACTCGAGCTTTGTGCGTATGTGTTTCGCAGACGGGGGAGATGGTAGTCCCTTTCCTCACCGGTCTAGACGGTGTTTTCCGTTCTTTCGGTGGGGTCTGTCTTTCTGAAAGTGTTGAATTCTGGAAGCGGCGACCGGCTTCTGAATTGCTCAGAAAACCTGCGCGATAGGAGAGGAAAGCAGGACACTAAATTGTAGTGTTAAATGATTAGAGGACCTTTTTTTCGTAGTGTTTTCTGTTTCTTAAACCATCAGTTCGTAAATAACTGTCAAGTGAGAGCTCATTTTATCGAGAAAATGCGTCACTTTGCGTCTTTCAGCGAAGTTGGGATCTTACTGTCCTGAATGCCACAATGTGACCTGGACAGGTTGAAAACAAACTGGCAATCGCGCAGAACATGTCCAGAACACGCGCCCTGCCGCCAAAAACAAGAAACGCACATGAAAAGATCGAGCGCAACCTTCCAGGCTCCCCGTACAACCCGAAGCAACCGGATCTCCGGTGAAATGTTATCCAAGAACTTGGCGGTGGCTGAGACCGTCGCAGATGTCTTGCGGGACAGAGGTGAAAAACAGGAAGGGGCAAGCGGTCGAATACGGCAACCAGGTTATCTTTCTTACCAACCTCTTGGAGAAGGCAGAGGATACGAAAGCCCCTCTGATTGGGTCGCGCGCCTCAAGCGATACAGCGCGGATATTAATCCTGAGTACAGATGTCCGGCTGCTCTCGTGGATCTAAACCCGTCGCGGAAGATGACCTGTAATGCTCTAAAATTGATGCATTTCATCCTGGCCTCATGCGCCCATGCAAAATCGAAAAAGGTCAGCCTGAAGAAAGGAACCCTGTCAGATTTTCTTGGAGCAACGACACCACGTGTTGTTGATGCGATCCGCACACTGAACGAGTGCCAGCTCACACTGAATGCACTATCGGTAAAGTCTGGTTCCAAGTCACACCAATCCAAATTGCTAAAGAAACTGGATGTCGGAAGATACATGGTGTCTGTAGAACTTTCCGACCCCGTCTGGTTGGAGCTGCGCAACCCTGGTTTCTTTGCTTTCGTCGACCTTCAGGTCGTTCGAAATCTTAAGTCAACTCATGCGATCTTGTTGACCCCTCTCGCTTCGCTTTTGAGCGTTTTGCAGCGCGACACCAGGTTCAAGCTCCAACGTCATACCAACACCGCAACAGGAGCACACATAAGTACGTTTTCAATTGAAGTCTGGCCTTCAGAGTTCATGCAATGGCTCGGGTATACACCGAACGAAAACGTGCATCGGGAACCTGCAAGATTGGTTAAGTCCGTTTCAAACGCACAAAAGCAGATCGAGAAAGCCTTCGGCAAAGATACCTACGCACCGTCGTTCTCAATGAGGCCCTTCGAGGATTACGAAAATTTCAAAAGAGATCTAAGCAAGCCCGACAAAACAAAGCTCAGGATCACGCTACGACCTGCGGCTCGAAACGTGATGTATGAATTCATGGATCGAGATATCTATGAGCAATTTAATCTCAGTGCGCCGAAAGACCTCTACATTAGCCCAAAGAGGTTTGTCGCCATATTGGATGCGCTTCATCTGGATGTATCCGCAGATTTCCTCGAGGCGCATATGAGTGCGGTTCAGCTGGCTTGGAAACACTTCCTCTATCAGAAATACCAGAATGGTGTGGCGATTGAACCAATCAATGGGCCGCAATTGATCTCAGAGTTCATCGATGAATGTCTTAGTTTTGGTGTTCAGACTGGACAAGCAGATCAGTTGGTTGCTGCGGAGCTGGCGTTTGAGGATATTGTTTTTGGCCGGTTGAAGCCCGTTTCAGGAGCAGATGAAACCGATGAGGACGATCTGGGCTCGGTGTTTACCCACCACCTCTCAGAAACAACGCGGGAAACTGCTCTCGTTGGGCCTGTACGACGTGAACGGCGTGATGCAAACGTTCTCACCAAGTACCGGATCAAAACCAGTGGTGATGGCAAGCATTGGAAGTTTGACGATGTCGTATTCGAAGACCGGTTGAACCCGAAAACCAAGAACATGGAAAGAACTTACCTACCGATAAGCGACATCGTTTCGGGTAAGGTCAATCCACAGACCTACGCATTCCGAAACGTCCATCTCACAAGCATGGAAAGGTCAACTTATTTTGAGATCCAGACGCGCACCGAGCGTCTACTTGCACGGGATTCAAGCAAAGCTGCTCCCTGACCGATTGCGAAAGTCGACCGATGGAAAAATGCTCCATTAACATTGCTCAGTTACCATCTGACGCCTTTTGGTCGGCGTTCATCGACATTATGTGCAGAAGTAGGAACGACAAGTTCTGAAAAATTCAAACCAGCTTGAAGGTTACTCGTTTTCGTATTGCTTGCTTAAGGCGTCAAAGTCCGCGTCCAAGACGGTTTTCAAGACCTGTACGTGTGCTTTGACCTGCTCTAGATCCCAACCGTCGACCATGACAAAAACCCAGCCGGAACCACCCGCAGGTCCTTGGTCAGGCGGGCAGTCATACAAAGCGGCCACACTCGGCAGTGCGCTAATAAAGGTCTCCACGGAATAAGGGTCCGCTTGGAGGTCAATGGTTTCACTTTCGCATTGGAACTGGAGTCGCCGATACAGCGCTCCAAGCTCATCTGCCATAGTCGCATATCCAGCCCAATCAAAGTCGTACAATGGCGCAAGCTCTTCGCCGGTCATAAATTCCCCGTCAAAGATGTTCCCAAGATATCCGGGAGTTTCCTCGACGGGTATTGGATCGCCGTTTTCATCGGTGTATTTGACTTCGTCCATCACGCCCGTCCTCCCAAAGTTACAGCCACTCCTTTAAATCACCTGTTGCTCGAGGCCCCAGTAAAATTCTCGAAGTTCTTTGAGCAATTCTTGATTATCCAATCCTTCGGAACTCATCGCCCGGAGTTCAGCATTAACTTTTTCTAGCGTCGTCCATTCAGATATTGTCTCAACTGGCATAAGCCATTTTTCTCGGACGTAGTCGCGGAACTTTGCCAGATCATTTTTTGATAACAGATCTGGCCGGTAGAATGCCACGATGCGCCGACCCAGCTGCCTCAAGCGCGGATCCGACAAGTTCGAAACAATCTCACCCCGACGTGACCATTCGCTTGAATGAAATTCTTCAAGAAGGTTTTTGTCTGAAGCAGAATAGAAGCTGCCATAGATTTGTTTTTCAACCGGTCTTTGCAGCCTATCTTCCTCGTCCAAGAAACGTCGCGCCATGGCTTCGCCCACTCGGCCTTGGAATTCTGGAGCCTCCGAGATTAGTTTTGCCCTTCGCAGAATTTCGTTACTTGGATTGCGAGTGTTGAGAAGCGCTGGAGCTTTGTTTGTGGCTATGCCCCTGATAATTTTGGGGGACGCGTCTACGGCAGAAAACAGTTGGTCATCATCCGCGTTTAAGAAATCAGATGGATCAGCTGCCTCCAGGTCGAAAAACCCGGCTTGTGACTTGTTTCCGGCAGAGTAGCCGCAAAAGCACCCAACATATGTTCGGGGTTCGCCTCCTCCAAACCGGACCACCAGTTCTTGCGGGTGAAAGGTTTCGAGTTTGGATTGAACATTGGCTTTATGGGCGTTGTCTAGCAATTCGGCCCACAGGTCCGGGGCTTTTGACGCGATCAAACGCGCGATGTGAATTGTTGCTTCGACATCCCCGAGCGCGTCATGCGCGTTATGGGAGGTAAACCCGTTTGTCGGCGCTAATTGGTCCAGTTTAAAAACTGTGCGCCCCTGATCGTTGTTCGGCCAAATCAGTGTATCAGGGGTGCGAGTTCGAACAGCGTATACCGCTGGTAAGATATCAAATCGCGTGTTTCCGTGAAACTGCGTCGCGTAAACATCCGGGATTAAATTCTGATAGAAGCATTGCCTTAGGAATTCCTCGTCAAACTTCATGGAGTTGTATCCGGTCCAGATGGCAGGGGACCAGGTCTTGATCAATTCTGAGAGCTTCTCAGCAAACTCCAACAATGTGGGAAGACTTGTGTCCGTCAGCTGCGCTGGAGATACCCCCGTCACGAGCAAAGCTTGCGGTGAAGGCAGAATGTGTGGCGCCAGGCGACATCGCAAGTTGACGCGTTCTTTCTCTGCAAAGTTCTCGTCGGTGCGGATCGCGGCAAACTGGAGCGGCTGATCGTATTCCGGCGAAATTCCCGACGTCTCCAGGTCATAAAATACATAATCCATGCGTCATCACCTTGTTGGGAAAAGCTTCAAGCCAAACGCGCGTTTCCTCTGATCCAAGCTTTCATATACTCTAGATCGTCCTGTGAAAGGATTGGATCCTTTACCAGTTTGTAACCTGCCATTCGCTCCTTGTGCTCACTCTTAAGCATCGAGCCATCATAGAACGTTCTCAGAGATAGGATCGGGTGCGCTCGATGATGGTAATCGCGTGCTCCAGCATTTGCCCGCAGCATTCGAGCCCAAAAGGCTCCATCAGCATAGGGCACGATCAAATCATATGTTTTGTCTTGGTCCAGTTTGGACATTTCAAAAAATTGCCGGAGTTGGCGTGCGCTCATGAGTATTTCCCATACGTCAGAAATGAAATTGTCCGGTGAAATGAGCTCCCGCTCTAACATCCTTGTTAACGTGTGGTGGCTCATATGAGCCGCAGTCATGATAAATACGCCTGGTTCTTCAGAACTGCTCTCAAACTGTAGATCGGTCAAAAAAACGGAGCGCTCGGGTTTGTCGAAATGCAGCGTTTCTGCTTCCGCATTCTCAAAGATGTGTGCCTCAAAAGCTGTAGTGACAGAGGAGGCAAACGCAATTTTCAAGTCCTCGCGCCAAATTGGCGCTTTCGGACGTTCAAAGGGAGGATTGATCAAAGGTGCTACTCTATTGAGAGTCCATTCCGGGACTTCAGAGTTGCTCGTTTGTTCAAATATTGCTTGCGCTTCTCTCGCCTTGCCACTTTCCAACCACTCTCGTATCGAAGCGTAATCTGGCAAGTCTTTCATTAACTTTTTCGCATGCCGCTTGGCCAGTTTTTCATCCATTTTGGTCTCTGCTCTACTCGTAGGCTCTAATGAGGTGTTTGCTTACAAAAAGGTTTGGGAGCACCGGCAAAATTGCACGGTTTAGCCTGGGTTTACTTGAAATCTGTCCAAGCTGTACTCAGTTGGATTCGTCCGCTTCAAGTCCCTTTTTCACCAATTCCCTGATCGCCTTCGTTCGAGCCCTGATCCTGTTTTTGAAACCCCAATTATCGATTGCATCGATCTCGTCCTGGGGCAGGTAGATGTGGAGTCGAACGCTCTTCTCCTTTGTGACGTCATCCGGCATGTCGAGCCTCCTTTGACCCAAGATGTAACTCATAGGCTTTTGTGTCAATTGTGTGGTTGACACAAAACAAAAATTTTGACACAAAAAGCCCACTTAGCACAAAACTGGAGGCGCTCATGTTTGGGATTATCAAAGTAGCGTATCACCAACTGCATATCATTGCGGTTATCATCCATGTCGTGCTCGTTTTCGGCGAGCTGCTCCACGTCATTCCCCTCGCGTAAAGGAGCCAGACGATGATCCAGTGCCTTCAGATAACAGGGCCGGTGCAGCCTCAGGTCTTTACCGTTCAATCAACGCCTGAATGACCTAACGCGTGGCAACCGTCGCAACTTAGGCTGCACCGGCTCCTCAATTTCCTTACTCACTGAAAACTTCAGTAGAAAGAACTTCGTGTCGTCGGCTTGTCGACACATCCAGCAACCGATTTCATATTCCTTTGCCTCAAGGTTCACGATGCCAGACAGGTGAGGTAAGCGTTCGGATTTTCGGTTTTTCAGAACTGTCAGTCTCGCTTTGTGGGTTATCCTGACGCCTGATCTTCGTTGATGAATTTCAATATCGATAGCGGCTTGGGAAGGCAGCGTGACCGCGACAGTCGCTGTCGCAAGATACCTTTTGTGACCAAAGTCAAGAATGCCCAACCACTGTGAGTTTGATGACCCTTTGTGAACTCTGTTTTGAAAGAGTTCTGCAATTCCAACTTCTGACATGCGCCATGCTCATTTTATTCGAAGAGCAAATGTCATTCGACTTGCAAAACACAACGCATGGATGGTTTTGGAGCTGATTTGTAAATTGCGTAACCCCGGCAAACTCTTTGATTACGCACAATACAAGTTGTGCCGCTAGCACACTAAGCTGGAGCAAACCTGCATGAAGAAAACAAAGTGCCGTCAATCGGAGCCAATTGGCCTGCGCATCGACCCAATGTTGAAACAGTTACTGATCCAAGAGGCAAATGCACAAGGGGTGTCACCGACATCCTGCGCACGTCAGATTCTTGCCGAAGGCCTGAACTATAACGTTAACCTGCCGGCTCAAGCGTCGCCCAAACGTCATCCCAAAAAGGCTGTTTCTGCCGACCTGCACAGAGCGGTCGCGTTTCTTGCGTGCATGCAAGATGCCCGCCGTGAGTTACGCGCCATCTCGTGGTCACTTCGACAACACCAGGCACCCTGGTCGCAAAAGCTCGCCGCGATTTTAGCTCTCAAGCAGGTCAACATGACCTTGTCCCGGCTTCAACACAGCCTGATCGGAACGAAGGAATGATAATCAAGTCGAGTCGCGTTCGAACAGAGCGCACAGCAGCAATGGCAAGGTATCTTTCTGCTCAGGGCGCAAACGAACGGATCACGTGGCAATCGGGTATGCCCGAAGATATTCAGATAATGGGGGAGATATCAAAGCTTGCTGGCAAAACCTTTTCCGTCCGACATGTCGTCATCTCACCCGGCGCAAAAACCTGCAATCGAGACCTGGTAAAAATTCTTAAAGAGATATGCCTCGAGTATAATGTGCCATCGGCCGTTGCACGTCGCCTATGCATTGTTAAGCATCAAAAGGCTCGAGCGGGTTCAGACGTAAAAGTGCATTGGCATGTCGCGCTTTCGGAAACAGATCCTATTTCGTTGCGAACCATGGAAAGTTCTTTTAGCCGCATTCGGGACGAAAAGCTCTCCAGAATTGCTGAACTCATCTTGGGTCATTCCGTAACACCAGGTCGCTTCAACAAGGAGATTTACCAAACTCTATCCCGGGAGCGAAAAGACCTGGACCTCAAACCGTTTCGGCAGGCTCTGCGAAGCGAATGCAGGAGGGCCGGGCTGGAGAGTTCCAACTGGCTTCACGTTCGCCGGATACGAAAAAAGCATGCACCTCAGCGTGATCCGGATGCGCTCTCTACACCGTCACCGCGGAACACCCTATGGGGCATGTCCCCAGAGCTTTGAAACCTTTGCAAAACTGTAGCCAAGTCTTGTTCCACAAGCTCACGCTCAGACATCAGCCTTCTAGCCAAAAACTCAACCGTGTTGCGTTGAGAAACCAGGATGTTCCGGGCCTGCCGCTGCGCGGCTTCCAAATGCGCCATGATCCTCTTTGCGATGTTGGTATCTTGCAACAAGGCGTTCAGGTTTTCCTCAGTAACTGGCCTCCAAATCAGCGGCTCCAGCCCAAACCCGTGTTGTGTTTCCAAACGAGCGGCCAAGAAGGTCGCTTTGCTCAGGTCGCTTTCTCGTCCGCCCCCTGCGCCGGTGGATACGGAAGAGAGCATTAAATCTTCAGCTTCGCGCCCGGCCAACAAGGTGGCCAATTGTGCTTCCATCTGTGGCAGTGTCGGGTTGGGATGGCTTTCACGAAATGTCACAGCCCCGCCGTGATGTCCAACTTCTGCGCGCAGAGGCACGCCCAGACCTAGCTTGAAACCCACAACGCTGTGCCCCGCCTCATGGTAGGCAATCCTCGCGATGTCCTTTTGGGAGCTTTGGGGACAAACAGCAGTCGCCGCCTCCAAAAGATCTTCATCGCTCAAATCCCGACCATTTCGGCGTGCAAGACTTCCGGCATGCCGTACAAGCGCCGCCGCATCCGCACCGCTGCAACCGAGAAGATGTGAGGCAGCGCCTACAATCGCCGTTTGAGAAACGACCGACCCAGCATGCTCGGACAGAATTGCCGCAAGCGTAGCTTTACCCGGCAACTTCAATGCAACCTTGAGATCAAATCTTCCGGAGCGCACAAGTGCGCGATCAAGTTTTTCAGGATGGTTGCAAGCACCAATAACCAAGACACCTTGGTTCTTTGTTGCCCCGTCCATCGCTTCCAGGAGGCCATTCAAAGCGGCGCGCGTGTAGTTCGCATTCTCTCCAGTTGCGGTCGCGCGGTCTTCAAAAGAGTCAATTTCATCAATGAAAAGCACGGAAGGCGTGCGCTTGCTCGCATCGCCAAATGACCGGCGCATTGCTGCCAGGAAGTCTCCGAGATGGCCATGCCGCTGCCAATCGGAATAACTGGTCGCGATGAAATGCGCACCAATATGTTCCGCAAGCTTGCCGGCCAGAAACGTTTTTCCCGTACCTGGTGGGCCGTACAACAAAACACCTCTTGGAATATCATCCCAGCCAAGTTCGCCATGGTCCCATGCCTGCATGTCAGCAGCTAGTTGCTCCAGTTGGGCTCTGCTTGCTCCCAGCCCTTTCACTTCGTCCAACGCCTGATGGCTCGTAGAAATTTCATTCCCTGCTGCGAAACTTGAAATTTTCGCCACCATTTCTTGGAAGTCAGTATGTCTCACTGAAACTGCCAATTGATCCGGGGTCAGGAGTTGCAAAGCGTCGTCGACAGGCAGTTTGTGGTCGGCGACTCTGATTGTGCGATCAGGTTCTTTCCGATGGACTACTTGGTGGAGTGTCAAGACGACTTGTCTGGAGACTTTTGCTAGCCGCACAACTTGTGAGACAGATGACCTGAAAGGCGCGGGAATGGACTCTACATCCCGAACAACACAAATAACAGGTTGTGCATTTGAAATACCCTCCTTGAAGGAGTTCTGGAATTCTTTGTGCCGACTAATGGGGTTTCGCGAAACGCCGCTGAATCTGTCGGTCAGCACCGAAACTGCTGGCAGGTATCTATAAGCCCGGCGCATTGCAGGAAGCAGTCCACTTTCAAGTGCATCTGCTACATGCTCGATCCAATCCGGATCAGGTGTTTCAATCACTGTTACACTGAACGGGTCAAAAAGGGAGCCCACCAGCGTTGTGGTCTCAGCCTTTTGAGAAACAAAAAACAGGATCAAAGCCGCAGTTGAGTGAATATTCAGTAAGGACCGTTGCGTAAGCCATTTTACACCCGGCTCGTTTTCTTCAACTTCTTCTGTCCATTCAGAAGAAAGAACGTCGCGCGTGTCTAGTTCTCGCAAGGCTTCGCCAAGCCATGAATCTAGTTCAAGAGTATTGGTGGAAGAGTCTTTGACAACACAGGTCACTGTGCATTCCTTTTTCGCATACATTCTGAAACAGCCAACAGCGCACGCAATACGAGCGCTAAAAATCAGCTGAGAGATATCAGCTGTGCCAACGCGTATTCGCGCGGATCAGTAGAAAAAGCGAAACAGGACAAAAATATCTCCAAAAAGGGATCTCAAATTACTACCATTTGTTATTATTATCAAGCGCAAAGCTAGAAAATTTCTCGATCCGCTTCGGTTTCAAGGTTAAGATAGCTTGGATCGCTTGAAGGTTGGAACGTGAGCTGGAAAAGACTGCTCACGAGCTTAACTGAAACCAAGCACGAGCTGGTTTATGGATACCCCGGGCGAAAACAATATTCAGGTGCTTTCAGACTAGCTTTGACTATCACCTTTAGTGCAATCCGTTCATGGAATAAACCGCGCCTGAAGTAGCGCATTGGCGGGAATTCAAAACTTTTCGGCGTCACAAAAAAAGCGATCCCGCCTTGTCGACCTCATATTTGGTTTGAACTTGAATGACGCGAGACACCATGCTTCCGGCACCGCCCATCCGGTAATCCACCAGTCAGCGATCCAAGCCGAGAGGCACTGCTAGTGTCGTACTTCGCAGGTTTCAGTCGTTGTTAGATTTGGTTTGCTGGAAGGAAGTTACATGCACCTAAGAACAAAACATGAAATCGCGACGCTATTTGTATTGGCTGAAAAAACCATAGACCATAACGGCAAACGTGGTTTCTTTGGCAAAGACAAAGGCGCCGAAGCTGCGAGTTTGATGATAGACCAATTGGATCGCGTTGTGAAAATTGCGCTTCAAAACGGCGATCTAGAAGAAGCAAAATTTACCGAAATCATGAACCTCATCAAAAGGGGCACAGAACACGCGCGAATTCGTGATGATGCAAGTCACGTTTTGTCGCGCGTGATTGCTAACAAGTGTGGTTTCGATTTTGACCAGCTGTTGGAACATAAAAAATCTGAAGAAACAAAAAGGATTGCTGAAGAGATCGAAGACGCTTTCGACAATCTCGTTGAGTTTGCCCTTGCTCTGTCAGACGGAGACAAGAAACGTATCGAGTATTGGGGCGAGCAGCGGAACTCCTCCTACGACACTTTGTACCGTTACAATGTAGAGGAAAAGGAAATCGAGCGTCGCGTCGCAGAAGAACTGGCAAGCGCGCAGGAAGCAATCCGGCTAGAAAACGAAACCCGTCGCGCACTTAGGACACTGACCTATGCCCGCATGGAATTGCAGGCCAATGACCTCGACACGAGTACAAATGGGCAGATTGAGGCGTTGCGGCTCCTACGCGAAAACGGTGTCACCGGCCGAGAACTTGAAGAAAAGATTCAGGAGACACGGGAAGCAGTTGTTAGCGCAGCGCGAGGCGTACTTGAGGATTTTGACGCTGAGACGGTTATTGATGACGCGATTTTTGACATCGCTTATGTCGAATATGGAAAGAAGACCAACCAACAACTGGATGAACAGGACTACAAAGATGTAATCACTGCGGTCGAGACACTTCGGCGGCTTAACGTAAGTGAGCAAGAGGCGAAGCTACGCACTGAAGCTGAGGTGGAGAAACTAATGTCTGACGATGCCCAAAAAGCGGCTGTTCGCGAGAGTGAAATTAAAGCTGAGCGTGAAAAATTCGACGCCTCCGCCCTGGTTCTCGCAACCCACCGACGAGCGGTTCAGACCGCCAACCGCACGCTGCCTTCTCATGAGCGCGTGAAACCCGGGCCGGAAACTGATGTGCAAACACCTGAAGGTCGCGAAGCACGCGAACACCTTCTCGAGTATTTCACGCCCGAACAAGTAGAGAAACTCATTGAAGTTCAGTCTGGCGAACTTTGGTACTCCGAAGCACTTGAAAACGCTCGAAAGTCTCAAGAGGAGTATTGGGGAACCTCTGCACATGAGGCTTCAGAACTAACCAGAGAACAAATATCCGACATGCGCTCTGTTGGCCATTTCCCTCCGCAACCGGAAGGCTTTCCGCTGATAGCCACGTCTGTAGATTTCTGCTTCTATATCGATCCTTCAAAAACCCGGAAGCCTATTAAAAGTTGTCCCAACTGAAACCCATAAACCCCGTGGATTTCGACGACATTGACTTGACCAATCTTCAGCTGGATGTGTGAGTTGACCTGAATTCCCTACTGAGGCAACTGCTTTTGCAAAAAAATAGGGCCAAACCATAAGGAAAGAAAGTGACGTCGGTATGATTGAAAGAGAGACCATCCTCGAATGGGCGGTGAAAACCCTCGAAGAAAATAACGTCCCGATGCACGTAAACGATATTGCCGCGGAAATAGCCGGCCGAGACCCCGGGCTTGCCATGTCAGGTGCTGATCTATCAGCGCGTCTGCAATCGGTCCTATTGAGCGAAAGTAAAAAGAAGGGCTCCAGAATAAAGAAACCGCTAAACAGACAAAAAAAACCTCGGAAGGGCATGTATAGGGTTTCTAAAGCGCCTGCGCCAAAACTGAAACCAAATACTCCGGTTCATCCAATCAGTACACAGAACACTGGTGCGGCTGGAGAACACGCAGTCGTTTCGGAGTTGCTGTACAGAGGTTTCAATGCTTCGAAAATGGCAGTCGACGACGGCATTGATATCGTAGCGTCAAAAGAAAACTCGTTCTTTCATATTCAGGTTAAGACATCTAACCAAAATAAGAGCGGCTCGTTTTCCTTTACGGTTCCTAAGAGCAGTTTTTCGGCGAAAGACTGGCAGAGCACGTACTACGTTTTTGTTTTGAGAAGACTGCTGGCGAACAGATACATAAATGACTTCATTGTTTTGCCAAACAGCATCTTAAATCATTATGTCTCAACTGGTGTAGTTAGCGGGAAGAATTCGATCTCGCTTACTGTAACCTGTGAAGGGTCAGATCTGTTCAAGGTCAACAAATCTGAAGACGTTACCAAATACGTGAATAACTGGAGTGTAATGAAGGGTGGATAAGCGCGCTACTTTGGCAATGCAAACGCACCTATAGGGCAATAAACTTGACTTGAGACAACTTACTCAAAGCGTTGGCTTGTGCCAGGTTCATTCGCAAGACAGCAACTTGTGTATTATCACCCGGATAGAAACCTTCGACTAAGTCTATGTCGAGACAATCCGGGATTCCGTTGAGAGAAAAGAACCTGAAAGCCTCCAGAAAAGGATTTCCGGACTCGCCCGCGTAGTCCCAATCTTCTGCGTCCGGGCATTCTAGAAGCCAGGAATTTATCGAGCGTAATACTTCCGTTTTGTCTCCTGTTACGTTGAGTGTCTTAAGGATATCACTCGGTTCGTTGAAATCTTCCCTTGCTGACAAGATCTTATTTAAGTCGTCCTGCTTTTTCGATGTACCCTGTTCCAATTCATACCAAAGCTCGTCATCCAATTGCTCGATCAGTGTACTTAGTGGATCGCACAATGAGGCTTCTTGAATTGCTTTTTCCAAGCTGTCGAAGCTGCTGAAATCAAAGAGTTCAGATCGGGTCTCGACCTCCTGCGGCATTTGAGTGGCTATTTGACCCGTTTCCATATCTACATAGAGATTTTGCAAAACCTACTTCTCCATTTCGCGGCAAACGAACAAACCGGTTACCTTATTCTCACCAGAAAAACCTACGACCGCACTCAAGATACACAATTAAGAGCGCAATTTGGCGTACAATCAAAAGACTTCGACACATAATCGAAAGCCCAGCTCTTGTAGCTTTTTGTTCGCATGGCTATCTTGCGTTCGTGTGAAGAGATCAGCAAGCGCTGACGGCAACCTGTCCCGGACAAGGTGCCCCCGTTTGACCGGCACACGGCCGAACCATGGTTTGGCAACATCGGGGACCAAGATCCCAAACCTGTAGCATAACCGCTCTTGCGGTCACGCTCGTCTGTCGAGCCGTACCTGTAAGTCGCGGATGACCGCCGGGGTATCGACCGCCTGAGACATGCATGCGACCGGTGCGATTTTTGGTCGTGAGCTATTGCCGCTCACCTGACGATGACTGAAGGCACAGTCGAAACCTAACGCGCCAGCTTCAAACGTATTAATGCGATTGAACAAAAATGTTGGATTGATCCAACGTTTCGCGCGCCAAAACAAGCAATTAGCGATAGAGGAGACAGTAATGACAATTTCTTTGGCGTGGTCGTCCTGGCGTGAATGGACCCCACGAGAGGACAATTCAATACCACCAGAAATACGTCCCGGAGTCGTTTTCGAAGCCGATGTGCACGCGCCACCGCAATGGGCACTCCGTAATTTTTATTGGGTGACCTGGGGCGAGCGGCAAACAGGGGTCGTTGTCGATGGAAGCTCTTGGATGATGTACCCGGTGGACGTGGATATCGCTCGAGTCTGGCGCTACCGCGTCTTGATCGAAACTCAAGCAAAATCAGATGAAACCGAATACGAACTGGTCGCTTGAATCACTGACACAATATGGAATTTTCGAACACAGTTGGGTCGATTTATCGCCTTCGGAGACATCGATAGACTTTCGTGTTCATCCGGTAAAATTCGTGGTCACTACCAACCCTATTATTGAAAGGAGGCGTTGAAATGCAACAGCCCCAACTTTGCGTCTCCGTGTCTGGAATGACGTCTGGAATTAGAACAGCGGTTAACGACATCAGAGAAAGACTTATGCTCCAGGCACCAGATTGCGTGCCCTCAAATTTTGACGGACCAGCACAAGTTGTTCTCATGGAGTACGACCATTGTGCCGACAGAATGTTTTACTCCGTCTACTCAGGAAGAGCTTTTCACCAACAAAACTACAAGGGCCCAATGGGCAATGGATGGATGCAGCCTGAACAAAAAGCGGAGTTTGCTTGGAGAGAAGGAAGCTTTCTCAGGGTTAGTGAGTGGAAGCCTGCAAGTGGGTTTGAGTTTCTGATCGACCCCAAGCACATTTGGATAGATGTCGCCTACCAGCAGGAAGGAATTCCAGAAGTCGAGGGCTTGTGCGACCACGAAGATTTGCTCGAACCTTTCCTATTGCACGGTACTCCCATGGAGGCAGAACAAGCTGCCTCCGAACTCAGTTATTGGAATGACTGGAGTGGATTTCAGGAAGAACTACCGTTCGAGTACCTTCCGAGACATTATGATCATAGACCTGACTGGGAATACTCCCAGACGGTCCAGTACTACCCACTGCAAATCCCATTCACACAAACAAGGCCTGCTACCGATCCATAAAGCAGACTTATCATAATTCGAGGCACAATGACGGGCGGCAAAGCTGTGCCACACAATGGACTGACCCGGAGCCTCTCCAATGAGTAACCAGAAACCTGAGAGCAGAGCTCGCTTGTACAGGCTGCACTTTAGGCGGCGAACGACCAGTGCAACCAGCGGAATGATTTGGGCAAATGCGGCAAGTTGGGTATTTCGCCAAACGCCGAAACCTCGGCATGCGGAAGGAGGGTATACAGGCTTTGAAATTGAAACCCTGCAACACCCAATTGAAGCAAAGCTTGCGCTTGAAAAAGCAACTGGAGGCATATGGGAAATGCACCTTCTTCAATCCCGCCCGGCAGAAAGTGGAGAAGGCGAAGGCATTTGCAAAGGAGAAAACCCTTGGAAAAACGGTTGGCCTGAATCAGATTTTCAGACCGATTGATACCCGTTCGGTCAACGGTGTCGGCCAGAGTGCATCATTGAGACAACATCTAGGCGTTCGGAGAAATGCTTGTTCCGGATTTGATCCGGCTACTGGATAATATCGTTTCCGATTTCGGACCCTCTGAAACTCCAGAGTGGTCTTTATGTCGCAAATTGGGCGATTGGGGATGTGCTTAGGCGTTTGTACCAGGAACGGGGTTTGCTCGGTGGCCGGGTCAAGTAACCTTCAGGTGAGAAGTGCGACTGATCGCAGGCATCAAACCTTAAGTCCCCGAGGCCTTGCGAAACAAAAACACTGACCATTTGTTTTGCCTGCTTCAACTGATTGCAGCAAAAAAGGAACTCGAATGTATCACATCATACCGGACATACACGGGCAGGCCGACAAGTTAGATGATGCTCTGGCCCAACTTGGTTGGAGAAAGTCAACGGCTGGTTGGCAGGGTCCTAGCCCGGCTCAAAGGATCATGTTTCTTGGAGATTTTATCGACCGAGGCCCTGAAAACAGGCGTGTCCTAGAAACAGTACGGTCGCTAATGGACAGCGGCAAAGCCGAAGCTGTCATGGGTAACCATGAGTTCAATGCAATCCACTTCCACACAGAAGTAGATGGCAAGCCGTTGCGAGAGAGATCGCGGAAAAACATTGGCCAGCACCAGAGCTTTCTTGAAGAGTTCCCGATAAATAGCTCTGAAGCTCGCGAAGCAATCAAATGGATGATGACACTTCCGTTATTTGTGGAAAACCAACAGTTCCGAGCCGTTCATGCGTGCTGGTATTCCCCGGCCATTGATCTTCTGAGGTCCGAACTTGCTGGCTCACGTTTAACCGACGAGATGTTGCAGCGCCCTTCTTGGCAAGACGGAGATATCTGGGAAGCGTTGCAGTGCGTCACGTCCGGCGTCGAGTTTGAATTACCAACGGGTTACTCCTTTTTCGACAAAAGCGGATATGAACGACATCATATTCGAATGGGCTGGTGGCTATACGGCGCCAAAACCTGGAAAGAAGTCGCGCGAAGCGTACCTGATGCCTCTAATTTGCCGGACGGCGAAATTCCTAGTAGCGCCGCAAAATTTGTATACAAAGACACCAAACCCGTCTTTTTTGGGCACTATTGGTTAACTGGTACGCCAGCTATCGAGGCGCCCTATGCTCTTTGTCTCGACTATTCAGCAGGAAAAGATGGGCCGCTGGTGGCATATAGGTTTGATCCGCAACAGTCGGCAAATGACGTCCGGAACATCTTTCGCCCTGTGACGGATTTGAATCATGGACGAGGTTGAAAGCATGAGCGAATTTCCAAAAGCTGGCCCGGTTAGCGTGATAGTCGAGTGGGGTTATGACCTTCACGAGATTGTTCTATCAAAGAAAAATTGGTCATTGATACTACGCGGCAATCCGCTTCGAATTCGCTCGCGTGGCTATTATGAAGGTGCCGACCAATGGGAGTACTGGAATTTCGCCGGTGGTCTAGACGGAGCGCTTTTGGTCGAGTACGGCGAGGACGGCGCGGTAGGGTTTGAAGGACACTTAAAGGACGCGTTTGTTAAGGCCACAGGGTAAACTTTATTGGACTCAAGGCTAAACTGAATGAGTTAAAGGCGAAAAGTGGATCGTACGAAAATGGAAAGTCCTCTAGGAATATTCCGTGACAGGTCCCAACGAGCCGGATGACGAATTGACAAAATTCTCAACTTGGATAGGGCTGTTCCCTCGACGCATTCGAATGGATAGCAATGGGATGGCACCCAAGCTTACCGAGATGCCGTCAGCCAAGCGCCAGTCGCCTTGGTAAACGCAACACTGAATGAAGAACAAGTTGCGTTAGAAGGTAAAAGGTAAGGGCACCCACCGCGGACAACCAAGCTGTTTCCCGATTGGCCGTGATCCCCGGCTGGAAACCCTCCAACGTTTTTTGCCCCGTATCTGAATGTTCCAGAATGCTTAGCGCCGTATAAGCATAGCTAATCGGGTTTGCGTCACCGATTAAGGTTGCATAACTCGAAAGACTGTCGTGACGCTTAAATATCGCGTCCATCCGCCGCCCCCTGGACTGAACAAAAGGGTCAGGGTTCTCTAATAGGCGATTGATTGCGTTCTCAACGGTCAAGCCGTTCTTACGTGCGTCAAACTCAAATTCCTGAACTATGCCTGAAAGCTCCGTCAACGCGCCACTTAGATATTGAATGTGTTGCTGTTTGAAGTGAGGCAGCTGCGAAAAGAAGATCGCGCCCGACAAAGTCACTACAACAAACAACGGTGTTTCAATTAGTCTCCGCCACATGCATTTCTTCCTTTGAGTTCAGTCACTTTTGAACTTGCGTTCTCCTTTGAATGTGAGATCTGCTGCTCCGATTTTCTTGCGATTTCACGCCACTTTGGCATCACTTGGTGCCAGAGTGCCCTTAATTGTGATTGAGGCTGTGGAGTCCTCGCGCTCTCGATACCCTTTACGACAGATGTCCTGAAATCTTCATGTCAGCCATCGCTCTCGCTGCAAATGTATTATTCTGGTTATGAGCCCAGAGCCTAAGGCTGTTAGGTATCTCCAAGATCACCAAAATCATGCTCTCCACTGAGAAACCCGTTCCCGAGGTTCCATTTGTGAAACCCTGACGGCAGGCGCTGGTTGGATTGAACATATTCTTCCAAAAATGCCCTGATTCTCGTTCTTTCGGACGGGCGATGTATCCCGGCAACTCCTCGCGTCAGGTGACCATCAAGTTTGGCGCAGTATTCTTCAATTTTTCTTTGAAAAGGCTCGACTATCAGAGCCCGGCCCTGACTCTCTTTTCGTCTTCGCCTCTGCTCTCTTCTGAGCAGTAACACCTCTCCTCGGCGAAATTGATCGGAAAGCTCTGTGTCAAAAGGCAGTAGCGTCTCTGCAATCTTGTCAATATCAAATTCTGACAGCTGCTCGCCGATGCCCTCCAGCATTTGACACAGTTCATGGTACAGATCTGCTCCACGACGTAACCCATCGACCGTTTCAAGGTGGATTTCATCCACCTTGTCCACTGGATCTATCATTTCTTGCTTTGCTGACAGCGAGTAAGCCCCATTGGCGTGCTGTTCAACTATGAAGCTCCATGACCATTCCTGTCCAACCATGTTTCCACTAGAAAATCGAAGAACTTCTTTTTGCATCGCTCACCTTTCAATTCAGATGTGCCGGGTTCATCCACAAGGAATAAGTCGGCATCCGAACCCGCCCTCTAAGTTTTATTATTCACGCGCATCAGGCGGGACTACTTTACCCGCGTACTAACTATAACTACGCAGTGCGACACTGAGAGGCCTCCTCTGACTGGTCCAATTTGATTTTAATTCATCATTTGCCACTGATCCATCGGGATGATGGTTTCAAAGCTTGTGGGCGGTAGCTCAGAGCACTGTGGGGCTGGATTGTGTTGTAGTGTTTCCTCCATTGCTCTATTCGCGAAGTAGCTTTGGAGCTTAAGAAACAAAAATTTTTCTCTAGAACCCGACGAAATATCAGTCGGAACGTGCAATCTCTTTTTACAACTACGCGAGAAAAGAAACGCTTAGGACATCGTCCCAGTTTTTATTAAGAAGGGTTCTCCAAAGGAGTGAAACAGAATATGGACTGGTTTCAAGCGATTACAGGTTTTGCAGAGCAAGGCTACGCAAAAACGCGGTCTCTCCTGTCAATACACGACGGATATCTGGTCTCTGAAAAAAGTAATCGAAAATGTGCAGTCGGAAAGCTGACTTTAACTAGCCTCAATACTCTTAGAACGTCGGTGCCGCATCCCTGCGATAGGGGTATGCTTACAGTCACAAATGCGAGCGCCGATGTGCGCGAACTCCATAGCGTTCCAGAAAACAATGGGGCGGTTTTTCAAGTAGCCTCTCAGTTCAATATGTTGGAAATGATGGACCCTGATATAACGCCAGAGGACGGGGTTACGCGGTATCAGTTTGACAAAACTCAAGGCCCTGCCTGCGCAATAGCCGGGGGAGCTGCGACTATATTTCGGAATTACTTCGCGCAAGTGGGCGAGAAATCCGGACAGACCGCAACTAATCAGCTCAATGGATTAGGAGAGCTTGCTGCCACACTTGGTGATCATATGGGGAAGAATGGCGACGAGATATTGCCTGTTCGAAACGGCTATACATTACCGAGTTATGGTTCCTTGGTTGATGTCAACCGAGCATTGGAAAACTTGAACGCACAAAGCTTGAGGAATTTGGAGGGGGCTCTGGAGGTTGGTGTTCACGTTGATGTTGAGGTGACGGATCAGACGAGTTCGAACCCCAACTCCGTAACGCAAGTATTCTGTTCGGCCATGCCAGTTGGCTATTCTAACGTTAACGCATCTCTTTGGGAGCCGCTGGCTCGATTGATTTTGAACTCAGCTTATGAAGCTACGCTTTGGACCGGGCTACGGAACAAACTTGAAGGCCGATCTCAACGTGTGTTCCTCACTCGCCTTGGCGGTGGGGCCTTCGGCAATCGAGATTCTTGGATCGACGATGCCATGAAAGCGGCGCTCGCCAAGTTTCGCGGCAGCGGTTTAGAAGTAATCATTGTAAGTTATGGTGAGCCGCCGCAATCAATGCTGGCCTTGTCGCGAGAATTTGGAGGTAACTGAAGTGTCCTGGGATATGTCGTCTGACAAAAGCCGTAACGGCGCCTTCAGGAACCTATTGAATTCGGTTACACTCGACCTCGAACGTCGGGCGGAAGAGCTCTGGTCAGTTTTGCCTGAACCCAAGTCGGAAAGTGCAACGGCTATCGCTCAAAGACTTGACCTAAAAACGTCCGGTCGAGCTGTCATACAAGACTTGCTACACTTAATGATCGCAGAACACGCTGAATTTAGGAGAAATTTGCTAGTACAATTTGGCTCATACGCGGACGCCAAAGGCGTGGGAACGGGAATGCAGATTGACAACCGGGAGCAAATGGCATCGCATCTTGCAGCACGTCGCATGGAAGCTCGTTTGGCAGGACGGACACCTCCGAGCGACTTCGATGGATTGGTTGAGGATTGGATGAAAGTCTAAATTAGCGGGCCTTAGGTTCCAGCCGACTTTAATTTCATCCAGGGCAAGACGGTCGCTGAGAGGAAGACCGTGGGGGAATCGAACCAACTCATCTGTTGCGATTGGTCAAAAGACGCACACTCAGCGCACGCCGATCAATAATCTCGGCTTGCCGTGGCTTTTTAATGAATGGCTGAAGACGCTCCAATTGATCGTCAGTCAACCAGAATAGTTTAGTCTTTAGCAGCACTTGAATCTCAGTGGCTTAACTCGCGCAGCCGAAATGCGGGCAGGCAGATTAATGGGCTCCCCAACCTAGTAAATCAGACAATATGATTAGGCCAAAGTGCAAGTCTATGGCGATCAACTAAAATTACGCCATTTTCTTCTGCAAGTTTCCGTGCTCCCGTCGTGAAACCTTCTGCATTGGTTATGACAACGCCAATCGACCCTTTATCCGTGGGATATCGCGTTGCCGCGTGCAACACTTCATGTACAGGTTTTTCATTCAGGTAGCGCTCATCCTGATTGGTGAATTTACACTGGACCAGAACAACATCTCCTCTCTCAATATGTTCCATGTGCAGATCGAGACCGCCGTCACCAGATGCCGGCGTATCAGAGACTCTCCATATTCCGACGGACTTGGCCATATTTCTCGTCCAGACCTCGAAGGCCTTCCAATCGAGGCTATCTATCTGAGAAATATCGAACTTATTCTCGTTGGTTAATCCGCTGATCATAGCACTTTGGTCTGAATCAAAATCTTCAACCGGCATCAAAATATCGCGAAATAGCTTTCGCTTTCGGATCATTATGTCGTTCAGAATGCAATCAAAACTCGCGCGTTGATGATACGGGTGAACAGCAATAGGGATGTGGATAGTTACATCACGATCCTGACCAATTCGATATATTCGGTCGTTGCACTGTTCCTCGATAGCGGGATTCCACCAGCGCGATAAGTGTATGATGTGTGTCGCAGCAGTCATGGTGATCCCAACTCCCGCAGATTTCGGGGACAGAATTCGAATGTCAAACAAACCATCCCCACGCGTGTTTTGGAACTGTTGGACGATCTCGCCGCGTCGACTTGGCGACGTTTGCCCATTGATGATTGGAATATCAGGAAGATTATATCTTCTCGACAAAAGTCGCCTGAGCTGATGTTGCATTTGATGTGTTTCAAGAAACAACAACACCTTTTCACCTTTCTCACTCAGGCTGTCCAATATCTTCAGAGTCTGCGCAATTCTTGCAGACCTTTCAGCTAAGGCCGCGAGAGGGTCTGGATCATCATCCAATTGATCAAGACTACCAGGATACAGGGAAACAGTTCTAAGCTGATGTAGCACTTTGAGGGCCTTGCCTCGTGTCTCGCTCCTTAGTTTTGGAAAAATCATGTCGTACGCCTGAGCTTGCAAAGTCGGCATTGCTTCAGGGTAAAAGCGATAGTTCTTAAGCGGCAATTCGGCGACAGTTTCGCTTTTCATTCTGCGGATACCTAGCGCAGGCGCTGCCAGGTCGTCTTGAGTTTTGTAATAGCCCACATCAAAGATCTGTTTATTTAATTCACGGTATTTCGGCTCTGTTGCGTCCTTATACTCGCCGGCGAAGTCCTTCAGGCTACCGAACGAGCCTGGTGCCAGAGTATCCATAATGGCCCACAACTCAGTAATTGAGTTTTCTACGGGCGTTCCTGTAAGGCCAATCTGAAAATCAGCTTTAAGAGACTGAGCTGCTCGATGCGCAAGTGTGGTAACATTTTTGATTGCCTGAATTTCGTCAAACACGACGGCACCAAAATCGATCTTTCCGAACTCTACTTGGTTTTGAGCCAAAGTCGTGTAAGTCGTTAGAACCCATATCAGCTTGTCATTTGGGTTTGAGAGGCCCTCAAGGCCCAGGTCCATGTACTCAGAACCATCATGTGCAACACGTTTCAGGTCTTTTAGTCCTGAGCCATAGGCATCAATTCTCGTGCCCAGTCCAAACTGACCGTCCATATGCGTTTCAACCTCATGAGACCAGTTTCTCAGAAGCGTGGTTGGCGCCACTACTAGGAGGGGTTTTTTTTTCGACGGCGGTGCCGCCTTCATGTTCTCCTGAAGCCAAGCCAGGAAAGACATGGTCTGAAGGGTCTTTCCGAGCCCTTGGTCGTCAGCGTTCAGGATTCCCGGCAGCCCACCAAGATATGCGTCCACCTGCCAATCCATAGAAGTTTCTTGGTGGCTCATAAGCGACGTCATTATTTGGGAGGCTCGGTTTTGACTTGTATATCGCTCTCGGGGGAAAACCTGCCTACGATACTGTTCCTCTTCAAAATTGTCTTTGACCAGAAGAACGGTGTGTTCACCTGGTTGCTTTGGAGGATTGGCTCCCCCATCCGGAGTTTCTGGTGAAATCACAGAGACAAGCTGTGACAATACAGATTTGACCGCTTCGGTTGCCGGAATCTGTCTGCCGTCGAATTTCACTGTCTTTTGTCCGGCTCCGATGGCCCGCTCGATTTCCTGACGAAGGTTGTCGATTTCCTTCGGTGGAATGGTAACAAACTCATTTCCCAGATAAATTCCGAACTCCTCTGGTTCCCACGAATTGGGTTGTTTCTTTATCCAGGGGACAACTGGCGGCTCCCAAAGGCCAAGACCTGTCACTCGATCAGAGTATTCGCGTGTTTCAACAAAAACCGACGAAATGAGCCTTTCCAACTGCTCTTCTTGTATGTCATCAGCCAAGTCTTCGTTCGAGGTGGACTGAATTTGCTCTCTATAAAGTCCAACAAGAGCCTTGGCCGGGTTTCTTGCAAATTCCTCCCGCTCTTCGGGCGCCGCAGACTCCAGAGACCGAATATGATCCACCGCCGGGAATAGTGTGTCGTCAATTAAGATGTACTCGCCGGAGGCCAACAAGTACGTACGCTTTGCGGGCGCCGATGCGAAAAAACCTTGGCTTGGGTGGCTTTCAAAAACAACACGCTCTTCGCTATTTAACAGACTGTCTTGCTCACTGATTGTCTCATTTTGCGAATCTGGGCATCTCTCAAACAATACCGGAGTGATCTTGTACCCATTTTCATTTTTGAATTCGACCGACACCGAAAGCGCTCGTGCCAGGCGAACTTTGAATTGGGAAAGCGCACCTTCAAGCTTCACTTGCAGTTGGTTGCTTTTCTCAGGATCGCTTCCTTCGTCTCCAATTGACGAAAAGTCTTCTTCTGAATTGAGGCTCTCGCTAGTTTGCGTTCCATTGATCAAGGAAAGAATGTCCGCGACCAGATTGACTCGTTCCTGAACGTTGCTCTTCTTGTCATCGCTCAACTCTTCGAGACGTTCCAAAATGGTAAAGATTGGATTAGGAATTACCCAGTCCTGTCCTTCTGCCCGTAAGATGGCGCCGAAGCGTTTTGTGAGAATGGGGCGACCTTCAACTTGCCAAACTGGAACAACCTCAAAGTCATGGCTTGCAAGACTTCCTCTTTGTTGCAAGCTGAACTGAAACTCTGGGTTCGTCGGTAAATTCAGAGCTGTTAGTGTGTTGTTGCTTAACTGAGCCAGCATCGCATGCTGGATAGTGATCACGCCGTCGCTCTCAGCGATTAAACCCGGCTCTGCTTCTTTGAGACGCAGCAATTCAAAATAGGCGAGCGCACCCGATGCCCCTGAAGCTTTTGACCACTCGCGCAAATCACTTGGTGTCAGCTTTCTAGACATGCCGAAAAGACTACGAGTCTCTTCTACGAACTTGATTTCCACACCATATTTGGAACGCTTGAATTCAGTCTTAAACACTTCTCACCGACCTACTTGTTTCGACGTATGTAGTCCCGAGTTTTTTGCATCCAGCGATTGTTCACATCATGTGTGAAAGCTTCGTCACAACGTGAGGCTGGCACTACTAATTGGTGGTATTGATAGTCTCGTAGGCCCAGGTTGGGACCTCTACTTGACTGATCTTTGAAAAATCGAACTTTGAAACTGTGGGTTCCTTCAACGACGGTTAGACGACCAATTCTCATAATAAAATAACATTTTTCTCCACTATCGCTTATTTTTCCGTGAGTTTTGAAGGTTGGATCGCTGTATTGCTTCGCCAAATTTTGGGCGATCCTTTGACCGTCCCAATTCAACACAACCCATGCATCATCTATGAGATCGTCTTTGTCTGCCTCCATCCAGAACTTTCTACGCGGTTCCCACATATGGCTGCCCTCAAACCGGTCGATAATATCGAAGAAGACTTTGAGGGATTTGCTCGTCAACCAACGCTTGACGATGGCCAGAGCTTTTTCAGATACACCAGACCACGCCGGTAAACTGACTCTGGGGTCATTATAAGTGTCGACCAAAAAACGCTCCAACTGATCTCTGAGCGCAGCAGGTCCGCCTTTTGCAAATGGGAGCACTAAGGCGTCAACACCTTCAGCCCTGCCAATCTCAGCTTTGGTTTGTTGGTCAGGTCGCAGCCATTTCATTACTTTGTTGAAAGTTTCTTCATCGAACGCGTTTAGTTCGCTGGACAGCTCTTCGAGCATCGCTTTGAACGCCGCGAAATAGAGCCCTTGAGCATGAGGAGACCAGGCTCCGAGCTGTTTGAGTTCCGCATACGGATTGGCGGACTTTGCCATGCGCGATCCTAGTTGGAGATGACCGACGTTGGCATCAAATACATCAACACAATCAAGGAGTTCTTTTTGCCCCACGAAGTTTTCACTCGCTTTGGACTTAAGCGTCTCCTTTAGTTTGATGGCCCTTGGTGTGTTTGAGCCATATGTCAGTAGGTACGCGTCTAGTGCAGCGCGGCAATAGTTTTTCCTGTCTGTAACCTTGAGGGTCTCCAACAGGATTTCGCAGACATTCTCCCATCGGTTTTCTGACAAGTCTTCACTTGAAAAGAAGGACCGCAGTAGGTCCGATGCTTCATGCCAGGGATATCTGTCCCAGTTATTGCTGGAGTATCGCGTCTCAAACTCCGTCAATCTCTCCGCGAGATCCGTTGGACTGGAACTCTCAGCCCCAACTCCATACATCATTTGAAAACGCTTTACCGCACGCTCGAGATTGACAGTGTTGCCGCTTCCATCTCTCAGTTCCGGAGGTGAATAACTTACGAGAAGATCGGACAGCTTTCTAGGTTCCATCATTCGCCCACCGACCTCTTAGCTGCATCCTGAACCGCTGCCACAAGCTGCTTGGCTTCACCCAAGTCCTTGGGCGTGGTCATGATGAAACGAAGATCGATCCGGCGATTAGCATCGCGAGCGCTGGATGTATCTTCGAATTCCACGGGGCGCGTGGCAGCATACCCCGAAACAGACAGGACTGGTTGTCCAGAGATTGACTGTTGATTCTTTTGATTGAGAACGTAGTTGGCGTTTAGGTAGGTGCTCAGCGCTGGGCGATGCAGTACAAATTCACGATAGGTGGTTGCCGCACGCTTGGCAGAAAGATCCAAGTTGTCACGAACGCTGCCCGATGGTCTCACAGGAATAGCGTCTGTATGTCCTTCTATCTGGATGGCCTCAACAATCGACAAATGTTGATTGCAGCTCTCATCGATGGTTGAGAACTCCCCCAAAGTAAAACAACTCAATTCTTCCGCAAGAATATCAGCGACCAACTTCATCCTGTCCCTGACCTGTGGTGTAGGTTCGAAGCTGGCGCTCCGAAAACGGATGACGTTTTCGTCAAATCTAATTACGCCACTAACTTCATCTACTTCTACCTTGATACCATTTTCGAGCAGCCGCTCCTGAATTGTGGAAAGCAGTCTCCGTCGCGTCTCTGAAATATTCGCCAAAGTATCGGATAAACGCTCTTCAGATTGTCGACTTTGCTCCAATGCGGCCACGACTTCTCGCAACCTTTGATTGTCCGTCCTCAGCGCTGCAATCCGATCTTCCAGTGTGGCATCACCGTCCAGTTCAAACTCTAAGGTTGCAATGCGGGCTCGGAGCGTCTCGTTTTCATCTTTCAAGCGCGCATTCACTGCTTTGAGATTGTCAATCTCTACAGTTGCCGCGGCATACAGTTCTCGGATTTTGCTCTCGCTGGCCAAAACATCCTTCAATCGCTGTTTAAGAATGTCATTCTCGCGAAGCAACTGAGCGACAAGACTGGTTTTTGCCTCGAGGGCGCTCTCCAGTTCCCCGACGCGTTCACTCAGCTGTTCGTTGGCGTTCGTTAGAACCGCATTTTGGTCTATCAAATCTGCAATTTTCTCATCACGAACCGAAACTTCGTATTCGAATTTTTCTCGTGAAACCGTGTCTTGATTAACAAATGACTTTGCGAAAAAAGCCATCAAGATCATCACGATGAATAAGATAGAGATCATCAAGTCGGTCATCGAGACGAAAACCGACTCTTCTTCTTCTTCTCTTTGGTATCGACGGGTAAGAATTGCCATGACTAAGCACTCATTCTCACGGGTTCAAACTCGCTCAAACCGTCCATTACACTCTGGATGGACTGAATGCCTTGGGTGAATTGGCCGTTAATGTCATCGGCAAATGCTTTTACCTGCTCTTGGGACGCCACCAACCCTTGTGAAATCTTCTCGAACGCCTTGCCAAGCCCCGCATCAATGTCTTCTACGTCAGATACAACAGTCTTAAGTTGTTGCATCGTTAGATCCAGCGCTTTCATCGAGCCATCAACGCTCGTTTTAGTGGTTTCCATCAAGGCGACATTGCTCTCAAGAGCCCGTCGAATGGTCTCGTTGATGGCCACAATGCGTTCAACGCTGCTTGCAATTGGTTTGCCTGCCTGAACAAGCGAATTGGTTGCTTGAGACAATTGGTTTGCCGCGTCGGTCTGGCTGCCAGTTGCAGTTTCAATCGCCTGTGCATGCCGACCTAGTTCCCGGTTTGAGGCCGCGAGGTTTTGAGACATCTCGCGGATCGGACTAGCAAGCTTATCCTCAATTCCTTCCTGGAAATTTGCAAGATTTTCGAGAATGGTTCCAGTCACGTCAGAAAGACGAGAGTTAAGATCGAGGCTAGCCTTGCTCAAACTATCAGTTGCGTGGTCCCCGATGGCGGTTACCGTTGCAGTGGCCTTCGCTGAAGCAGCATCACCAGCCTCTGCAATTGAGCCGACCAGGTTCTGGGCTGCTTCGGAAAGGTCTGCGGCCGCGCTCTCCAGCTTGCTGCTGCTTTCACGCGTATTGCTTTCGATGGCGGCCAAAAGGTCTGCCATCGCTCTTTGACCCTGTGCCCGCTCAACTTGCATTTGCTCTTGTGTCGCCTGACTTTGTTGCTCCATCTGCAATCTGAGGGCTTCAGCAACACCATTTAGATTTGCCACACCATTAGCCATTTCCGACCCAATCGAGCCTCCGCTCGAAACGAGTACGTCTGCTACGTCAACCAGTGTTTTGTTGATTGTGCCAAGTGTGTTTGACATCTCATTCAAGCTTTCATTTAGCTTCGCATGCAAGGCCTCTCCAAGGTTGGAAACCATCCCGCGAACCTCATTTTGTGAGGTATTTCCCATTGTCTCAAAGACTTCGCCAAAGTTTTCCGAGATCACTTGCCCGACGTGAGCGCCGACTTGGGCACCCAGATCGTTTCCCAGAACTTTGAGTTGTTCGGATTGTTCTTGAACCGCTTTTAACTGTTCTGCCGCAATCTGTTCCGGTGCTTGAAACAACACGCGGTACTCAATTTCATCCGCCAAACTGGCGATCACATGGTCAAGTTGGTAGGTCCGGTATCGGTAGTAAATTCCAAAAATGATGGATGCGAACAAACCCGACAAAGACATAATAAACTTTGATTTTGCTGTATTCAGAAACAACCCCATTCCTTGGTTGTCGAACGCAAATACTCCTTCTTTCCCAACCAAGACTCCAAAAGCGGCGATAATTCCCAAAAAGGTCAAGAATAGCCCTACGGAAACAAATATGCCTGGTAAATGACGCCAAAACCCATGATCAAAGCCCAAGTCCACACTGTTGAAGAAGTAACTTGGACGCACAGTGTTACGGATGACTTGGCCACTTGTGTGCACTTCAGGGAGTACCAGCGTTTCCGCATACTCGTCCCATGCTCTTTTTATTGCCCAGTCAAAAGGTCGGCTTTTTCGCTTTTCGTATGGAACTGAACTGGTCAAGCTTTCATTGATGCTTTGAAATTCACTCGTAAAGTCTGACCGAGACGAGCTTAACTGAATAACCTTCAGAGCACTTTTAACCGCTTTTTGCCTCTTTGCGCTTACGAGCTGGAATGAAATAATTGAAGCGACAAGCGCGCAGAGAATTAGACCCGCGGCAAGACCCGCGGCCCCCGGGCTGGCGACAGCACTCGAGATACTGAGCACAAAGCTTTCAATATTCCCCCCAAATCCTAAGCCGTTCATATTCATTCCTTTTCTCATTCCAAGGTCAAAACTTGCTTGGTTGCTGACCACAGGTTTACCCAATACGAAGCCTCCACTCTGCTTGGCAGCAAAAGTGGGCGAATCTATGGACCTAAGCTGGATTGCGCTCCCGGTTACAAAAGAGCGCTGAGGTGGGATTCACCTGTCATTTTATTCATTTAGTAAATATGCTTCTCGATGCTTTTGCACTTTGCACAGAGCGCCAAAAACTTTTTATTTTCTGCCAATTTCACTTTTTCTGTTTTGTTTGGAGTACTTTGCACACCTTGAATTAGCTTTGCTAGCGAGGTTTCGAAGTGGCATTTTTTTCCATCGGTTTAGCCAGCGTAGCCGAAATCTCTTCGTGGCTAACTTGATTGCTTCAATGCGCCTCAGAGTAATCGCGGGGTGCGAGACCGCTCCAACGTTTAAACGCCGTTGAGAACGCAGCTTGATCGGCATAGCCGAGAGCAAACGCAATTTCGGACAGCGCCATGTCATCTTTTATGAAAGTCTTTGCCAGATCAAATCTCAGTTCGTCTACAATTGTTCGAAAAGTGAGACGCTCTTCTTTTAGCCGGCGTGCGAAGGTCCTTGGGCTCATACCAAGACTAGCGGCAATTTCATCCGCTGACAGAATTCGCGCAGGCAGCGCCTTGGTCAAAAGACCCTCAGTCCGCGACCTAAGCGATTGTTTTCCCTCCCCGCGTTCTTCCAGTAAACGCCCACCATACTCGGTTAGGTGCTCTCTCAATCGCAGATCATATGTAGGTATAGGCAGATCCAACGTGGCAAGCGGTAATATGATCTCCAAGCTTTCTGTTCCAAAAACTACCGGGAAACCTGCCAATTTTTGAAACTTTTCAGCTGACTTCTTAACCTCGTGATCAAACCGAATTTCTAGAGGATAAAAGTCGGTTTGCGTGATCGCTCTCATCCGCGATAGGACACCAAACAACAGGAACTCCGTATGCCGATGAAACTTTGCGTAGCTCGGGTCCTTCCAAACCACTTCGAAAGAGGCTGAGTTGCTAGAAATCCTTAGACTGTACTGAACGGCTGGGTCGATGATGTCATGAAAACGCGCTGTATTTTCAATTGCGGCCCTCAAGTCCTTTGAGTATTTGCTAATATAGCCTGTAAGACTATTTGACACTCGCCAAGTAGACCCGGCTCTTGCTGCAAATGTTATGTCTCCAAGAGCGTCACAAGCTTCCCGCACGAACCTTGCTTCTTTGTCATAGTCGAAGTATTTCGCGTCAAGTAAAGCATCTTTGGGTGATAAGCCGCTGTTTTTTAAAACTTTTCGGGTGATTCTTTTATCAATAGCTGACTTTTCCAGTTCAGCTACCAAGTGCCGAAGCCGACTTGCATCTACCTGCATCGTCTCGCCTGAAACTGCAATCAATGTACTCTCATTTCACGGACGGAAATTACATATGCAAAAGCTTGCATCATCCTCAAACCGTGTTCAAGGCGCTCGGTGAAGACTTCCGCCTTTCTTGCTAGTTTCGTTAGGCAAAAGGCTCAGACACTAAACGATCAAGTTTTTCTCGATAGGCGCTTTTTGAGTTCTAGGAGTTCAGGGGCGGCCTCACTCAGGGTAGGCCTAGACGCTGCAAATTCACTCTCGATTTCTTCGAGACGTGATTTAACGACCCTATTTACAATGTTGCGGAACTTGGTGTCATTCTGCGACCGCTTATAGTCAGTCCCAACCGAAAGGTTTTTTGATTGAGGAGTGTTTGACCGTACAGCGGATGCAGCAAACCAAGCTAACCGCGGTGTCCACTTTTCTCCAATGGCCGTGGTAATCAAGAGTTTGTTCAATAAGCGACTGATTTCTGCCGCGGATCCAATTCCGTTTTTTCTTGCCGCTTCGATCACAGTTTTGATTTGCTTTGCCTGATCGATTTTCCCGTACTTCAAAAAGTCCAAATGCGGTTTGTCAGCAGTTGCAATTCGAGGAGGGTGCTTTTTGTAGATGTCATGCATACTGATTTTTGGACTAGAAGAGCGCTTTTGCGCTCCTCGCTGCATTGACCTAACTTTCGCTTTACTCAAAGTGTCTCCATTTCTTCGTCGGAATCCGTTTGGTTGGTCTCAACGGATGGTTCAATCGGTTCGAGGTGAACAAGCGCATCTCGGAGACCTTGTGCGACTTTCTGCCAAACGTAGATTTGTTTCTGAACTCGTTCACCCCGGCTCGGCATCGTCAGCAACTCTTGTTGCTTTTCGGAAGCGAGCGCGTGCAACCGAAGCAATTTATTAAATTCAGCCTTTTCTACTTTTACTGCTTCTGTCCGTTTCACAATCATGTCTACTTCCTACGTTAGTACCACTGCTCTGAAAATGGTGCTAAAGTAAGGGGACGACTTGCGAAAGTCGGTCAACTTTTTGTTTTGAGGTGTCATCTGGAAAGATAAAAATGACCGGCTGAGATCATCTTGCCGTTCACGCAACTCGAGACTCTGCCGGGCGAAAAACGAACTTTGGAACAACCACTGACCACTCATCCCTGACAGGAGCCCGATGGTCTTGATTATTTGAAGGGTCGTTTGTTCTGGACACCATCCAACCGACTTCTGCTCTTTCACAAATATACCCCTTGGGCGGCGAGAATGCGCGCGCCATAGAACCAACGACGTCTCCATTTTGATTTCTCAGCTGCCAATTAACCCAGCCATTGCCTTCGTTGAGGGTTAGACGAAGGCCGTCGCCCGTTTGAGCTCGAGATAGAGCACGATAACCAGCAGAATTGTCAGGTATCCTCCCACCGAACCCAATATTAACCTCGCGCATTGATGCAGTCCGGTAGAGCCGTTGAGTGGCTACGCGATTATAGGAAGGCACCTTTCCAGGTCGTCGTAAGAAAGCCTGTGCCATTTCCTCCGGAATGAAAGCTTGACGATCTGCACCTTCCAAAAGACACAAGGAGTTACGAGCGCGCGTCATCGCGACATAAAAGAGCCGCCTCTGTTCATCGGGGTCCTCGTTTGCTTTTGACTGCCAGGCGTCATCCAGTACCACCACATGGTCAAACTCCAACCCCTTGGCGGAATGCGCGGTTACAAGAGTTAGACCCTTCCCGGCAATACCGTATTCACGGCCCCATTCCCCAATCCATGACAACGCATCTTTGGCTGAAATATCACCAACGCCGAGATCTTCCCTCATTTGTTCAGTAAGGTTGCCCAAGGTGCTCCACACAGAGCTTGTTCCCTGCGATGCGATCCATTCTTGCATTTCTGAGATAGCCACCATTGGTGTTTCTCGTGCTGTCAGCCAGTTTGCCAGTCTTTGATATTCCATAAGCTGCCAAAGGGTCGGGCGGTCTCTGACCTCGCGGCGATCCACAACAGGAATACCCAGGCTTTCACAATAGCTTCGCACTGGGTCTAGTGCACTCCAGGTGCGGGATATGACAGCTGCGTTGTTCCAGGCCCAATTGCCTGCAAGTGTGGACAAACGACTAAGTTCTGACACAGCTGCAACAGCCTGGTCAGTCTGATTGGTCAGGCCAGTTAAAACCTGGACACGGCCCCGTCCGACAGGGTCTCGGTCGGACAATAGCCCTCCCTCTGGGCGGTTTTGTCGTAATGCGTCAATTCTGATCGGATGATCGGTCTTCATTCTGTCTCTTGCGGGACCGATTACTAAGTTGGAAGCTTCAATAATATTCCCGGTCGATCTGTAGTTTTGGGTCAGATAGCTTGGTCGAGCACGAAAATCTTCTGAGAACTTTCTGATAAACTCCACTGACGCACCATTGAACCCGTAGATCGCCTGGTCGTCGTCACCTACCGCAAACAGTGTTCTGCGATTGTCCGGGTCGCTTCTGGCAAGGCCTGCTATCGCCGAAATTAAGGCATACTCGTCTGGTCCGATATCCTGGTACTCATCGACCAGTATCCACCGGTATCCCTCCAGCAAGCTTTCTTTTGCTAGGGCATCACTTTGCATGATCCGAACCGCCTCGCGCAGAATTGCGCGAAAATCCTCACCTTTTGGCCTTTCTCCGACGAGACTTCGTCCTGTCAACCAAAGCGCGAGACCATGACAGGTTCGGACGGTGACCCGCCGCGCGCTGTCTCCCACCAGGTTTCTCAGCCGTGATCGAATTTCCTGAGCTGCGTGCTGGTTATATGCAAGGGCGATGATTCCGGCCGGGTCTTCCCGTCGCACAGAGAGCAGGTACGCAATACGATGGACCAACACGCGGGTTTTCCCGGATCCGGGCCCTGCGAGCACAAGTGCGTTTGCCTCTTGTCGGTCGTCAGCCACAATGCGCATCTGGTCTGGTGCGCGAAGATCATCAACAATCTTCGCATAGAGCTCCGGCTGAACAGGTCGTTCCGTTTCGGGTTGCTTCATATCTGGTAGCCAGCGCGCAACAAATGGGGCCGTTTCCATATCAAAATAGTCCCGCACCAAGCTTTGCGCCTGATCGCGGTCCTGAATAGCCAATTCCCCATAGCGGGACATGATATGAACCTGCCTCGTAAGTTCGGTATAGTGGTCCTCCAGCGGCTTGAAATCAGCTTCTGTGAATGTACGCGGCTCGGGCGTTAGTTTAATGGTAATAGCCGGAGCAAAGAGAAAGAGACCAGAACCAACAAACAGAACATCCATTGCATGCATCCACAGCAACGTACGGTCCACGACGCGCGTTCCCAACTCCGCAATCAAGAAACGCATTTCCATGTCGTTTTGAATAAGATCGTAGAGTTCAGTCAAAGGGACTGGGACAGGCAGCGATCCGCCTTTGGCACCCTTTTCTAACTTACTCTCTAAGTTCGCCGCGATCATGCTGGCCACTGAATGGCGTCTATCCGCGACGCTGCGAAGCTCATCGAAAGTTCCGTTTAAGACGAGATGAACTCTTTCACGATCAATGGGTCGCATACCAATCGGAGGTATCTCTTCTAAATCTCGTCGGCCATCGGTTGCTAGTGTCCGCAGAAGTCGCAACAATTGATCCGGTCGGTGCCCGATCTGACCTCGGTCTCGTAGATCCTGGGCTAAACGTCTCAAGTTGATCACAACGCCTTCCGGTGGTGCCGTTGCAAGATCGGCCTGCAATGCCTCAAGCATCTCTCGCTCCAAAGATGCCACGCGAGCCAGCTTTTCACGAGACGGATTCTGCACCCCATGTGCAATGTAGACCACCAGGTTCGTGTCTCTCGCAATTAAGCCAATGCGATCAAGATCACGCAGGATTTCGCGCACTTGCCAGCCTGATCGCGAAACGATGTCTGCAATGTCATCTATCGTAAAGCTTTCTGTCGGAGCAGCTTCAAGCAGAACCGTCAAAATCGAAAGCGCCGCTTTGCCTCTCGCCGCTGCTATACCATTTGCTCTCAACTCGCTCTCGGCTTCTGCAACGGTTCGGACCCGCAGGCAGGATGGCTCAACTGTCACGCGATTGGCACCTCGCGTGAGCAAACCAGCCTCCTCAAGCCACGCAATGGCAGTTATGGCTCGTGTTCGTCCCGCTCCGTTATGCCCCGCAGGTATGCCGGCTCGTCGCAATAGATCATCTACCTGAACGACGAGTTCGTCTTCTTTTGCGAAACGCTGCGCCATATCTCGAAGTGTTTTAAGGACTCGCCCGACCTCTCGCCGCGATAGTCTGTTTTGAGCCTGACGCTGAAAATGAGCTTCGACTTGAGCGGGATCATAAAGAAGGTTGCATTTTGCGTATTCCCCGTCACGACCTGCTCTCCCCGCTTCCTGGAGATAGTTTTCCAAAGATCCTGGGACATCCGCGTGAACAACCAAACGAATATTCGGCTTGTCAACTCCCATGCCAAAGGCATTTGTAGCGGCAATTGAGGTCAATTTTTCGTCCAGATAGTCTTCCAGCACATGTTGCCTGACCTCGCGACCTAACCCCGCATGATAGGCTGCCGCGTCGACCGGAATCGCCTTTAAAACTTCAGTTACTCGTTCAGTTTCTGATCGGGTCGCGCAATAGACCAAGCTCGCCCCATTCTCTACTTGCTCTTGTACTGTTTCGCCCACAACCCCAAGCTTGGACAGCTTGGTAATTGGCGCAGCACTGAACTCCAAATTGGTTCTCGAGGCACCACCATTTATCAGGCAAACATCTCTTTCGGTGACCGACTTAATCTGATCACATATATCTTGGACAACGCTTTTTTTGGCTGTGGCCGTCACGCACAAAACTTGTGGCGGAGGATCGTCCCCACCGATCTCCGCGAGACATCGAACGGCGTATCTATAATCGGGCCTGAAATCATGACCCCATTTACTGATGCAGTGTGCTTCATCGAAAACCCATAACCCGATTTTTCGACTGTCTATCGCTTGCCGAATGGTCACGTTACGGAGCTGCTCGGGCGCGATCAGCAACATGCTCGCATCACCGTAGGTGACCTGGTCCAGCGCTTCTTGTCGATGCAGCGGAGAAAGAGAACCATTTATCACGACACAGGTGTCAACACCGTGATTTCTTAACAACCCATCGCGCTGATCCGCCATCAAAGCAACAAGAGGCGAAATAACAACTGTTAGCTGGTCTAGTGCGTCATGTCGCTCAAGGGCAGGTAACTGGTAGCAGATCGATTTTCCCGTTCCAGTTGGGAGAATACCAAGGACATCTCTTCGCTCCAATACGGCGTCGATAATCGCCTTTTGCATTGGCAAGCCGTCTTTTGTTTTCGGAGATGCTCGAAAGTCTTCGTAGCCAAACCAGCGTCTCAGCGAACCCTTGCTGTTTCTCCGTGTTGCGCACCATTTGCAGCTTGCGCTTTCGCAGGCACTACCTCTCAGCAATTCCAAGGCTGATTGAACACTTGGAAACCGGCGCCTTACCCAAGGCGAAAAGCCAGCCCCGGGCCGCCTCGATGCTATGCGGTTCAGCAGGTATGGGACGGACGGATCTCCCTCACGAACCAATTCAAGCAATACATCAATTTGAGCTTCGCAAATTCGACCAGCAGTCAGTCGCTTTACAGCCCCATCGCGCTGTTCTCTGAATGGCGGGCTTCGATCCAGCAACTCAGAAAACACTTTGCCCTTCGCGAAAGCGGCATGATCGAGCGTTGCCCCGTGAAGCGCAGTTGCAAGATCTGGAGAGGATGCCAAACGGTCTCTCAGCGCCGATTTAGCGTCGCGATAAAGTCGCAAAGCAGCTTTTGCATCCAACACTGGGTCGTTTGGCTCCGCCGCTCCAAGCGTGCCGTCGCGATTTATTTTTTTGAGCCGTAGTGACCTTGGTTCAGGCCATGCGAGCGCTGCAAGCCAAAGAGTATCAACGTGTAGAATTTGGTCGAAATGATGACTCGGCTGATTGGCCAACAGGTGCGCCAGATCAAAAGATCCAAGATTGTGGCCAACTACGAATTCCGCACCCTGAATATACTTGATTAAGCTATTGGCGCCCTTGCTTGCGTCTGAGCCTCGCCAATGGAATGTCTCTTCGCTGTCTGAGCGAATAGAGCCAATAGCAATTATTCTCGAGGTTTCCGGACAAACCTCGAGATCAATCGCAGCTATCTGCTGCACGCAATCAGCGTCGCCTATTGGTACGTTTCTTTCCATCTGCCTTTCATAAGGTCAATTTAATTCAATGAAGTGCGCTTAGTGCCACAGAAAAAAGTCAATAATTTGAATACGATCAAATCGCGTGTATCTCACGCAACACTGGCAGCTCGACACTTCTAAAATGGCGGATCAGTAAGATCCCAATCCTCTACGTTGGATATTTGTGATCCAGCATTTATCGGCTCTGAGGGACGCTCTTGTTCGTTGGTTTGTTCCCGTTCAAGTTTGAAAAGTTTGCAAGCAAAACCATCCAGCACCACCTCGGTCCTGTAGCGCTTTTCCCCTGCTTTATCGGACCAGCTTCTTGTCTGGATCTTGCCCTCAACGTAGATCTTTGCCCCTTTTGGGAGTTGTTCAGCTACCTTGACTAAGTCTTCACGATACACTGCAACTGAATGCCACAGAGTACGCGATTTCAGCTCTCCGGAAGCGCGATCCTTCCAGCGTTCGTTGGTTGCAAGACTTAGATTGCAAACCTTCTTCCCAATAGAGATTTCATTGATCTGTGGATCTCTTCCGAGATTCCCTACCAAGACAACTTTGTTAACACCTGCCAACGTGAGTCCCCTCTCTCAACTTGTTATAGCGCTGCCATCCCAGGTAGTTTTCAGGGCTGTTCTTGCCTTTGCTTGCACCTTGGGAGTACTTTAAGTACAGCTCTGCATCCTCAAGCCCAGAACCGCTGCGTTCGAACAGATCCATGAATGCAGCCGCACGCTCCGTCGCCAAAATGCTTCGTTGCATATCTGTCAGATCGCGCCGAATTCGTGTTCCAACCAAACAATCTGATGCTTCCAAAGCAGCACGCGTATCCCAAGACCAACGTCGGTAATACGCGAGGTGGATCAGTAAATCGGCAGGCATGTGGTCTTCCACCTGGCTTGCCCAATGCTCGACAATGCGCCGCCCAATTTTGATCGAAGCAGACCAATGCTCCGAAAAGTTCTCTAGCATCTTTACGGCTGAGTAGACTTTATGTCTCGTCTCACGATCAGTCCGCGAAAACTGCGTTGTCCACGCCCATCTGACCAAGCGAAGGTGATCCAGGTTTTGAATAGAAACAACTGGGAGACCATTGCCCGAAAGTTCGTTGATGATTTCTCGACGTTCGTCGGCCGGAGTCTTCGTTGTTCGGATCAGATTGTGTAAAGCGTGATCCCTTGGAACAATTACGATCCAATTCGAAAGAGCCTGTCGCAGAAGTTTCCTGACAGCTCCGTTGGCGTCAGAAACTTCGAATCCTGCGTTGTCTACGCCTCGTACAACATATTCGTCTTCGTTGTACGGATTGTACAAAAGAATGCCGTCTGTTGGACAATCATCGTTAGTCTTCCAAACATGGAAAAACTCATGTAATTCAAATTTATCGTCCATAGCAGTCTCCGCATGCGCAGTCTAATTCTACCTGTTGAATTGAAGCGTAGGTTACTTGTGAAAAGCGGCCAATTGCTTGTTCGGAAACGCCACTCTCTTGAATTTCGGATGTTTCACACTGTTCTTTAGGCAGTAGAAACACCGTTCTGGCTTATCCCTCAGTATCAGCTTTGCAGGTAGTCCAATGTTTGACTTCGATAATGTTCCAAGATTTTTGAAACGGTTCGAGTACTCCGAGGCTACAACGCTCGGTTTCTGCTACTTCCTTGGTCTGACGGCGCTGGTCGCCAAAGGAGAAGAGACGACTGTCACCGATATTCAGAGTCGCCTCGCTCAACTTCCTTCAGTAGACATTGATGCGGAGATCGACACCCTGCTGGGGCCTCTGGATGATCGTGACCTTTACACGGTGTTTGACGAGCTGGTGTGGCGTTTTCGAGGTGAGTTTGAACCAAGAGAAATAAAGGTAAGTGAGACTGCTGAACCGGTTTTTGTGTATGAGTTTCGCAATCACGGTCGCATTTTCTCAGATTCCAGAGAGGTTAGTGACTTACACAGTGCTGAGGAGATCTTCTCCGAAGCTATGCGCATGTTTGGAGAGCCATTCGTAGAGAGCGGATATGACCCGGTGAAGTGCTTTAAAACCGGTCTAATTATTGCAAATCTCAGGATACATGCGGATACAAAAACTTCTCATGCCTCTTTCGCTTTTGTCGAAAAATTCTTGCCTCTGGTTTTTGGCGCGGCCCACCGGATGGCGCGCGCACCCTTTATAGATTGGAGTCAGCATCTGGATGTGCAAGTTCCACTTCAAGTGTTTCTAACGGGAGTGAATCCTGACCTGGGAGAAATGATTTGGGCGTATCAATCTCACTTCCATTACAAAGACGGAAATCTGAAGCCGGGCGTAACCGAATTGAATGATCTGGATTATATGGCTGGTTGCAAAGAGGCGGCGATCACTTTTTTTGAGAAGTACCCAACTCAATGCATCGAACTAGCTTCGCAAAAGTTTCATTGGAACTCATTTTCGCCCTTAAGAAACGGTTTTGACGAACGTGGCGCCATCTTGGACGTACTTCACAATACGCTTGGTTATAGCAGTGGTGAGAACAGCAGTTATTCAGATCAATGCACGCGCAAGGCACTAATTCTATTTGGCTACTTCTGCTCTTTATGTGAGACGATCCTGCTCGAGCAAGGCAAGACCCAAGAGCAGTAACTTCATCACCATCAGATCCATTCAATTGTGTTGATCGGAATGTACCAACGGCAAAATGCTGCGCAAGCAATGATGCATCGAGGCGCAACCTCGAATAATCCGGCAGGCCAAGAACAAGTTAAGGAGTAGGTGGTGGTGCTTTCCTTCCTTCCTTATGCTGGGTTTCATCGACATCATGATAAACTACCCGGACGCGGACTGGTGAAAACCTCACTTCGCTTGGATACGGGATTGATCCCGACACTGTGCCCAAATAACTATTCAATTCGGCAACGCAGGTTAGGAAGCGACGTTCATGTCCAGATTTAATCCCCACGAAAATGCACCCCCTGTTTACGATGCTGCCAGTACCTGGGTTGAGACGTGCCTAAAAGAAGACGGTTCGTTGTTTTCGGAAGGAAAAGAGTTATGGACAAAGGATCTTTTTGACGAGCTCGATCTCCACTACGTTCAGAACCTCGATGAGGGCGAAGGTAGCTTTTATGAGAAGTTGGAGGCACAGCTTTCACAATGCTCGCCATTTGCCAAACAGCTTATGGCAGAGGTGACGTGGCTGATCTTGTTGTTCGCGTCTCGAATTTCTCCTGCGAAGAAGCGCGCAGATATTCAATTAATCTGGTCATGGTCTGACGAAGAATTGGATATGAACCACCCCTTGCTGGCAGAAAAAGCTTTGGGAGGTATTGGCCATACAGGAACTGCATACAACACACAACGTTGGCGGGAGTACATATTTTTAATCAACCTGTTGCGTGACTTTAAGTCTAAGTCGAAGGTTGAGCAAACACAGCTGATGAATGGTCCTTGGGATTTCAATGATTGGTTGCTGGGGGTCGCCGACGGAACCAACCGCCAACTTCGCCATATCCTTGCGAACTTGGTGTTTCCGGATAATTTTGAGAGAAGTAGTAGTTTCAAAGACAAAAAGCTTATTGTCTCGGCATTTCGAAGTACTCCAATGAGAGAGGTCAACGGCTGGGAGCCGCAGCGTGTAGATCGCGAGTTGTTTGATCTTCGCAACGAGATCGAAGGTCAGAGACGGGATCAAATTGACTTTTACCAGGAAGAATTCGTTGGAGACTGGAGGCCAACAAAAAGCAAAAAGCTTCCGGACAAAGCTGAGAGGCCGGCATCTTCAACGGCGCTAGAAATCAAAGATGAAATCGTTGAACCTTTTGCCAACGGCATCGCTAGCTCTCTAAACACCATATTATATGGCCCACCGGGAACAGGGAAAACCTACGAAACGGCGAGGCGAGCCGTCGCGATTTGCGATGGGATAATCCCGTCTACGCGTTCAGAACTCATGGATCGCTACACGGAGTTGCAAAACGAAAAGCGTATCGAGTTTGTGACGTTCCACCAGAGCTATAGCTATGAAGAGTTTGTAGAAGGGCTGCGACCGGAAACCGGAGACGAAGACACCGATGGAGTCTCATCCGCTGGTTTCCGCCTTTCACCACGTTCGGGAGTGCTAAAGCGTATCGCCGAGCGCGCTCGACAAAAACCCGCGAAGCTCGCCAACCAGAGCGACTACTCTGACAGAAAGATCTTTAAGATTTCACTGGGGCGCGCCTGGCATGCTGAGGACGAACCAATCCGCAGCGAAGCCTACGAGAAAGGCCTGATTTCATTAGGGTACGGAGGCGAAATAGACTGGTCTGACCCTCTGTATGACAGTTTTGAGAAAGTTGGTGAAAAGTGGCGCAGCGAACCCGGAGAAAGTGAAGCGACTGGAAAAAACCCAAATATCGAATTTATTAATCAACTTAGAAATTTGATGAGAGTCGGGGACATCATCATTGCCAGCCAAGGCAATCATCGTTTTCGGGCGGTAGGAGTGGTCACCGGGGAATACGAGTTTGACCCGGATGCCCATCACCCGCATCGACGTAAGGTGGAGTGGCGATGGCAGTCCGAAGATGAAAATGGCCTGGAAGTGGGAGATATCTATGCAAGCAATTTCTCTCAACAATCAATTTACCAACTCTATCCCACAAAAATCAATTGGCCCAACTTGTTGGCCTTCCTGGAGCCAGCCACGGCGGCGGAGCCGCACCCGTCGCATGTTTTAATTATTGATGAGATAAATCGAGCAAATATCTCCAAAGTCTTGGGCGAGCTTATTACGCTGCTTGAAGAAGACAAACGCGTTGGCGCGTTAAACGAGCTATCCGTAATACTTCCTTACTCCGGCGAACCGTTCTCCCTACCGTCCAACCTATACATTGTTGGAACAATGAATACCGCTGACAGATCCATTGCATTGCTGGACACCGCTCTGCGGCGGCGGTTTAGGTTTGAAGAAGTGCCGCCAAATCCAGAGGTTCTTGAGGGTACTATCGTTGAAGGTGTCCCAGTTGATCGCGTTCTAAGGGCCATTAACCAGCGTTTAGAGTGGTTCTTGGGTGCAGATCATTTGATCGGGCATGGCTATTTCACAGGCGTGCAAAACCTGGCACAACTCGACGGCGTGGTTGCCAGTAAAGTTTTGCCATTGTTGCGGGAATACTTCCACGAAGACCTGGGGCGCGTTCGATCTATTCTTGGAGGCGGGGACAGTTTTTTGCGTCGCGAACGCATCCCGGTTCCGCCCGGGATGCAATCAGCTTATGAAGAGCCCCGATTCAGGTATGTCGATAACTACTTGGAATTTGGAGAGTATGGCTCGGATGCATATGATGAGCTCCTGGCCGTTGGTGCTGATCGGGGTGAATGAGCCTAATGATACCAAGTCAAGCTCGCTTGCAAACGTGGGTCACTAGGGAGTGGAGCTCCCTTCCAATAGGTCAACAAGGCGTTTCTGACGAGCAAGCTGAACGATTTCAAACAGCGGCAGAGAAAGCAGCCACAACTTTGCGGTTGCCACAAGGCTCAGTTCTGAGCCGTGTTGGAAACACCTTGAAAGCCGGGCAGGTTTGCGGCGTTTTAGCGCTATCAGGTCAGGCTATAGAAATTTTGCCAAAGATAGAGGGGCTGACCGAAGGCCGTAGCAGGCACACTCTTGTTAGAATGTTGTCAGCAACTCATGACCTAAGGATTTCAGACGGAGACCTGGCTCAATTCGACACACAGAAACACGACATCCTTGAGCTTCTAATTCGGGTATTTGTCCGTCGCCTTAGAAAGGCGGTACGGGGCGGTTTACAAAGACAGTACCAGAACCACGAGGATGATCTGCCATTCGTACGTGGAAATTTGGAGGTAGTGAGGCAGCTAACAAAGAGACCAGTAGCTCCAACGAAGCTGTTTTGTCGATTTGATGACCTGTCTGAAAATACGGCTCTGAACCGCTTGATAAAGGCGACGTTGGAAATGCTAGTGCGCGTATCGAGATTACAGGAAACGCAGCGAGAGCTTCTCCAGTTGTTGGATACATTCGGGAAAGTGGGATCTTCGATTAGTCCCTTGGAAGAACGTATTCAGTTTGATCGAACGACTACAGTTTTCGGCGATTTGATCCCACTTGCGCGACTACTGCTGAGCGGCAACTGGCAAAGTACAAAGCGCGGAGCTTCCTCAGGAGTTTCTCTCCTTTTCCCAATGAATAATCTGTTTGAGCGCTACGTCGCCACACGAGCTCAAAAAACATTCGGAATCGACATCGTTAAAACGCAAAATGCTCGACATCATGTCCTGCAAAACAACTTGTTTCGCATGATGCCCGACATCGTTTTCGACTACAAATCTGGACCGGTAATAATAGATACAAAGTGGAAAGAGCTGGACCCATTAGACCGTCGCAAGCTGGGTGTTGCTCAGTCAGATGTTTACCAGATGCTTGCCTACGGTCATGGGTATTCTAAACATGGCGCTAAGCCTAGGCTTATTCTGCTGTATCCTCATCACGCGAGTTTAGGCGGCCCAGAAGGTATTCTTCGAAAATGGGTCACCTCCGGTTCGGAGATGGATTTACTCATCTGCACCGTTGATTTGTCCGAGCGAAAGTCACCTCAGGATTGGAAGCAGCTTTTGGGCAACGTCACCGGGACAGTGCATCCATCTGTGCATCAACTCACGACTACTTTTCATAGTTGATTGAGGAAGACATTTGCCTTGAGAATTGAGTATTTGCCCGCCGCTATCGCTCAAACGACAGAGTTATTTGTCCGTTGTCAGATGATTAGTGGCCTGATCTAGGAGAGGATCTGGCTCAAACCGTTGGTTTGCTAACGCCGATGTTTCGCCGGCTCTTTGCGCCTTTTTGATACACCTGAATAGACCTTTAAAGTGTCGACCCTGTTTGAGCTCGATCAGAAGAAGCAGAATCCTCATAGGCAGAAAATACATTCGTTCAGTGCCATGTTGCAGCGAAACAGCTCCTGCTTTCTAAGACCAGGCCAAGCAAAATGTTTAGGTAAGGGTAATCATGGGAAACTGGCGAAATACGAAATTTTTGGATCTAGCCCGTCAGTACCCATCGGCTTTGTGCCCAAAAAAGACCTTCGTCACATCCTCGATGATGTCCCAAGTCACACGACTTCCATCCAGTACAAAGAGACTGTCCCCTGGTTTGAGCTCGCTAATCTGACCGCTCACCATATCGATCAAGCGAAAGCTCCCCGAAAGAATGGTCATCAGCTCATCCCCCTGTTCAGTGCATTCAAAAACACCTTTGGTACATCGCCAGATACCAGTACGGGTCGTATGCCCAACACCCCCGGCGTCTATGCGGCCCGCCGCGCGAGGGTTGCCGTCCTTGATTTGATAATCACTAAGTGGGTTGTCGAAGGGCCAATCAATTAGCGGTCCCACATCAACCCCGGGTTTGTACTTCAACATCTCTCAATCCGATTTGCCGCAAGTCAGCGGAGAATGACGATCCCGCGCCGTGTATACCGTGACATAGACGCAGATTTCCACATCTTGTCTTGAAGACACAAAGTTGTCGACCTGGCCTTACGTCAATGGGCAGAGCTACAGTCGTCGAAACAAGTCCTAGCTCCTCGCTAAACCTATCGCGTAACTCCCTAGACACCTGCGCTTTACCGACAATAGCCGGCCCGTTTCAAGCGTGATTTCGCCGCTGGGGTCTCCAAATGCTTGTATCGCCCACCCGAGTACCTTGCGCAATCTAAAGCGTGACCCGCAGCGATTACGGCAGCTCCAATGTCTTGACCGTCGGCATAGCAGACTCCAACCCAACGGTCATACGTTCGCTCACCGTTGAGCTTGCACTCAACGTCCTTGCCTCGCAGAAAGTTAACCATCCAGCGTTTAGCGTCTTGACCGGAACGAGTACCAAGCTCCGGTGCGTCCACTCCGTTTAAACGGACAGGAGTACCATCGACAACGATTGTGTCTGCGTCACGTACTTGGAGGCCACCGGCTTCGGCAGTCGTGGCGAACAATGCCAAGGCAATGGTTAGCTTCTTCAACAAGGCGAAGTCCTCGGTGTTTCTTGTTAATCGATTATTTGGGTTGCTAAGCGTGTATCCACGAGTTCTTCCTCGACAAGCGCATAGATTTCCTCGGGTGGAGTATTCAGCGAAAATAGCATCAACGACGGGTCCACGCCCATGTCGATAAGATGCTGCATGGTTTCTCCTTGTCCCTTTTGGATACCTTCGACAGCGAAAACGACAGGAATTAATCGAGGCTGGTCGTAGTAGTGCTGATGCATTCCCACAATGCTGCGAAGTGAGACGGTGCGTTCTTGCCCGCCCGCTAAGATGTAAGGACATGACGATACGCACATCGAGCCAGCCAGAACGGCGGTAGAAAGCTCGGCACCTCTCATCTGCTTACCAATGGACAGCGCCTCAGAAACCACTCCTCCCGGGCTGTGGAGAGCCACAAGGTCGGGCTTCTCCTGCATGTCGGACAAGTACGAAGCGAAGCGGGCCGAGTCGTCCACCTCTATCTGGCCGCTAAGAAGAAGTACCCTTCCTAGTCCTTCGACTTCCTGTACTGAGAAGTCCAATCGGTTTGGAAAAGCCTCTGGCACGGGTACATCCAGAGGACCATCCTGAGGCAAAAGCGACGGATCGCTCCGATCAGTGCGATACTCTCGACGCTGATCTCCCGGGGATATCGGACCAGTCGGGAGTTCAACACGCTCCTTGAACGGGCTGGAAATGACGCCGAGAACGTCCGACGCTATTAAAACGCCCGCAATTGCGAATTGTAGGATAAGAACGTAGCGCAGCCCAGAACGTGGATCGAGACGATTTAGTAAGTTCATCAAGTTTCATCTTTTTGTGGATTGGCGCGGTTGAGGATAGCTGCGTCTGCCACGCCCATTGTCGCCTCCACGTCCTTCATGGCGTTCATTGCGGCTCTGAGGTCTGCAAGCGTCAAAGTATCCTCGATGCTCATACCGTCCTTACCACTGCGGATTGCGGCCTGTGTGATAGCCAGCACAAACACCAACACGGCGGGCAACAAGTCGATGGCTATAGCTCCGGCCCACGAAGGTACGAAGTTGTGGGCGTACTTGATTACTGCATCGGCGCTGGAAATCGGGTTGTACGCCGTCTCGATAGGCGGCTCCATGTCAAGCACCTCGTCCGCAGCGTTCTTGAGTGTCTTGCTGCGTTGGTCCAGCGCATTCAAAACTGAGTTAATTGTCGATGATTGCGCATCTCTTACATCGGAACTGCGTCCATCAAGTTCGGGAAGTACAACCGAGGATGGCAGGTCCTCAGCAGCGCGGGCGACAAGTGGTGCTACGCTGTACTGGTTGAGCCGCGAGATCACACCTGCCAACTTCACGCTTTCCTCAGAAAACTGAACCGAGCGGCGATCTACTGGACCAGGTGCAACGGTAAGCTCACGCATCTTTGCGAGGATTTCGTTGCCCTGTTGGAAGGCTTCCTCGATAGGTTCTTGTTGTGCAGCGATTTGTTCCTCGAGGTTACGCAATTCCTCAGCCTTTTGAGTGAGAACACGGAATACGGCACCTCGACCAGCTGTACCTGATAGATCACCAGACTGCTCAAGTTCCGCGAGTTCTACAAAACTCTGGCGGGCGCGTTCCACCTCGCGACCCAACGCCTGTCCACTCAGAGCTATATCATTAGCTTGCTCAAGAGCCGCTTGGTAGTCTCTAACTGTGTTTTCCAAGTGTTGCTCAACCGCGGCGGAGCCTGCGAGAGCGGCAGCGTTAAGCCAGCTGGACATGGCGATAATGGCGACGGAGCCAACAATTGTGGAGATCGTCAGACCAATGAAACCACTGGCCGTGCGCATCGAAGGCAGCAGCCGAAGCATATAGCTCCAAAAGACAAAGATGCCGACAGAAACGGCAATTGAATATGCGACGGCGGCGAAGAAAGAGACTGCACCGTTGTCTTCCAAAAGCGAGGAAACACCGAGATAAGTGTAAATACCAGACGCTATAGCTAGGACGCCCAAAGCCGCGGGTGTAAATGTGTCCAGCCAGGCTAAATGACCTTCGAGTTCTTTAGCGGTTCTAAGTCCCTTTGCTTCCTCAGCCGTCAAGCGATCCTTGTTCTCCGTCATAGTACGCCTTGCTCCACACTCATCACGCGATAGTTCGTCACTTAATCAGTTGTTAAGACTTTTCACCCTGGGTTGCATATCTGGACGTTAAGAAACGATTGCTTTTGTAAAACTGCCAGTCTTCTGTGAGTTTCTGCCAACTTGCGCCACCAGTCCTAGTAGATGTGAATAGTAGGAACTAACTGAAACACCGGTTGTTATTCTGAGAGTTTCGATAGGTAGAGATCAGCTGCATCGCTGTCCGATGCGTGAAAACGCCCAGCGGGATTGAGTAGCCTCATCTGACTGGTCCAATTTGATTGTTAGTGCATCATTGGCCTGTGATCCATCGGTATGATGGTTTCGGGCGCTGGCGGGCGGTGTGGATCGCGCGATAACAACGTGAAATTGCTTGGATGCCAGTAAAAAGTGGTTCATAAAAAATTCCCGACCGGGGTCACGAATGTACAAGTTTCCTCGCCGGATTTCAGCAGGTAAACTTCTGGTTGAACTGCCATGAGTACGGGGGCATTGTCTGGGCGTGAAGTGGCCGTATTGGTTAGGCTCAAATTGATCGGGTTTTTTTGTCATGGACAAAGATACAAGAAATACCGCCCAAGTTGAGCGCGCTACGGCATGGATAGTTCGGTCAGAACGCCTTTTTTTGACGCCAATGTCAAAGCCACAGATCTTAGCGCTCGGGCGATTCCAGCTAAGTATTCAATTGGTCAATTGGTGATGTGACCATGAGCTTGTTTCAGGAGAGTCTTTCATCAGCGATTGGCGACCAAAAGCATTTTGTCGCGGAGCGAGACGTGCTGCGTGTTTCGGGTCAAGTTTTGAATACTCATCAAGACCACACCTTTAGCGCAGCACGTAATTTGGCGTTAGAATGGGTCAAAGAACGTTCTGGTGGCAAACTTCCGAAAGACGCTTGGAAATTCGCTGATTTCAGGACCGATGTTGCGGGACGAAACACAGAGTGTTTGGCGCAAGACTTTGATGGTTTGGAAGTTTGGTCCGTGAGGGCCGAGGATCCGGATGGAAAGGTTCCGGGGCGGAATTGGAAGACCGAAGTTACTTTCGCAAGAGAGCCCAGCTCTCGCATCATGTTTTCCCTACGTCTTCGGGTCTCCAGTCATGTGCTCGATCAGAACTTCACTCCTGCAAGTCCAAGACTTGTTTCTTCAATAATAGATGAGTTGGGACTCAAGCTAGGCGATCATTCATGCAGTACGACACCGATCACCGTTCGAGATCACACAAGCTACGATCTGTTTGTCGAGCACTTGCTTGCGACGTCTCGAAAGACGCCACTGGTCGTACAGAGCTTTGTGCCGAACCATCGCGGCATCAATGTGTCGGCCATTTGTCGTCGCTTGGCCGGTTTGGCGCATGTCTACTCGATAAGTCCGGTTTTTGCCCGGAAACTATCCGACGAGATCGGCAAGGAACTGTCTGTATTTGATGGCGGGGTTAGAATCTACACACCAGATTTCGAAGTTGCCGATGACCCTAATGGCCATAGACTGTTTCTCAGGCGCTTCATTCAGCAAGGTGATAACCAAAGGCTCGTTGAACGCCACATCGCGCAAGACGTGGCGGCTTTGGGTCTACGAAGCAACAGAATTGGCAAAGAGGTTCTGGCTTTTTCTGATGTTTCCGCCCGCCTCTACAAGTATCGGGCAGATCAAAAAGGCAAACTGTTGGCGGCGGGTCGCGCTGAGGAAAATGATGAACTGATCATGAGCCTACGAGAGCAAGTGCGCTCTCTTGAAGAACAGGTGACAGAGGCAAAAGAACTAGAAACAATCGCACTCGAAGAGAACCAAGCATACCGCGAACGAGCTGAAGACGCAGAGTCCCGCGCTCGCGCATACACGAGCCAAATTCAAGGCCTCAAGGCAAGCCTGGCTCAGAATGCGGGCGCATCCAGCAGAGAAGTAGCGCGCCCCGAAGATTGGCCAAGCTTCATAGGCTGGGTGGAAAGTACCTTTGCTGGCCAGATAGTCCTAACCGGCGCAGCCAAGAGAGAAATCAAGAAAGCTCAATTTACGAATATTGAACTGGCCTGTGATTGTTTATCTTGGCTGGCGACGGACGGGATCAATTCAAGAGTTTCGGGTGCGGATGGAGCGTCCACGAGGGAAATGCCGGTCGCGGAGGGCGCCATTCATGCTCATTGCGGCGGTGACGCGTATGATTTTGATTGGCAGGGGCAGAGGCACACTGCTGATTGGCATATCAAAGGCAGCAGCAGTCGGGACCCCAAGCACTGTCTGCGCATCTACTTCGCTTGGGACGATCAATCACAGCAGATAATCGTGTCACACATGCCGTCTCATAGAACTACAAGTATGTCATGAACTTGCCTGAAGACCTCGTTTTGGGCTGCTATCGGCAACTTGCAAGACCTTGAGTGGCGGTATGGGAAAGTCTTCGATTGCGTCTGATGGGCCGACGAAGCGGCGCTTCGCACATGTCGAGGTGCTCCTGCTCGAGGAGATGTCAGGCGCGGTTACTCCTAGCTTCTTGCCTCACTGAGAGACACCTTTCTTAATGCGCTGAAGTCGTGCAGGCAAAAAACTCGACTTAGAGAGAGAAGTAAATGAACGCAAAAATGAATCCGAAGTCACTAAAAAAGGCACTCCTCGATAGACGCCTACGCGCGGAACTTGATTGTTTATTGCGAGTGCGTCCCTTCATGAACGAGGGAAAGCGTGATGAAGGATGGATGTGTAGGGAGCACTCCTTGATCGTGGCCTGCATAGCAGCCCTTAAGGGCTTCGTGCCGCACATCTGTTGGGGAAAGATGTTCGTCACTGGAGCAGACTATGAAACGGGTGAACTCAAGCACTTGAGGGTCGATACACATTCTTGGAACGCCATAGATGATTTTGGCTTTTTAGACCTGAGCATCAGTTTGAAAAACGGGGAGCACTCTGGATGGCGTAATTGGAAAGCCAACTGTATGCTTCAAAACAAACTCTACCCACAGGATAACGCGGATTTTTTTTACTTTGTTTCGCATGATCGGGCGAGGTTCGAACATGCTGCAACTCTATCAATCCAAACAAAGAAACCCACAATCGCTTATCTTGGAGAAGAAATTGCGATTCTGGCATCGGACTATCTTCGGGGAAGCACAAAGTATGTTAACTCGCCGCTCACTGACGAGCTCAAATCCCTGCCAAAGTTTGATGAAACCATTTATCTCAAAGCAGCATGGCACGTTTGGCTTGTTCTAAATCGAAAGACGAAACCGCTACAAGGAGTCTCTCGCCTGGAAGCCTGGTCCCACATATCAGAAAATTACGAAGGTGCTGATGCTCGATTACTTTCATTGACAGGGAAACTCCCAGCCAGTTAGGCATCTAAAACTTTCTGTTCACGGGCCATCTTCGAATATGTACGTGAACGAACGAATGTTCAGTGAAAAATTGTTATCTGAGGTTCTGCCGGCGAAACCAGGAGTTGGAGGGGGCCCAACTCTTTCGTATCTCGTCTATGACGCGATGAGCCAAGCTGAAAGCGGAAGTCAATCAGCTCCGAACTCAATCCAAACTCGGAGTTAAGAGACACCGGCCTTGTACGTTCTGATTGCAGCTACTAATTTTGCCATGCGTTTTCGTGACAAAGCTGCTGCGGTGGCTCAGCCCATGAACGTTACTGAGAAAGAACGCGAGCACATTTGTGACCTGAGATGCGCCTTGGACCCGGACCTGGTAGGAACACATAAACTACCAGAATTAGTTCGCTAGTAGGTCTTTGGGAAAATCACTCCGTGTGTCCGCAATGGAGGCTTGCATGGAAGAGATCAAAACGGTCGCTAGGGAAATCGCCATATTCTTGGAAGAAAACCTTCCTTCGCTTGGCGACAACTGGTGGGCCACCCACGTCATTGATAGCCTAACTTTCCAGCAGCAACGGATTGTAACAGAAAAAGGCATCAAGTCGCTCAAAGGATTGGATCTTGCGGCGCTTCTTCGTGTGCTTGATCGAAACTGGTTTGAGTTAAGCTCGAAGTGTAACTTGGCGAGGGAAGGTCGGAACTGGATAAAAGAGTCACAATCAGTTCGAAACAAGTGGGCCCACTTATCCACTGAAGCAACTCCACCCTCTGAGTCATACCGCGACCTGGATACCCTCTGGCGTTTGATGGATCTCGTCGATGCTTCAGAAGGAGCAAAAGAACTCTTAGCTGCGCATCGAGATGCGGCCTTGGAGCAAATGAAATCACGTGAAGTTGCCTTGCCCGGAAGTATCAAAGCTCCTCAAGAACATGAGCATTCATCTGCGTTGAACCCATCTCCCAACCCGGCCGCCTTTTCTCCAGGAGATATGGTAGTCTTAAGAGCTGAGCCCGACAGAGTTATGGCCGTGATTTCCGTCCATCTGGACGGGGCTGAGCCGAAGTATACGGTTTTTGCAGACGGCAAAACGAGTACACTCTACGAGAGCCAGTTGGCTCAGCCGGAAGAAGTCAGCGGTTTTTCCGGGATTTCGTCCTGTGCAGATGTGCGATCAAGTATAACCTCAGCGCATGTCCTCTCTCCTTCGGCCTCTAATCTGCTGTCCGTGGGTTCTGGGCGGGTGAACTTTGTTCCGTACCAGTACCGGCCCGTGCTCAAACTCATTAACTCCGACAGGCCTCGAATTCTGATTGCTGATGAAGTCGGCGTCGGCAAGACAATCGAAGCGGGATTAATCCTCAAAGAGTTGAGAGCCCGCTTGGACATCCAATCAGTTCTGGTTGTCTGCCCAAAAGCTCTCGTTGCAGAACGTAAGTGGTTCAATGAGATGAAGCGGTTTGACGAGAGCTTCTTTTCGCTCGATGGGAAATCGTTCCGTCACTGCCTCGCAGAAGTCGATTTGGAAGGCGAGTGGCCGGATAACTATTCGAAGGCAATACTTCCATTTTCTCTGTTTGATTCGGACCTTGTGTTTGGCGGCGACGGACGCGGCAAGCGCAGGAAGAAACGCGATGGTCTTCTGGACCTCAATCCACCACCTCAATTCGACCTAGTTATCGTCGACGAGGCTCACCACCTTAGAAACAGCGACACTTTCCTGCACCAAGGCGTCAAATTCCTGTGCGATCACGCTAAAGCGGTCGTTTTGATGACCGCGACGCCGGTGCAACTCGGAAGCGATGATCTGTTCACGCTATTGAATATAGTTCGTCCCGACTTGATCATTGACCAAGCCAGCTTCGGGCAGATGGCGGAACCAAACCCCCACATTAATGCAGCGGTTCAGCATTGCCGTTCGGCAGAATCCGAGTGGGCCGGCCTTGCCAAGGCAGAGCTTGATGCAGCAGCGAACACGGATTGGGGCGCGAAATTCCTCCGAGAGTCACCAGATTTCCAATCCGTGTATGACAGGCTGCTTGATGATGAAATCGTTGAAGAAGACCGAGTGGTTTTGACACGCGATATCGAAGAGCTATACACGTTCAGTTCGATAATTAATCGTACCAGGCGTAGAGATATCGGGGAGTTCACGACGCGTAAGCCGGAAACCATCGAGGTTCCATTTTCGAATGCGCAGCGCGAACTCCATGACCGTTTGCTGTTCATCATCGCCCGAATTCTGGAACGCACGCACGGAAGCCAGAATGTGAAGTTCATGATGACAACAATCAGACGTCAGGCCGCGAGTTGCTTGTACGGTCTGGCGCCACAGTTGTCAGACATGTTGAACCACAGGATCGATGCCCTCGAGATCCTCGAAGCTAACGATGATGCCCGAGACGTTGATCTTGGTTTTTTGGAGGGTGTCCGATCCGAGATCGGAGAAATCATCACACTTGCGGAAGACTTGGATCCACATGACGAGAAAGCGGCAGCCTTTCTACAGGCTATCGTCGAAAAGTCAGAAATGGAGAAAAACAAGGCCCTCGTATTTAGCACCTTTAGGCATACGCTGAGCTATCTCTCGACCAAACTGTCCGAAACCAGCGTCAGGTTTGGGCTGGTCCACGGTAACGTTCCTGATGAAGAGCGGGCCGAATTGCGCAGGCGGTTCTCGTTACCCAAGGAGGACTCCGACGCGATTGATGTGCTACTGTCTTCCGAGGTCGGGTGCGAAGGGTTGGATTTCCAGTTCTGTGACTTGCTGGTAAACTACGACATTCCGTGGAACCCGATGAAAGTTGAGCAACGCATTGGGCGGGTCGACAGATACGGCCAGGAAAGCGAAGCCGTCGCGATTCTTAACTTCATTACACCAGGCACCGTCGATGCTGATATATACCAGCGATGCCTCTGGCGGATTGGTGTTTTTCAGAGCGCCGTTGGGGGTAACGAAGAGATCCTCGGCCAAATTACGCGCGAACTCCACAGCATTGCAGATAGCTTTGATCTAACCGCCGACGAAAGGGCCGAGCGCCTTCAGCAGATCGCTGACAATGGTATCCGCAAGATCCGTGAAGAAAGAGACCTTGAAGAAAAGCAAGCGCAGCTGTTTGGCCTCAATCTCCCGGGAAAGGCTTGGAACGACGTCGTTGAAGGTGTGACCACCACCTGGCTGTCAGACACCGCGCTCGAGCACTGCGTGCGCCAGTACCTCGCACGGAGGCTGAACAGTGATGGGACGCGTCTCAGCAAGCAGAAAACCCTCAAAACCTTGCGCTTGGACGAAAGCTCACGAGGTTATCTTCTCCAGGATTACAAACGCCTTCCGAAGTCGACAGGGGCAGAGACGCGCGTCTGGGAAAAGTGGTTGAGGGGGCATCAAAACTCCCTGCAACTGACCTTCGACCAAGAAACAGCGGTGGCCAACCCTGGGGCGGTACATTGCACCCTCACTCATCCATTGGTGCGTCAGGCAGCTTCCTATCTTGGTTTCTCTGAGCCAACTCAATGTTCGCTAGAAATTGTCTACAACTCGATCTTGGCTGGCAGATACAGGTTCGCTCTGTATCGGTGGTCTCGAAAGGGAATACGTCCGGATGAGGAAATCGTGGCGGTTGCTGATGATCCGACAATCGAGTCCAGTCTCTTGAACCTGATTGCGGCATCGTCTGACTCTCATGATCCAAGTGAAGCGACTGACGAAGAACAGCAGGCCTTGGACACGGCGCACTATGAGAAATGGTCCCGAGCAAGGGCAGAACACATCGCCGAGAATGAAGAGTTCGCTGAACACCGCATGCAGAGTCTGGTTGCCAGCCATCATGCACGAACATCAGTGATTAAGGACCAGATCGCGCGCACATCGAATGATAAGATTCTCCGCATGAAGGAAAGCGAACTCGCGAGAGCGGAGGCTGATTTCGAACGCAGTAAAGTCGATATCAAAGCGGCAGCGAAATCTGGCGACATCGTCGCCGAACTCGTCCTCTATGGCATAATCGAAGTAAAGTCCGCTTCGCAGATAGGTGAAAGTTAAGATGAACTCGGAAGTCGTTGCCGCCGTTCGCAGAGAAAGAGAAGACTTGGCCCGAGTGCTGAAAAAGCACAAGGGAATTAGAAAGATCGTAGAAGATCTGTACCCGGATAGCGCTCATTTCATTTACGAACTGCTCCAGAATGCTGAAGACACGGGGGCAAACGAGTGTGCTTTCACTTTGTGTGAAGACCAGCTGGTCTTCGAGCACAATGGCAGCCCATTCACAGAAGCCAATATCGAGGCAATAACTGATATTGGTGAGGGCACCAAAGAAGAGGACGAGGACAAGATCGGCCGGTTTGGAATAGGCTTTAAAGCAGTATTTGCTTACTCTGAGACTCCAAACATTTTTTCTCCGACATACAGCTTCAGAATCTCTGACCTTGTATTGCCCTCGGCTATTATTAACCCGGACCCTGGATCACAAAAGACTCGTTTTGAGTTCCCGTTTAACAATCCAAAGAAACTGAAATCCGTTGCGTTTGAGGAAGTTAGACATGCGCTAGAGGAACTTGCAGAAAACACACTTTTGTTCCTGCCCAACATCGAATTGATCTCTTGGCAGGTCAAAGGCGGTCGATCTGGAAGTGTCATGCGGGTCTCGCACTCTGAACATCATATCGAGATTGTTCGGGAAGACGAGCGTTCAACAGGAGGCTCTTTTCACTTTGTTAAAGTCGAAGAAAAAGTGGACGGGCTGGGAAATCGAAAGATTGCAATAGCATACGCCTTGGAGCCGCGAGCCGAGGATCAAAGTTTTGATACGACTGTTCCGATCAGTAAACAGATGCGCCTTGCACCAGCGAGACCCGGAAACGTATCAGTCTTTTTTCCGGCCGAGAAAGAGCGATCAGGCTTGAGGTTTCACATTCATGCACCGTTCATTCCAGAATTAAGCCGCGCTAGCATCAAGGATACACCTGCAAACGAACCTCTTCTGGATCAATTGGGTGTTCTTGCCGCCAAATCTCTTTATGTTCTGCGAAACTTGGACCTGCTAACAGTTCAGGCTCTCGCGATCTTCCCTAATTCGACGGATGATATTCCCAAGCGCTACCAGCGCCTTCGCGAAGCGATTGTTGCTGAAATGAACCACAACGCGCTAACTCCAGCGAAAAACGGTGGCCATAAACCGGCTTCAACACTGGTTCAGTCACGCGCCGCTGTGAAAGAGCTGCTGACAGATGATGATTTGTCGATCTGGATCAACAAAGACTACTCAGAGGGCCCGTGGTGGGCGATGTCAGCGCCTCAAAAGAACAGCAACAGTGATAGGTTTTTAAGCGATCTGGACATTTTGGAGTGGGACGTTGAAGAGTTTCTCGACGCCATAGATAACAATTTCGTAGAGGCCTATCGATGGATCTATCCGTTCGACGACTTTTCCAAATGGCTTGAGGCAAAACCAACTGAATGGCTACAGCGTTTTTTTTCGTTTCTGTGGACTATTTTGGAGCCAGAAGAGGATGTTGTGAGAGCGCGAAATTGGAGAATCGTGCGCACCACCAACCATGGCTTGTTGACGCCTGAACAATGCTACTTCGAAGGTTCCGAGGCGCGTAGGTTGGGGCTCCCAACCGTCGATCCGGATACTCTCTCCTCCGAAAAGAAAGGTAAGAAAGGTAAGAAAGGTGGCCAACAGGGAAAATCTAGACGCTTTCTTGTGGGGGCTGGTGTCCGAGAGGTCGGGGAAGCCGAAGAAATCCGGTTTGTTCTAGAAAGCAAGTACGGAAGTTCAGCCCCAGAATTTGATTGGCTAACCCACATTGCTGATCTAAACCAATTTGCCGACTATCTTGAAAGTCACCCGCGTGACGTATCTGTATTTCGCGATTTTAAGGTTTTGCGCGATACCACGGGTAATCCCCGATATGCGTCAGAGATGTTTTTAGATGCTCCGTATATGGACACGGGAGTGCGTCATTATTTCGAACGACTCGAAGACTCGGATCGGGTGGGAATATCGACGAACTACTGGAGAAAGATCAAGAAAGATAAGTTCATCAACTTTGCTTCGAAACTGGGTGTCGCGACGCAAATTGTTATCGAAAAAACAAGCTGCCGCTGGAATCCAAACAGGGATTTATATTACGGTGGATATGGGAGTCGAACGTCTTATGAAAGAGATATCGACTACAAAATTCCATACCTAAGGGACATGTTGGCGGAACCGTCGAAGGAATTGTCGCTCGTAATCTGGGAGACGATTTCATCGGCGCAAATTGACTGGACTGAAGCAAGGTACTGTAGGAATTACAATACCTACTACCGAACCGGAGTTTCCCAACTCGCGCATGTATTGAGGGATAACGCTTGGATACCTCAGGAAAGCGGGGAGTTCGTCCGGCCAGCTGATGCATCCGCATCTAAGCTTCCTAAAGGTTTTAAGTTTGACAAGGGATGGGGCTGGCTTGAAGCGATAGGCTTCGGCAGCGAAGAAAAAGCGGCTCTTGAACAAAGGAAGGAGACTGAACGGATCAGGGCTGAAAGGAACCAGAGAGCTCAGGAGTTCGGTTTTGAAACTGCTGAGGATGCAGAACTAGCGCGAGAGTTGGTCACAAGCATACCAAGGGACGAGTTATCCCAGTTGCTCGCTGAACGACGGGCCGCGGCCGAGTTCGAAATGCCCGACAGACCTTCAAAAAATGCCCAACGAAGAGCTGCAAAGGTCGCCGAAAAGGCCCGTGATGCTGAGACGCGCGAAACCGAAGTCCGTAATCGTTCCGTCTCACTGACAAAGGCGCAGGTAAAGGTGGAGGCAGCTGCCTACTTGCAAGACCAATATACCAATGCGGATGGTGTAATGGGCTGTCAAATCTGTAAGAAGCCGCTACCGTTCTTACTCGCGGACGGGAGCCCCTATTTTGAGAAAGTCGAGTTTCTGGGTGGGCTGAACCTTCGACATCACCAGAACTACCTAGCACTCTGCCCCAACCACGCGGCAATGTATGAGCATGCCAACGGCTCGAAAGGGATGCTGCGAGAACTGTTTGACGGGCTCGACGGACAGGAGCTCACACTTTCGCTGGGGCAGGCTGAGACTTCGATCTACTTCACCCAAGCTCACATGATTGACCTACGCGCGATCATTAAATCTGAGGAAGTTGATAAAATGGATGCCACAACCTAGCCGGAACAACCCTGACAGCACGGACACGAAATGGAGCAGGTCGATGTATTACCCAGATTTGTATGTTGAACGGTTGACGAATGCGCACCGATGACAAAGACTTAGGTGGAATACTGCTCCAAGGTGAGACAAAAAAATGACAGCCAAGTACACGATTGAGAAACACGGATTTGAAGAAATCGACGTATCTGAGGGTATGACGAACGCAGCTGCTTATACAAAAGAGTGCTCTGGTTCTCGTTCCGATTGCTGCACTCGAACTTGCAGCGCGGACGCAACATTTGTTGCAAGCGATGAAGACTGGGCCAGGTTTCTCGACGTGCGAGGCGGCCAGATTCAGTATTGACTACGGCTGAAGACAATTTTGGCTCGCTCCGACTGTGGCTGAGGGACGGAGTAGATGTTTACATCTCGCCTGACAACGTTGCGCATGTTGTTTTCCTTTCGACTCGAAAAAGACTGCGCCTCAAAGTATCGCCCTCTTTGATCAGTTCTCTTGAATGGCTTGACGGCTCGGCGACGGTGTCTGAGCTTGAAGAAAAATTCAGTGAAGATACCCATGCATCATCCTTGGTAGATTTCCTGTACTATCTTTATGGGAAGGGTGTTCTTGTCGAGAAAGACTGGATGATGGATGGGATCTCCCCTGAATGCGCATCGAGATTTTCGCGGCAGCTGAACTTTTTCTTAGACATTGAAGAGTCTACTGGTGCTGCTTTGGAGCTGCTTCGACGGTTTATGGAGTGCAAGGTCGCACTAATTGGAATTGGATCTGTCGGAAGCTGGATCTTAAAAGAGTTGGTGCAGATTGGGTTTCAACGATTTGTGCTAATCGATCCAAAGCCGCTGACATCCGGTGACAGGGTAAGAAATGCACTATTCGATCATGCGTTGGTAGGCCTGCCGAAAGCGGTCGTAGCTGATCGTTTCATTCAGGGGCAAGCCGTTAACCCTGAAACATGGGTTCGGACACTGCCTTTGGACATTTATACAGATGTCGAGTCGCTTATCGGGAGCGATGTTGACCTCATTATCAACACTGCTGACGAACCTTACATTGGTGCAACAAGCATCAAGCTCTCGCGATACTGCGTAAAGAAGGGGACGCCACTTCTAGTTGCCGGTGGGTTTGATGCACACCTTGCCAGCTTGAGCGAAATGATCGTACCGGGAAGAACTCCTTGCTCAGATTGCTATGCAATGCATTTCGAAGAAGCGTTAAGTGACTGGAAACCGATGTCGCACCCAGTTACAGATCGCCTCATGGGCTTCGGAGGACTGCCATCTCTGTCTGTCTTTGCCGCCTCAGCGGCGGTTCTAAAAATTGTAAGGCTATTCTCAGAAAAGGGGGGCGGCGTCGAGAGAGGTCGGGGAGAGTTCCTATTCGACAATTACGCAATCGATAGCTTTAAGGTGGAGCGAAATCCGAAGTGCCCCGCCTGTGGTGAAGCAATGCCCTTAGAACTAAATGACATTTAGATATGAAAGTTCCGGTCGCTGGCTAATACGTCCTTCTGTCTCCGTCATTCCTTTAGGAGACGGTGTAGTCGATTTCTTTCAGTCCTCGACTAGGCGATCAATGCGGTTTCGCGTCACTTCAGAGATTGAAGCCGCGATAATGAAACTAGATGGTGAAACTAGCATCGTAGAAATCAGCTCCGGAAACGGCGCGTGTCTCTCGCAACTAGAGAATTTCATTGAGATACTCCATGATCGGTGTGTCGTCGAGCCAATGGAGCTACGGCAGGCCATAAATGACAGTCAGTTTTACAGACTGTTAAACTTTCTTGGGGACTACTTTCCAGCTGAAGAAGTGTTTGGTGCCTTTGACAAGGTGCGCTCTGCGAAGGTTGCTGTTTTAGGTTGCGGTGCGGTCGGCAGCTGGACGTCTTTACAACTAGCACATTCCGGCTTTCAACATTTCATCCTAATAGACAGTGATATAGTCGAAGAATCCAATCTGAACCGTTCTTTGTTCCTCGCCGAAGATTTGGAGTTACCTAAGGTTCAAGCTCTTACCAAGGCGATTCACAGAGTGTCGCCCGATTGCACGGTTTCGAGAGTTCAAAAAAAGATATCAATGGCCAGCAGTTTGAGCACAGTGCTTACTGAGGCCGCGCCAGACATTGTCGTGAACTGTGCCGACGAGCCATCGGTGGATGTAACCAGCGAATGGATCAATCAGTATTGCCAGGAGCACGGTGTTCCCTATGTGATCGCCGGGGGCTACAATCTACACCTAAGCTTGATCGGGATGACAGTGAGACCTGGCGTTTCCGCTTGCTACAACTGCTCTCGACTAACGCTAGATGAACTCGAGGATACGTCCCTTCGCGGTGTAAAAAGGCTCTGGCGGCCGAAGCGCAACTTGGGAAGCTTGGCGCCGCTAGCTGGCGTTACTTCATCGTTGGCAGCCTCGGAAATTCTAAGACTGGCCGTGCAGTCCGAAAGGCTCGTACCCGCAATGCAAAATCGTCGGGGAGAGTTCAATTTTCTGACCAATGAACTCTCTTATGTTAGTCTTCCTCCTCGGCCCGAATGCGGATGTATAGAACTCGCAAGAAAGACTGGCTGATTGAAAGGTCCACTGCATAATTTGACCAAATTGATGGTGTGTGGGCCCTGTATTTGGTTTAGTCATGCTGCACATTTTGCTGCACAAAATGCTGGACAGCCCGCTTTGAATATTACTTAAAGTATTGATATTAAATGCATAAAATTCTCCTAGATTTCTGAGTGGCGGACTTCGTCTCCGCCATCTACCCATTTTGATGAGTTGGTGTGGCATGTTTAATTTGCCGTAAATTTATAAATAATCAGCACTTACTGTCTCTTAGTGCAATTTTGAATTTTACTGAATTACCTTTAGTGTGATTCATTGAGTGGTATATTTTGTGGAATTTTTTTGGCAGCGTTAAGCGGGAAGCTGACAAAGAAGTTGGTAGAGAATCTAGGTCCGGGTCGTCATGGCGACGGGTCAGGTCTGTACCTTGTTGTCGATCCGACGGGCGCACGGCGCTGGATTGTGCGTGTAACGGTCAAAGGGCAAAAGAACCGCAAGGGCGCACCGCTGAGAACGGACTTCGGTTTGGGCGGCGCTGATGTCGTCACTCTGAACTAAGCGTGGAAAAGAGCCCTCGAATATCGACGCATGGCTAAGTCCGGACTGAACCCGCGCTTCAATGCCCAACGTAAAATACCTACTTTCGAAGAACTCAGCCGCCAGGTTCACATTGACCGCCTACCGACGTGGAAGAATGCCAAGCATGACCAGCAATGGCTCAATACCTTGCGCGACTACGCGTTCCCCAAGATCGGCCGCATGCCTGTGGACAGCATTGATCAGCCCGAAGTGCTGACGTGCCTGTCCCCCATCTGGACCGAGAAACACGAAACCGCAAAGCGATTGTCGCAACGGATCAAGTCGGTGCTCGACGTGGCAAAGTCCAAGGGCTTCCGCTCGGGCGAGAACCCGGTGACCGCTATCCGCGAAGGCAAGGTGCTGCCTACCGTCAAAGCCAAGGTGCAGCACCACGGCGCTATGCCGTGGCAAGAGGTGCCGGCGTTCTGTGCCGAGTTGCAGACCCGTCCAGCCATGGCAGCCAGACTGTTCTAAGTTTTTACGTGTGGAAGTTTTATCAAAAAATTATTGAGTAATTCATATCCCGCCAATCTTCGGTCTCGCACCTGGATCGATATCGCAACAGGAGCGCTTCAGCCCTTACGAGAACGTTGATAATCGCAACTGGATTACCTTCAGAGGTCCATCGCCAACCGAAATTTTGGTGGGGAGCCAGAAAGCCTTCTCTTGTCCATCGCCCGATGTACAAGCTCTACATGGAATCTGTTGTGACCTTCTCACCCCAGAGCAAGTGTGACCGCAGGCTGCTACAGTGGACTCCATTCGGTCAAGCGATGATACTCGTGAGAGGCTTCTATGCGCTCGAAGCTGACACCCGACAGATTTGACTGAACCGCTGTCAGCCTATTTTAGAGAAAAAGGGAATTTCATATGAACAGATGGTTTTTTTCTGGGTTCGCATTGCTGGTTTCAGCCTGCAACCCACCGTCCCAGGCTCCATTGGTAACTGATGCGAACGGTCAGACTGCCATCCAAATCAACACAAGCGGGCTTACATGTTACGAGTCGACCTGTCTGGAGATAACAAGGGGCAGTGTTCGCGCGATCGGACACAAGAGAGCTCGCATCCCAAAAGGTATCGATGTCAGCAGCGGGACCGTTACCCCAGACGAGTTTAAGCGGATGCGCCAATCAGCTATGTTGGCGGGCGGACCCGGTTCTGGCAATCGGTAAACAAAGGAGGGGTCGCTTTATGTTCAACGATGACGTCCAGGCACGATGCCCAGAATGCGGATCGCCGGATACGGTGATTACAGGTGAGAAAGCCGCCATTAATGCATGTGGGTACGAGGAGCCTTTTCTGCTCGATGAGGAGTTGCGCGACGGAGCGCATGACCTTGTGGCCAACTCGCAGACAATGGCACGGGCGAGAGACGTTCTGCAGCGATGGGATTTTGCAGGGTAAATTGCTGGCTGATGAGGCCAGAAAGCCGGAAAAGTTAAAACACGCAGTAAGGGTCTTTCAGGGGCGAAACGACGGCCGCGCTCTGGAGGCGAAAGATTTGCTGCATCCATTTATATGGGCGTAGAATTGGTCAGGATAAAGCTCTAGAGGTGTCACTCCGCGGCGAGCCGCTCGGTAAGGTTCAAGCGCTTCACTCTGCGCGCGCTGCGCTGTAATCCTCGTCCGAAACATGCTCCATCCAATCCGCAGTCTTGCCCTCGACAGACGTCTGCACAGCCAGATGGGTCATCGCACAGTCTGGCGACGCGCCGTGCCAATGCCGCTCTCCCGGCGCGAACCACACCGTATCGCCAGGGCGCAACACCTGCACTGGCTGCCCCTCAGATCCAGCCAGCCCCAAGCCTGACAAAACATGCAGCGTTTGACCGGCAGGGTGCGTGTGCCAAGCTGTCCGTGCGCCGGGCTCAAAAGTCACAGTAAGGACCTTGACCGGCGAGGGATCATTCCCTGTTACAACAGGATCAAAGCGGACGGTGCCGGTGAAATACTCATTACCGGGGAATTGAGAGGGCCGGTCCCCGGCCCGGTGAATCTCCATGATGTGCTCCTTTGTTGCGCTGCTCTTGGGGACTTAGCAGAGTTCCGATTTCAAACCCAGAAGCGGGCCGGCTCGACGCGGCAATCTGAGCATCATTGTCGAATGCCCATAGCGCGACTGGAACCGGTCATCGGTTTGAGCGGGACCTACGTCCGAGTTGCGGACGATTCGGTCATTCGCTGCTCTGGGTATGATTGTCCACTTTTTGGGCAGCGAATAAATTGAGCGAAATTGAGTACTGTTCGATAGGGAACAACTTAGGAAGAAACGCGGGTCTGATATTTCTGGATACAGTTTCTGTCGAACGCTCAAAGAGACGAACAACTAGTTAACGAGTATGAGTTCCAATCTACCCAACTGCACCGCTCTGAATTTTTGAGAGTTAGTCAAAAGTAGTCTGATCAAGCAGATTGTGGGCGTTGTTCACGTCGACTGTTAGCTCTCCTCCTATGATAGTTTCTAAGACAGCATTTAAGCCAAAGTTGGGAGTGGGGGTCTGTCTAAAATTTTGGCAACTCTTTATGTAGTCTACAACAATCCGAAGTTCGTACATCCTGGCCTGCTGCCGTTTTGCCGTGTTCAAAGCCTCACAAAACTCTACTTCGGCGAACCGACTTTCAGAAATTGCGAGCGCATAAACGCGGTCGGTCTCAGCTTGCGCCCATCCTTCGTTTGTAAGGCTTTGGTACCTGCGGGCCTCGGCTAACAACTGCAAAGCACTTTCCCGATCACCCGTTTTCAACGTGAGTTCTGCAATCATCGTCAAAAAGAAAGGTTTGTAATTCCCAGCTCCGCTGGCCCACCACGCTTCCGATGCTTGTCGCAATGCGTGGATGTTTTCGGGCTCAGGGGAAAGGTAGGCATCCACCCAGCTTCGCCAGAGCGTTGCAGTCAGCGACATGAAGGTGAACGAATGTTTTGAAGACAGTTCCTCCAACTGATTTGCGGCTTCAATGACTTTTCCAGGTTCGCGGCGCAGAAGATAGAGCATGCACAGGTAAGTTAGCGACTGTGCTATGCTGTGCGCATGCTCCAGCTTTTGAGCTGCAGCAACCGCTTGTTTTTGTATCTCAAGTGCTTTGTCTGGCGCACCGCGCATCCATACAGCCATGCTTAAAAAGCACGACGTTATCGCTGCGTGGTCCGAACCGTATATGTAGGCCAGGTGCCCATCGCGTTTCCGACTGTAAAGCTCTAGCGCTTTGCTCAAATGCTCGTATGCAGGGTTTAGTTCTCCAATGTGAAACAGCACTGCACCCATGGCTCGATGCCCTACCATCTGATGGTGGGTCTCGCCCGTTGTATCTGCCAAATTCAGCAAGTGCGCTGCAACACTTTTGGCTAAATCATACTCAGCACGCACCAAATGGAAGGAATACAAGCCATTCAAAACAGGGAACAGATGTTCTGTTTCGTCCACCCGTTCACACAAGTCGCGTATTCTTGCATAAACGGTCCCTGTTTCATCGGCGGCTATTCCTGCAGTCGATCGTAGAACACCTGCTCTGAGAACCTGAACCTCAATTTCTTTCTGATCCCGCTCAACACCATGAGACAGTTGACTCAACTGCTCGATCGCCAACGAAAGCTGTGTGTTCGCCTCGATATTGGCAGAACGTTGGACTGCGCGTTGGCCTGCGAGATAGCGATAGTCGATTGCCTCTTTGCTCATACCTGCCATCGTGTAGTGGTGCGCAAGTATTTCCGGACTGGCATCGCCAATATGGGTCGATTTGCCACTTAACGCTCGCGCAACACGTGCGTGCAAGACCCTGCGCTCGCTCTTCAAGAGACTGTTGTAAGCTGTGTCGCGAATTAGGGCGTGGCGATAGCTGAAAGTTTCAAGGTTTTCTTCTTCAGAAACTGTCACAATGCCTGCGTCGACCAAAAGTTCCAATCCCGTGCGCAACGCCTTGTCGCTGATCCGAGCGACCTTGGCGATCAACGGAAAAGAAAATTGAGGTCCGATAACCGCCCCAATCTGGGCGACCTCCTTGACGGAACTCAGTCGGTCAAGCCGCGCCATAAGTGCATCATGCAACGTGCTTGGGACCGAGCTTGCCGGGGACGCCCCACCCTTCGAGTATGCGTCCCTTCCTTTTGTCAAAACCCCTGATTCCAATAGATCTTTTGTCACTTCTTCGACATATAGCGGGACGCCATCGGATCTGGCAGCGACGACATTGTACATTTCGTCAGAAATCGAATGCCCTTTTGCAACTTCGTCAACAATGCTTTTGACCTGGTGAAAGTCCAATTGCTTCAAGACCAATTTAGAAAGGTTGGATTTCAATGCCCAACCCGGGTCAAATTCAGGTCTGAACGTCATCACGACCAATACTGGAAGGTCATGAATCCGATCAGCAACTCGGTCCAGCAACAATTTAGTTGTCGGATCAATCCAATGTGCGTCCTCAAACAAGAGCAACACTGGCTTTTCCTCAGCCTGCGAAGTCAGATTGCCCAACAGCATTTCTAAGGTCTGATCCATGAGTTGCTGTGGCGTCAGATTCAGTTCACCCAATTGGTCTTCAAAAGGAACCGAAAGTAGGGACGCGGCCAGTTTCAGTGTGTGATCCGAATGGTCTCTTAGAACAGAGGATATCTTTCTGAGTTTCAATTCGTTTTTGTCGTCTGAACGAAGGCCTGCAGCATTCTCAATTTGGCGAATGGCCGGATAAAACGCACTCGCGTAATGGTAGGGAGAACACTGATATCGCGTTTGAGTGTGCGACATCGTCGGAATGCTCTGCCTTAATTCTTCGACTAATCTAGACTTGCCAATTCCTGGCTCGCCGGACACAAGCACAACTTGTCCTTGACCGCCACTTGCCAACTTCCACTTTTCATTGAGAGTTTCATATTCTGCGGCGCGTCCGATCAAAGGGTTCAGTAACTCGTCTTCCTCTGCCATGAAACGGCTGACTGTTTCCCGTGCTCCTGTCACCTGCCAGGCTTCGACCTCGCTGGCAAAACCTTTAAGCTTGAATGCGCCACGCAGAACGTATTCGAAAGCATCAACCGCCAAATGATGAGTATTGGGAGCGACGACCAATGTCCCGGGTTCAGCCATTGCTTGTAGACGTGCGGCTAGGTTCGGCGTCTCGCCCATCGCCGTTCCGTCCTCAAACATTTTTTCACCACGTAAGTCACCGACAACAACCAACCCAGTTGCGATCCCAATTCGGACATTCAGTTTCGCATGAGTGCGGATAGCTGGAATTTCCTCGATAATACGAAGACCTGCGCGAATGGCTCGCTCTGGGTCATCTTCGTGCGCATAAGGAAACCCGAAAAAGACCATTATCCCATCACCATAGTAACTTGCGATGTGGCCATCAAAAGCTGCCACCGACGCAGCGCAGGTTTCTTTGAACAGTCGGAGTACTTCCGCCAAATCTTCCGGATCGACGCGCTGGGATATTTCCGTTGATCCAACCAAATCTATAAACATGACGGTAAGCTGCCGGCGCTCAGCGACGATCGCGGGACCTAACGCAGTGTTGTGCGGGTAAGTCTCTCCCTTTGCTTCAGCTCGAACAGCTTTCATGAAACGGCGCCTAGGACCTAGGGGAAGCCCGATTTTAGTAAGATCTTTGTCCGTTAATTCGGTTAGATCGCCTAGTTCGATTTCATGTTCTGCAAACGACCCAGCATACTTGGACAAGCCATGTTTCTCTAGCCAGCGCGAGATTTCAGACATTTGATCCTTTCGCGTGCGGCGACTGCAGAACTATCACCTGCGATGCACCAGCATGCATCCCTTTCTCCGGTTGGTCGTTGCGGTTTACTGAGTCGCAATTTCCGCGCACTTGAACTATTTTTTCGCATTGAAAATCACCGTGTCGGATTTGGTCAAGGACTTCGTCGCTCTGGATGGGACGGGTTCTTCGGCATCGGGTCGGTACAACGTGATGGTATCGTAACATAAATATTTAGTGCGGTTCCGTATTCAGTGGATAGCTGTATTTCTGCTATGGGCTTGGAACAGTCGTTCGCTGCACTCGGCGTGAATGACTTCTATGCGGACTTAGCTGCCATCAATATTTGCCCGAAGCCAATTTTTTGAAGTTGCAACACTTGCTCAAGGCGAACATCTGTGCTGCCTACAATGCACGAATAAATTTTTTCAAGATTTCGTGGATTCGCTGGAGCAACACCTCAAACTTATTTGGTGCAGGCAACCCGAACAACTCGGTCCGCCTCGCATTTGTTTCTCTTGGTGCAATCGCCTTCAGAATTTCTACCGCTCTCATAGACACATATTGGTGGATTTGTTGACCAACCCTCCGGCGTTGCTACACTCCACCGCTGTGGCTGCCGCACCGTTGGTGGCTGAAACTGCCACAACAAGGAAGACAGTTCCTGCCGATAGTTTTGCCATATATTCAGGAACTAAAAGAAACGTCAGAGTACGCGCGCAAGGAATGCCTTGGTGCGCGCTTCTTGCGGTGAGGCGAAGAGCTCCTCGGGTGGCCCCTGCTCCAAGATTCGGCCAGCATCAAGAAAACACACCTTATCTGCCAGTTCCCGGGCAAAGCCCATCTCATGCGTGGCAAGCACCATCGTCATACCCTGCTGCCGCAGATCACGTAATACGTCGAGAACCTCGCCCACCAGTTCAGGATCAAGTGCGCTTGTGATCTCGTCAAAGAGCATGATCTGAGGGTCCATTGCCAGCGCTCGGATGATCGCCACGCGTTGCTGTTGCCCACCTGACAGTTGGTCGGGATAATGCTCCATCCGGTCGCTAAGCCCAAAGCGTGAGAAAAGCTGTGCTACCCTGGGGCGCAAATCCTCTCGGCTCAGGCCTCGCACGCGGCGCGGGGCGAGCATGACGTTCTCTGCCGCAGTCATGTGGGGAAAGAGGTTGTAGCTTTGGAAGACAATGCCGATCTCTTGGCGCACTGGCTGTGGGTCTAAGCCCGGCTCGGATATGTCCCTCCCATCCAGCCAGATCGTCCCATCATCGATAGGTTCCAACAGATTCATGCAGCGCAAAAGGGTGGACTTGCCCGAGCCCGAAGCGCCGATCAGACACACCATCTCGCCCTCGGCCACATCGAGATCAATGCCCTTGCAAACTTCGTGATCATCGAAACGCTTGCGGATACCCCGTAACGACAACTTCGGCTTCATCTGCGTGCCCGGTTCTGCTTGTTCATCAAGTAATCCGCATATCGCGTCGCGGGAACGGTCAGCGCCAGGAAGATGAGTGCCGCACCTACATAAGGCGTAAAGTTCGCGTAAAGTGACTTGTAGACTCCGGCCTGACGGAAAATCTCTACCGGACCGATGAAAGACAAAAGTGCCACATCCTTCTGCAAGGCGATGAACAAGTTCATATTGGCGGGCACCACGTTTCGAATGGCTTGCGGCAACACAACAAATCGCATTGTGTCTTGATCGCTCAGACCCAATGAGACGGCGGCGGAACGCTGCGACTGGTGGATCGAATCGATGCCAGAGCGAATAACCTCAGCGACATAGGCTGAGTAGACCAATACCAGCGCCAAGGTCCCCCAGATATAGGGGCTGTTCCAAGGCCTTGGCAGGCCCAGCCCGGGCACCCCGAACCCGATGATGTAGATGACAAGAACCACCGGCAGGCCACGAAAGATGTCTGTGTAGGCAATCCCAAACAGGCGAAGTGGAAAAAGCGCAGGTGCACGGGTGTCCCTGCAGAGTGCGATAGCGAGGCCGGTGACTGCGATGAGCGGGGCCGACCACGCAAAAATCATCACGTTCAACAGAAATGCATCAAGCAGCCCAGGAAACGTCGCTACAAAGACACGGCCATTGAAGAAGGCACGCTGCACAGCATCCCAACCGGGTGAGAGCGGAAGTAGAACGACAATGGCCAGCACCACGCTAATGGTAGAGATCAGCGCGATGCGGTTTGAGCGTCGACGCACTCCGGCTTCATAGACCTCGCGGCGCGTTGGCGCTGCGGCAGACCGCCTGGCCGGTCTGTTCTGCACCGATGTTTCGTCCATTTATTTAATGACCGGAACACCTGTGGCCTCTGCCAGCCACTGGGTCTCGATCGCGGCAAGTTCACCGCTTTCGGTCAGTTCCGAGATAGCAGCGTCGACACACTCCTTAAGCGGGTTGCCCTCTTCCATCAGAAGGCCGAATTGGTCGGGGCTATCTGATTGCTCCGGCGGGAATTGGCCCAGCAGCACACCGCCTTCTACAACCACTGCCGACAGATAGAGTGCAGTGGGTAAATCATAAAGAGCAGCGTCGATCTGACCGGCCATGATTGCAGCATTCACGTCGGCATTGTCGTTATAAAGTAACGGGTCACTTGCTGGCTGAATCACATCGTTGAGAATTGGAAGCGCAGTGGTGGTGGCCACGGCCCCCCAATTCAATCCCTTGAGACTATCCAGCGTCGCCTCGGCTCCAGCATCGACCACATTTTGGGTTGTCAACACCGCCATGGCAGAGCTGTAGTATGGCAGACTGAAATCAATCATTTCCTCCCGTTCGGGGGTAATAGAGTACTGCTGGATGTTAAAGTCAAAGTTCTTTGCACCCGGTTGTATCGCTTCATCAAAGCTCGTGCGTACCCAAGTGACATTGTCCGAACTGAATCCCATTTTATCAGCGATGGCATAGGCTACCGCAGCTTCGAACCCCTCGCCGTTTTCGGGCGCGTCGTCCATTACCCACGGATAGTAGGCTGGGTTGCCTGTGGCGATGGTCAGAGTTCCTTCTACAAGGGTCTTGTCCGCCGCGCAGACCCCATGGCCCGCGGCGTGTGCCGTCGTCGCAGAGACAATCAAGGCCAGAGCTGTGCTGGAAAGCAGTTTCATCAAAGCGTCTCCCTGTTTTCTGATTGGCGACAGGTTCCTACGGGTGAAGAGATTTGTCTAGTGTGAGGACAAGTTGGATAGCCATCCAAAAAGCCATGACCGCCTATCGACGCCAAAGTAACAGAGATCTCCCGACTGCTTTGGGCTCAGAGCAGTCGTTCGCGGCGCAGTGCATCAGCGACCGCTGTGTAGACCAAGCCGACGTTCAACGTTAGCTAGCGAGATGGCCAGTATGCCTTGAGATGTTTCGTCATGACACGAGACCCAGCTGCTGAGCGATAGAAGCAGCATCGTAGTAATCCCGACCTTCTACTACTTTGCCATCCTTGACCCGCATAACACTGCAATAGCGCGTCTCTTGCCACCTACCAGTTGGTTCGAACGATCCAAGCGAAGACTCAAGAAGGCCGGTATGGGTTCCGCGATTAATAAACTCAACCACTGCTCTGTCGCCATCTACTACTACGTTTGTGACCTTCACCTCTCCATCGGGGAACGCGCGTCGCCAGCGTTCATAGTCCATTCTGTAGCCCTCAGGTCCGATCTGGCTCTCGCTTCGTGGGATATCCTCGAACTGGCAGTCGCTCGCAATAACAGCAACGCCGCGTTCGGGATCACGCATGTCCCAAGATTCGTGGAATTGCCTTACGATCTTTTCGGTCGGATGCATTGCCAAGCTCCTTTGCGCGTATGAACAAGAAGAGTATCAATCGGAGGCGGCCTGTCCACTACTAGGCCCAACGCGAATCCAAAGCAGCCGCTTGCGGTTCCCTCTGGCGCGGCCAAGTAGGTTAAATGCCTATTTTGCGGACTTTTCTGCAGCTTGCCGATCTTGAACCAAGGTTTGTTTTTCTAATCGCGAAGGCGGATGCCCGTTAGTCAGGGTACAACAGTTCGATCAAAAGCCGCTCGGGCGCGCCATGAACTCTTAGCCTGAGCGCTCCAGCCGGCCCGCAAAAGCCGCGTAATCCAGTGTTGGAAAAAACAAGTTGGTCGGTAACAAAAGGCTGGTCGTATTCATGAATAAGCTTCATTTCCGGGTTGAACAGCGAGAACCGAATGGCGTTCTCCGGCACCCAAGAGATGTCGAGCTGATCAACCAGTGACGTAGAGCTGTCTTTCGGTAGTTGTGTCGGGTCAGAGTAAGGTGTGTTTATGCAGACAAACCCGACGTCATCCCGGAAAGCGGCCGCCAACGGGATGGGTATTTCTTTCTCACGGAAGTTTTGAAGCTCTGCCCAGTTCCAGGGAAGGCTTTGTCTTTGAATCGTGAGCCAAACTCCAATGATGACGAGCGCGATGACAAGCGCAAGCATGATGGTTTTGAAGGCGGCTGACCTTAGCATGATCGTAGTCTAGCGGTAGGTGGATACAGCCAACACCAAAAAACAATGCTGGAAGGGTAAGCCGTCTTTTCTGTCCTTGACCCGCTTGCGCCCGCCGGCCGCTTGTGACGCATCCGTCGGATTTGCGCGCGATGCGACGTATAATTGATGAAGGCTAGCCGCCGAATTTGGGATAAATGAAACCGTTCACCGGGTAAAAACTGCCATATCTCCCCGGATGGCTTTCAACCCGGACCAACGTCCAATCGTTGTTTTTGGATACATCCTTGACGCCCATTTTCAATGATACCTTGTTGCGGTGCCAGTTGGCATGGTTCACGATGACTTCCCTGTCGGTGATAACATCGGATACGACAGCCACGTGACCAAGGGGCATCCCTCGGGTTGCTCTAAAGGACATGACCGCTCCGACAACCGGTTCACTGCCTCGCTCAAAATTATTGCGCGCTTTGCCCCACCAGTCCTTGGCGTTTCCGCGAATTTCGATGCCACTTAGGTTGCGTGCGTAGGGTACGCACCACACCCTTTGTCCTCGAGCTTGTTTTTGTGAGACCTCGAGCAACGCCATGGACTGACGTTCCCGGTCGAGATCTGCGTCCTTTGAACTCTGAGCACAGGCAGATACAAGAACAAAAAACCCCATCGCAAACGCAGTACGCGCAGCGCCGGGTAGGCGCTGCCATTTGGCATTCGTTTTGCTGTCGCTGTTTTGCAAGAAACTACATTGCCGGTATGAGTGGTTCTAGAGTTTTAAGGCGATCTTTCGGCCTGTGAAAAGAGCCCAGTTTATTCCCCGGCAGGAATTTGCCAGGTGGTGTTCACGATCTGCGGGCCGAGCGAGAGGCTTTGCGAAGTCAGCTTTCCGTGCGTAGTCGCCGTCGGTTGACCGCGCTGCATCGGTAACCAGGGACCCGAAGAAGACGTTCTGTGCGTAGTTCCTCAGTGACCGCTGCGCCAACGTTCCTGTCAGTAGCGTTTTTTGTTTGAACAGCGGATCTCAGTACTTAGCATTGGCGCAAAAGTACATTGGCTGTAGAACGGACAATCGCTGCGCATTGTAAATGCCTAGTTTTGTGAACCTAGGCAGTCGCGTCGAAGTCTGCGTGATAATGCTCTAGATTGTATCCTATCAGCGGCCAGTCGCGTTTTTTCGATAAAGAACGATTAATTCAGCATTCTTTCCGAAACGTCCTCAAGAATAGCGTGCAGATCAAACTCTTCGCCTTTTTCCGCAAGTCTCCTATCGTGCAGAATGAAAGACAGCCCGTGCACGAAGCTCCACAACAAAAAACCACGACGACGGACTTCTTCTGTGATTCCCGGTTCCCCAAGGCATTTTGCAACCTCAGTTAGCAGAATAGAAAAGTTTTGCTGACCGCCTTCTTCCAGTCGGGGATCCGCGATGCGGTCCGTAAAGCCGCCAAATTTTAATCTGAATATCCCGGGCTCACTTAAGGCGAAAGCAATATACTCCATACCGATTGCAGTAATGCGCTCGGGAGATCCATCAGGAATGCCGTCAAGCGCTGCTAGCATTTTGCTTCGGTGACGGTCCATCCCTTCTAGAACTGTCGCGACCAGCATTTCTGTCTTATCTTTGAAGTGTTTGTACGGTGCCGCAGTCGATACGCCCGCCCGTCTGCAGGCCTCAGAAACGGAGAACCTGTCTGGTCCCTTCTCTTCAACCAACTGCCGCGTTGCCTCGATCAGCGCAGCGCGGAGATCGCCGTGATGGTAGGCTTTCTTGCTTACTGAATGGCTGGTTGTTGCGTGATATTTTTCTGTGCTGCTCATGATCCAACATGTGCCAGATCACGTATTCCTTGTCAAAGTGAGAACTTCTAACATATGTTAGAGATGCTAACTTGATGAGGTCCCCAAATGTCGAGTCCTGCGGATTTATCAACTGAAACGACCAAGCCGAACCTATTTTCGCGTATGCTGCGCGGTATTGCGCGTCTCTTGGTAACTATCTGCTTTATTGCCGTCGCTGCTGCTGCAGTTTACCTAGGCGCTTCAGAGCTTAATCGTAGGGCAGATGCCGTTCCTTCACCGGAAGCGGCCGCAGTGACCCCTGTTTCAGCAACGCTCATCACGTCGGAGAGCGCTTACACGGTCGACCGTGTATTCATCGGACAAGTCGAACCTCAGCGTTCAGCGGATATCTCTTTCGAATTGAATGGTACGCTGGACCACATCCTGGTGGATGAGGGTGACGAGGTCGCTAAGGGCCAGCTTCTCGCAACACTGGATGTAGCTTTGTTGGAGGTCGAACGCGAAAGACTGTCAGCATCACGCGATGCCATTGCAGCCCAACTTGCATTCGCAAAGAAAACCGTCGAGCGAAACTCTAAACTCATCGAGCAAGGCTTTACCAGTCAGGCCCGCCTCGATGAGGTAGTTTCCCAGCAAGATGAATTGCTTTCCAGAATTGGTGAACTGGATGCGGGATTGCGTGACGTCACCGTTCGGATCGCGAAATCCAGCATCGAGGCACCTTTTGCGGGTCAAATAACCGCCCGGCACGTGGACGGCGGAGAGACTTTGCGTTCGGGCCAGTTGGTTTTGGGAATAGTCGAGGTCGTGTCGCCGCAGGTTCGGATCGGTATCCCGCTCGACGTTGACCCTGCGTTGCTATCCGACGTTGAAATTGAAATAGAAGATCAAAGCTATAGGGCTGACCTTGCAACTTTGCGACCCGATATTGATCCGGTAACCCGAACCCGAACTGCGCTTTTCGATCTTAGGAACAGACCGGACGTTGCCTTCGGACAAACTGCCCGGGTGCATGTACTTGATCCCGTCCAGAACGCAGGAACCTGGGTGCCCACGACTTCACTTAAAGAGGGGACGCGCGGGCAATGGACGTTGCTGGTTGCTGACGCGCAGAAGACTGTGCGACTGGCAACGGTCGAAGTGCTTCATGCCGAAGATGACCGTGTATTTGTGCGAGGCGCTTTTCCTGAAGGCACCGTCCTGATTGATCAAGGGCCGCAGCGCGTTACCGTCGGTCAGCGCGTCGACTTCAGCATTGGCGAGTGACGGAGCGACATGATGGAAACCCTTACCTTTCGCCATCCCCGGCTCGTCGCCCTCATAATTTTGGTGCTTGTATCTGCAGGCCTGTCTTCGTTCCTATCACTGGGGCGGCAGGAAGACCCAACGATTACCAACCTCTTCGCTACTGTTACGACGCAGTTCCCGGGTGCAGACCCTGAACGGGTCGAAGCGTTGGTTACTGCAGAAATCGAAGAAGAGCTTCGGAAAATTGCCGAGGTGGATGAAATCAGTTCTGTATCCCGCTCGGGCGTTTCGGTTGTTTCGGTGGAATTGCTCGAGACGCTGGACGAGGCCACGATTGAGCAGGTTTGGGCCGAGGCTCGGGATGCGGTTGAAGACGCTCGACAAAAGTTTCCGAGTGGAGTGGGGCAGCCGGAATTCGATGCCGAGGGTATTTCTGCCTATTCTGCTGTTATTGCGGTCGCGGCCGAAGAGCCTGACTTTCCGATAACTTTGCTTTCGCGTCATGCCGAAGCGCTGGGTGACAGATTGCGCGCGATACCTGCTACGCGGGCAGTGGACTATTTCGGTCAGCCGGAAGAAGAGGTGCTCGTAAGTGTCGATATGGACAAGGCCGCTGCGCTTGGGCTTGGCGCCGCAGAAATTTCGCAGAGAATCGCCGAAGCAGATGGAAAGGTTCAGTCTGGGCGGTTGCAGTCCGATGTCGACCTGACCATAGGCATCAGCGGTGAAATTGAAACTCTGGACCGTATTAGGAGCATCGTCCTGCGTGAAAACGCGGAAGGTGCCGTTGTGCAGCTCGGAGATATTGCCAGCGTGGACCGTGGCGCGCGCGAACCGCAGTCTTCAATCGCGTTTGCCAACGGCAATCCGTCCGTTCTAGTCGGGGTACTGGCGCAGGATGGCGTACAGATCGACCGCTGGACCGGTTTTCTTCGGGATGAGCTTGAGGCCGGGACCGCATCAGTACCTTTGGGCATGAAGGAAATACTGCTGTTTGATCAAAGCCAGTACACGACGGATCGTTTGTCAGAGGTTGGGATCAACATGGCTATTGGCGTGGCTCTGGTCGTGGCTGTTTTGTTCATTACCTTGGGGGTGCGGGCAGCAGCGATTGTCGCTTTGGTGTTGCCGGTTGTCTCATTGGCAACTTTGGCAACAATGAACATGATTGGATTGCCAATTCATCAGATGTCCGTAACGGGTCTGATTGTTGCACTCGGTCTGCTGGTTGACGCAGCGATCGTAATGACCGATGAAATTCGGCGCCGTCTGCAGGATGGGATGGAACGGCTTGCGGCCGTGCGAGATGCTGTTCGCCGGTTGGCTACGCCGTTGCTGGCGTCGACTGTGACAACGGCGCTTGCCTTCACGCCGATGATCTTGCTTCCGGGGCCCGCTGGCGACTTTGTCGGTGCTATCGCTATAGCCGTCGTGCTTATGCTTGTCTGGTCCTTGGTTGTGGCGTTGACAGTCACTCCAGCCGTTGCCGGCTGGTTACTATCCGATCGCCCTGACGCAGGAATGCTGAGCCGTGGTATCAGTATCCCCCCGCTTACCCGCTTGTTTGAGGCGTCAATTCGATTGTCCGTTGCTAATCCGGTGCGATCCATCGCGTTGGCATTGGTCTTGCCCGTGCTTGGCTTTGCGGCCTTTCCAACCCTGACTGCGCAGTTCTTTCCGGGCGTCGACCGAAACCAGTTCTATATCGAGGTCGACATGCCAGGTGGAACTTCAATCGCCACCACCGAAGCAACCGCGCGACAGATTGACGAAATCCTACTGGTCGATGACGGCGTCAAGAGTGTTTACTGGACTGTGGGTGAGTCTGGCCCGGCATTCTACTACAACATCGTTGGTAACCGTTCTCGCGAGCCTGGGTTTGCACAAGCCATGATCACGACCGACACGGCCGACGACGCTGCCCGCCTTGTTGGAGCGTTGCAGAACCGTCTAGATGTCGACTTTCCTGACGCTCAGATCATCGTTCGCAATCTTGTACAGGGCCCCCCAGTCGCCGCACCGGTTGAAGTCAAAATTCAGGGACAGGACATCACGGTTTTGCGCGATCTGGGCGACGAAGTGCGTTCGGTCATGGCAAATCTCGATTTGGTGACCCAGGCGCGTGCGAGTGTGAACGGAGGCAATCCCCAAATTCGGTTCGAGATTGATGAAGTCAAAGCCCGTCTGCTGGGGCTGGATGTAGCGGATATAGCTGGCCAGATGGACTCGGCGCTTGTGGGCATTACCGGCGGATCACTGATCGAAGGGACAGAACAACTGCCAGTACGCGTTCGCTTAGGCGACGAGGTACGTTCAGATCTTAGCGCAATTGTCAGTATGCCGATCCTTTTGCCGAACGCTGCTGAAATATCTGCGATCGGAGTTTTTCCCGGTGTACCGTTGTCAGAACTAGCCCGGCCAGTGATCGAACCGGCCGAAAGCGTCATAACCCGAACGGATGGCACGCGCGAGAACACTATACAGGCGTTTATAGTGCCCGGTGTTTTGCCTGAAGAAGCATTGCAGGACATATTAGCGGCGCTTGACGCGTCGGAGTTTGATCTGCCGCAAGGCTACAAGATGACTTTAGGCGGCGACAGTGATGCTCGATCCAATACCGTGGGTAATCTGCTCGCGTCCGTGGGTTTGATCGTAACACTTTCCGTCGCGACCATCGTGCTAACCTATAACTCGTTTCGCCTGACACTTGTGACCTTGGTCGTTTGCGTTCTGTCCGCAGGCCTTTCAATGTTGTCGCTGGCAGTTATGCAATTCCCATTTGGAATAAACGCGATAATTGGGGTCATTGGTTCAATCGGGGTTTCGATCAACGCTGCAATCATTATCTTGACCGGGTTGCAACAAGACCAGCAGGCCAGCCAGGGCGATCAGGCGGCCATGGCTCGCGTCGTTATTGGTTCCAGCCGTCACATTGTCTCGACTACGGTCACAACATTTGGCGGCTTCCTGCCTCTGATATTGGGCGGAGGTGCATTTTGGCCACCATTCGCCGTGGCAATCGCCGGAGGCGTTCTGTTGTCAACCGTTGTATCGTTTTACTTCACTCCACCCGTTTTCGCTTTGGTGTATCGAGGAACATTCAACAAAGTAAATTCGGCCAATCACGACCATTCTGAGCCCTGCAATGATATTGTTGCACTTGTGGCGGAGTGAGGATTGAGTCGCCTTCTATAGGCGGGTTGTAATGCTTCGATGTGGTCGTTGTTCAACGCAAGCTTTCTAATCTGCTTCGTCTCGTAAGTGGACTTTGCGCAATCTGCTTTTTCTAGAATCTACTGCACTTGGCTATCGCGGCGATAGCCGTTTTGAGCTCATCGGCGGCATACGTTGAGCTCTGCATGAGTGGCTTCAATGAGACAGCAAGCGGATCATCTGCTTTGCTTGAACCTCGGTTTAAGCTCCGCCTGACATTAGGATCGGTGTGGTACATTTGGTGGTGGTTCCAAAAAAACATTAAATATTGTTTATATTTAATAATGCTTTAATGGATTAGTTATACTGCCTTCGTCTCCGCCATCAACACAGAATTTGTGTGCTCTTCCGCCTATTTTGATGGTTTCTTGTGGATCGAGTTGATCACAACACGACATTCCAACCCGCCCAGCACCTTTGATCTGCCCAGATCCAGCTTGGCTCCGTATGCATTGAGCAAATCGACCGCAATCGCCAAACCTAGTCCTGTTCCAGCGACAGAGGTGTCTAGTCGCCCGCCTGATCGAAGAGCTTCGCGCCGGTCATCCTCGGGGATACCCGGTCCGTCGTCTTCGATATGAATTTCAATACTGTTCCTTTTGGCCATCGCCGAAACACGCACAGTTTGACGACACCATTTGACAGCGTTGTCCATCAAATTACCCAAGACTTCCTCGATGTCCTGGGGATCCATCCGTACCCAAAGGTTTTTTTGTCGGATGACTTCGAGCTCTTTGCCGTCACGTTCGGCCATGCGAGAAAACAGGCGCGACAACCGGTCCACCGAATTGGACAGATCTGCGCGCGAATGGCTAAGTTCGGCTGTGTTCATAGCCCTCATTCGTGCCAATGAACGACTGAGTTGAGCGTCTATCCTGTCCAGTGCTTCCTGCGCGGTGTCGATCGTGGCGCCATGTTCAGCAAGGCTGCTCAATTCATTGCGAAGGATCGCTGTCGGCGTCTTGAGCGCATGCGCGAGGTCGGCAGTTTGTCGACGCGACCCTGATACAATATCCCGATTACGCCTTGAAAGTTTGTTGAGGTCGTCGACCAATGGCGACACCTCATCAGGATAGTCGTCAGGCTTGAGCCCCTCATCCGTGTCCCAGCGATGCGCAACATCCGTGCGAAGTTTGCGAAGAGGGCCCATGATCGCAGACATCAAAAGCAAAGATCCGGCGACCCCTATCAGGCCCACCAGAGTAAACACCGGCAGCAGGCTGCGCTGCGCGGCCCGGCGCTCGGCAATGAGCTCGTCGCGACTCTCGGCTACACTGACGCCCCATACGGTTCCGTCCTCGTACGAGATTTCCTGATAGATACTGCGCAGAGCTTCACCTTCAGGGCCGGTTGTGTTCCAGAAGGTTGCGGACGCCGTGGCAACGACAGGTTCCGCGATGGTTTCATCGAACAGAGAAGCCGAGGTGAAAACCTCATCGCTTCCGTTGGTCACCTGCCAATACCGCCCTGAATAAGGTGTGCCATAGGCCGGATCGAACATCAGATCCTGCAATGCATCCGGGTTGTCTGTCGTGACACTTAGCCCGACAACGAGCTGCGTGTGGCGGTCACGCAGATTGGAGTCAAATTGATCCGAGACCCTTGAGTTGATGTAGGATAGAACTGCCAAAGTGCCCACCGCAACCGAGATGGCACCCGTGGCAACGCCGCCCAGCAGGGCTCGTTCCCTTAGTGACAGCATCAGGCGCTGTCGATCATATAGCCGCGCCCGCGTACGGTTTTGATCAGTTCGGGACCCAGCTTTTTTCGAAGACGTGTGATGAAGACAGCGATCGTGTTCGAATCCCGATCACCATCATATTCGTAAATATGCTCGGAAAGCTCGGTGCGCGAGATCAGACGGCCGCGGTTATGCGCCAGATAGGTCAGCACAGCAATTTCCTGTGCAGTCAGATCAACCGGAACGTCTTTCGCTGTTACTCGTCCGTTTTTGGTATCCAGTGATACACCCCCCATCTCGATCAGGGGATTAAGCTGTCCGCTTTGTCGCCGTAGGATCGCACGCACTCTGGCTGCCAGCTCGGGCATATGGAAGGGTTTGGTCATGTAGTCGTCGGCGCCAGCATCCAGACCGTCGACCCGTTCGCTCCAGCCATCCCGTGCAGTAAGGATCAGCACTGGGGTCTTGACGCCGTTTGCGCGCCATTCCCGCAAAACCGAGATACCGTCCCGTTCCGGCAGACCGACGTCCAAAACGATCACGTCGTACGGTTCAGTTGATCCAAGATGAAGCGCCTCAAGCCCATTGTGGGCTACGTCCACAACCCGGCCTTCGGCGTTCAGAAGTTTTTTGATCTGAGCGCAAAGATGCGGCTCATCCTCTGCAAGCAATACTCTCATAGGTGAAAACTACAATGCTTCGGCGAAATGTTCATCGGTTATCTTCCGCGTCCGCCATTTCCGTTACCGTTGCCGCCGGAGTTACCACCACCGCTGTTGCCGCCGCCGGAGTTACCACCACCGGAGTTACCACCGCCGCTGTTACCACCGCCGCTGTTGCCGCCGCCGGAGTTACCACCACCGGAGTTACCACCGCCGCTGTTACCACCGCCGCTGTTGCCACCGCCGCTGTTGCCACCGCCGCTGTTGCCGCCACCAGAGTTTCCACCGCCGGAGTTGCCGTTGCCGCCGGAATTACCATTACCACCGGAGTTGCCTTTGCCGTTTCCACCGGCATTGTTGTTTCCGCTGTTGGCCCGGTTTCCAGCTTGGCTTTTGGAATTGGCCGATTTGCCGGTATTCGCCTGAGCCGCTTCTCGTATTTGCCGACCAACACTAGATCGATTCGACACGACAACGCCGGTCTGGGCATCAACAATAACACTTATAATGCTGCCGTTGGGTTTTTTGACCAGAATCCGGTAGTAGACCCTGTCCGTCTGGAACGCGCGTGCATCCACAGGAGTGCCGCCAAACACTTTTTCAACGCCACGAATAACTCTTTTCAACCGAATTGCACTGCCAGTCTTTGTCGCCTGGCGTAACTCGGACTGCTTAAGTTCGCGCGCGTCAGCAAACCCCTCACCAGCCATGAGAAGGGTGGCAAAAAGCGTTACTGCTACAAGCTTTAACATCACGGTCACTGTCTTTGCGTAGATCACCCTAAAGATTAATTAATTCTATGTGAACTAGTGATGAACAAACAGTTTTTCGTGTGTTCAGTGTGCATCATGTCAAATGCAATCAAAGGGGTGATTCTGCCTCTGGCGACTAAGTGGGGGCTGTCGTTCGGAATATTTCGATCCGCGAGGGCCAAAGTAAATGCACATGAAGATCAAGACGACAAACCTCCTGAAAGCTTCTGCTGTTGCCGTGGCCTTAGTTGGCTCTGCTGCTGTTGTTATGACGGTCGCGGTGCCTGAACCCGCCTTTGCCAAAGGGGGGCAAGGCAATGGCGGGGGCAACGGTGGCGGTAAAGGCAATGGCGGCGGTAACGGTGGAGAAAAAGGTAACAGCGGCAAAGGGAATGGCGGCCAAGGCGCAGGCAAAAATGATGGCGCAAAGGGCAAAGGGGGGCTCAACCGTAGCGGTAAGAAAACCGCGGGGTCGGGAAGTAAGTCGCTTGGGGGAAAAGGCTTCTCTTTGAAGGATTTTTTCCAAGGCAATAAGTCGTCCAAGAAATCGTCCAAGTCCAGCCGTTCCGTATCCTCTGGCTCTCAGCAGAAAGATGCCGTGACCGAAGTGACAACATCTGTTCGGCCACAGGGCCGGAGCAAAAAGGTCAAAGCGTCCGAGCTTCTTCAGGCCCATCCTTCTGAACTTGGTGCCTTGAATGCGGCCAATGCCAGCCCGACAGCGTTGTTGAATGCCTCTCCGAATTCCCGTGTCGGCCGGATCGCAATCTATCGTGATACCGTGCTGGCAGGTTTTGCCCTCGAAGAGGATCTGGAAGAAGCGATCGAAACGCTTGCGGGCCTGGAACAGCCCGATCGTACAACCGATGAGATCGAAGATGCGCTTGATGAAGCGCAGCAAAATGTCGACGAGAAACAAGAGGTTGTCGACGGTCTGGAACAAGACCTGGCGGATGCCGGTGGTGAGGATGAAGCAATCGAAGAGGCGTTGGGCATTGCAGAAGCAGAGCTTGCGGAAGCCATAAACGAGGAGCAGGAAATTGCGGATGAGTTGCAGGATGCTGTCGACTACAACGATGCGGTTGCAGAAGTTGAAGATCTAACTGAGCAGGTTGAACAGCAGCCAGACCTGGAGCGTGAGGCGCTTGAAGATGCAGCGAACAAACCTGTAACCGACGAAGTGGAGGCGACGGTGCGAGCCATGCTCGGGCTCGAATAAGACATGATCTCATTGCCCTGAATCTCACGGAGGCAACGAGAGCCGGGCCAGCCTTTATCATCCACCTACAAAACATTGGCTGGCCCGGTAATCGACTAATGGATGTGAACTGAAGACGAAAAGGATCGCGCACCCGTACTCACTCTAGGCGCGAATTAAAGCCCGCTCTTATTGTGAGCGGGCTTTTCCCTTTTTTGGGGGCGAGCAGCACCAGAATGTTGGTCCGAAATCACTTGGGCGCGGCGTGTTTATTTTCTTCCTGAAACCGCATTTCTCTGACGATGCCCGCAAGCGTAATGTTGATCGGAGGAAAACGTTCACGACCCCGCATTGCCACCGCAGGGCTGCTGCTGCACCTGACCGACTTAAATGTGTATCGCTCCACCGAAGACCACGGTGTTGCAATCAATATGGCAGACTTTGTCATGTTATTCCCTTTGCAGAATCTCGGGGCGACTAAGGTGTTCAGATTCAATTAATACGAATTGTGCCAAATCTTGATTGAATGAAGTGCGAATACATTATTCAACTTCCGTTAAAGTTGTTGCGAAAATGAGAACAACGCCACTTTAATTCGCCGAATCGACGTAGCCGTTCCCAGCGTGGGCAAATAGGCTTTGGTTTTCGGGAGTTTTCCAATTGTTCCAGTCCGCCCCAAATACCGCAATTTTCAAGCTATTTTTTCAGAGTATTAATTGAAAATGAACCGATCAGGGGGATTCTCAACGCAGTATGAATTTATTTAACTAATTGTTATTGAACGACTAATTAGAGCCTTTTTCTGTAGGAAATCTTCGTTAATTTTCAGTTCATTTCACATTCATTTATTGTAATCTAAACACCCGATTTGTGGCAAATTGGGGACAAATTCTCAGGCAATGGTGAAAAAAATTTACGTTGCCCCGGAGATTCAAATGCCCAGAATTCGGACTCGAAGACAACTGAACTCAATTTTAAGTGGTCCTTCTAAAAAGGGACGTTTCGCCACTGGCGAAGATGGCGCTTTGACGATTTTTGCGCTTTTCGTCTTTCTCATGTTGCTGGCCGCTACGGGAATCGCAGTTGATGTCGCCAACTATGAGCGCGACCGCGTTAAGCTACAGTGGGTTCTTGACAATGCGGTGCTTGCTGCCGCCAACCTCGAGCAGACACTGCCACCAGAGGAAGTGGTTAATGCGCATCTGGCGGCGCAGGGGCTGTCGGAGTACCAAAGCTCAGTAGCTGTTCAAGAGGCGTTTCAGGACCGGACGGTCGCCGCAGCGATCGGGGCAGAATACGATACAAAATTCATGCGCCTGAGTGGTATCGACTCTATTCCTTTGGGTATCGGAGCCGCGGCCAATGAAGCTGCGCCCCATACCGAGATCTCATTGGTGCTGGATATTTCGGGCAGTATGGGCAGCAACAACCGTGTCGATTTGATGCAAGCTGCCGCCAAGGCGTTCATCACCAAAAGTCTTAGCCGAAATGAAGACCCCACAACGGGTACCAAGGCGGACAAGCAGACTTCGATCAATGTCATTCCTTTCGCGGGTCAAACAAACCCGGGGTCGACGATGTTCGAATACCTGGGTGGTGAACGGTTTGGCACGACCACAGAAGAGGGGTATTTCCCGACCTGGAAGCAGGATATTTCCAACGTTGTCTTCTGGTTTGACACAAGCGGCGACGGTTCACCGGATTACTCTGTAAAGATTGACAGCTTTCCGGACAACGACGTGGATGGTTTCGACAAAGACGACGTCGACACCTACTATTACTACGTCAAGGATTTCGCCATCGAGAACTCTGTCCTGACCGAAGACGCAGAACTGGTTGGTGCTTCGATCAAGGGTGGTAAGCAAGCAACCGAATACTACAGCGTCACGGGTGACATGGAAGCCAGCGAAACTAAATTTAACAATGTCGATGCTGAATTGCAGTTCAATGATTTCCACTCATACTACCAGACCATCCCGAACAATGAATCGTCCTGTCTGGAACTTTCATATTCCGATTTCATGACGTCGCAATTGCCATCCGGTTCGACCGAGCAGGTGCCGTACTTCGTGAATTGGGACTATGACGAGACCACGCAGAACTGGGGTTGGTGCCCGGATGACGAGATGAGCATCAAATACGCTCAGAACGACGAGGTCACTCTGCACAGCTTTATTGACAACCTGCGTCTGTTCGACGGCACTGGCACCAATTACAGCCTGAAATATGCGCTGGCTCTGCTGGACCCGTCCTCGCGCGATGCCTTTGCCTATCTCAGCACAATGGGTGAGGTTCCGGCTGAATTCGCGAACCGTCCCCTAAACTGGGATCATGAGGACACGTCGAAATACATCGTCATCATGACCGATGGCCGGACCAGCCCGCAGGTTCGCCCAGCTGATGAAATGGAAGAAGAAAACGGTCTGACCGAGCTGGTCTCGCGCCCGTCCGAAGACACGACCATTACATCGTCACAGGTTACCAACTTGCAGCTGTTCAAACAGCAGTGTGAGCTGGCCAAGGCGAACAACGTGATCATCTATGCGGTTGCGTTTGAAACTTCAGATCAGGCGGCGGCCGAGGTTAAGGCATGCGCCTCGTCGCCTTCGCACTACTACGAGGTTACCGGCGAAGAGATCATCGACTCGTTCGTGTCGATTGCCGGTTCCATCCAGAAGCTGCGGCTGATCCAGTAACCATGCAAAAGGAGCACACGTGATGTGCTCCTTTTCGTTTTCCCTCTACCGCTCGGTTCCGAAAGGGCCGGGCGATTTTTTTTGCTTTAACCCAGCAGTGTGGCGGTTTGGGCTTTGTCGAAGCCCCAAATCACTGCGCGCTCAAAGTTGGCGCAAGGCAAACCAAAATTCGGCACATCCAGTACGCGCGAACGGTGCTGAATTTCGAAGTGTCAGGCGCTGGATGGGGTCGTTCAGGAATAGCCCAAAACTTTACGGGCAACGCGGAAGCATTCCAGAGCCTGTGGAACGCCGCAATAGATACCGATGACATGGATGATGGCGCGGATCTCTTCTGGTGAAACACCGTTGTTGATCGCGCCTTTGCAGTGAATTTCCCACTCATGCATTTTGCCCAGGGCGCCGATCATCGACAGGTTCATCATCGACCGTGTTTTGGCGTCGATGACATCATCACCCCACCCAAAGCCCCAGCACCATGCTGTCATTGCTTCTTGGAATGGGCGGGTGAAGTCGTCAGCCGCCGCGAGGTTCTTTTCGACATATTCTGCGCCAAGAGTGTTTTTGCGTTGTTCCAGGCCTTTGAGAAACAGGTCTTCGTTGAACAGGTCTGACATTTTCACCTCTGAAGTTTTGTTTGTACGCTAAGCGTCGGGCCAAGAAAATTCGACCTATTTTCCTAGCCTTTAAGCAGGTCAGCCATCAATGGCGTCGCGCATCCATTGTTGCAACCGTGCGATTGAATGTTCGGACATAACCCCACAGCCGGGATCCAGCACCAGCGGTCCGGGGCGATAGCCGCGGGATTTCAGGCCGCGGTGGACGGATTCGACCAGACGGATATCCTCTTCGACCGTTGTCTCGCGGTCTTGCACGGCCAGTTGGCGGATGACGGCGCTTTCCGATCCGCCCTCGGTGTACCAGCCGCGCCAGACGGTGCAGTGATCGGCGTCATTCGCGCGCCAGTGATAAGTGTTCAGTACGTTACCCGGATAGCACTGGAACGAGAACATCGGCCACAGGAACCACGACTGGTAGTCGCCCGCGTGAGGCACGGACATGTCGATGGGGTAGGTCATCTTGTCGAGGCTCTGACACTCGGTCGTATGACGCAGGACATGGCCGCCGCTGGCGTCGGGCTGAATGTCATAGGTCTCGGGCTTGACGACGCCTTCGGCAAAAGTCGGGTGGTTGGTCGGGCAGTGATAGCATTCCGAGTAATTCTCGATACTGACCTTCCAGTTGCAGTTTTCCGGGATTTCCACCCATTCCAGCGGTTCCAGGTCGTCGATATGCGGCACAAACGCACGGATTTCCTCGCGCACGCCGGGATACCAATCGTCCATGGGGGCTGCATCATCGTCGAGGTTGACGAAGATGAAACCGTTGAAAACTTCGGTCCGGACCGAGGTCAGGCAGATCGCGCTGCGGTCGAAACCGGGAACCGACTTGATATTCGGGCCGGCGCGCAATTGGCCCGTCAGTTCATAGGTCCAAGAGTGATAGGGGCAGACGACAACGCGGGTATTGCCCGCGCCACTGACCATCTCATGCGCGCGGTGTTGGCACACATTGTAGAATGTGCGGATTTCCCCGTCGCGACCCCGAATGCAGAACAGGTTCTGGCCTGCGATTTCGAACGCGAAGTAATCTCCCGGTTCGCGCACCTGCGCCACGTGGCCCGCGAATTGCCAGGTTCGGGCCAGCAGCCCCTGCATCTCCTGCGCGAAAATCGCGGGGTCGGTATAGTATCGCGCGTCCAGTGAATGGGTCAGGGGTGCGTTCATTCGGGCTCCTCCGCGTAGAGGCCAAGTTGGTGTCTGCGTTGATGAAACCGCTCCACCCGCTCGACGATTTCGTCGCTGGAGACGGCCACCACAAAGGACAGCAGCGTTTCCAGCAGAGCGATGGTCGAGACGGAGGAGGGAAAGAACTGCGGTGTATCGGCTGCCACGACAAAGCCGTGCTGCGCGTTCAGAATGACCGGGCTGGCCGGGCTGTCCGAGATACCCACGACGGTCAGGCCCTGTTGCCGGGCCAGCTTGATCGCGTCGATCACCTCGGTCCGGTAGGGGTGGCAGGTGATGGCGATCAGCACGTCCTGTTCATCAGCCCAGGCCAGATCGTCTACCGGAGTTGATCCGGGACGGGGGATGGCGTGGAATTGCTTCATCCCCGTCGAGGCCAGATAGGTGAAATTGCGCGCGTTCGAGTTGTTGACGCCCACGCCCAGCGTGAAAATCTGGCGGCAATTCCATATATCTTCAGCCGCCGATTGCAGGCGCTCGGCATCGATCCCGGCGAAGGTGTCTTCGATATTTCGGATCGCGGCGCCAATCATGTCAGCATAGAGCCCGCCCAATTCGCCAGACTTGCCAATGTCCTGCAACCAGCGCGCGCGATCCGGAAACGACGCGGTGCCGCGCCGAATCGCATCGCGGAACGGGGCGCGGAAATCCTCGTACCCTTCGAACCCCACCTGCCGCGCCATGCGGACAAACGTGTTGGGCTTTACTTTTGCGGCCTCGGCGATCTCGCGCACGGTCGAAACCCCAACATCTGTTGGGTTTTCCAACACGTAGCGTGCGGCCTTTTGCGCCTCGGGTGTCAGGGCGTCCCATTCTTCCGTAAGGCGGTCGAGAACGATTGATGATACATTTGTGTCATTCATGATTGACGATGGTACAAATGTGGAATTAGCCTGTCGAGCAGAAAAGCGACTCGGGAAGAGGAAATGTCATGTCCGAGAAGAAATTGCCCACCCACGCCCGCGTGGTCATTGTTGGAGGCGGCGTCATGGGGGTCGGTCTGGCCTATCATCTGGCGCATGAGGGGTGGGGCGATGACACCGTCCTGCTGGAAAAGGCCGAGCTGACCAGCGGCAGCACGTGGCACGCGGCGGGCCAGATCACGCATTCGACCTCAAGCTTTGGGCTGGGCAAATGCGTGGACTACAATATCGGTCTCTATTCCGGCGCGTTGGAGGCTGAAACCGGCCAGCCGGTCACATGGCACGGCTGCGGCTCGTTCCGCTTGGCCTATACCGAGGATGAGATGGACTGGCTGCGCCACACCTTGTCGGTGGGCCGCTCGCTGGGGTTCAACATCGAACTCGTGGGCCCCGAGAAAGTGGTCGAGTTGCACCCGTTCTACAATCTCGACGGTGTGTTGGGTGCGCTGCATACACCCGACGACGGCCATGTGGACCCGACCAACGTGACCATGGCGATGGCGACGGGCGCGCGCCAAAAAGGCGTCCGCATCTTCCGCAACTGCCGCGCTACCAACATCACTCAGGCCGAGAATGGCGAGTGGGTGGTTGAGACCGAGATGGGCACCATCACGTGTGAGCATGTTGTGAACGCGGGCGGCACCTATGCGCGGCAGATGGGTGAATGGTCAGGGCTGCAATTGCCGATGACCTCGATGACCCACCATTACTTCGTGACCGAACCGGTGCCTGAGTTCCAGAATCTGGACAAGGAACTGCCAGTGATCCGCGATGACCGCAAAGTCTCGGGTTATATCCGCATGGAGCAGCAGCGCGGGCTGATTGGCATTTACGAGAAAGAGAGCCCGAACTCGGTCTGGCATGATCATTGCCCGTGGGAATACGAGAACTGGCTGTTCGACGCGGATTACGACCGTGTGATGCCGTGGCTTGAGGAAAGCCTGAACCGTATGCCGATCTTTGCCGAACTGGGCATTCAGCGTGACGTGCACGGCGCGATCTCGCACCCGCCGGACGGCAACCCGCTGATCGGGCCTGCGCCGGGTGTGCAGAACTACTGGTGCTGCTGCGGTACGCAGATCGGCATTGGTTGGGGGCCGGGTCTGACGCGTGAGTTGGCGCGCTGGATGGTGCATGGGGCCGCCGAAATCTCTATGCGCGAGTTCGATCCGCGCCGGTTCGGCAGCTATGCCACGAAGGACTGGCAGGTGATTAAGGCCGAGGAAGATTACTGCCTGCGCCACGAAATCCCCTTTCCGCATTTCAACCGTCTCGAAGGGCGTCCGATCAAGCCATCGCCCCTGTATGAATTGCTGAAATCCAAGGGCGCGGTGCATGAGGAAGTCTATGGGTTCGAGCGCCCCCGCTGGTTCGCCCGCGATGGGGTTGAACAGCGCGACCATTATTCCTTCCGCCGCACGCCCGCCGACGACATGGTCGCGGCCGAGGTCAAAGCGGTGCGCGAACGCGTCGGCATCATGGATGTCACCGCCTTTACTAAGGTCGAGGTTTCGGGGCCGGATGCCTACGCCCTGCTGGATCGGCTGACGGCCAACCGGATGCCGCAAAAAGTGGGCTCGATCACGCTGACCCATATGCTGAACCGCCGGGGCCGGATCGAGTTGGAGACCACGATTGTCCGCATGGCTGAAGATCGCTTCTATCTGGTATGCGCCGCGTTCTTCGAACAGCGCTTGCTGGATCACCTGACGCAACAGCGGGCGGATGAGGATGTTCAGATTACCGCCCTCTCGTCCGATTGGTCAGCCTTGTCGCTGAACGGTCCCCGATCGCGGGACGTACTGGCGCGCTGCACCGATGCCGATTTGACCAATGTCGGGTTCCGCTGGTTGTCCGCGCAGGAAATCACAATCGCAGGCCACAAGGTCTGGGCGTTCCGCATGTCCTATGCCGGGGAACTGGGCTGGGAGTTGCACATGCCCAACGCCGCTTGCCTCGACGTTTACAACGCACTTTGGGGTGCGGGTGAGCCGCATGGCATCGCCGACTACGGCAGCTTTGCCATGAACGTGATGCGGATGGAGAAAGGCTTCAAAGGCGCGGGTGAACTAACCAATGAAGTCACATTGGCCGAGGCGGACGTGCTGCGCTTTGCGCGCACCGACAAGAAGTATCTGGGCAAGGACATGACCCTAAACACCGACCTTCCGTGGATTTGCGCCTATCTGGAAATCGAACCGGATGGTGAGATCGACGGCCATGGCGGTGAGGCAGTGATGCTGAATGGTCGCGTGGTCGGCTCGACCGCTTCAGTGGTCTATGGGCATACCGTCGGCAAGATCCTCGCCTTTGCCTATATCAAGCCCGAGGCCGCCACGCCCGGCACCGCATTGCAGGTCGTGATCCACGGTCAATCCCGTGCAGCGCTAGTGCTGGGCGAACCGGCCTATGATCCGCAAAGCCTGCTGCCACGAACCGACGCTGCACTGGAGGCCGCGCAATGATCTTGCCTGATAGAATGAAAGCTATGGTCACGATGGGCCATGGCGGTCTCGAGCAGATGGTGCTTCACCCAGACTGGCCTCGCCCCGAACCTGCGGCTCATGAAGTATTGATCAAGGTCGCCGCCTGCGGTCTGAACAACACGGACGTCAACACGCGGTCGGGTTGGTATTCCAAGACAGTCACCGACGCGACCACCGGCGGCGCGTTTGATGAGGTGGGTGAGGAAGACCCCACCTGGGGCGGCAACCCGATCACCTTCCCGCGCATCCAGGGGGCGGATATCTGTGGCTATATCGTAGCCGTGGGCGCGGGTGTCGACCCCGCCCGTATCGGTCAGCGCGTAATCACCGATGGCTGGTTACGGGACCCGGATGATCCCGACAACAAGGACAAAACCGGCTACTACGGCTCGGAACGGGACGGAGGGTTTGCCGAATACGCCACCACTCTGGCCGTGAATGCAGTGCCGATTACCTCAGATTTGTCGGATGCGGAACTGGCGACGTTTTCTTGCTCCTACTCAACCGCCGAAGGGATGCTGACCCGCGCCAATGTCACCGAGAAAGACACGGTTCTGGTGCCCGGAGCCTCGGGCGGTGTCGGCGGCGCCTTGGTGCAACTGGCCAAACGGCGTGGCGCGCGCGTTGTCGCAATGGCGTCCGAGGCGAAACATGCCGACGTCGCTGAGCTTGGTCCTGACATGATCCTGCCGCGCGCACCAGAAAACCTGCGTGCTGCGCTGGGTGGTGAAAAAATCACGGTAGTCGCCGACGTAGTAGGCGGCCCCTACTGGCCGACCCTGATCGACATCCTCGAGCGCGGCGGACGCTATACTTGCTCCGGAGCCATCGCGGGCCCGATGGTTGAGTTCGACTTGCGCACCTTCTATCTACGCGACCTGACCTTTACCGGCTCGACCGTGATTGACCCGCAGGTCATGCAGAACCTCGTGAAATATATCGAGGCGGGTGAGATCAAACCGGCTATTGCCGCGACTTATCCTCTGGAGGAGCTGCGCGAGGCGCAAGCAGCTTTCATCGCCAAGCAGCACACGGGCAATATCGTGGTGATCCCATGACTTTGATTGATGTGCTGAACGCCGCGCGACAGCTGCACCAAACGCATCCTGATCTGGCTGCGTTCGGTGATTGGCCAGATGATCTGTGCGCTGTTGACGTGTCGCCAAACGCGATCCCGGCGGTTCCTCTCGTGCAGGCGATCCAGTCCGATGCCGGGCCGACCCAAGCCCTTACGAAGGCGATCTGCGCAACCGCGCATCTCGCCGATTGGAAGCTGACTTACACCGAAGACGAAGTCGGTGCCGACTTCCTGAACCGTTTTGGCTATTATGAACTGTTCGGTCCCACGGGCCATTTCCACTCAACAAAGCTGCGGGGCTACGTGGCTTTTTGGGGTGAGGGATTGGCCTATGATTGGCACAGCCATCAGGCCGAAGAACTGTACCTCATCGCCGCCGGCCGTGCGAGGTTTCGGGTCGAAGGCAATGACGCCGAACTGACCCCCAACCAAACCCGGCTGCACACCAGTTGGCAAAGTCACGCAATGACAACCACCGACAGCCCCATCCTGACCTACGTGTTGTGGCGCGGCGAAGGGTTGGATGCCTTGCCCCGAATGGACGCCGCATGAAAATCACCCGCATCCGCATCTATCAGACCGGGCTGCCCTATGTCGGTGGGGCTTACGTTTGGGGTGCGGGCAATGCGATTGAGACGGCCATCGCCTCGGTTGTGGTGATCGACACCGATGCTGGGTTGCAGGGCTGTGGTGAGTTCACACCCTGCGGCGAAAACTACATGGTCGCGCATTCCCAAGGCGTTCCTGCTTTGGCCGCTTTGGTCGCCCGCAAGTTGCTGGGCGAGGACCCACGGCAGGTTGGGCGGATCGAACAGCTGATGGACCATCTGGTGCAGGGGCACGGCTATGCCAAGGCACCGTTTGATGCAGCCTGTTGGGATATTCTGGGGCAAGCCTGCGCGCAGCCCATCTGGATGTTGCTGGGTGGCAAGCTGACGGATGGTGCCCCGATGTATCGGGTGGCGCCGCAAAAGGTAGTGGATGAGACCGTGGCCGAGATGAACACATATCGCGATCAGGGCTACCGTCAGTTCCAGATTAAGGTAGGCGCAGATTGGGCCACGGATATCGACCGCATCAGGGCCACGGTCCCGTTGCTGCAACCGGGTGAGACCGCCATGGCCGACGCCAATCAGGGCTGGCGCGTGGACAACGCGATTCGGGTGGCTCGGGCGACGCGTGATCTTGATTTTATCCTCGAACAACCCTGCAAAACGTATGAAGAGTGCCAACAGGTTCGCCGCGTGGCCGAACAGCCGATGAAGCTGGACGAATGCCTGACTGGAATGCACATGGCGCAGCGAATCGTCGCGGATCGGGGGGCCGAGATCTGCTGCCTGCAGCTTTCCAATCTCGGCGGGCTCAGCAAGGCACGACGGGTGCGTGACTATCTGATTGAAAACCGTATTCCCGTGGTGTCCGAGGATACATGGGGCGGCGAAATCACCACTGCCACCGTCGCCCATTTTGCCGCCTCGACGCCCGAGGAATACCTGCAAAACACCACAGACCTGATGAACTACAACACCCGCTCGACCGGATACGGCGGGGCTGTGTCGCGAAACGGCAAGCTATACGCGCCAGATGCGCCAGGGTTGGGTGTTACCCCGGATTTCAAAAGCCTCGGTGCGCCCGTGGCAGAGTACGCGTTATGAAGATCAAAACCATCATCGTTTACCAGATCGACCTGCCGCTCGAGCATCCATATTGGCTTTCTGGCGGGCGTTTGAAATTCGAAACGCTGGACGCAACGCTGGTGAAGATCGAAACCGATACTGGCTTGATCGGCTGGGGCGAGGGCACGCCCTGGGGCCATACCTATGTGCCGGCCCACGGTCCGGGTATCCGTTCGGGAATCGAGACCATGGCCCCGTTTATTCTGGGCCTGGATCCGCGCCGCGTGCTTGATGTGGAACGCGCCATGGATACGGCGCTGCCCGGCCACCTCTATGCCAAAAGTCCGATCGACATGGCCTGTTGGGACATCGCCGGGCAAGCAGCGCGCTTGCCAATTGCTGATCTGATGGGCGGCGGTTCCCGCACCCCACGCCCGATTGCCTCGTCCGTCGGTGCCAAAACCGCTGAAGAAACGCGCGAGGTGATGACCCGCTACCGCGACCGGGGTTACATCGCCCATTCGGTCAAAATCGGCGGAGACGTCGAACGCGACATAGCCCGCGTTCAAGATGTTGAAAGCTTCCGCCGCCCCGGCGAGATTGTTCTTTATGACGTGAACCGGGGCTGGACTCGCCAACAGGCGCTGCGCGTGATGAAGGCCTGCGAGCCTTTGCAGGTGATCTTCGAACAACCCTGCGAATCCCTCGACGACATCGCCGCCATCTCGGGTCGCCACGCCTCACCCGTCTCAGTGGACGAAAGCCTCGTAACCCTGCAAGACGCCACCCGCATCGCGCGCGACGGTCTTGCCGAGGTCTTTGGCATCAAGCTCAACCGTGTCGGCGGCCTGACCAAGGCAGCCCGAATGCGCGATATCGCGCTGGCCCACGGGATCGACATGTTCGTCATGGCCACCGGAGGCACTGTCCTTGCCGATACCGAGGCCCTGCATCTGGCTGCCACCATCCCCGATCAGAACTGCCATGCCGTCTGGGCCTGTCAGGACATGATCACCGAGGACATCGCCAACGGACGCGGTCCCCGCAACAATAACGGACACCTCCACCTGCCCGAAACCCCTGGCCTCGGTGTCCACCCCGACGAAGACACCCTCGGCCTCCCAGTTGCAACCTACGAGGCCCCGCGATGATCCGCCCCTTCATCTGGCTAGAAATATCTCGGGGTGTGAATTGGCCGAAGGCCAAGAGAGGGGCTGGCCCCTCTGACTGCACAACATCAACACCCCAAGGACGGCCTGAATGAAAATCACCGCCATCACCCTCTGGTCCGTCGACCTCACCAGCCACGAAACCTACCATATGGCCGAGGGCAAAACCTGCGCCACCGTCAAAACCCATGTGCTTTGCCTTGAAACCGATACTGACCTTAAAGGATGGGGCGAGATCTGCCCGATTCCCCACTATCTGCCCGCCTATGCCGATGGCGTCCCAGCGGCGATCACCGAAATGGCCCCGGAGATCCTCGGAATGTCGCCCTTCGGGGCCGATGTCCCGATGCGCAAGCTCGACGGGTTTCTACAAGGCCACCGCTACGCAAAATCCGCCGTCGATCTTGCCCTGTGGGATTTATTCGGCCAAGCCACGGGCCAGCCGGTCTATGCGTTGCTGGGCGGGCGCACGCGCAAGGACATGCCGCTCTATCACTCGATCACCTGCATAGACCCCGATGAGATGGCCCGCATCGCGCAGACCGCCTATCAGACCGGCATACGTCAGTTTCAGGTCAAGCTGGGGGTCGAAGCCGACTGGCAGGCCGATGCCGAACGCCTGACCAAAGTGCGCGAAGCTGTGGGGCCGGGGCCAATCGTCTACGGAGACTGGAACTGCGGCGCATCGCGCCTGCAGGCCACACGCACGGGCCGCGCCGTCACACATCTGGATGTGATGCTGGAACAACCCTGCAAAACTCTGGAGGATTGTGCCGCCGTGCGGCAAGCCACCGGCCTGCCGATGAAGATCGACGAAAACGCCCATGATTTGGCCTCGTTGCTGCGTGCACATGAATTGGGCTGCATGGATGCGGTGGCGTTGAAATTGTCCAAGTTCGGCGGTCTGTCGGCCATGCGCCGCGCGCGCGATCTGACAGTGCATCTGGGGGCCGAAATCTGCGCCGAATGCACATGGGGATCCGATATCGTCACCGCCGCCGCGTTGCATTTCGCGGCTTCGACTCCGCATGGCTCGTTGATGAACACCTGCGATCTGTCCTCATACGTGAGCCCGCGCCTCTGCCCGGATGCACCCAGCCGCAAAGACGGTCGCATCGCCCCGCCCGAAGGCCCGGGTCTGGGCGTGACGCCCGACCTGGAAACCCTTGGTTCCCCGATATTGGAGATTGCCTGAGATGCTCAAGATCAACACTCAATCCGAATGGATCGCCCGCGCCAACGCCGCATTGCCCGCCGGGGGATTTGGCAATTTCGACCCCGGCATCATCATTGCCCGTGGCGAAGGCAGTCGCGTCTGGGATGAGGACGGGACCGAATATATAGACTATCTGATCGGCTCTGGACCGATGCTGCTGGGCCACGGCCACCCCGAGGTGATGGAGGCGGTGCTGGAACAACTGCCCAAGGGCATGACTTTTTTCGCCAACAACGCCAAAGGCATCGAACTGGCCGAGGCAATCATCGACGCCATGCCGTGCTGCGAACAGGTGCGCTTTGTCGCCTCGGGTGGCGAGGCCGACATGTACGCCATCCGCTTGGCCCGCGCCTATACCGGGCGCGACAAGATCCTGAAGTTCGAGGGCGGCTATCACGGTATGAGCGCCGAGGCGCAGATGAGCCTCGCCCCCAGCCGCCATGTGAACTTCCCACAGGCGGTGCCCGACAGCGCCGGCATCCCTGCGGGCGTGGCCGAGCAGATGCTGATCGCACCGTTCAATGACCTTGAGGCCGTTGCGGCGTTGTTGGACGAACATGACGATATCGCCGCGATTATGGTCGAGCCGCTGCAACGGATCATTCCGCCAATGCCCGGATATCTGCAAGGTCTGCGCGCATTGTGCGACAAACACAATGTCCTGCTGATCTTTGACGAGATCGTGACCGGTTTCCGCCTCGCTTATGGCGGCGCGCAAGAGAAATACGGCGTGACGCCCGATATCTGCACGCTGGGCAAGATTACCGGCGGTGGCTTCCCTCTGGCCGCGCTGGGCGCAAGCACCGAGATCATGAAGCATTTCGACAAGGCACAGGTCGGCGAAGACGGCTGGCTGATGCAACTGGGCACATTGTCGGGCAATCCGGTTGCCTCTGCCGCAGGGTTGAAAACGATGGAAATACTGCGCCGTGAAGGTACCTATGAGCGTCTGAGGACCATAGGGGCCGCGTTGCAACAGATGCAGGTTGATGCGCTGACAGCGGCCGGTATCCCGCATCAGGTTTGTGGCGATGAAACTCTGTTTGATATCTATTTCACCAATGCCCCGTGTCGCGATTATCGCAGCTCTCGGCACGATGACCCCCGACGCAACGTGGATTACAACAACAGCTTACGGGCGAGTGGCATCTTTAAATCGCCCGGAAAGCTCTACCCTTCCCTTGCGGTAACTGACACGGATATTGAAATGACAAGGGAAGCGGTCAATACGGCGGTCGAGTTGATTGCCAATAGATGACCGCACGCTGCGCAAAAAATGGGACGGGCCGCTGTCAAATCAATGACAACGGCCCTAACTGATCGGATCTCAGGATCGGGTCTCACCCCCTCGAACACCACTTAAAACGGTACAGACTTACAAAACTTTCGACTTATTTGAGACCGAGCCGACTTCACAACCGGTATGCAAGCGTTATGCCTGACTCATCAGGCGACGGCAGTGAAGTAGTTCACATTGCGTGGATTTTTTTTAGTTTCGCCAATCAAAGAATCCGGCACCCGCCTGTGCAAGCAGGGTTTTAGCAACAGTGCGGCCCATTTCGACGCCGTCTTCAATCGATCCTTCAACATCTTCGGTGATCGCCTCAGACCCATCCGGGCGCAAAACCTCGCCCCTCAGGTGAAGTTGACCTGCATTGATCTCAGCTAGACCCGCGATTGGCGTTTCGCAGGAGCCGTCCAGCGCAGCCAGCAATGCGCGTTCGGCGGCCAAACGCTGCCCCGTTTCAATGTGGTGAATCGCTTCCAGCATACCCGCAGCACGGGAATCGTCGCTGCGGCGTTCGATGCCAATGGTGCCCTGTGCGATGGCGGGCAGCATGTCCTCTGGTGCAATGGCGGTGGCGGGGACGTCTTGCATGTTCAGGCGGCGGATGCCGGCCATGGCCAGAAAGGTACAATCGGCCACGCCGTCCGCCAGTTTCTTCAGCCGCGTCTGCACGTTGCCTCGGAATTCCACTATGTTCAGGTCAGGCCGACGATTCAACAGCTGCGCACGGCGGCGCAGGGATGAGGTGCCGACGGTGGCACCCCGCGGCAGGTCGTGGATTGATTTCAGGCTGGGCGAGATGAACGCGTCGCGCACATCTTCACGCGGCAGGAAGGTGTCCAGCACCAGACCTGCGGGCTGCTCTACCGGCATATCCTTGGTGGAATGCACCGCGATGTCGATATCGCCGCGCAGCATCGCCTCTTCGATCTCTTTGGTGAACAGACCCTTGTTGCCGATTTCTTTCAGAGGGCGGTCTGCGTCGATCATGGCGCGGTTGTCGCCGGTGGTCTTGATGACCACGATCTCGAACGCCTCTTCGGGCAGATCGAACGCCGCTGCCAGCCGCTGCCGGGTTTCATAGGCTTGCGCCAGCGCCAGAGGCGATCCTCGGGTGCCGATCTTTAGAGGTTGGGCGGGGGAGGGCAGGGTCAATGTCATGGCCTCAGCTTTAATCGCGTCACATTGCCCTGACAATGGGGGCAGAGCTTGACAAATTGCCACTGAGGGCCGACCCGTGGCGCAAACCAGATTATTGGGGGCAAAGATGGCCGAGACAAAGAAGATACTGCGCGCATTGGCAGGTGAAGTGCAGGATGTGCCGCCGATCTGGATGATGCGTCAGGCTGGGCGGTATCTGCCCGAATATCGCGCGACGCGGGCGCAGGCGGGGGATTTCCTGTCGCTGTGCTATAACCCCGAGCTGGCGGCCGAAGTCACATTGCAGCCGATCCGTCGCTATGGGTTCGACGCGGCGATCCTGTTTGCCGATATCTTGTTGGTGCCGCAGGCGCTGGGTGCGGATTTGTGGTTTGTCACCGGTGAAGGCCCGCGCCTGTCGACCATAACCCAACAGGCCGACTTTGACGCGCTGAAGCCCGTGGATGCGATTCACGAGACTTTGTCGCCGGTCTATGAAACCGTGCGAATCCTGTCGCGGGAATTGCCGTCCGAGACGACTCTGATCGGTTTCGCGGGCGCGCCCTGGACGGTGGCCACCTATATGATCGCCGGGCGCGGCACGCCGGATCAAGGCCCGGCCCATGCCCTGCGCGAGGGCAATGTGGCGTTGTTCGAGGCCCTGCTGGATCGGATTACGCTGGCGACGATCGAATATCTGTCGGCCCAGATCGAGGCCGGGGCCGAGGTGGTCAAGATCTTTGACAGCTGGGCCGGGTCCCTGAAGGGCGAGGCATTCCAGAAATATGCGGTCGAGCCGTGCCGTGTGATCACTCAGGCCATCAAAGAACGTCATCCCGGAATTCCTGTCATTGGTTTTCCGCGCGAGGCCGGTAAGGGCTATGTCGGGTTTGCCAGGGCGACAGGTGTGGATTGTGTGGCGCTGGACAACTCGGTCGCGCCGGATTGGGCGGCGGCCCATGTGCAGGTGGATGGTTGTGTGCAGGGCAATTTGGCCTCGTCCCATATGGTGACGGGTGGTCAGGCTTTGGTGGATGAGACGCGTAAGATTGTTGAGGCGTTTTCCAAGGGGCCGCATATTTTCAATCTGGGGCATGGGATCACGCCGGATGCGGATCCTGAGAATGTGCAGCTGATGATTGACACGGTGCGTGCGCGTTAAGCTGGGTGGAAGGGGGCCAGCCCCCTTCTTGGCCTGCGGCCAATTCATCCCCCGAGATATTTTTGGCCAGATGAAGGGCGGATCAGTCTTTGGTGTCGAGGTCGGCGAGAATCTCGGCCCGGTGTTCACCGCGATTTGGGCTGGGTTTTGGTTGCCAGTCATGGGTAGAGAATCGTGGGGCGGCGCGGGCTTGCAGGGTGCCATTCTGAGTTGTCCAAGTTTGGCGGCTTTGGTTCATTGGGTGGTCAAGTGCCTGTTCGGGGCTGAGGACCGGCGCGACGCAGGCGTCTGAGCCGTGGAACAGATGTTCCCAGTGGTCGCGCGGTTGTTGGGCGAAAATCGCTGTCAGGCGTTTGGTGAGCGTGGGCCAGCGCGTGCTGTCATACTGCTGTTCAAAGTCCGGGTCTTCTGACAGGCCGAGTAGCTGCAGGAATGTGGCGTAGAATTTGGGCTCCAGGCATTGCACCGTGATGAAGCCGCCGTCGGCGCAGCTGTAGGTGCGGCTCCAATGGGGGCCGTCGAGAAGGCTTTGACCTCTGATTTCATCAAGATTTTCGGTTTGCCGCAGGCTCATCAGCAGGTTCATCATATGGGCCGAGCCGTCGTAGATGGCGGCATCGACGACGGTGCCTTCCCCTGTCTTTTGAGCATGTAGCAGGCCGGCCAGGAGGCCCGCCACCAGATACATGGCGCCACCGCCGATGTCGCCCACCAGAGTCGCGGGAGTTTGTGGCGGCTGACCTGCTTGCGACGCGTACCAGAGCGCGCCGGACAGCGCGATATAGTTCAGGTCATGCCCCGCGGTGTTGGCCAGCGGGCTGTTCTGGCCCCAACCAGTCATGCGGCCATAGACCAGTTTGGGGTTCAGGGCGTGGCAAGGAGCCGGGCCGAGGCCCAGCTTTTCCATGACACCTGGGCGGAATCCTTCGATAAGTGCATCTCCAGACGCGATCAGGCGTTGGGTGATGTCCAGATCGTCTGAGTCTTTCAGATCCAACGCAATCGACCGTTTGCCGCGATCTAGCACCGATTGCTGGGGCATTCCGGGTGTTCCTGCCCCTCCCTTGCGGTGGATGGTGATCACATCTGCGCCCATATCTGCCAGCAACATGGCGGCGAAGGGGGCGGGGCCCAGCCCTTCGAATTCGATGATCCGAAAACCGTTCAGCATTTTGCCGCTCCTATAAGTATCGCCGCAGGGTTTCGGGAATGCCGGCGAATTGCAAGCCCGAGCAGGGTTCGGCAAAATCCGCGTAACGGCCGGTGCGGAATGGGTCTGTTCTGCGCTCGCCCACCGGGGTAGGGTCGCCGTCAGGACAGGGAAACAGCATGACTACCATTCTTTCGATCAGGGATTTGCGAAAATCCTATGCTGACGGGTTTGAAGCGCTTAAGGGCGTGACTTTGGACATTCGGCAGGGTGAGATTCTGGCCTTGCTGGGTCCGAATGGCGCGGGCAAAACAACTCTGATTTCAACCATCTGCGGAATTACCACGCCGAGCTCGGGTACAGTTACGGTCGGAGGGCATGACATCCAGTCCGACTTTCGCGCTGCGCGCCGGATGATCGGCCTTGTCCCGCAGGAGATCGCGCTGGAGCCATTCGAAAAAGTCTGGAACACGGTACGTTTGTCGCGTGGGCTGTTTGGCTTGGGTCGAGATGACGCGCGGATCGAAGAGATCCTGCGCAAGCTGTCCCTGTGGGACAAGCGCCGCAACGCCATCAAAGAGCTGTCGGGCGGGATGAAGCGCAGGGTGCTGATCGCAAAAGCGTTGGCGCATGAGCCGCGCGTGCTGTTTCTGGATGAACCCACCGCCGGTGTTGATGTCGAATTGCGCAAGGATATGTGGGAGATCGTGGCCGAACTGAAACAGGCGGGCGTCACGATCATTCTGACCACTCATTACATCGAAGAGGCCGAAGCAATTGCCGACCGCGTTGGTGTCATCGACAAAGGCGAATTGCTGCTGGTGCAGGACAAGAACACTCTGATGGCGCAAATGGGCAAGAAGCAGATCGAAGTCATGTTGACCGATCCCATCACGTCGATCCCCGACAGTCTTGCAGCGCATAACCTGACGTTGAATGGCAACGGCGATGCCCTGATCTATACCTACGATACCCATGCCGACCGCACCGGCATCACCACGTTGCTGAACGATGTGGCGCAAGCCGGGCTCATTCTGCGCGACGTGCAGACCCGTCAGTCGAGCCTGGAAGAAATATTTGTCAATCTGGTGTCGGGAGAGCCCGCATGAACTGGTCCGCAATCGCTGCTATTTACCGGTTCGAAATGGCCCGGTTCTTCCGGACGCTGGCACAGAGCTTTTTGTCTCCGGTTCTGTCGACCTCACTGTACTTCGTAGTCTTCGGCACTGCGATCGGCAGTCGTATCCAAGAAGTTGAGGGCGTATCCTATGGCGCGTTCATCGTGCCGGGTTTGATCATGCTGTCGGTGGTGACGTTGTCGATATCGAACGCGTCTTTCGGGATTTATTTCCCCAAATTCCTTGGCACGATCTACGAGCTGCTCTCGGCCCCTGTGAACTTTATCGAGATCGTGATCGGCTATGTGGGGGCGGCGGCGACCAAGGCGCTTTTCGTAGGGGTGGTGATCTTGATCACGGCGACGTTTTTTGTGGATTTACGGATCGAACATCCGCTGGCGATGGTGGCTTTTCTGGTGCTGACTTGCCTCAGTTTCTCATTGCTTGGATTCATAATTGGCATCTGGGCAGGCAACTTCGAGCAGATGTCGCTGGTGCCGCAACTGGTGGTAACGCCGTTGATCTTTTTGGGGGGCACATTCTATTCGATCTCGATGCTGCCGCCGGTTTGGCAAACGATCACATTGTTCAATCCGGTAGTCTATCTGATTTCAGGTTTCAGATGGTCGTTTTATGGGCTGGCGGATGTGCCGATAGGCTTCAGCTTACTGGCAATCGTGGTCTTTACAGGCATTTGCCTTGGCATCATCTGGTGGATTTTCAAAACCGGCTGGCGCATTCGCAGCTAGGGTACGTTTGGCGTTGCATTTTTGCCCATCAACTCCGGGAAATGTGATCCGGCTGCATCTAACGTTCAAACGGTCCCTTGTTTAGCACAATGGCGCACTCTACATCGGCTCCCATGAAACTCAGCCTGCCCTTTGTCAAAAAGCAGCCATGCGTGGCCATTGTGCGTCTGTCCGGAGCCATCGGAATGGCCGGCCGAGGGTCGATGTCCGACACGTCGCTAGCCCCGGTTCTTGAGAAAGCCTTTCGCAAAGGCAAACCCGCCGCCGTCGCGCTCGAGGTCAACTCGCCTGGTGGCTCACCGGTTCAAAGTTCTTTGATCGGTGCGCGTATTCGGCGGTTATCTGAGGAATTAAACGTTCCTGTCATAGCATTTGTCGAAGACGTCGCCGCCTCGGGCGGGTATTGGCTGGCAGCTGCAGCTGACGAGATTTATGCCGACGACAGTTCGGTTCTGGGGTCCATCGGAGTGATCTCATCCGGCTTTGGCGCGCATGTACTTTTGAAACGTCAGGGGATCGAGCGGCGCGTGCATACGGCCGGAGAGTCGAAATCCATGCTCGACCCGTTCTCGCCCGAAAAGAAAGAGGACGTCGCCCGGCTAGAGCGCCTTTTGGGTGATATTCACGAAAATTTCATCGCCCATGTCAAAACCCGGCGTGATGGAAAACTGGATGAGAGTCAGGACCTGTTCACCGGCGAGATTTGGCTGGCGCGTCGCGCGCAGGAATTGGGATTGATCGACGGGATTGCTCATCTGAAACCCAAGATGCAAGAGCGGTTCGGCGACAAGGTAAAATTCCGGCGCTATGGGTTGCGGAAACCTTTGTGGTCCCGGTTCGGTGCTTCTTTGGCACAGGATGCGATTGCAGGGCTTGAGGAACGCGCGGCCTATGCGCGTTTTGGGTTGTGACGTGATTATCAAGATTGTCACCCTCTTCCTGATCGCCATGGGCGTGTTGGCCATGTTTGGTAAGCTGCGTTTTCCCGGACAGAAAAGGTTGCAATCGGCACGGTGTCCGCGCTGCGGGCGGTTCAGGATCGGTAAAGGCCCCTGCGCCTGCAAAAAAGGAGGCCGTACATGACGGCATGGCTGTTATCCGGCCTCGGATTGCTGATCCTGTTGCTGGCAGGGGATGCGCTAGTACGTGGTGCGGTAAACCTGAGCCTGCGTCTGGGCGTACCTGCGTTGATCGTCAGTCTGACGATCGTGGCCTTTGGCACTTCGGCGCCTGAATTGTTGATCGCTATCAGTGCGATCAAGGAAAACGCGCCGGGTATTGCGCTAGGGAACGTGGTCGGGTCTAACACGGCCAACATCCTGCTGGTACTGGGCCTTCCCGCGTTGCTTGCCACTTTGCACACAAGCGAATGCGACAGCCGCAAGAACTATGTCTTCATGATCATGGCCACAGTGTTGTTTATTGGGTTGGCTTTCTTGGGCGAATTCAATCTGGTCAGCGGAGGTATCCTGCTGGCTGCACTGGCTCTGGTCCTGTTGAATGCCTTCCGCGAGGCCCATGCCCATCGGAGAGCCTGTGGTGAGGCTTGCAACGATGACGAAGAACTGGATGGTCTCGAAGAGGCCGACCCGGATATGCCGTACTGGAAGGTCGCGATCTATCTGCTGCTGGGTCTGATCGGATTGCCGATGGGCGCGCATCTGCTGGTCGAAAACGCAACCGTGATCGCACGCACCTATGGGATCAGTGAAACGATTATCGGTCTGACTTTGGTGGCGGTCGGTACGTCTCTGCCCGAATTGGCCACGACTGTTATGGCGGCGTTGCGGCGTCAGGCGGACGTTGCGCTAGGTAACGTGATCGGGTCAAACATGTTCAACCTGTTGGCCATTGTCGGTATCGCGACATTGGTCGGACGAATTCCGGTTGATCCCGAGTTCCTGCAATTCGACCTGTGGGTCATGCTGGGCGCATCATTGCTGCTGATCCCGTTCGTGTTTTTCAAGAAAGATATCACGCGAGTGTGGGGCTTGCTGTTGACCCTGCTCTATGCGGTCTACATCGTCACATTGCTGGCGTAATGTGACGGAGAGTCCCCGATGACCCGAGCCCTTGTAACCGGAGCAGGTATTCGCCTTGGCCGGGCCATGGCCTTGTATCTGGCGCAGCGTGGATATGATGTAGCTGTCCACTTTGCTTCGTCCGAACAACCGGCGTCGGATGTCGTGGCCGAGATACGATCAATGGGTCGCAATGCTGTTGCCCTACAAGCCGACCTGCTGGACGAGGCGCAGGTGAACGCCCTGTTGCCCCGCGCGGCCGAGGCATTGGGTGGGTCGATCACCTGTCTGGTCAACAACGCCTCGATCTTTGAATACGACAATATCCAAACGGCCACGCGGCAAAGCTGGGACCGGCACCTCGAAAGTAACCTGCGCGCGCCTTTTGTGCTGACCCAGGCGATGGCTGAACAAGGGTTGCAGCCCGACACCGATGCGGCCGGCGAACCGGTCGCAACCGGTCTGATCGTCAATATGGTCGACATGCGGGTACGCAAGCTGACCCCCGAGTTCATGTCCTACACCATCGCCAAGATGGGCCTGTGGGCGCTGACCCGCACTGCTGCGCAAGCGTTGACCCCGGCGATCCGCGTCAACGCAATCGGTCCCGGCCCCACGATGCAGGGGCACCGCCAAAGCGTCGATCACTTCAATGCGCAACGGCGGAGCACGGTATTGGAGCGCGGCGCGAACCCTTCGGACATCACTGCCGCGCTGGGGTATTTTCTGGATGCACAGGCGGTCACCGGGCAGCTTTTATGTGTGGATGGCGGGCAGCATCTTGGCTGGCAAACTCCGGATGTTTTGGGCGTTGAATAGGTAATTCTCAGATAAGTTTTGCACCGCTCTCATTTCCGTTACCAACACGTTACAAAAATGTATTGTTTTTCATGCACTTGTCTTGATTTAGAAAAAATAACATTGAAAAACAGACGGTTAGGTTATTGCCTAATTTTTGTGCAAATCAAGGAATCCTTAATGAATTAAGGGAAAATCGCGATACCCGGAAACTTATCTTCATACTTATCCACAGAAACCGTGGATTTGTTTTCTCTTGATCTGAGGCGCTCAAGATTGCAGCCATGGTCAGGGAATCATATTTCAGACACATGACCGTCCAGAACGAATCGAACTCCGAAACCCAAAGCGTTGGATACGAATGTATACAGCGATATGTGAAAACGCTGGACAGCTCTCCGGGCGTTTACCGGATGTTGGATGCCGACAGTCGGGTTCTTTATGTCGGCAAGGCGCGAAACCTGAAGGCGCGGGTGTCGAACTATACGCGGCCCGGACATTCGGGGCGGATCGAGAAGATGATCGCCGCGACGGTTTCGATGATGTTTCTGACCACGCGGACCGAGACCGAGGCGCTGCTGCTGGAGCAGAACCTGATCAAGCAGCTCAAGCCCAAGTACAATGTGCTGCTGCGCGACGATAAGAGTTTTCCGAACATTCTGGTCGCCAAGGATCATGGGTTTCCGCAGATCAAGAAACATCGTGGGGCGAAGAAAGAAAAGGGCGCCTATTTTGGCCCATTCGCCAGCGCCGGAGCGGTGAACCGGACGCTGAACCAGCTGCAAAAAGCGTTCCTGCTGCGTAACTGCTCGGATTCCATGTTCGACAGCCGGACGCGGCCCTGTCTGCTGTATCAGATTAAGCGCTGTTCTGGACCGTGTGTGGGGTTGATCTCGGAAAGCGATTACGGCGAAAGCGTCAAGGATGCGGAACGGTTCTTGTCGGGCCGGTCGACCAAGGTGCAGGAAGAACTGGCCGAACAGATGATGGCCGCGTCCGAGGCGATGGAGTTCGAACGCGCCGCCAGCCTGCGCGACCGTATTCGCGCGCTGACGCAGGTGCAGACGTCCCAAGGCATCAACCCGCGCGGCGTGGCCGAGGCGGATGTGATCGGCCTCTATATGGATAGTGGGCAGGCCTGTGTGCAGGTGTTCTTTATCCGGGCCAACCAGAACTGGGGCAACAAGGACTTTTACCCTCGGGTCGGGGCGGATGTGTCACCTGCCGAGGTGATGGAGGCGTTTCTCGGTCAGTTCTACGACAACAAGGAACCGCCCCGTCAGTTGATCCTGTCAGATGCGATCGAGAATGCCGATCTGATGCAGGACGCGCTGTCGGAAAAAGCCGGACGCAAGGTTGAAATTCTTGTCCCTCAACGGGGCGAGAAACAAGAACTGGTCGCCGGAGCCCTGCGCAACGCACGCGAGTCACTGGCACGGCGCATGTCGGAAAGCGCCACGCAGGCCAAACTGTTACGTGGTGTGGCCGAGGCGTTTGATCTGGACACGCCACCCGAGCGGATCGAGGTCTACGATAACAGCCATATTCAGGGCACCAACGCGGTGGGCGGCATGATCGTGGCGGGCCCCGAGGGGTTCATGAAAAACGCCTATCGCAAGTTCAACATCCGGGGCGATGATCTGACCCCCGGCGACGATTTTGGCATGATGAAAGAGGTTCTGACCCGCCGTTTCACCCGCTTGCAAAAAGAAGACCCAGACCGAGACAAGGGTCATTGGCCCGACCTGCTGTTGATCGATGGCGGCGCGGGGCAGGTGAGTGCGGTACATGAGATAATGGTCGAACATGGAATCGAGGACATCCCGATGGTCGGCGTTGCCAAGGGTGTGGACCGCGACCACGGCAAAGAGGAATTCCACCGCATCGGTCAGCGAGCCTTTGCGCTGAAACGTAATGATCCGGTGCTGTATTTCATCCAGCGTCTGCGGGATGAGGCGCACAGGTTCGCCATCGGCACCCATCGCGCCAAACGGGCAAAGGCGGTTGGGGCGACGCCTCTGGATGAAATCCCCGGCGTGGGCGCGGCGCGCAAACGCGCTTTGCTGACCCATTTCGGCAGCGCTAAGGCGGTCAGCCGGGCCAATCTGGCGGATCTGAAAGCGGTGGACGGGATCTCAGCCGGGTTGGCGCAGAAGGTCTATGATTTCTTCCACGACAAGGGCTAGGCCCGCCGCCCGCGCCACAGGATATACAGCCCCGAGGCCACGATCAGCGCCGACCCGATCCACATGGTCTGGTCCAGCCGCTCACCAAACATGACCACACCCAACCCGATGCCGAACAGCAGTCGGGAATAGCGGAAGGGCGTGACGGAAGAGACCTCACCCGTGCGCATCGCCTTCATCAGCGAGGCATAAGCCATGACGCCCATCACGATTGCGCCGGTCATATGCAGGCTGACTTGCGCGCTTAGGGGCTGCGTTGGTGTGCCTTCCCAAAACCGATAGGCCAGACCGGCGATGATGATACAAAGGAAACCGTAGAACCCCAGCACCTCGGTCCCCAGTGACGCGGGCGCGGCGCGGCTGGCCAGATCGCGTCCGGCAAACCCCAGCATCCCCAGCACCGCAAGGATGGACAGGGCCGAGAAGCTGTCCCCGGTCGGTTGGATGATGATCACGACGCCGACAAGGCCGATCAGAATGGCGCTCCACCGGCGCCAGCCGACGGTTTCGCCAAAGACCAGTGCGGCCCCGGCGACGACGACCAAGGGCGTAGCCTGCAGGATCACCGTGGCCGAGGACAGCGGAGTAAGCGCGATGGCCAGCACATAGAACAACCGCCCTAGGATTTCGAATACCGCGCGCACCTTCATCGGGCGCGAAAGTACATCGGCTTGAAACAGCCGTGTGCCGCGCATCAGGGCCACCACTGCATATATCACCGCGCCGCCTGCGCCGAACAGAACCAGCACCTGCCAGATCGGAATCGCCGCCGAGGCCGCTTTGATCAGCGCATCCTCAAGCGCGAACAGTGCCATTGCGGCGATCATCCATGCGCTGCCGATCAGGTTCGATCGGGGGTCGGTTTGAATGTGACGGGTCATGTATCGCTCTGTCTGGGCCAGCCGCCAATCTGACCGCAAAGCCCGCGCGCGCCAAGCCGTGTGATCGGGGTTGCGACCCTTTGACCCCGAAGGCCACAACTGCCTGTGATCGGGTCAGATTTTCAATGGTCCATCTTTTATGTCCTGAACCGGCGATGTAGAGTTTTCTTCATGAAGTGGAACTTGCCCAATATCCTGACCGTGCTGCGCCTTCTGGCCGCCCCCGGTCTGGCCGTGATGTTTTTGTATTTCACCCGGCCCTATGCCGACTGGTTTGCCCTGATCCTGTTCATGTCAGCGGCGATCACCGACTGGTTCGACGGGTATCTGGCCCGTGCTTGGAAACAGGAAACCAAGATCGGAGCGATGCTGGACCCAATTGCCGACAAGGCGATGGTAGTGATCGCGTTGATGATCCTTGTGGGCTATTCGACCGAGCATTGGACGCCTTGGCTGGTGCTGCCCGCCACCGTGATTCTATTCCGCGAGGTCTTTGTTTCGGGGTTGCGGGAATATCTGGGCGATGTGGCGGGAACTTTGAAAGTGACCAAGCTGGCCAAATGGAAGACCACAGCGCAGATGTTTGCCATTGCGGTTTTGTTTTCACAGGGAATTTTTGAACACTACTTTGTCATGGCCACGTTTGGCATGGACCCTGCGACCATTGATCAGGTTCTCATTGGACAGCTTGAGGACGTAAACCACGTCCGCTGGCATCTGGAAGGTATGTTCTGGTCGGGCCGGATCGGTCTGTGGCTGTTGTGGATCGCGGCGACGCTGACGTTGATCACCGGCTATGACTACCTACGTAAAGCCATGCCCCATCTGAAGGAGAGCTAAGCGATGGATGTGCTGTATTTCGCATGGGTGCGCGAACGCATCGGTCTGCCCAAGGAAAAGGTCGAAACACAGGCCGCAACCGTATCCGAGCTGGTCGCGGAACTGACCGCGCGCGAAGATCGCTACGCCGCCGCTTTTGCCGACCTGTCGGCGCTGCGCGTGGCGCTGGATCAGGAACTGTCGGACTTTGACGCCCCTTTGTCGGGCGTGCGCGAAGTTGCGTTCTTTCCGCCGATGACAGGTGGCTAAGATGCGGATCGTCGTACAAGAAGCCCCTTTCGACATGGGGGCCGAGGCCAACGCCTTTGCTGCCGGAGATGAGGCCGCAAATGGGGCCATCGTAACCTTCACCGGCGTTGTGCGCGATCTAGCTACGGGCGATTTGGACGTGATGGAGATCGAGCATTATCCTGGCATGACCGAGCGCGCCCTGACCAAGATCGCCGAAGAAGCACAGTCGCGCTGGTCGCTGGGCGATGTGCTGGTGATTCACCGCCACGGGCGGCTGGCTCCGGGGGATCGGATCATGATGGTGGCCACAGCCTCGCCTCATCGCAAGGACGCGTTCGAGGCGGCAGAATACCTGATGGATTATCTCAAGTCCCGCGCGCCGTTCTGGAAGAAAGAGATCACCAATTCCGGTGCTGACTGGGTCGCTGCCAAGGACGAGGACGAGGACGCGCTGACGCGCTGGTGATTTAATCCGCGTTGTTGATCCGCCCGCGCAGCTCTTCTGCCTCTTGCCTCGCTGCGCGCAGCCCATCCATGGCCGCGGACAGCTCGGCCTCGGTTTGCGTCAGCTGGTTGGTCAGTTCGGCCTCGCGCTGCTGCAGATAGGTGATGGCCTGATCGCGGGTTTCCTCGGCCTCATGCAACTCCTGGCTCATGCGGTCCAGATCGGCTACGTCGCTTTGGCGCACGCGGGACAGGCGATGGGCCAGCCAGTTGGCGAACCACCCCATACAAAACGCTGCAAACAAAATGACGGCGGTGGCGATGATGAATTCTAGTCTGTTCAACTTACTGGTCCCCTGCGCCGGTTTCTTCGGAGTCTGTTTGTGCGTCTTCTGACGGCTGTGTGTCCTGTTCCAGCGCTTCCAGTCCCGTCTCGGAATTGGCGACGGGTTCAGGGCGGATCAGGCGGAATTCAATCCGACGGTTTTCTTCGCGACCTTCCTCGGTGCCATTGTCGGCGATAGGTTGCGTTTCGCCGTATCCCACTGCCGTGTAGCTTGCGGTGGGAACGCGCCGTCCGCGCAGCTCGTTTAGGATGGACTGTGCCCGTGACTGGCTGAGCTGCTGATTCATCTCTTCCCGGCCTTGACTGTCGGTGTGGCCCTGGATCTCCATCCGGATTGGGCCGCATTCGCGCAGAATGTCGGCGATCTGGTTCACAGTATCACGCGAATCCGCCGCCACCGTGGCCGAGCCAGGTTCGAAGGCGATCTTGCTGGACGTCTGAACTTCGGCAATGCGGTCTTCGCATTGCTCGGGGTCTGGCAGTGCGTCTTCGGGTTCAGGAGGTTTCTGGTAGGTGATCGAAAGTGTGTATTCCTGCGCTTCGCCTAGCTTGTCGGACAAAAGGCCAGCGATGCGCGCTCTGGTGTCGGGTTCATGGCTGACGCCGATCAGCATGACATCGTCCGGCGTCACAGTCAGAGCACCATTGTGCAGTAATGACAGCGCCTCAAGCCCGGCCAGGACACGCACGGCCCAGTCGGTGGGTAGGTCAGGCACAACGCGAGTTGCGGTATAAACCTGTTCCGAGCCAAACGCCGCGCGGGCATAGCTGTCGACCATGTCCCTAAGGGTTTCATCACCCAAGCGTCCGCGCATTTGGACCAGCCCTTCGGGGCTGCGTGTGGCGGAAAACTCGGGTGGGCCGGTGGGTTCGTCGGTTTCAGGCTCGGGCAGGACGGCGTGAAGGGCGAAGACCTCGGGCAGCGCATTCTCAAGCTCGCCTACCACGCGGTCGAACGTGGCGGCGTTCGTACCCATCTCGGCGACCAGCGTGATGTCGGCGTCAGACATGGTCACAGATCCCAAACCGATCTGAGCCAACGCCTTGATGCTGAGCGTTGCGGCCTCGGACCAGCGGGGTGATGGAACGCCCAACCCGATCGTGCAGGTGTAGGGTCCGGTCAGCCCTGCCGCTTCGGCCGTTGCAATGATGGCGTTTCGGGAATCCTGATCAGGCGCCGAACACGCGTCGAAATGACCGCCTTCGGCATCGACAATGTAGCGCAGCGTAAACGGCGTGATCACCGGCCGCGGGGCCGTGATCGACAATCCGATCCTAAGGCTGGGTGGCGCAGCGCGCGTCAACTCCTGCTCAAGCCGTTCCTTTTCCTGCTGGCTGTCGGCGATAGCGGTAATCTTCACCAACCCCGGACTGGCCGAAATCTTGGCGCGTGGAAGCCGAACAAGGGCTTCGATCGCGTAGGTTAGTGCCTCATCCCAGCCTTTGGGCTTGGGATAGTCGGCGGTCTCAAGAAGGTCCGATACATTGTCCCCGTCCAACCGATGCAAACGCTCCATCAATGCCTCGCGGTCCTGGCTGAGCGGGACCAGACCTATCACCGAAATACCGCTGTCATTGCGCAGAATTTCGGCTGAAAACTTAGGTGGTGCCAATTGGGTCGTGGGTGCGACTTCCATCTCGTCAATAACGCGCGAGGTGTCGACTTCGGTGCCGGCAGCGGTCAGGGCGCTGAAACGCGCGGCTTCGTCAGCAGCGGTGCCAGTCAGTATGACGCGCAAGCCGTCAGATTCGACCTCGGCCCAGTCATGGCCTTTCAGATCAAGCGCGCGGCGCACCACGAATTCCGATGCCTCTTCGACCTTGGTGACCGAGTAACTGGCGGCCAGCAGAGACAGCCCGGCAGAAACCAGGAAGATAAAGGCAACAGCTAGGAGATAAGGCAGGCGCATGTGCAGACAGAAGACTCCTCGGGTGATTGAGCCGGACTCTTACAGAGGCCCGGCCCGAGGTGCAATCAGACCAGCAAGGCCACGCAAAGGAAGATCAGCGGAATAAGGCCGGTGTCGCGATTTGCGCGGAACAGTTGCAGCAGTTTGGCGTTGTCCTCGGTGTCCAGTCCGCGCAATTGCCACGCCATGTGCCACCCCATCGCCCAAGGCCCGGCCAGCGCAACAAAAAGCGCCATGATCGAGGCCTGAGTCGTTGCCGCGTCGATGATCGCCAGCCCCATCAACGACACTGTCGCAACGAGGAAGTATTTCAGCCATCTGGCTGTATCCGAACCAAACAGGCGTGCAGTGGATTTGATGCCGATCAACTCGTCATCTTCGGCGTCCTGATGGGCATAGATCGTGTCGTAGAACAGCGTCCAGGCGATTCCGGCCAGATAGAGCGTGATCGCGGGCACCCCGACCGTTCCGGTATGCGCTGCCCATGCCAGCAGAATGCCCCAGTTGAACGCCAGTCCCAAAAACACCTGGGGCCACCATGTAAAGCGTTTTGCGAACGGATATATTGTCACCGGCAACAGCGAGAGGACACCCATCGCGATCGCAGCTTGATTGAAGGTCAGCAGAATACCCAGCGCCAACAGGCATTGCAGCCCCATCCAGACAACCGCTTGTCGTACCGTGACCTGACCTGATGGGATCGGACGCGACCGAGTACGCTCGACCTGAGCGTCGAACTCGCGATCAGTGATGTCGTTCCACGTGCAGCCCGCGCCGCGCATCAGAAAAGCGCCGATTGCGCAGCCAACGGCGATCCAAAGGTCTTCCCATCGCGGGGTGCCATCGCTGAGGATGGCCAGCGCAAGACCCCACCAGCAGGGAATCAGCAAAAGCCATGTGCCGATGGGCCGGTCTGCGCGGCTTAGGCGCAGATAGGGGCGGGTGAAGGCGGGCGCATGGGTGTCGACCCAGTTGCCGCTTACGGCATCAGCGACCTGACCGTCTGGTGTTGGGGCATTGCCTTGCATATTAAGGTCTCATGAGTGCAAAGATCAGACTGTATGTAGAGCACCCTTTGGGTCCGGGGCAATCGGTTCCTTTGGCGCGTGATCAGGCCCACTACCTGTTTGGCGTCATGCGGCTGGCCGTGGGCGGGCAGGTGGCTCTGTTTAACGGCCAAGATGGCGAGTGGCTTGCCAACGTAGCCGAGGCGGGCAAGCGTGGCGGCGTGCTGTCCTGCGCCCGCCAGACCAAACCACTGCAAATGCCGCCCGATCTGTGGTTCCTGTTTGCGCCGATCAAAAAGGCGCGCACCGATTTCATGGTCGAAAAAGCAGCCGAGATGGGGGCTGCGCGTATCCTGCCCGTGCAGACTGAATTCACCAATTCCGAGCGTATACGCCAAGACCGCCTTCAGGCGCATGCCGTTGAGGCGGCTGAGCAATGCGGCGGAACTTACGTGCCCGAGGTTTCCGATCTGCAGCGGCTTGATCGCGTGCTGGATGCGTGGCCAGAAGACCGACAACTGATGTTCTGCGACGAGGCAGAGGTTGGGTCGACCCTGCGATTGGCAGCCAATGAAACGGGCCAGCCCTGGGCCATTCTCATCGGGCCCGAGGGTGGGTTTTCGGATCGCGAACGGACCCACTTGTCTGGTCTTCCCTACGCACACGTGGTCAGCCTTGGGCCACGTATTCTGCGCGCGGATACAGCAGCGGTGGCGGCACTGACCATGTGGCAGCAGGCACTGGGGGATTGGTCATGAGCTGGCAACAGGCCCAACAAGAGGACGTGCCACGCATCACCCGGTTTTTGTCCGACCACATTCAGACCTCGATGTTTCCTCTGGCCAATCTGCGGGATTTTGGTTTGAGGGGCACGGACCCTCGTGCTTTGAACGTCTGGACTTTGGGTGACGGCCCGCGCGCGGTCTTCGCGATCACGAATGAGGGCATGGTCCTGACCCAGTGCCCGGACTGTTCCGATGACGAGCTTATGGCCGCGATTGACCTGATCCGGGGGCGCCCCTTGTTCGGCATCGCCGCCGAGGCGGCTCAGGCGCGGCGTATCATGCAGATGGCGGGATGGGCCGGCAGACCCGCGACGCTCAACAGTGATGAACCGGGCTTTACGCTGGACCTGACGCAGCTTGTCGTGCCGGACACGACGGGCGCTATGCTGGAACCCTTAAGCGGGTTTTACGGGGACATTGCCGAAGGCTGGCGGACCGACTATTTGATCGAGGCGATGGATTTCGATCCCGCCCGCGCACGCAAACAGGCGCGTAAGGACTTTGTCGCTTATACCCAGCGCAACTCACATCGAATATTGCTGATCGACGGGCAGCCCGTGGCCATGACCGGGTTCAACGCACGCTTGCCTGACGTTGTCCAGATCGGAGGGGTCTATACCCCGCCCGAACTGCGTGGGCGGGGGTATGCCCGCTTGGCGGTTGGGTTGCATCTGCTTGAGGCAAACGCCAGTGGTGTGTCCCGTGCCGTTCTGTTTGCTGCTTCTGATTCCGCAGCGCGTGCCTATATGGCTATTGGATTCAAACCGGCAGGGCAGTTTTCACTGATCCTGTTCAAAGACCCAAAGGACCCGGCATGAGCTTTATCCGACCCGAAGCCAAACTGACCCTGTGGCGCTGGCGCGAAGTGTTGGTTGCCGTGGCCGTCCTGCTGGTTGGCCTTAGCTGGATCAGCGGCCCCGGCGGATTGCTGGGCTGGATGGGCTGGGTATTGGTCGTTGTCTCTGTGGCTTTGACCGTGATCGGTGTACAACGCGCGCGGTTTCGCACTGGCGCGGGTGGTCCCGGAGTTGTCACCATCGACGAAGGGCAGATTACCTATCTGGGCCCGCTGGACGGCGGCATGGTCGCCGCACGCGAGATCGAACGGCTGGCGCTGGACCCGACTTCGAACCCGGCGCATTGGGTGCTGTCTCAGCCGGGCCAGCCAACGCTTCACATTCCCGTGAATGCCGAAGGTGCAGAGGCGCTGTTTGATGTGTTCTCGAACCTGCCGGGGCTGAAAACCGAGCAAATGCTGGCCGAACTGAACGGCGGTGCGGTGCATCCGGTAGTGATCTGGGAAAAGCGCCCGATGCGCCCGGCGCATCTGCGGCTGCATTGACACTGGCGGCATTTCCCCCCACGACTGACCCAAAGACAGACACATCAGGATCGGAGAGCGGTTCATGTCCATCCCCCAGTCCGGCGGCGGGCCGATCGAACGCCACGAACAGCTAGCGGAATATCTGGAATCGGGCTGCAAGCCCAAAGCCGATTGGCGCATCGGGACCGAGCATGAAAAGTTCGGCTATTGCAAGGACACGCTGAAACCGCTGCCGTTCGAGGGCAAGCGTTCCATTGTTGCGGTGCTTGAGGGTCTGCGCGACCGCCATGGCTGGGCCGAGGTGCGCGAGGGCGACAACCTAATCGGTCTGGAAAAGGACGGCGCGAATGTCAGCCTGGAACCCGGCGGTGCGCTGGAACTATCGGGCGCTCCGCTGGAGACGATCCACGAGACCTGCGATGAGGTGAACACCCACCTGCGCGAGGTGAAGGATATCGCCGATGAGATCGGCGTGGGCTTCATCGGTCTGGGTGCGGCTCCGATCTGGACCCATGACGAGATGCCGTTGATGCCCAAGGGCCGCTATCGGCTGATGAACGACTACATGGAAAAGGTCGGCACCATGGGCCGCGCCATGATGCGGCGTACTTGTACTGTTCAGGTCAATATCGACTTTGGGTCCGAGGCCGACATGGTCCAGAAACTACGTGTCGCGCTGGCCTTGCAGCCGGTGGCGACGGCGCTGTTTGCCAATTCGCCATTCTTCGAGGGCAAGCCCGACGGCCAGAAAAGCTGGCGCAGCCATATCTGGCGGCATCTGGACGATGCGCGGACGGGCATGTTGCCGTTTGTGTTCGAAGAGGGCTTTGGGTTCGAACGCTATGTCCAATACGCGCTCGATGTGCCGATGTATTTCGTCTATCGCGACGGGCAATATATCAACGCGCTGGGCATGTCCTTCCGCGATTTCCTGCAGGGAAAACTGCCCGCGCTGCCCGGCGAGACACCGACGCTCAGCGATTGGGCCGACCACCTGACCACCGCTTTCCCCGAGGCCCGCATCAAGAAATACATGGAGATGCGCGGCGCCGATGGCGGCCCGTGGCGGCGCCTATGCGCGCTGCCTGCCTTCTGGGTGGGTCTTACCTATGATCAGGGCGCGCTGGATGCGGCCTGGGATCTGGTCAAAGGCTGGGACGCGGACACCCGCGAGGAACTGCGCGTTCAGGCGGCGGTTCAGGGTCTGCAGGCGCAGGTCGGCGGCATCAACATGCACGATCTGGCGCGTGAGGTCGTGGCGATCTCCGAGGCCGGCCTGAAATCCCGCGCCTTCCCCGGCGCAGGCGGTCTGGTGCCGGACGAGACGCATTTCCTCAACGCCCTGAAAGAAAGCATCGAGACGGGCAAGGTGCCCGCGGATGAGTTGCTCGATCACTACAATGGCGACTGGAACGGCGATCTGACCCGGATTTATCCCGAATACAGCTATTGATCAGCACCGTCCCGCTTGCATTCGCAGGGCTGGCCCGATAGCAGGTTGGCGACCAAATTCAGAGGGCGTCATGGACGATCTTAAGGCAAAATATCTGGGCCAAATCGCCGAGGCCGGTGACGAGAACGCGCTTGAGGCGATCCGCATCGCCGCCGTGGGCAAAAAAGGCGAGGTCGCGCTGAAGATGCGCGAGCTGGGCAAAATGACCCCGGAGGAACGCCAGGTTGCAGGCCCCGCGCTGAACGCTCTGAAGGATGAAATCAACTCGGCGCTGGCCGCCAAAAAATCCGCGCTGGCCGATGCCGCGCTGGATGAACGTCTGCGCACCGAATGGCTGGACGTTACCTTGCCGACCCGTTCGCGCCGTCAGGGCTCGATCCACCCGATCAGCCAGGCGACCGAGGAACTGACCGCGATCTTTGCCGAACTGGGTTTCTCGGTGGCTGAAGGGCCCCGGATCGAGGACGACTGGTATAATTTCGACGCCCTGAACATCCCCGGCCACCACCCCGCGCGGGCCGAGATGGACACGTTCTACATGCACCGCGCCGAAGGCGACGACCGCCCGCCTCATGTGCTGCGGACGCATACGTCGCCGGTACAGATCCGCTCGATGGAGAAACAGGGCGCGCCGATCCGCGTCATTTGTCCTGGCGGTGTGTATCGCGCCGATTATGACCAGACCCACACGCCGATGTTCCATCAGGTCGAGGGGCTGGCTATCGACAAGGACATCTCGATGGCGAACCTGAAATGGGTTCTGGAAGAGTTCGTGAAAGCCTTCTTCGAGGTCGACGACGTCGAGCTGCGCTTCCGCGCCTCGCACTTCCCCTTCACCGAGCCGTCCGCCGAGGTCGATATCCGCTGTTCTTGGGATAACGGCCAGCTGAAGATCGGCGAGGGCGACGACTGGATGGAGATTCTGGGCTCGGGCATGGTCCACCCCAAGGTGATCGCCGCCGGTGGTATTGACCCCGAGGTCTATCAGGGATTTGCATTCGGGATCGGGATCGACCGTCTGGCGATGCTGAAATACGGCATTCCGGATTTGCGGGCGTTCTTTGATAGCGACCTGCGTTGGCTGCGGCACTATGGGTTTGCGGCGCTAGATATGCCGAACCTGCATGGTGGCTTGAGCCGGTAAGTGTATCTGCTCGGCGTGTATTTCTCGAAATACTACGACTGGTGTTATGCGTTCTCTGGGCGTAACCGCAGGTGGGTTGGCGCGGGTCTTCTATTTTCCTGGTTTCTTGTTTTCTGTGTGATGGCCAGCTTTTTGCCGGGATGGATGAGTGTTCTGATTTTGCTTGCAATGTCGCCATTTCAAGGGCTTTTTATGCTGGCATTTCATCGGGTCTGGGAGAAACAGGACCAAGTTGAAAGTGGTCGACGCAATCAACTTTGGAAAACCAAGAAACTGCTTGGCCGTTTCGAGAAATTAGCGCGGAGCAAAGGCCGATAGGCCGCCGCGCTATCGGTCGTTCATTGTGGCGCCACCGGTTCGAGCCCAATGGACGACACCGCCCGGACGGGCTGGCGCTTTATCTCCGCCAGCGCAACGCTCGAATAGTACACGGATTTGGCAGGCATAAAGTGCTCGGCACAGCTGGCAGATCGCCATCCCGCGGTCTGGCGATAGTGCTACTTGCGCTCTGTCCGGAGGGCCGAAATCTGCGCGTGTTACAGTTTCCCACACTGTTGTGACGTGACAGTTGGCGTCAGGCGGCTAGGCTCCGGCCTATGATTTACCGACTGCTTTTCCTGCTGATGACCGCCACCCCTGCACTCGCCATGGGTCCGTGGAAAACCGATTGCCATGGCGACACAGCCTGCGAGCTCGGAGACCGCTCGTATCATGTGCTTGAGCCTGAGGGGTGGGACGGGGAAGCCCCTCTGCCCGTTCTGTTGCACTTCCACGGCTGGGCGCGGCAGGGCACTGTGGTGGTGAACCATCAGCGCATCGCCGGGGCCACAAAACTGCGCGGAGTGTTGCTGGTGGCCCCCAACGGCTTGGGCAAAAGCTGGGACTTCTGGACATCGGACACGCGCGACGTTCCCTTTGCCGACGCGGTGCTTGAGGATTTGGCCAAGCGCTATCCGGTTGATCCTGAACGTATCTACGTCTCGGGTTATTCCTTTGGCGGCGCGATGGCGTGGCGCTATGTGTGCCAGTCGGGCAATGACATCGCCGCGCTGTTGGCCGTTGCGGGCAGCATCCGCCAGACCGAGGACTGCCCCGAAGCCCCGCGCGAGGCGCGCCATGTGCACGGCCTCAGCGATACGGTGATGGATTTCCCTTATGGCTCCAATGGGGACACGACCTATCCTGTGGCGCTGTGGCGGGCGGCGTATGAGTGCCACGATGCCACCCCGCGCGGCGATTGGAGCGTGGTGCCGATCCTGACCCTCAGCCGGGTGGAGTGGACCGATTGCGTGCGCGGGCAGGTGACGCTGGACACGCATCCGGGCGGGCATTTTATCCCCCATGGCTGGATCGGGCGGCAATTGGACGAGCTTTTGGGCCGCACCCCCACCTATCCGTGACGCGCAGCGCTTGCACCTCGGCGCATTCTTTGTCATTGCCTGTGCCGACTGGATGTTTGCCAAAAAAGGCCCCGAGCAATGAAATTCACTTTGTCCTGGCTGAAAGACCACCTCGACACGGACGCGTCGGTTGATGAGATCGCCGAGGCGCTGACCGACCTCGGGCTAGAGGTCGAAGAGATCGTGAACCCGGCGGACCGGCTGGCAGGCTTTACGCTGGGCCATGTGAAACACGCGGAAAAGCATCCCGACGCCGACAAACTGCGGGTCTGCACAGTGGAAACCGACGAGGGCGATCTGCAGATCATTTGCGGCGCGCCGAACGCGCGTGAAGGCATCACTGTCGTGGTTTGCAAACCGGGCATGTATATCCCCGGTCTGGATATCACCATCAGCGTCGGCAAGATCCGGGGCGTCGAAAGCTTTGGCATGATGGCCTCCGAGCGCGAGCTGGAGCTGTCGGACGAGCATGATGGCATTATCGAACTGCCCTCGGGCGAGGTCGGTGATCGCTTCGTCGACTGGTTGGCCGAGAATGACCCGTCCCAGGTCGATCCGATGATCGAGATTGCGATCACGCCGAACCGCCCCGATGCGTTGGGTGTGGCTGGCATCGCACGTGATCTGGCAGCGCGCGGTGTGGGTACGCTGAAAGAGCATATCCACGCGCCAGTGCCGGGGGATTTCGAATGCCCGATCAAGGTGACGATTGACGACGACACCCTGGACGGCGCGCCGCATTTCACCGGTCGTGTAATCCGGGGCGTCAAGAACGGCCCCAGCCCGCAATGGCTGCAGGATCAGTTGAAGGCCATCGGTCTGCGTCCCATTTCGGCGTTGGTGGATATCACCAACTACATGACCTTTGACCAGAACCGCCCGCTGCACGTGTTTGATGCGGATAAGGTGCAGGGCCACCTGCGGGTTCACCGCGCCAAGGGTGGTGAAACGCTGGTGGCGCTGGATGAGAAGGAATACACCCTGCAGCGCGGTATGATGGTGATCTCGGACGACAAGGGTGCAGAATCTATCGCGGGTATCATGGGCGGCGAGGAAACCGGCTGTACCGATGAGACGATCAATGTCTTCCTTGAAAGCGCCTTTTGGGATCATGTGCAGATCGCCCTGACGGGCCGTGCGCTGAAGATTAACTCGGACGCGCGTTACCGCTTTGAACGCGGCGTTGACCCGCAATTCACCCGCGAAGGGCTGGAGCAGGCAACCCAGATGATCCTGGATATTTGTGGTGGCGAGGTATCCTCGGTTGTTGAGGCTGGTAAGGCCCCGAACCACGCGCGCGCCTACAAGCTGGATGCGGCGCGGGTGCAGTCGCTGGTCGGGATGGACATACCCGAAAGCGAACAGCGCCAGACCCTGACCCGTCTGGGGTTCCGCCTTGAGGGCGAGATGGCCCATGTGCCCAGCTGGCGCCCCGATGTCATGGGTGAGGCCGATTTGGTGGAAGAGGTCGCGCGGATCGCATCCCTGACCAAGCTGCAGGGCAAACCGCTGCCGCGTGTGACCGATGGCATCCCCAAAGCGGTGATGACCCCGACACAGCGCCGTCAGTCGATGGCGCGCCGGACCTGCGCGGCGCTTGGGTACAACGAATGTGTGTCCTATACGTTCATTGATCAGGCCTCGGCCGCCCTGTTCGGCGGCGGCGATGCCGCGACGCAGCTGGAGAACCCGATCTCCTCGGAAATGAGCCATATGCGCCCCGATCTGCTGCCCGGTCTGCTGCAGGCAGCCGCCCGCAATCAGGCACGCGGCTTTGCCGATGTTGCTCTGTTCGAGGTTGGCCCGGTTTTCCACGGCGGCGAACCCGGCAATCAGAAAACCCAGATCACCGGCCTGTTGGTGGGTCGCGACGGACCCAAGGATGTGCATGGTGCTGCGCGCGCGGTAGATGTGTTTGACGTCAAAGCCGATGCCGAGACGGTGCTGGCCGCCATCGGTGCCCCCGCCAAGGTGCAGGTCCTGCGCGATGGCGATGCGTGGTGGCACCCGGGTCGTCACGGCAAAATCTGCCTTGGTCCGAAAAAGGTGCTGGGCGTGTTTGGTGAGTTGCACCCGCGTATCTTGCAGGCGCTGGATATCAAAGGTCCGGCGATGGCGTTCACCATCTGGCCGGACGAAGTGCCTCTGCCCCGTAAATCCGGGGCCACTCGTGCGGCGCTTGAACTGCGTGACTTGCAGGCGGTGGAACGTGACTTTGCCTTTGTCGTTGATGAAGGGGTCGAAGCTTTGACCCTGGTCAATGCAGCGGCGGGTGCGGATAAGGCGCTGATCGACGATGTACGCGTGTTCGATGAATTCATCGGCGGCAGCCTGGGTGAGGGCAAGAAATCGCTGGCCATCACCGTGCGTCTGCAACCGACGGACAAGACCCTCAAGGAAGAGGATATCGAGGCGGTCGGTCAGAAGATCATCGCCAAGGTGTCCAAGGCCACGGGCGGTGTTCTGCGCGGTTGATCCGAGACACGATAACAAGACAAAGGGGCCGGACGTGCCCCTTTTTCATTTCACGAGGAGCAAGACATGCTGAACGTTTACCTTTCGGGTGAGATTCACACCGACTGGCGCGACCAGATCATCGAGGGCGCGCAGGGGCTGGATATCACCTTCAACAGTCCTGTAACCGATCACGCTGCCAGCGACGATTGCGGCGTGGCCATTCTGGGGGCCGAGCCGAACAAATACTGGCACGACCACAAGGGCGCGATGGTCAATGCCATCCGCACCCGCAAAGGGATCGCAGATGCGGATGTGGTCGTCGTGCGCTTTGGCGAGAAATACAAACAGTGGAATGCGGCCTTCGACGCAGGGTACGCTGCCGCTCTGGGCAAATCCCTGATCGTGCTGCACGGCCCCGACCATCAGCACGCACTGAAAGAGGTCGACGCCGCAGCTCTGGCCGTGGCCGAGCACCCCGCGCAGGTGGTCGAGGTTCTGCGCTATGTTCTGACCGGGCAACTGCCCGGATAGCGGTCGATGGGGCGGGGCAATGCCTCGCCCCCGATCTGCTTTAGCTAGCCGCAGGGATAACCAATCCGCGCTGGACCGCTGGGCGGTCCAGAAAGCGGTCCACGTATGGCTGAAGGTTGGCGAAATCAGACCATCCAAGCAGCTCTTTCACACCGTAATAGTCCAAGCCTCGCAGCCACGGTACAATGGCGATATCGGCAATTGAATAACTGCCCGCGATCCATTCCTGCCCTTCAAGCTGGGTGTTTAGCACATTAAGCAAGCGCTTGGCTTCGTTGATGTAGCGTTCGCGGGGGCGAGGGTCTTCGATCTCGCTACCGGCGAATTTGTGGAAATAGCCAAGCTGACCGAACATCGGGCCAAGGCCACCCATCTGGAACATCAGCCATTGCGTCACGCGAGCTTTGTCCGCTGCGGTCGCGCCCATCAACTGATCGCTTTTCTCTGCCAGATATAGCAGGATTGCGCCGCTCTCGAACAGGGATACAGCCTCGCAATCCGGGCCGTTGGGGTCAATAATCGCCGGAATTTTGTTGTTTGGATTCAGCGACAGGAACTCGGGGCTTTTGACATCTGAGTCCGCCAGCGTGACCAGATGCGCTTCATAGGGAAGGCCGATCTCTTCCAGCATGATCGAAACTTTGACACCGTTTGGCGTTGGAAAGGAATAAAGCTGCAACCTGTCGGGTGTCTGGGCAGGCCAGCGGCCGGTAATTGGATGAGTTGAGGTGTCAAGCATGGTGCGCTCCTGAATGCGGTTCCGAGTTGAGGTAAGCACTGGCTAAATGTGTTACCAGTAGAGCACCTGTGCATTCCCGGTCAGTTCTTGTGCATTTCGCAACAGAGGGGAAAACCAGATCATTCCGCACCTAGACCAGAGGGGTATTCTCGCTCACAATCTTGTGCATCCCGCGCGCGTGTCGCGGGTTTTGCATAGCTAGCAGAAGGAGAAGCGCGTGGACGAGGTCGTAACTCAGGTAGGGGCGTTTGCTCCGCTTATCATGAATGCAGTCAAGGCACTGATTGTTCTGATTTTGGGCTGGATCGTAGCCGGTGCGATAGGCGGTATGGTGCGCCGGCGCATCAACGCGACCCCGCAGATTGACCCAACCCTAGGCAACTTTATGGCCAGCCTAGTGAAATGGGCTATCCTGGCGATGGTTCTGGTTGCCGTTCTAGGGATTTTCGGGATTGAGGCCACAAGTATTGTTGCCATTTTGGGTGCGGCATCACTGGCCATCGGTCTGGCGCTGCAAGGGACGCTCAGCGATCTGGCGGCGGGCGTGATGCTGGTGGTGTTCCGGCCTTACAAGCTGGGTCAGTATGTGGATATCGGCGGTACTGCAGGGACAGTGCAAGACCTGAACCTGTTCACGACCGAATTGGTAACGCCGGATAATGTGCAGATCATCGTGCCAAACGGTCAGGCATGGGGAACGGTTATCACCAACTACTCGGCACATGACACGCGACGCGTGGACCTGGTTTTCGGGATTGATTACGGCGACAGCGCAGATCAGGCGATACAGATCATTCTGGATGTGGCCAAGGCCGATGAGCGTATTCACAACGATCCCGAGCCTTGGGTGCGCGTGACCAATCTGGGCGACAGCTCGGTTGATCTGACGGCGCGGCTGTGGTGCGCCACTGCAGATTATTGGGACGTGAGGTTTGAAATCACGAAAGCCGTTAAAGAAGCGTTCGATGCCAAGGGTGTATCGATTCCCTATCCGCATTCGGTCGAGATCCAAAAACAGGCATAACGCTCACGCCCGTCATACGGGCATTGAAATGCCCTTTTCCGGTTGGGCCCAGCGCCGCGCTGATCGCGCGGCGCTTTTTCGTTTGTTGCAACGTTGGTCAGAGGTTCGACCGCGCCGCGCGATCAGCGCGGCGCTGCGCCCAACGCTGTAAACGCACTCGTCAGAGTGCGCTTTCAGGGGCGGGAGTATCTTAGGCCTTGATGACGACGTTGGGGGACACCACGTCGATCCCAAGAGCTTTGCCGACGGCGTAGTAGGTCAGCTGACCCGCATGTACGTTCAGTCCGGCCATCAGATGAGGGTCGTCCTGACAGGCCTGTTTCCAGCCTTTGTCGGCCAACGCCAGCATGAAGGGCATCGTGGCGTTGCCAAGCGCGATGGTCGATGTGCGGGCGACAGCTCCGGGCATGTTGGCGACGCAATAGTGTATGATGCCATCAACATCATAGATCGGTTCGGCATGGGTCGTCGCTTTCGACGTTTCAAAACACCCACCCTGATCGATCGCAACGTCGACAAGGACTGCTCCGGGTTTCATGGTAGAAAGTTGCGCGCGGGTCACCAGCTTTGGCGCAGCCGCACCGGGGATCAGCACCGCGCCGATCACCATATCGGCGGATTGGATCAGCTCGGCCGTTGCGCCGGCTGTCGAGTATTGGTTCTTGAACGTCCCGCCAAACACGTCATCCAGATAGCGCAGGCGCGGCAGCGACCGGTCAAGAACCGTCACGTCTGCCCCCATCCCCGCGGCGATCTTGGCGGCATGTGTTCCCACGACACCACCGCCAATGACAACAACTTTCGCTGGACCAACTCCGGGAACGCCGCCCATCAGAACACCGCGCCCGCCATTGGCCTTCTGCAGGGTCCACGACCCGACCTGCGGGGCGAGGCGACCTGCAACCTCGGACATGGGTGCAAGCAAAGGCAGCCCCCCATTGGCATCCGTTACAGTCTCGTACGCGATAGCCGTACAACCCGAAGCAAGCAGGTCATGGGTCTGGTCTGGGTCCGGGGCAAGGTGCAGATAGGTAAACAGCAGCTGTCCCTCGCGCAGCATCTTGCGTTCGCCTGCCTGCGGTTCTTTGACTTTGACGATCATATCGGCAGTGGCGAAAACTTCGGCTGCGGTGTCGACAATGCGCGCTCCGGCTGCGACGTAGTCGGCATTGTCAAAACCCGAGCCCTGACCGGCTCCGGTTTCAATGATCACCTCGTGGCCGCGCGCGACCGCTTCTTGCGCAGCGTTCGGGGTCATTCCGACGCGAAACTCCTGCGGTTTGATTTCTTTGGGGCAACCGATCTTCATTTGGTCTCTCCGTTTGTAAACTGCTTAAATAATGGGCAACTTTGCGCGCAATTTCTGTGAAACTCTGCCCGTGTGAACGCTTCAATTCCGAAAAAATTTCGGTATTTTGGCCCAAACTTGCAAAAGGATTGCGCAGATGGCCATTGATACGACGGATCGAAAGATTCTGGCGGCATTGCAGCGTAACGGTCGGATGTCGAATGCAGAACTGTCCGAACAGGCCAATTTGTCGCCTTCGGCCTGCCACAGACGGGTGCAACGGCTGGAATCCGAGGGCTTTATTCGCAACTACGTTGCCCTGTTGGATGCACGCAAGATGAACGTGCCGACGACCGTCTTTGTCGAGATCACTCTGCAAGGACAGGCTGAAGAGGTTCTGGATGCCTTCGAAAAGGCCGTTGCCCGTATTCCGGATGTTTTGGAGTGTCACCTTATGGCGGGAACGGCGGACTACATCTTGAAAGTCGTCGCCGAAAACACCGAGGACTTTGCCCGCATCCATCGGCAATACTTGTCGCGACTACCCGGAGTGGCGCAGATGCAAAGTTCGTTTGCGCTCCGAACCGTGTTCAAAACCACGGCCTTACCGGTTTGATCAGGCCGGTCCGGGATAGGTGAACAGCACCAAATGCGCGGCGTTGAAGCAGAAATGCATGAGGACAGGAACCCACAGACGTCCGGTTGCATAATAACCCAGCCCGCAAGCCGCGCCCAGAATGGTTGCGAAACCTGCCAATGCCGGTCCTCCGCCGACGTGAACCAAACCAAACAGAAGGCTTGCAGCAGCTATCCCCAGACCCGCGCCAAAACGGGAAGAGATCAACGATTGCAAATAGCCGCGAAAAAACACCTCTTCCGTCAGGCAGGTCAGGAACAGATTGGACAGCGCGAAGATCACCCACCAATGGGGCAGGCTGATCTCGGGGCGGATGGCATTGACGGCAGAACCCAATGCCAACAGCGCAGGCAGCAAGGCGAAACCAACTGCCAACGGGATTTTGCGCAGTGCCACAGCCCCACCAATCATGCTGGGCCACGCCAAAGCCACGGTGAACAGCACCATGGGCTTGTCCAGGTTCAAGTACATCGTGAAATCGCGACTTAAAGGGCCAGATTGAACCTGATCAAGGACCAGAAGGTTGTGAAATCCCGGGACCAGATGCGCCCCGAGCGCGATGCACCATATGACGAGTGCAATATGACCAAGCGCGGCCCACACCCCGGACAGGTTGCGCAGCATCAACGCTCCTGCAAAACCGACAGTGACCACCCCTGCCGCGATCGGCGTAACCAGCCCCAATGTCAGCGAGACCGCTCCGAAAACCCCCAATAGTCCCATACCCAAAACCTGTTTGCCTGACACGGTGCTGACCATGGCAATGATCAGCAAGAGCCACGGCCAGATCGTGGGTAGCAATTCGAAAAATTGGGTCAAAGTCGCGCCTTTGCAGTTCGGTTTGCGCCTTGATGCCGTGGTTGGGCGCGTTCTGGCAAGACAGTTCAACAGTGAACGGGCTGCGGATTTGCGTCACAGTGATCTTGTCGCCGTAAGCTGTTAGGCTTAGGAAAAGACCTTCATCAATTCATCCGATGACATCAGGCGGTTACATGCGCCCGATACGGTCCGAACCCGGGAATTTGTAAGGAGCAGACCTTGGCTGACGAATATAACGACGCCTCGAAAGACTGGCTTGAGGCCGAGCTGGAAGACACGCTGGACGAAGATTTCGAGATCGAGTTCAGCGAGCCCATGTTGTCGATGGAAATCCGCAAGATCTACAAGGATCAGCACCCCGAGATGCTGGACCGCAAGGTCTATTTCCGGAACCTGCTGCGTCTTCAGGCCGAGTTGATCAAAGTGCAGGATTGGGTGCAGCATACCGGGGCCAAGGTTTGTATCCTGTTCGAAGGTCGCGACAGCGCGGGCAAGGGGGGCGTGATCAAACGGATCACGCAGCGCCTGAACCCACGGGTTGCGCGTGTTGTTGCTCTGCCCGCGCCAAGCCGTCGGGAACAAAGCCAGTGGTATTTCCAGCGATACGTTCCGCACCTGCCTGCAGCGGGCGAAATCGTGCTGTTCGACCGGTCATGGTACAATCGCGCGGGTGTCGAACGGGTCATGGGCTTTGCGACCGAAGATCAGGTTGAACAGTTCTTTCAGGACGTTCCCGAATTTGAACGGATGCTGGTGCGTTCGGGCATTATTTTGCTGAAATACTGGTTCTCGATCACCGATGAAGAGCAGCAGTTGCGGTTCCTCATGCGCATCCACGATCCGATGAAGCAGTGGAAGCTGTCGCCGATGGATCTGGAATCTCGTATCCGGTGGGAGGCCTACACCAAGGCCAAAGAAGACATGCTGTTCCGCACCAACATTCCGGAAGCGCCATGGTATATCGTCGAAGGCAATGACAAAAAGCGCGAGCGTCTGAACTGTATCGAACACCTGTTGACCAAGATCCCCTACACGGATGTACCGCAGGAAAAGGTCAACCTGCCGGATCGCAAGTACAACCCGGAATACGAACGCCGTGTTCTGCCAGACGAATTGCACGTGCCAAAAATATACTGATCGGTCCGAAAGGATGCGAAGCAGCGATCTGCTTCGCATCAGGTTGGGGCGTCAGGCCGCGTCCATCATGCAATCGACGCTGAAGAAGGTGAGCGAAAAGAAGTCTTCTGCTCCGCCAGACGTCATCTCGGGACAGATTGGTTCGTCCGCAACCGGGACTGAATCATCTACTATGACGAAATCCATGTCGTCCTGGGTCTCAAGCGGGGTCATGTCGTCATCATTCCACGCGAATTGATCGAAATCTTCTTTTAGCTGCTGAATGAATGCGTCTAGTTCAGTAAGAAAAGCCGCAACATCGAAGCAATCTGCATCAGCGTCTTCGGTGTCCGGCTGTTCAGGGGCCGGATCGCCGTTGTCGGTAACGTCAGTACCCGGCTGTTCTGGGGCTGAGTCGTCGGTTTCGGTAAGGTCAGTATCTGGCTGCTCCGGAGAAGGATTGTCCGTTTCTGTGACGTCAGTATCCGGCTGTTCGGTGACCGGGTCTTCGGTCTCGGTCACATCAGTATCGGGTTGTGCGGGGTCTGGCTCTGCAGGTGGGGTAGGCGCCATGGCTGTGCCGCCGCTGTCCAGCATGACTGCCGCATCAGTTGTGGCAAAGTTCTGCGTGACGATCACGGCGTCAGATCCCTGCATATCGCCGGTCTCGATACCGATGCCGATGTATTTGAAATCGGGGTTCAGAATATTCGCGCGATGACCGGGGCTGTTCATCAGGCCCTGGTGCAGTTGCGCCACGTCGTCGCTGATCCCTGGCGCGCCACGTTCCGATTGCCAGGCTATATTCTCGCCAGTTCGCCAACTGCCTTCAAGATCGAACCCGGCCGCCTGCATCCGCTGGGTGGCGCTTGATCCGCCTGACCCGGTGTGGCTGAACGTGTCAGTATCCAGCATCCAGCTGCTGTGATCTTCCGACGAATCGTTGAGCTGCGTTTCAAGCTGTAATGGGTCCAAGCCACGGGACGTACGCTCTTGGTTGATCAACGCCAGCATTTCCCGTTCTACTTGACTTGCTGCAGACATTTTTGCCTCCTTAAGTTGTTGTGTCCGAATGGACGGACCCACTTAGAGAACCGGCAAAAGACATGAACAGGGAGGTCGGAAAGATCGGCGCATTTCGGCGGGAGGGCGCACCGAAAAAGAGATTCGCCGCGCTGGATAACGCCGAGAAAATGGCAAATCAAGGTCTCGGCGAGTTGTTGCGATCGCTAAGAGGCGGGACTGGCGAAATCCCTCTTAAAAAACGACAAACCCCCGGGCGGGGCCTCGGGGGTCGTCAAATAGTGTCATCCAAAGCTGGACGAGCATCAGGTGCTTAGAGCAAACCTTCGCGCTGTGCTTTCTTGCGTGCCAGTTTACGGGCACGGCGGATCGCTTCAGCTTTCTCGCGCGCTTTTTTCTCGGACGGTTTCTCGAAATGTTGCTTAAGCTTCATTTCACGGAACACGCCTTCGCGCTGCAGCTTTTTCTTCAGGGCACGAAGCGCCTGATCGACGTTATTGTCGCGAACACTAACCTGCATGTGGTTGTCACCACCTTTCTAGATAGAGTTGCAAGGAAATTGCAGGAGGTGGCCGTATAGCAAAGCCGCTCTAACTTGTCTAGTACTGGTGCCAGAACCCGGAGAACCGCCATGACCATATCCTACGAAGACGCCAAAACCCAGCTTTTGGACGCTATGCTGGCCCATGTGCCGTTTGATGGCTGGTCGGAAACCAGCTTTCGCATGGCCATCAGTGACTGCGGTATTGATGAAACGTTGGCACGGTCGATCTGTCCTCGTGGTGCGGTTGATATGGCCCTGGCTTTTCATGCCCGCGGGGACGCGGCGATGGCAGAGCGTCTGAAAACCGAAGATTTGAGCGATCTGAAATTCCGTGACCGGATCGCTGCTGCTGTCCGGTTCCGTCTTCAGGCGGTAGAGGACAAGGAACTCGTGCGTCGTGGGATGACGTTGTTTTCTTTGCCGATGCACGCGGCTGATGGGGCCAAGGCGATGTGGCAGACCTGCGATCTGATCTGGGACACGCTTGGCGATACATCGGACGATGTGAACTGGTACACCAAGCGGGCGACGTTGTCGGGGGTCTATTCCTCGACCGTGCTGTTCTGGCTGGGGGATGATTCGCCTGACCACCAGAGAACGTGGGAGTTTCTGGACCGCCGCATCGACAACGTCATGCAGTTCGAAAAGCTCAAGGCGCAGGTCAATGGCAACCCACTGTTCAAGCCCTTTCTTGCGGTGCCGAATTGGTTGGCAGGTCAGGTTAAAGCTCCGATGAAGATGCGGGCTGATCTGCCGGGAATGCTGAACCCGCGCAAGTAAGCGTCTGGGCCTTTCCGATTTCGCCTGTTAGGCATTGGGCAAAGGAGAATTGCCCATGACCCAGACAATGCGCGCTGTAGAAATCACCAAACCCGGCGGGCCCGAGGTTCTGCAGATAACGGACCGACCGGTGCCTGAACCTGCTGCGGGTCAGGTGGTGCTAAAGGTGGCCTATGCCGGGGTAAACCGTCCGGATGCGCTGCAGCGGGCGGGTGCGTATGATCCTCCTCCGGGTGCCAGCGATCTGCCGGGGCTTGAAGCATCGGGTGAGGTCGTGGCCCTAGGTTCCGGCGTTCAAGGGCTTTCAGTTGGTGACCAGGTTTGCGCCTTGTTGCCCGGCGGCGGCTATGCCGAATACGTTGCTACGCCCGCTGCCCATTGCTTGCCGGTGCCAGAGGGGATGGGCCTGAAAGAGGCCGCGTGTCTGCCCGAGACCTTCTTTACCGTCTGGTCCAATGTCTTCACACGCGGCGGTTTGAAAGCGGGCGAGCGATTTTTGGTTCACGGCGGCTCCAGCGGGATCGGAACAACGGCGATCCAGCTTGCAAATGCGTTCGGCGCACGGGTCTTTGCCACCGCCGGATCGGCCGAGAAATGCGCCGCTTGCGAGAAACTGGGGGCCGAGAAGGCGATCAATTACCGGGATGAGGATTTCGTATCCACCATGCGCGCCGAGGGCGGGGCGAACCTGATCCTCGATATGGTGGGCGGTGACTATATCCCGCGCAACGTCAAAGCTCTGGCCGAGGAAGGGCGGCTGGTTCAAATCGCCTTCCTGCAGGGCCCCAAGGTCGAGCTGAACTTTGCCATGATGATGGTGAAACGCCTGACCCTGACCGGCAGCACCTTGCGTCCGCAATCCGATCTGGCCAAGGCCAAAATCGCCCAGGACCTGCGCGAGGCTGTCTGGCCGCTGCTGGATGCAGGCAAGATTGCACCGGTTATGGACAGCGAGTTTGATATGGCCGAGGCCTCAGCGGCCCATGCACGGATGGAAAGCTCGGGCCATATCGGCAAGATCGTTCTTAAGATCGGCGGCTAGGCACCGTCTTCCAGTTCAGGTCACGGCGCAGCGATACAGGTGCCATGTGGCGTGGCCCAGAACCGGAATGACAACAATCAACCCCAGTAACATCGGGATCGCGCCCAGTATCAACGCACTGGACACAACCAGACCCCAGGTCAGGATGACCGATGGGTTGTGCCGCAGAACGCGAACCGATGTCACTACGGCGAGCGGCACCCCGACTTTGCGGTCAAGAAGCAAGGGGAAGCTGATCACGCTTGTGGCCAATGCGACAAGAGCGAAGAAGATCCCGACCAAGATGCCAGACAGGATCATGACCCAGCCTGCCTTTGTTGTGAAGACTTGGGTTAAGAAAGTGCTGAACGAGGTCGGCGGATCAGGACCCAATGTCTGAACATAAATGCTCTGCGCGACCATCAACCAGATCAGCAAAAGCGCCACCAGATAGAAGCCCAGTGTCAAAATGGCCCCGAACGAGGGTGACCGGAATACACCAAGTGCATCCAGCCAATGGGCTTCGGCCCCTTGCTCGCGTTTTCGGCTGATTTCATAAAGACCCACGGCCGCCACAGGCCCGATCAATGCGAAACCTGCGATCAGGGGGGCCAGTAAAGGTATCATATTCCGGTTCAGGCCGAACCCGAACATCAGCAAGCCCGCCAGAGGGTAGATCAATACTACGAAGACCGCATCTGCGCGGGTTTCCATGAAATCTTCGGATCCGGCTCTCAGACACGCCCAGAGGTCGCTGAAACTTAGCGTCTGAACCTTGGGCATTTTGGGTGTCCCAGCGCCGCCAATTCCGGTGACGCTCTCTGCAACATGATCACTGGTGGCTCCCAGCGTTTGGGCCGCCCAGCTGATCGGATTTCCAATCGTCCTGACCATCGTCATCCCCTCGCGTTTGCCTATCAGCGCCGCAGAGATGATCCGGTACGAGTTGCCTTTGGCCGGACCAGCCGGCAACGCTCAAACACCAGTATAGCATAATTTTTTGCGTTTGTGTCGCCTTGGACCTGCTTGTGCCGATTGCTCTGGATCGCAGGCGTGTTAGCTTGGCCCCAGGTTACAGGAGGTGAGTATGCAGCAAACGGCACGTACCGTCGTCATTCACGAACACGGCGGCCCCGAGGTTCTGAAGATCGAAGACCGCCCGATAGGCGATCCTGGACCGGGCGAAGTTCGCATTCGTCATCAAGCCTGTGGATTGAACTTCATCGATGTCTATCAGCGGACCGGTCTCTATCCGATGGACCTGCCGCACGCGTTGGGAATGGAGGCGTCTGGGGTGATCGAAGCGGTGGGCGAAGGCGTCACCCATCTGCAACCGGGCCAACGCGCAGCCTATGCGGCTAACCCCTCTGGTGCCTATTGCGAGGCGCGCGTGATGCCGGCCGCACAGGTTTGTCCTTTGCCTGATGATATCTCGTTTGATGCGGCTGCGGCCATGATGCTTAAGGGGATGACTGTCGAGTATCTGTTTCACCGCACGACCCCGTTGAAACGGGGTGACACCGTTCTGTTCCACGCCGCCGCCGGTGGTGTCGGGCTGATTGCGTGCCAATGGGCCAAATCCGAGGGGATCAAGCTGATCGGTACGGCTGGAACGGATGAAAAATGCAGTCTGGCTCAGTTCAACGGGGCGACACATTGCATCAATTACCGGACCGAGAATTTTGCCGAGCGGGTCGCCGAGATCACGGGTGGCAAGGGCGTCGATGCGGTGATGGATTCGATTGGTGCGCAGACATTTGCCGGGTCTTTGGAATGCCTGAAACCTCTGGGTATGATGATTTCCTTTGGCAATGCTTCAGGGCCGGTGCCTTTGATGGATATAGCCATTCTGGCCAAGAAAGGCTCGCTCAAGATCACGCGACCGACTTTGTTTACTCACACCGCCGATCACGCCGTCTGTCAGGCCATGGCGCGGCGCCTGTTCAACAAGGTGCAGGGGAATGAGGTGAAAATCCACATCGACCAGCGCTTTCCGCTTGAGCAGGTCGCCGACGCCCACCGCGCGCTTGAAGCCCGTCAGACGACAGGAAGTACGGTCTTGGAGCTATAGTCCGGCAAGGTCCCGACGTGTGTCGGGACCGCTTCTGGGGGCGCTAAATCAAAACCGATAGGCCGCACGGGCCTGAAAGGTTGTGGCGTCAACATCAACGCCGGATGAATTGAAATCGTTAAACTCGTGATACAGGATTTCACCGCCAATGCTGACGTTGGGTGCCACAATATGTTCGTAACCAGCACCGATAAACCAACCATTATCGCTGCTCAAATTGTCGGTACCAGCCTCGGCATATCCGCCGATGCCATAAAGCAAACCCACTGACGTGACCTTGTAGCCCGCACGGGCCTTGATGCGCCAGACGTCCTCGACCGTGGCCGCGCCGCCCAGATCAACATCGGTCCAGTCATAGTCGAAGCCGCCACCTACGACCCAATCCCCCAGATCGTAATCATAACCCAGAATGATGCCGCCGATCGCGCCGTCTCCATCGATGCCAGAGACGTTGGTGTCGATATCGGCATAACCAACCTGCAGACCGCCGTAGAAGCCCGTCCAGTTGCCAGAAGACTGCGCAACAGCGGATCCTGTGGCCAGAAATGCAATGCCTGTCGCTGCTAAAAGACGTTTATTCATATTGTGTTCCTTTCCCTCAAATTGATTTTTTGTGCCGACCCACGGATGATCGTGCGCTCACATACTTGAATACGTTTGAGCGAGAGGCTGGATCATTCACGGGTTAAAGCGCGAGGTCGACGCGGGCATCCGCAGCACGGGCATTCCGGACAATCCGAAGCAGAGGCGGTTAGGGAAAGTGTGTGAGTGAATTGAAAACAAAAGAAAAACGGCGGCAGAATGCTCTGCCGCCGTTGTGTTGGAGTGCGTAGGCGGATTATTGCGCCTGCAGTTCTGCCGGAGTTTTGTCGGCAATGTCTTTCCAGTTGGCGTCCGCACGCTCGTTAAAGCCCGGGATGTCGCCTTCCCAGCGTTCCTGAATGTCGGCCGACAGGTTCAGGTACAGCTTGTTGTCAACGATTTTCCAGTAGTTCGGGTCGCCGTCAAACTTGAAGCCCATCGCGGTGCCGAATGCGCAGTAGCCGCCATATGCGGGCAGGTACGCTTCGGGGTTTTCTTCGAACGCGACTTTGTTTTCTTCGTTTGCAAAGCGGTACAGAGCGTCGTTGTGCAGCGCGGTGATGCGGTAGTCGCCCTTGGTGGCTTCGCCAACGGTGAAATAGGCAACCGGGTCATAACCCTGCAGCGCCAGACCGGTCGAGCTTGCGTTCAGGTCAACGCCTGCGGCCATCGCCGTGCTTGCAACTGCAACAGACAGCGCAACGCCGCCGATGAGGGATTTGATCTTGTTCATGGTTTTCACCTTTCGTGAATTGAGCCACCGGACGACACCCTGAATTGTGCCTGAGTGGCCCTTTCGATTTTGTTCCGTGCGGTCGGCAATTGGCCGTCACGACACCGAAGTGGGTAATGCTGTGATCACGTTCAAAACAATCAATTGTGATTGTGCGTAATAGAATAGGTTTTGTGCAAATATGCAGAGTAGAGTTTAGGAATCGGGCGCAAAACTAACAACGAATTCAATCACTTTATCAGCCGGCATCTCACACGGGCGCAGCAATGCACCACTATTTGCCGTCATGTACAGGTTCAGGCTGATGTAATCGGTCCCGCCAAGCTCGTGTGCTACCAGCTTTATGGACTTGCCGCCTGCCAGCGCGGTTCGGCTCACGACATAGCGACGCCCGTGGCTGCGCCCAGTTGACGTTCCAAGCGGGATGCGAAAAATCGCCGCCAGGAACGGCGCCAGCGCGGTCAAGACTTTCCGATTTTGGGTTCCGTTCCGGCCCGGATGCGGGCGATATTTGCCCCGTGGCGCCAGTAGACCAGCAAGGTCAGGGCCACACCCAATCCAAACGCCGTGCCATTGGTCAGAAACATCACCCATATCGTCGACATCGCGGCAGCGCTTAGCGCTGCCAAAGACGAGATTCGCCAGACTGCTGCGGCAAACAGCCATGTCAGGCAACAGGCAACACCGACCCGCCAGTCCAGCATCAGCCATAGCCCAAGGAAGGTTGCAACACCTTTGCCGCCCTTGAAGCCAAGCCACACTGGAAAGCAGTGACCCAAAAAGGCGGCCAGCGCAGCGATTTGTGCAGCGTCTTCGCCAGCCACGATCCGGGCCAGCAGGACGGCCATCGCGCCTTTTGCGGCGTCAAATATCAGCGTCAGCGCGGCGGCGCGCTTGTTCCCGGTGCGCAGCACGTTTGTGGCGCCAATATTGCCCGATCCGATATTGCGCAGGTTGCCGAGCCCCATGACTTTGGCGACAATCATACCAAAAGGGATAGACCCCATCAGGTAACCCACTGCAGCCCAGAGGATAAGTTGGGCCATGGAACTGTCGAACGGGGGCATCAGGGTCTCCGGTAGATTTCTTGACCTGCGACGTAGGTTGCGGTGACCTTACCCTGCATGCGCTGGCCGTCAAACGGTGTGTTCTGCGATTTCGATTTCAGGCTGAAACGATCCAGCACAAAAGGCACATCCGGGTCGAACAGGACCAAATCGGCGGGTGCGCCTGGGGCCAGACGCCCACTGTCCAACCCCAGCCGTTTTGCCGGGTTCAAAGCCATCGCCCGGAACAGGGTCGAAAGATCAAGCTGTTCGGCATGGTAAAGGCGCAGTGCGGCAGGCAACAGCGTTTCCAGCGCAACCGCCCCCGAGGCCGCTTCTTCAAAAGGCAGACGTTTACTTTCTTCGTCCTGCGGCGTGTGCATGGAACTGATTGTATCAATCAGTCCGGTCCGCACCGCCTCGATTACCCCCTGCCGGTCATCCTCGGACCGCAGAGGCGGTTTCACCTTGAAGAAGGTGCGATAGTCGGCCACGTCCAACTCGTTCAGCGTCAGATGGTGGATCGATGTGCCTGCGGTGATGTCCAACCCGTTGCGTTTGGCGCGTTCCAGCGCGGGCAGGGCGCGGGCGGTAGTGATCTGATCGGCATGGTATTTGGCCCGGGTCATTTCCAGCAGGGCGATATCACGGTCCAACCCCATGCGCTCAGCCATGGGCGAAACGGCAGGTAAACCACGCAGCGCGGCGAACTTGCCGCTGGTAGCGGCCGCTCCGGCGCTGAGGCCGGGCTCCTGCGGATGCGCAATCACCAGTGCCCCGCAGGATTTCGCATAGGTTAGAGCACGGGAAAATACCTTGGTGTTGGCGATCATGTGATCGCAATCGGTGAAGGCCACGGCGCCTGCGTCTTGCAGAAAGCCGATCTCGGTCATCTCGCGACCCTCGCGCCCTTTGGTCAGCGCTGCCATTGGCAGAACATTCACCGGCGCATCTGCTTGTGCGCGGCGGGTAACGAATTCAAGTGTTTCCGGCGTGTCGATCGCTGGGCTGGTGTCAGGTCGGGTGACGATGGTGGTCACACCTCCGGCAGCGGCGGCCAGACCTGCAGATTTATAGCTTTCTTTATGCCGTTCGCCTGGCTCGCAGACCTTGACGCCGATATCCACGATGCCGGGGGCGAGGCACTGCCTGCCGCAATCGATCATCTGCGCGTCCGTTGTAGGGGCTGCGCCTTTGCCGTGGTCTTTTATCTTACCGTCTGCAATCAGAAGCCAACCGAGGGTGTCCGTTCCCGCCTCGGGGTCGATCAGTCGGGCATTGGTGAAAATCTGGGCGGTCATGTCTGGGCCTCTCGGGCTTTGGTCAGGGCTTCCATGGCGGTGTCAGGGGCGGGGAGGTATTCGAATACCAGGAAACGCAGTTGCGAAAACACGATGTTGCGTCCGTTGCGATAGAATTTCAGGTCGGGATGAATGGACAAGGATTTTGCTTTAAATATCTCGCTGATCCACCAGACGTTGCGATTGGTCACAACATAGACGCGCCGCGTGCGGATTAACCGTTCCCACCATATGAAAAACGCCAGCAGCAGCGTGCATCCGATAAGCTTCCAATAGTCGCGCAAAGTCTCCGCGAACCAAGGGCTGGCAATCCAACCGAGCGCAAGGCAGGCAATTAGAATGCCATATGCCCATCTCAGGCGCGGAGGAAAGTACCCCTGGTAAGGCCGCCCATGCCACAGCACCTGTTCAGTGTCGGGTATTTCCTTGCGCCACCAGTCGTCGCTCATCCCATGGCCCTTTCGATGGTGGCTTTGGTGGCGGCGGGGTCGGCTTGGTACTTGATCAGGTGCTTGTCGCCGCTTTTGGTGACAACCTGCACGAAACTGCCCATCGTGTTGACGGTCTCGATCTGGTTCAGGGCAATAGTGCGTGGGCCGGGGCCGGTGAGGGTGGTGTCCGACATCTCCCACGTGTTTGTCAGCTCTTCCGAGGCCAGATACCACGCGCGAAATCCAATGGCGGCTAACCCTGCAGGTGCGCCGGTCCAGACATAGGGATTGCCGATCAGCCACAACACGATCATCGCCCCGGCCATCGCAATAGCTGCAAGGGTCAGGTTGGTCTGGATATAGGCACTTCGATGTGGCGTGAAGACTACAGGATCAGCCATAGGGCACCTCCGACAATAAGCAATGCGATCACCGCTAGGATCGCGGACCCGATGCGGCGCGGTGCGTTGTTTTCTACGGGGTTCTGGGGGGCCGAGAAGGGCTTGGCGCTTTCGGTCTCGATCACACTGCCGGTCCAGTTTGTTGCCTCTTCGGTGTATAGCCCCAGCAGGCGCACCCTTGGGTCGGGGTTTAGTGTCGCGGCTTGACCGCGAAAAGCTGCGCTGCGGACGGCCATGACCCAGCCTTCGATAGCATCCAGCATTGTGCGTTTTAGCTGATCCTCGGACACACCGCCGCCTTCATGCAAATATCCATGGAGCCCGAGGTCTTCGAGGTCCGAGACCGGAAAGATATCGATCTGCCCTGTATCCAAACCATCGACCCCAAGAACTGTATCGGCGGCACCAGGTTCGCGCAGGAACTTTGCCTCTTCGGGGCGCATGTCCAGCGTGAACAGGCGGATCACACCGCGTTCATGGGGGGCAACGGTCAGGTCGCTCATGCGGCCTCGCGCAGGTTGCGGGCTAGTAGTTCCATCGCGGCCATGCGGACGGCGACGCCCATCTCCACCTGTTCCTGAATGACGGACCGGTTGATGTCATCGGCCAGCGTGCCGTCGATTTCCACGCCGCGGTTCATCGGGCCGGGATGCATGACGATCGCGTCGGGCTTGGCCAGCGCCAGTTTCGCCGCATCCAGCCCGTAGCGGTGGTAATATTCGCGCTCCGAGGGGATGAACCCGCCATCCATCCGCTCACGTTGAAGGCGCAGCATCATGACGACGTCGACGTTTTGAAGGCCCTCATTCATGTCGTCGTAGATCTCGGCCCCGAACTCGGCAAAGGTCGAGGGCACCAGCGTCGGTGGGCCGATCAGGCGGATGCGGTTTTCCATCTTGCCCAGCAGGATCAGGTTCGACCGCGCCACGCGGGAATGCGCCACATCCCCGCAAATTGCGATGTTCAGACGGTGCAGGCGGCCCTTTGCACGGCGGATGGTCAGCGCGTCCAGCAGCGCCTGCGTGGGGTGTTCGTGCTTGCCGTCGCCCGCATTCAGCACGGCACAATTCACCTTTTGCGCCAACAGGTCCACCGCGCCGGAATGCGGGTGCCGCACCACCAGCAGATCGGGATGCATCGCATTCAGCGTCATCGCCGTGTCGATCAGGGTTTCTCCCTTTTTGATCGAGCTGGCCTGCATCGCCATGTTCATCACATCCGCGCCAAGCCGTTTGCCTGCCAGCTCAAAGCTGGCCTGTGTGCGGGTCGAGTTCTCAAAGAACATGTTGATCTGCGTCAGCCCCGACAGCACATCGGAATGCTTGGTCGATTGGCGGTTCAGATCGACATATTTTTCGGCCAGATCCAGAATGGCGGTGATATCGGACTGCGACAGATGCTCGATGCCAAGAAGGTGACGATGGGCGAAACGCATGGGCGGGCTCCTGTCTGACAATCGAGCCGCTTATAGAAACCTGTGGGTGCTAAAGCAACCTATGGTTCAGAGCCTTCGGGCAGTTTCTCACATCCGCCTTCGGGCAGGCATCGCTCGCCGGGTCTGCACCATTTGGCATTGCCGCAATCGACCGCTTTGACCGGGACGCAGCCCTGATTGGCCGAGCATTTGAAACCCTGCCGACATTGTGATCCGGTCTCTTCGCACAGGAACCAGCCGGGGCGGGTGCATCCACCGCCGGGCAGGCAGCTTGTGCCGCTGGCGCAGGTGCGGCCATCGTCGCATTTTGGCCGGGGCAGAGTGAATTCCAGCTGGATCGCTTCGCATTCGCCACGCCCGTTGCAGGCGGTGCCGCTGGGGCAGTCCAGACTGGACCGGCACTTGTTTTCGCCCTTTGGGGCACATCTGCGATTGCCGACGCAGCGTTCAAATGGACCGCAGGAAAAGCCGCCGCCGCAATAGGTGCCACCGGGCGGGATGCAGTTTCCGTCAAAACTGCAGCGTTGTCCAACGGGGCAGCAATTCCGTCCACATCTGAGTTGCCCCGCGCGGCATTGGTTCTGGATACGGTTGCGCTGTTGGAAGCCGTTGCGATCTTGGATACCTCGGTTCTGAACGCCGAAACGGTCGTTCACCTGCGCAAAGCCAGAGGTGCTGACGGGGATCAGCAGCAAGATAACCAGAAAGAATCGAATAAGGCTCGGCATGAATAGTGCCATGGTCTGCCCGGTTGCCGGGTCGATCAAGTGCTATTCGCTTTCCCTCGGTCAAAAGCTGGTTAGATTGTGAGGCATGGAATCGGCTTTGGATTATCACACGGCGCGAGCCCTTTTGGACTGGCAGATCGAACTGGGCGCGACCGAGTCTATCGGGGATGTGCCGATAGACCGCTACGCGTTGCCTGACACCGCGCCCAAGGTCAAGAAACCTGTGGCGCAGGCGGCGCCGGAAAAACCCAAACAGGTTGATCCGTCTGCGGTGGCCAAAGCTGCGGCTCAAGGCGCGGGATCGCTGGATCAATTGCGCGCGACCATGGAGGCGTTTGACCATTGCGAGCTGAAGCGCGGGGCGCGGCAGTTGGTGTTTTCCGATGGCACGCCGGGGGCGCGAGTGATGATCATCGGCGAGGCTCCGGGGCGCGAGGAAGATCGCGAAGGTAAACCCTTTGTCGGCCGCGCGGGTCAGTTATTGGACCGGATGTTAGCCGCGATTGATCTGGATCGTCACAAGAACGTCTACATTACCAATGTGCTGCCATGGCGGCCTCCGCAAAACCGGGATCCCAAGCCCGAAGAGATCGGGATGATTAAGCCGTTTCTGGAACGGCACGTGGCCTTGGCCAAGCCCGAGGTTCTGGTGGTCATGGGCAATATCAGCTGTCAGGCGGTGCTGGGCAAACGCGGCATCACCCGACTGCGCGGTCACTGGGATCAGGCGATGAACCTACCGGTGATCCCTATGTTCCACCCCGCCTATCTGCTGCGCCAGCCACAGGCCAAACGGCAAGCGTGGGCCGATTTGCTGGAGCTGAAAGCCCGGTTGGAGGGTAAGTGATGCGCATTCTGGCCTTTTCCGACCTGCATATGGCCCTCAACCACGCCAACCAACTGGTCACAGCTAGCGCCGAAGCTGATTTGGTGATTGGCGCCGGGGATTTCTGCAAGATGCGGCAAGGTTTGGACGAAGCGATGGAGATGCTGTCCGGTATCGCCTCGCCTTTGGTTTTGGTGCCCGGCAATGCCGAAAGCGCCGAGGAGTTAACACAGGCCGCGCCGCAGGGTGTTCATGTCCTGCACGGCTCGGGCATGACAATAGACGGCCTGCGCCTGTTCGGTCTGGGTTACGGCGTGCCGCTCACACCGTTCGGAGACTGGTCCTGCGACCTGACCGAGGCCGAGGCGACCGAGTTGCTGGACCGCTGCGATGGGACTGACATCCTGATCTCGCATTCTCCGCCCAAAGGCTATGGAGATGTGACGTCGACCGGTGATGCGGTAGGATCTACCGCCGTGCGTGACGCTATTGAGCGGCTACAGCCACAGTTGTCGTTGCACGGGCATATCCACGACAGTTGGGGATATCGCGGTACGCTGGGACGCACTCAGATCGCCAATCTAGGGCCGCGCGTGAATTGGTTTGAGGGTGCGGCATGATTGAAACTGTCACCTTACTGGCTTTCATACCGGCGGCTTTGGCGCTGAACTTCACGCCGGGCGCGGATATGATGTTCTGTTTCGGGCAGGGTCTGAAATCGGGGTCTAAACCGGCCTTGGTGGCCAGTGCTGGCGTCTCGGTCGGGCTTATGGTGCACGTCCTGCTGGCCGGGCTGGGGCTGGGGGCCGCGGTGGCGGCGCTGCCGTGGCTGTTTGACGTGATCCGCTGGATGGGCGTGGCCTATCTGCTGCATCTGGCCTGGGGCGCGATCCGAAACGGGGCTATATCTGCAGAAACACCCGCCAGACCCGCACATCACGCTTTCAGGGATGGCATGGTGGTGAACCTGACCAATCCCAAGGTCATTCTGTTCGTGCTGGCCTTTATCCCGCAATTCGTAAATCCGGCCCTTGGTCCGATCTTGCCGCAATTCCTGATCTTTGGCGTGGTCATTGCGCTGGGTGGGTTTGTGGTGAATGGGCTTGTCGGGGTGTTTGCCGGCAACGCTGGCAAGGTTCTGATCTCGAACCCGCGCGCCTCGCGTATCATGGGCTGGGTGACAGGAGGGATTTTCACCGCCCTCGCCATCCGGCTTGCCATTATGGAAAGGGCTTGACGCAAGATGTCACGCATCGACGAAACCAAAGACTTCATTCCGGTACGGATCGCGGTTCTGACCGTCTCGGACACCCGCTCGCTGGACGAGGACCGCTCGGGGCAGACACTGGTGGAGCGTATCGAAAAGGCAGGTCATTTGGTGGCGGACCGCAAGATCATCCGCGATGAGCGCGCTCAGATTGCTGATCAGTTGCGCGACTGGGTCGCAAATCCGGATATCGACGTTGTGATCTCGACCGGTGGCACTGGTCTGACCGGGCGCGATGTATCGGTCGAGGCGCATCGGGACGTCTATGAGAAAGAGATCGAAGCCTTCGGAACAGTGTTCACGATCGTGTCGATGGAGAAGATCGGCACTTCGGCCGTTCAATCCCGCGCCACGGGGGGCGTGGCCGGCGGCACCTATCTGTTCGCATTGCCCGGCAGCCCTGGCGCCTGCAAGGATGCTTGGGACGCGATTCTTGAAAAGCAGTTCGACTACCGCCACCGTCCCTGCAATTTCGTGGAAATAATGCCAAGATTGGACGAACATCTGCGACGGAAGTAGACTGGTCGCACGTTCAACTGTTCATAACCGCTTTGTGGCTTGGCATTTTTGACCGCACAGCTACCTTTTGCGGCAGGTAGCCTGATGCAACCGGGGTAAGTGCAATATGCGTTTTCTGAGGCAAAGCCTTGTCGGAGTGTTTCTAGCGTCTTTGACGCTGGCTCTCTTGTTTGCGGCCGCCCAGATTATTGCGGGCGCGGTTCAGGATTTGTTGACGCGTGAAGACGCGGCCCCGCAGGCGCGTGAACGTATTTTTGCTGTTACGGTTCGTCCAGCCGAATTGGAAACCGTGACACCCTATCTCGAGGCATTTGGTGAAGTGCAAAGCCGCAGACGCTTGGAACTGCGCGCGGCACTGGGCGGGCGCGTAGTGTCTCTGTCGGATGACTTCGAGGATGGTGGTTCCGTTAGTGCCGGCGAGGTTTTGGTCGAACTGGACCCCGCCGATGCGCAATCGGCGCTGGATCGGGCCAAGTCAGATCTGCTGGATGCCCAATTCGAAGAACGCGACGCCGAGCGGTCTTTGTTGCTTGCTCAGGATGAGTTGAATTCGGCCGAGGCACAGGCAGAGCTGCGTGGGCGTGCCATGCAACGGCAAAAAGACCTGCAAAGCCGGGGTGTTGGCGCCGCGGCATCGGTAGAAGAAGCCGAATTGGCCGAAGCTGCAGCACAGCAGGCCGTTCTGGCCCGCCGGATCGCCTTGGCGCAGGCCGAGTCGCGGGTGGATCAAGCCACAACTTTATTGTCACGCGCCCGTATCGCGCTTGAGGCCGCCGAACGTGATTTGGAGGACATGACCGTCCGCGCCCGTTTTGGCGGGACATTGACGGATGTAACGCTGGTCGAAGGCCGTTTGGTATCCGCCAATGAAAAACTGGCAGAACTGGTCGATCCGAATGCGCTTGAAGTCGCGTTCCGCGTTTCGACCGCGCAATTCGTGCGTTTGCTGGATGCCGAAGGCGATCTGATCAACGCACCTGTCACGGTCTCGCTTGAGGTCACGGGCACTGATCTGTCCGCTACTGGTCGAATAAGCCGCGATAGTGGGTCAGCCGGCGAGGGGCAAACGGGGCGCTTGCTTTATGCGCGGATGGACAACACGTCGGGTTTCAAACCCGGTGACTTCGTGACAGTGACCGTGCAGGAACAGCCATTGGACAATGTAGTGCGGCTGCCATCTTCGGTTTTGGATGCGGTTGGCACGGTTCTGGTGCTGGGCACGGATGACCGGCTCGAAGCTTTGCCGGTCGAACTGATCCGTCGTCAGGGAGACGAGGTTTTGTTGCGGGGCAAAGGTCTGGACGGCCGCGAGGTTGTCATCGGGCGCACGCCGTTGCTGGGTGCTGGTGTTCGTGTCCGCCCCTTGCGGATCGAAGCCAATGCCGGGGCTGAACCCGATTTGGTCGAGCTGTCGGACGAGCAGCGCGCGCAGCTTGTCGCGCAGGTCGAGGCCAGCGACAAGATGCCGAAGGATATGAAAGACCGCGTCCTGGGGCAGCTCAGCGAGGCGAAAGTTCCGGCATCTCTGGTGCGCCGCATTGAAAACCGGGCCGGAGGTTAACCGCTATGATGCGCGAGATCCCCGGCGCGGCAAGCGGTATACTCAGCTATTTCACCCGGCATCGCACAGTGGCGAACCTGTTGCTGCTGGTTTTGCTGGTGCTGGGTGTGGCGGCTTTGCCCAACATGCGGGCGCAGTTCTTTCCAGACGTCATCCTTGAACGTGTTGACGTCGACGTCGTGTGGGAAGGAGCGGGCCCCGAGGATGTGGACAATGGCATCGTTCAGGCGCTTGAGCCTGCGCTGCTGGCGGTTGAGGGCGTTTCCAGTACCGAGGCGACCTCGCGCGAGGGGCGGACCAGCATTCGGCTGGAGTTCGAGCCGAATTGGGACATGTCCCGCGCAGTAGAAGAAGTCAGAACAGCTGTTGATGGCGTGACCAACCTGCCAGAAGATGCCGAAGAGCCTACGATCCGACGCGGTGCGTGGCGGGACCGTGTAACGGATGTGGTGGTAACCGGGCCTGTTGCCCCGGATCAGCTTGCCAAATTCACCGATGAACTGATCAACCGCCTGTTTGCCGTGGGTGTTACACGGACGACCATCCGGGGGCTGGCTGCACCGCGCGTGGTGGTCGAGGTTCCGACCGCGCAGTTGATTGCCAACGATATCACACTGTCCGAGATCGCGACCGCCGTTGCGGCCGAAGTCACGGCTAACCCCGCTGGGGATGTTACGGGCGCCAATGCCCGCATTCGCACTGGCACCGAGAAGCGAACACCTGAGGAAATCGAAGGCATCCCGCTGCGCAATTTCCCTGACGGGTCCAAGTTGCTGATCGGCGACGTGGCGCAGATCCGCCTTGAGGGCGTTGACCGAATTCGCAGCTATTTCGTAGGTGAAGATCCAGCGATGTCAGTGCGGGTGGATCGCTCGAACCTAGGGGACGCGATCGAGATTCAGGGCACTGTCGAGGAGGTCGTAGCCGAGATGCAGGCCAGCTTGCCTGCAGGCGTGTCGGTCGAGCTGATCCGAACCCGCGCGCAGGCAATCACCGACAGGCTGGACATCCTGATCGACAATGGCCTCATGGGCCTGGGGCTGGTTGTGTGTCTGCTGTTTCTGTTCCTGAATGCGCGTATCGCGTTCTGGGTGGCGGCGGGGATCCCGGTGGCGATGTCTGCGGCGATTGCTTTCATGTATATTGGCGGGTTGTCGATCAACATGGTGTCGCTGTTTGGTCTGATCATCACGCTGGGTATCGTTGTGGACGACGCAATTGTTGTCGGTGAACATGCCGATTTCCGTGCTCGTCGCTTGGGCGAGGCCCCGATGGTGGCAGCTGAAAGCGCAGCGCGGCGCATGGCGATGCCGGTTTTTGCCGCGACCCTGACAACGGTCATTGCCTTTTTCGGTCTGACCGCGATTGGCGGCCGGTTCGGCGAGTTGATCCGGGACATTCCCTTCACTGTGATCGCAGTTCTGATCGCCTCGTTGATCGAGTGTTTTTTGATCCTGCCGAACCATATGGCCCACGCCATTGCACATTCCGCGAAAGAACACTGGTATGATTGGCCTAACCGGGTCGTCAATCGCGGGTTCCGCTGGGTGCGCGATCAGTTGTTCCGCCCATTCATCGCATGGGTCATCTGGGCGCGTTATGTCGTTGTGGCGCTGATGATCCTGATCCTGGCAAGTCAGGCGGCGCTGTTCATCAAAGGTGATGTGAACTGGCGATTCTTCAATGCGCCCGAGCGTGGTTCGGTCACCGGCAATTTCATCATGGCAGAAGGCGCGACGCGTCAGGACACTCTGGCCATGATGCGTCAGTTGCAGACTGCCGTGGACGAATTGGGGCAAATCTACGAAGAACGCCATGGGCGCAATCCCATTGACTATGTCTTGTCCGAGATTGGCGGATCGGCGGGTCGCGGACTGTCTGCGGCGGATGGCAAGGACGAAGATCTTCTCGGCGGCATCTCGATCGAGTTGATCGATGCCGATCTGCGCCCCTATTCCAGTTTTGAATTCGTTGGCGAATTGCAGGATTTCGTCCCGCGCCATCCCAAGGTCGAATTGCTCAGCTTCCGTGGCTGGCGGTCGGGGCCGGGTGGTGATGCGATTGACGTGCAGTTTTATGGGGCAGACGTAGACACGCTTAAGGCCGCATCCGAAGACCTTCAGGCCGAGCTTTCGAAATACCCCGAAGTCTCGGCGCTGGAGGATAATCTTGCCTATGACAAGGAAGAGTTCATTCTGGATCTGACGGCGCAGGGACAAGCACTGGGCTTCCGGATTGAAACACTTGGCCGTGTGTTGCGCGATCGTTTGAACGGGATTGAGGCCGCGACCTTCCCCGACGGTCCCCGAAGCGCTGAAATCCGGGTCGAATTGCCCGAGGACGAGCTGACTGCCGATTTCCTGGAACGCACACTGATGCGGACTCCGGATGGCGTGTATGTGCCGCTGGCCGATATCGTATCGGTTCAGCGCAAGTCAGGGTTTTCGACTGTCCGCCGTGAAAACGGCCTGCGGGTCATCTCGGTCAATGGCGACATCGCGGAAGACGACCCCACCCGCGCCGAAGAGATAAACCGCGCGATGAGCGAGGAAATTCTACCCGACATCGCCGCCAAACGTCAGGTCGAATGGACCATGGCGGGTTTGAGCGAGCAGGAGGATGAGTTTCTGTCCGAGGCCCGCACCGGTCTGATCTTGTGTCTGACCGGAATCTATCTTGTTCTGGCTTGGGTCTTTGCCAGTTGGACGCGACCTCTGGTCGTTATGGCGATTATTCCGTTTGGGTTGGTTGGAACGATCTGGGGCCACTACATCTGGGAGGTGCCGCTGAGCATGTTCACCGTTGTAGGGCTGCTGGGGATGACCGGGATTATCATCAACGACTCGATCGTTTTGGTGACGACGATTGATGCTTATCAGCAGGATCGCGGGCTGGTGCCGTCTATCATCGAAGGAACCGCAGACCGATTGCGTCCGGTTATGCTGACAACGATGACGACTGTTCTTGGCCTGACCCCGTTGCTGTATGAGGGGTCGCAACAAGCGCAATTCCTCAAGCCGACGGTGATTACTCTGGTCTATGGCCTGGCCTTCGGGATGATTTTGGTACTGGTTCTGGTGCCGGCGCTGTTGGGCATTCTGAACGACCTGTCGCGTCCGATCACGGCTATGCGGCGCGCGGTGCGCGCGCCTGACCGGGTGGTGCAGGGCGCTCTTGCCGCCACCGGTACAGCGTTGCTGGTTTGGTTCGGCATAACCATGGTGCTCCCGGTCATTACGGGTGCGCCTTTGGGTATATTGTCTCGGCTTTATGGGTCTGCGGACGGCCTCGTAGCCCTGCAAATGGGGCTGGGCGCATTTGTTGTGGGAGCGGTTGTCATTCTTGTGCTCAGCATCGCCGCGTCTGGCCTGTTTTTCGCACGACTCAAGGCCCGCTCGGCCTAGTTTCGGCGCAGCGCCGTCTCCAATAGATCATTGACCCGATTGCTCATGGGCAGGTCACCGCGCCGTATCTGTTCCAAAGGAAACCAACGCGCATCCAGCGCATCGTCGCCTGCAACAGGCTGCCCGGACTGGTATGCGCACACCACACCAACCAAAAGATAATGCGACACTACAGCACCGTGCGAGTCCCGTCGCAACAGATCCAGATTGTCCAGATAATGCAGAGGCTTCGCCGTGACCGAGGTTTCCTCATGCAATTCGCGTTGTGCGGCTTGCAGAACCGTTTCGCCCCATTCCACATGACCGCCGGGAAAGCCCCACAATCCGGCGTCTGGCTGTTTGCTGCGTTGCACAAGCAGAACCTGCGCGTCGTGTATGACGACGGCCAGTGCCCCGATTTTTGGCGTTTGAACCATCGGGATCAGCCTGCGCTGCACCCTTTGATGTCAACCGCGTGATTTGCGCCCAGAACGGTGATCCTGATCTCGGACCGCTCCAACGCAAAGGGGGCCCCGGATGCGCTGATCACTTCGGACGTAGCAACAAGCGTGTCACCCTGGCGCTCAGTGTCGGGTTGTGATGCCCAAAGAGTGGGATTGCCGGGCTCAATCACTGCCAGTTCCTGACCGCCAGCCGAGGGCATCGTCACCCGAGCTTCGATCTGCATCCCGTCCGATGTCGGTGTCAGGCGGCAGCTGGCCTGAGCGACCCTTGCCTCTTTTGCGGAATAGGGGCGCTGCGCGAGCGCTGCGGCAATTGCCGGGTTGCGCCCGGCATCGGCGTTCAGCTTGTGATCGAAGTCCAGTTGTGCCGGGATGCAGACTTCCTTGCACACGCCAAGATCCATCGTACCTTTCAGGTGCACAGGTTGGCTGGGATTCTTCGGTGTAATCTCAACCGGCAGAACAAGCTGGTCTTCGTACCCGATGGATTGCAGTCCATTCTGGACAAAGACTTCAGGGGTTGGCCAGGTAATCGACACGTTCCCAACATTGTCGGAACTGTTCCAGTCGAAATGCGGTGGAATGCCTGCATCACCGGGCGCGCGCCAATAGGTTTTCCACCCATCATCCAACGTCACCCGCACAGCTGTCATATAGGTTCCCTGCGTGGTGCGACCACCGTCGAGAATATCCAATTCTGCCACGGTACCAGTCACCTGAGCGGATGCCGGGGCAACAAATCCAAGGGCGAAGGTCAATGCGACCGCTGAGACTGTCATATGTACGTTCATAACCTATAAATGCGCGGTCCCGACGCAGATTCCAAGTCACGTTCAGGTCACTCGAATGAAATCTGCGGAAATCTGCGCTGATCTCTTGCCAATCGCCGCCGCTCGGGGCCATTGTTGAAGGGCACCAAGCAAGAGATGCCATCTTATGGACCTGACCGGAAAACTGTTGATTGCGATGCCGGGTATGGGCGATCCGCGCTTCGATCATTCGGTGGTATATATGTGCAGCCACGGAGATGATGGGGCGATGGGTCTGATCATCAACAAGCCGTCAGACCTGCGGATCAAGACTTTGCTTGGGCAGCTCAACATCGCCTGCCGAATCCCTGTCGTGGGCGAACGCCTCGTACATTTTGGTGGGCCGGTCGAGATGTCGCGCGGCTTTGTTCTGCACAGTTCAGACTATGATGCGAATCTTCATTCGATGAAAATTTCGGATGATTTCAGCATGACCGCGACATTGGACGTCCTTGAAGATCTGGCCTCGGGTCGTGGTCCACTCAATTCGACATTGGCGCTAGGCTATTCCGGCTGGGGTCCGGGCCAGCTTGAGGATGAGATCGCCATGAATGGCTGGCTGACCACGGATGCGTCCTCGAAACTGGTGTTCGACGTCCCCGATGACGATAAATGGGAGGCCGCGCTTGCCACTTTGGGTGTTGATCCGTTGACTTTGTCGGCCAGCGCCGGGCGTGCCTGATCAGCGATCGCGCGGTGCAGCGGCGCGGCGCAGACGGTCATTGATTGCTGCCCCAAGGCCGTGATCTGGGATTGGCGAAACCGCAATCGGTCGACCGGTGGTATTCAACTGGTGCAGCGCTGCAAACAGGTTAGCGGCGGCTTCGACCAAATTGCCTTTAGCCGACAGGTTGAGGTCGCAAGGAACAGACCCAAAGCCCAATAGCACCTCGTCCCCCTGAGTGGCGTCAGCGTTCAAGCGAACCGGGGCATCGGGCGCGTAGTGGGATAGTAACTGGCCGGGTGCTGTCAGCAGATCTCCGGTTTGATGTAGATGGAGGCGGGTGTTCAGGGTGCTCTCGATCTCTTCCAGCGCGACGCCGCCGGGGCGTAGCAAGGTTGGCTCACCGGCCAGTCCGACGATGGTCGATTCCAGACCGACCCCGCACGGGCCGTCGTTCATGATAGCGGCAATGCGTCCGTCCAACCCGGCCCGCACATGATCAGCGGTTGTCGGGCTGATTTGCCCTGACGGGTTCGCTGACGGCGCCGCAACGGGCCCGTCAAAGGCTTCGAGAATAGCGCGTGCCGTTGGATGGGCCGGAACGCGAATGGCCAGTGTATCTAGTCCAGCGGTCACCAGAGACGACACTTGATGGTCAGCGCGCAATGGCAAAACCAAAGTCAGCGGGCCGGGCCAAAAAGCATCTGCCAGGACCTGTGCCTGATCGGACCACGTCACAAATCGTTTTGCGGCGTCGACCGATGCGGCATGCGCGATCAATGGGTTGAAACTGGGGCGGCCCTTGGCTGCATAAATGCGGGCCACGGCCTCTCCGTTGCGGGCATCGCCGCCTAGCCCGTAGACTGTTTCGGTCGGGAAAGCGACAAGATGTCCTTGCCGCAGCAGGTCCGCTGCCTGCGCAATTCCGTCTGGGTCGGCGAACAGTTCGTGTGTTCCGTTGGGGATCATGGGTGGTGACGCCGCGTTTTGATTGCTTGTATCATGGGGACAGGTACGTAATCGTCCAAATCCAGATGAATAACGGTGGGCGCTGGGTTTTCCAACCCCGCCGTTGCAGACCTTTATACAGCCCCGAGGTGAAGCCATGCCATATCGCGCACCAGTCTCTGACTACGAATTCCTGTTCCGCCACGCGGTCGATTTCGGACAGATCGCCGCCACTGACAAGTTTTCGGAAGCCAGCGAAGACGTGGTCAGCGCGATTCTGACCGAAGCTGGAAAGATGTGCGAAGAGGTCATGGCCCCGCTGCAACGCCCCGGCGATCTGGAGCCGGCGCGGCTGGAGAACGGTGTTCTGCGCACCTCACCGGGTTATGGCGACGGCTGGAAAGCAATTGCCGAAGGCGGCTGGATCGGAATGAGCGCGGATCCCGAATATGGTGGCATGGGCCTGCCAATGACTCTGACAACCGCCGTAAACGAGATGATGTCAGCGGCCTGTCTGTCACTGCAATTGGCTCCGCTGATGACGCAGGGCCAGATCGAAGCGTTGGAACACCACGCCAGTGATGCGCTGAAGGAGCTGTACCTGCCCAAGATGATCGCGGGCGAGTGGTCAGGCACCATGAACCTGACCGAACCGCAGGCCGGTTCGGATGTGGGTGCGCTGACATCAAAAGCGGAACCCAATGGCGATGGTACCTATGCGGTGTCGGGCCAAAAAATCTACATCTCTTGGGGCGACAACGACTTTGCGGAAAACGTCTGCCACCTTGTTCTGGCGCGTCTGCCCGACGGCGTCCCTGGTACCAAGGGGATTTCGCTGTTCCTGGTACCCAAATACCTACCGGACGAAAACGGCAATCCCGGCGTGGCGAATGACCTGAAAGTGGTTTCGCTGGAACACAAGATGGGCCTTCACGGCTCGCCGACCTGCGTGATGCAGTATGACGGTGCCAAAGGCTGGCTTGTGGGCAAGGAACACGGCGGTATGGCCGCGATGTTTACCATGATGAACAACGCGCGTCTGGGCGTGGGTGGTCAGGGCGTTGGCGTGGCCGAGGGTGCCTATCAGCACGCATTGGCCTATGCGCTGGAACGCAAGCAGGGCAAGACGCCCTCGGGGACGATCATCGACCACGCCGATGTACGGCGGATGCTGATGTGCATGCGTGCCGACACGTTTGCGGCGCGGGCGATCATGCTGGCCAATGCGGCGGCGATCGACATGGCGACGGCCACCAATGATCCCGAATGGGTGTCGCGCGCTGCGCTGCTGACCCCGATCAGCAAGGCGTTTGGAACCGAAACAGGCATGCGCGTCTCGGAAGAGGGCGTGCAGGTCCACGGTGGAATGGGCTTCATCGAGGAAACCGGCGCGGCGCAGTTCTATCGCGATGTCCGCGTGACAGCGATCTATGAGGGAACCAACGGCATTCAGGCGATGGACCTTGTGGCCCGCAAGATGATGGATGGCGGCGAAGCGGCCAGCCGTCTTCTGGACGAGATCGAGGATCACGCTGAAACGGCCCGTGCGACCATGCCGGAACTGGCCGGTCCGGTCTGGGAAGCCACCGAAAGCCTGCGCGAGGCCACCGAGTGGTTGGTGTCGCAGGCCGACATGAACAACCGTTTTGCCGGTGCCGTGCCCTATTTGCATGCCTTCGCCCGCATTTTGGGCGCGCATTACCACCTGAAGGCGGCGCTGGCCGAGCCCGAAGGTCCGCGCTTCAAGCTGGCGCGCTTCTACATCAACGCACTGCTGCCTGAATACGCAGGTCTACTGGCGCAGGCGCAAAACGGGGCCGAAGATGTCTACGGTCTCAGCGCAGAAGAACTGGCCGCCTGATGGACGGCCAGAGCCCTTTGACGATCCGTTATCCCTGGCCCGAGGCTCCGGCCCCGGGCGAGGCGACTGAGGTCGCCGAAGGCGTGCTGTGGATGCGCTTGCCGCTGCCCATGGCGCTGGATCACGTCAACATCTATGCGTTGGATGATGGTGACGGTTGGACGGTGATCGACACCGGTCTGTCCTCGAACAAGACGCGCGGCATATGGGCTGATTTGATGGCGGGCCCGCTGGGCGGCAAGCCGGTCAAACGGGTGGTGGTGACACACCACCATCCTGACCATGTCGGCAATGCCGGTTGGTTCCAGTCCGAACACGGGGCCGAGCTGGTGACGACCCGCACCGCATGGCTGTTTTCGCGGATGCTGCAGTTGGACGTGCAGGAAACCTGGCCGACCGAGACGCTGGATTATTACCGCAGCGCCGGGATGGATGCGGATTTCTTGGCCAAACGCATGACCGAACGGCCGTTCAATTTCTGCGACACGGTCTATCCGATGCCGCTGGGCTTTACCCGGATCAAGCAGGGCAGCGTGATCCGAATGGGCGGGCGCGATTGGGACGTGCATATGGGCAATGGCCACGCCCCCGAACACGCGACCTTCTGGAGCCGTGACGACAATCTGGTGATCACCGGCGATCAGATCCTAAGCTCGATCAGCCCCAATCTGGGGGTTTATGTGACCGAGCCGCTGGCCGATCCGGTGGCCGAATGGCTTGAGGCCTGTGAGCGGCTGCAAGGGTTGGCGCGCCCCGATCACCTGGCGTTGGGCGGGCACAAGCTGCCCTTCACTGGCCTTCCGCTGCGGATGAAGCAACTGATCGACAATCACCATAGTGCGTTGGAGCGTCTGCAAAACTATCTGGACACACCCAAAACCGCCGCCGAGTGCTTTCCGCCCCTGTTCAAACGCCAGATCGGCGATGGCGAATATGGGCTGGCGCTGGTCGAGTCGGTTGCACATCTGAACCATCTTTATCACATTGGAGCGGTGACCCGGACGCGGCGCGCAGACGGGGCGTGGGAGTTTCAACGCAAAGGGTAATGCCATGGACAAAATCGAAACCTCGGCCGAGGCAGCAGAAGCGGCGGCCTTGCCCCGCTGTTACGAAGTCCATGCCAACCCTGACGCTCAATCCGGCACACAAAATCTGCCCGACACACTGCAAAAACCGGTTGAAAGCAAAAGCCCGGCGCAATGGGCCTATGAGCGGCTGATCCTTTATATCCAGAATTTCGAGAAAACGCTGGATGCCGATCACGAGGTCGCCATGGGCTTCACTGGTGGCGATGCAGGCGTGATGCGGATCGAAGGGATGGGCTATTTCGACCCTGATATGATCACCTTTTATGGCTCGGACGGGCCCGGCGCGCGGACGCAATTGGTGCAGCATGTCAGCCAGCTGAACGTGATGCTGCGCGCCCTGCCCAAATCGGTCGAGGACAAGCCAGCCAACCGCATCGGATTCCGTCTGGCGGCCGATCTGGAAGAAAGCTGAGCGTACATCTTGCAATTCACCTCTGCGCGGCCTTGAATATGTTGGTCATTCAAGGGGAACGCTGGTGAGCCTTTTTTCAGCCGTTACAACATCCTATCGCGGCGCCTGGGCGCGACGACGTGTCTTTGTGCCGATCTATCTGGCCGTGCGCCTGCTGCTGGTTGCGCTGATCGCGCCGGGGGTGGCGATTACCGTCAATCTGGCGGTGTCGCTGTCAAACCAGACCGCGCTGACGGATCAGGCCATCGCCGCGTTCATTCTGTCTCCGGTCGGGTTCGTGGCGGCTGTAGTGGTGCTTAGCCTGTTTCTGTTGGCTGAAGTGCTGGTCTTTTCGGTAATGGCGGCCTCGTTGCGAATGGGTGAACGTGACCCATGGCGCGCGGGCAGTTCCGCCATTGGCCTGATCCTGTCGCGCCTGCCCGCTCTATTCGGTTTCGCGGTGCGGTTCGTGTTGCGGGTGTTGCTGTTGGTTGTGCCATTTGCCGCTGTCGCGGCGGTGATCTCGTGGTGGACCCTGACCGAATATGACATCAACTATTACCTGACGTTCCGCCCGCCATCCTTCCTTGTGGCCGTGGGCCTGATCGGCGCGGTGGTGCTGGTCATGGCTTGGGTGTTGATCCGCAGGCTCTCGGCCTGGGCGCTGAGCCTGCATCTGGTGTTGTTTGAATCCGTGGCCCCCGCCAGCGCCTTCAATGTCAGCGCCACCCGGATGGAGGGTAAGCGCGGGCGGCTCAAGCTCGAACTGGCGATCTGGCTGGGCCTGCGCATTGTCATTGCCGCGTTGATTGCGACGGTGGCGGGGCTGTTGTTCGATCTGGTGCCGCTGCAGGGGGCGTCTCATCTGAAACTGGCGCTGATCTACAGTCTGATCGTAGCCGGGCTGTGGTCTCTGGCCGGGCTGGTTCTGGCCGCAACGGCGCTGGGCGCGCTGGCGGTGCTGCTGGATGGGTTTTTCGAGATCAAGACTTCGGAGCCCCCGCATCCCGAACCGGGCAATCTGCGCGTGCCGCTTCTCGCCGCTCTTGGCGGCGCAGCGGTGGCCGTGGTTGCCGGGCTATGGGTCGGGCAGGAGGTGCTGGACCGTGTCGATGCCCCCGACCGGGCCGAGGTGATCGGCCATCGGGGGGCTGCAGCGTTGCGGCCGGAAAACACCATGGCCGCAGTTCTGAAAGCCATTGAGGACGGTGCCGATTGGGTCGAGATCGACGTGCAGGAAACGGCAGATGACGTGGTGATCGTGGCTCATGACAGTGATTTCATGAAACTGGCGGGCGTGCCCACCAAGGTCTGGGATGCCACGATGGAAGACGTGGCCGAGATCGACATCGGCAGTTGGTTCGATCCTGAATACGCCGACGAACGCACCCCGACTCTGCGACAAGTTCTGGAGGCAGCAAAGGGCAAGGCCAAGGTCATCATTGAGTTGAAATATTACGGTCACGACGTCGATCTGGAAAATCGCGTCGCCGCGCTGGTGGAAGAGTTCGAGATGCAGGACGACATCGCCACCATGTCGCTGAAATACCCCGCCGTGCAGAAAATGGAAAAACTGCGCCCTGACTGGCGCGCCGGTGTTCTGGCCGCCACGGCGGTCGGAGATCTTTCAGGGCTTGAAGGTGAGTTTGTGGCCGTCAATGCGGGCATGGCGACGCCGGGGCTGGTCCGCAGCGTGCAGGCGGCGGGCAAGGATATCTATGTCTGGACGGTGAATGACCCGCTGCAGATGTCGGCCATGGCCTCGATGGGGGTAGACGGGCTGATCACCGATGACCCGGCGCTGGCCAACGAGGTGTTGCGCATCCGGGCCGAGATGGGCCCGGCTGAGCGCCTTTTGCTGTGGCTTGCAACTACTTTTGGCATGTCCGTGGACAAACAGGCGATGCGCGATGCAAGCCCGTAAACTGGCGCTGATCCTGTCGGTTCTGGCCAGCCCGGTCGCGGCGCAAGATTTCATGCGCAGCCTCGAACTGCCCGCCCATCGCGCGCTGATCGCGCAAAGCGAGGGAGCAGATTTAACAGTATTCGAGACTGATGGATGCTCGGGCGGGTTGTCGACCAGCTGGCGGTTCGTGGCCGAGACCTTCCCGAAGTTCCGCGCTTTGTATGAAGCGCACCCACCCTGGGAATACTGCTGCGTGGCCCATGATCGGGCCTATCACAACGCGGGTGCAGCCCTGCGCGCCGAAGACAGTTATGACGCGCGCCTGTCAGCGGATGACACGCTCCGCGCTTGCGTGAAACAGCACGGCACTGAGCACGCCGAAGAGTATTCCGTCCGCTATGACATGACACCCGACCAGATTCGCACCGCCCATTCCGTGACAGCCGAAGCGATGTTTGCGGCTGTTCGATTCGGCGGCGCGCCCTGTTCTGGCCTGCCGTGGCGCTGGGGCTTTGGGTATCCGGGCTGTTCGGTGTTCCAATCTGCGGCCCCTGCGCGCGAATGACGTGGTGACAGCCCTCGCGTTTTCGATTACCAACGTCTCAAACACGCGAATTGGGAATCTTTCACATGGCTGAATACAAGCACGGCGAAATGGACATCAAAGTTCAGGAAAAAACATTTGACGGCTTTATCAAGGCGACCACGTGGTGCGTCGTAGCCATTGCCTTCCTGTGCCTGTTCCTGGCGGTTTTCGCTTCTTAAACCTTAAAATCGGGGTCCATCGTGATCAGGATAGTGATTGCCTGCCTTCTGGCAGCAACGGTGGCTGGCTGCGTGGGCCCTCAACGCCCGCAGGCCGATTTCTCAGAGATTGCGGCCCGGTCCTATAGTGATCCCGGCCCGTCGACCCTGACGCTCTATACGATGATCAGCACGCGCACCGGTTCGGGGGCGCATACCTCGTTGATGATCAGCGGCAGCGAGCGGGTGATTTTTGACCCCGCAGGATCTTTCCGCGCCGATGTGGTGCCGATCAAGGATGATGTGCTGTATGGCATCACTCCCAACGTGGAGCGCGCCTATCGCAGCAGCCACGCGCGCGAGACGCACTATGCCCGCATACAGACAATCGAAGTGACCCCGCAACAGGCCGAAATCGCGCTGCAACTGGCCAAACAATCGGGCCCGGTGGCGGGGGCGTTTTGTACCAATTCAACCGCGCAACTGCTGCAGCAGGTGCCGGGGTTCGAGCAGATCAGCACCACCTTTTACCCGGTGAAACTGTCCGATCAGTTCGGCCAGATACCGGGCGTGGTGACGACGGAATACCGCGAGAATGACTCGGCTGACTTGCAAGCTGGGTTGGCAGCGAACAATGCCCTGCTGAACCAGCAGGACACGGCCCTAGCCCAGTAGATACAGCAAACCGTAAAGGGTTCCGGCCCCGCTGAAAATCGCGGCGATCACGTTCTTGGTCCAAAGCCCCACGGCCACGGAGACCGCGGCAGCCGACATGCGCGGTATGTCCGGCTGGCCTTCGGTCGCGGTTGGCCAGACCACCAGCGGCGCAATCAACGCAGGAATGATCGCCACGGCGGTATAGCGCAGATGGCGCAGCAGCCAGGGAGGCATCGGGCGGTCTCCGACCAATCCGATAAAGACAAAGCGCAGCCCATAGCTGCCGATCGCCAGTCCGATGATAATGGTCCAGACGGTAACGGGATCTGGCGGGGTCATGTCCGGGCCTTTCTGCGCTCGGCGATCAGTTCGGCCTGAGCGCCTGCGATCATGCCCGCGCATCCGGCGATCAGCAGGCCAAGGTTATAGGGGACGCCGACGGTGAACAGCGACACGACAATGGCCACAAGGGCCGCGACCACATGCGGTAAGGTCCGCATCATCGGCCCGATCATGGCCAGAAAGGTGATCGGCAGTGCAAAATCCAGCGCCCAGCTTTCAGGAATACGCGTGCCCAGCACCGCCCCCAGATAGGTCGCCAAGATCCACAGCGGCGTGATCGGCGTGACTGAGCCCACGAAATAGGCCATTCGCTGCGGCACGCTCATGTCGGGCTGTTTTTCGAACTGGATGATCGAGCTGGCATAGGATTGATCCACGGTCAGATAGGCCGCGAATGCCCTCTGCCACATCGGCGCGGCCCCCAGATAGGGCGTCAGCGAGGCGGAATACATAGCCATCCGCAGGTTCACCGCCAAAGCCGAGATCAGGATGATTGCCGTCGGCGTCTGGTCCTGCAGCAGTTGCAGCGCGGCAAACTGCGCCGCCCCGGCAAAGACGGTCGCGGTCAGCGTCATGGTCTGCAACAGGTTCAGCCCGGCCTCGGTCGCGAAGACGCCGAACAGGGTGCCAAAGGGGATCGCCACGAAGATGAACGGCGTCCCGTCGCGAAAACCCTTCCAGAAGTATGACTTGGATGTGGTGTCTGCCATGGCTAAATCCTATGGTGATGCCCGCAGCAGTATCTGTCTTACGAAGGGGTTGCAATTGGCCACGGAACTCGATCTTTCGGACTACATCATCGCCCCCGATCCCGGCGCGGTCCGCCTGACCCGCGCGGTTGAGGGCGTGGACCAGAATGGTGAGGTCAGCCATATCTCGGTGGTTGAGGAGCGGCCGCTGACCATTTTCCTCAACTCGCAGGAAATCGTGACGGCGATGACCATTGGCGACTATCCCGAATATCTGGCGCTGGGGTTCCTGCGCAATCAGGGGATGCTGCTGGCGGATGACGAAATCACCCGCGTTGATTATGACGATGATCTGGAAACCGTGGTCGTGCGCACGGCGCGTGAAACCTCGTATGAGGACAAGCTCAAGAAAAAGACCCGCACCAGTGGCTGCGCAGTGGGCACGGTCTTTGGCGATATGATGGAGGGGCTCGAGGGTGTGCGCCTGCCACAGGTTCAGGTTCGGACCTCGTGGCTGTATGATTTGGCCGCCAAGATCAACCGCACGCCGTCATTGTACCTTGAAGCCGGGGCGATTCACGGCACGGTGCTGTGCCACGAAAATCGCCCTCTGGTCTATATGGAGGACGTCGGCCGCCACAACGCCGTCGACAAAATCGCGGGTTGGATGCTGTCCGAAGGCGCGGAGGCAGGGGACAAGATCCTCTATACCACCGGGCGCCTGACATCCGAGATGGTGATCAAAACGGCGATGATGGGCATTCCGGTACTGGCGTCCCGGTCCGGGTTCACCGCCTGGGGCGTCGAGATCGCCCGTGAGGTCGGCCTGACCCTGATCGGCCGGATGCGTGGCCAGCGGTTCGTGTGTCTGGCGGGCGAGGACCGCCTGCTGCGCGACATCGACCCGGCCAGCGTGGCGGTCGAGGACAAGAAACATCGACGGAAGAGTGCGGGATGACGTCCGAGACCCTTTTACACCTTCGTGCTTCTTCTGGTTGCGATTTCAATTTTGCCGCTGAGTTTTATCGTCTTTCGGGTCCGCGCGCAGAGCAAGCGCAGAATCATTGAGCAGATGGCGCAACTGGATACAGACACCCGCAGCAAATTGGATTGGCGCGCGACCGAGTATGTCGGAACCTTCGACGTGCAAGCCCCAATCCGGTTGGGGTGGCAAGCTTGGGGGCTGCTAACACAACGGCAGAACCTCGTCTTGCAGCGAGTCCTGCTGCACGGTTTGCCAAATCTGTCCGCGATACCAGATGAGACGGTGAAATCGGCCCGCGCCTATCGCCGCTTCTCTATCTTTCTTTATGCGCTTTTTTCAGTCCTTGTTTTCTTGCCCGCACTGATTGGCCTAAGCGAAGACTTGGCTGAGCTTACCGGTTCTTCGACGGGTTTTTGGCGCATTATTCTTGTGTTGTTTCTGGGTGTTTGGGTGTTTTTACCTTCTGAAGAATTTAAGAAGTGGCCAGAAATTGAGGGCATCCAATGACCAAACCCCTCGGAGTGATCCTCGCCGGTGGATTGGCGACCCGGATGGGTGGCGGCGACAAAGGGCTGTTGCAGATCGGTGGCCAGAGCCTGATGGCGCATGTGATCGACCGGCTCGCCCCTCAGGTGGTCGGGCTGGCGCTGAACGCAAATGGTGATCCTGATCGGTTTGCCGATCTGAACCTGCCGATCCTGCCGGATACGATTGACGGCTTCGCGGGCCCTCTGGCCGGGGTGCTGGCGGGGTTGGACTGGGCGGCGACACAAGGCGCGGACTCTATCATCACCGCGGCTGCCGATACGCCGTTTTTCCCCCGTGATCTGGTGACGCGATTGACCGAGGCTGCGCAGGGCCAGACCCACCCGCTCGTGCTGGCCACCACGCCGCGCAGGGGGGACGAAGTGCTGAAATCCGGCGGGGGCAAACGCATCAACCGGCACCCGACCTTTGGTCTATGGCCCGTGGCGCTGCGCGATGATCTGCGGGCGGCGCTGCAGGACGGTTTGCGCAAGGTGGTGATCTGGACCGACCAGCACGACGGGCGCGAGGCGCTGTTCCCCGCCGAGCCGTTTGATCCGTTCTTTAACGTCAACACGCCCGACGATCTCGCGCGGGCCGAACAGCTGCTGGAGCAGGCATGAGGGTTTACGGCGTCACCGGCTGGAAAAACGCCGGCAAGACTGGTCTGATGGAGCGTCTGGTGGCAGAAATCACCGGGCGGGGGTTTACTGTCTCGACCCTTAAGCATGCGCATCACAGCGTTGATGTGGATCAGCCCGGTACTGACAGCTATCGCCACCGCACGGCAGGCGCGTCCGAGGTGCTGCTGGTCTCGGGTCAGCGTGTCGCCATCATGCAAGAACTGCGCGGCGCGCCCGAGCCTTCGATAGACGACCTTTTGGCCCGCCTGACTCCGGTCGATCTGGTGCTGATCGAAGGGTTCAAGCGAGAAGGCCATCCAAAGATCGAGGCGTTCCGGGCCGAGGCCGGAAACGCGCTGATGGCCCCCGAAAACCCGACGATCCGCGCCGTGGCCAGCGACACGCCGCTAAGCGTAGAGCAACCGGTTTTCGACCTGAACGACACAGCGGCGATTGCCGATTTCATCTTGCGAGAGGTGGGGCTATGACCAAACCCGACATTGCGCCCCCACCCCTGCGCAACGATTGTTTTGCCTTGCCCGCCGGGGTGAACTGGACCCCGGTCGAAGATGCGCTGGCCCTGTTGCGCGACCGGCTGACCGTGGTTGCAGGCGTGGAAACCGTGCCTTTGGTGCAGGCCACCGGCGGGCGTATTCTGGCGCAGGAGGTTATCGCCCAACGTTCGAATCCGCCGCAGCCCAATACGGCGGTGGATGGCTATGGCTTTGCCGGGGTCGCGCTTGACGGCCCGCAGGTGATGCCGCTGCATCCAGGGCGCGCGGCGGCTGGGATACCGTTTGATGGCACGGTGCCTGAAGGCTATGCGTTGCGTGTGTTGACCGGGGCGGCACTGCCTGCGGGCGTGGATACAGTCATTCTGGAGGAGGACGTGACCGTTCAGGACGGCCACATCGCTTTTCACGGGCCGCTGAAACGCGGCGCAAATACCCGCAAGGCAGGCGAGGATGTGGCTGAGGGCGACGCGGTTCTGCCCGCCGGACGTCGTCTGACCCCGGCTGATCTGGCGCTGTTGTCGGCCACCGGTCTGGCCGAGGTTCCGGTGCGCAAAGTGCTGCGCGTGGCGGTTCTGTCCACGGGGGATGAACTGGTCGAACCCGGTGAATCCGCCGGTCCGGGCCAGATTTACGATGCCAACCGTCCGATGCTGTTGTCCTTGTTGGAACGCATGGGGTTTGAGGCAGTCGATATGGGCCGGGTGCCCGACGACCGCGAGGCGTTGCGGACTTGTCTGAACCAAGCCGCTGTACGCGCGGATGTGATCCTGACCAGTGGCGGCGCGTCTGCCGGGGATGAGGACCATGTCTCGGCCCTGTTGCGGCAGGCAGGGGCGATGCAGGAATGGCGGATTGCGTTGAAACCCGGTCGCCCTCTGGCGCTTGGGGTGTGGGACGGAACACCTGTGTTCGGCCTACCCGGAAACCCGGTGGCCGCGTTGGTTTGCACGCTGATCTTTGCGCGCCCGGCCTTGGGCCTGATGGCGGGCGAGGGTTGGTCGACCCCTCAAGGCTTTGACCTGCCCGCCGCGTTTGAAAAGCGTAAGAAACCGGGCCGCCGCGAGTATCTGCGCGCCCGCATCCGTGATGGCCGGGCTGAGGTGTTCGCCTCCGAGGGCTCAGGTCGGATCAGTGGGCTAAGCTGGGCTGAAGGGCTGGTCGAGATTGGGGATGGCGCGTGCCATATCAAACCGGGCGACATGGTCCGGTTCATCCCCTACGGCAGCTTTGATCTTTAATCGAAGGTTCCAGCCACTCGACCCAACAACATGAACGCCCGCGCGGTGCGCGTGTCGCCAAGCGCGGTCAAGTCGGCATCGCTGGCCTCGGGCTCGAACTCGATGATCATGTGGTCGAACCGGCGCAGAAAGTGGTGCGCGGCATCGCGGAAGATGGGATCCTGCTTCATCCGGGCTGACGTCAGCGCCAGTGACGAACGGTCCCTTATGCCGCCCAAAGCAGCCACGGCACGCCCGCGTGATCCTTGCGCAAATTGCCGCCAGATTTCCGGACGCGCCATGTCGGGGCGCAGGTCATCCATGTAGATGCCTTCCTGACTGAGCAGGGTCAGCACATCCTGCGACGCCTGCACCAGCTGCGCGGTCTTGCGGTCTTTCAGCGCCAGTCTCAGGGCATTGAACCCTTCGGTGTCTTCCTGCGTTTCAGGGAAGTTCAGGGCGCGGATGAACACATCCGTCCCAAGCGGAGGCGCGATGTCTTCGGCCTGTGTTCCAAGTTCCAGCGTGGTCTGGTCGCCGTTTGCATTCGGGATCTTGCCCCGAACAGGCTGAGTCCGATGCGTGGAAAACGTGGCCAGGGTACTTTCTGTCTTTTTGGCTGTCTCGACAATTTCGTCCAGTTTCTTGGACACATTGGGCTCATAGCCGCTGGAGGCGCGCTGCTGCTGAGCGATCAATGCATTGCGAATCGCGTCGATCGAACTTTGCAGCCGCGCGCTTTCTTCGCGCATGATACGGCTGGCGCGCAGTGCCGTGGCTGCCACCCAGATCATGGCAATCGGCATGAAAACCGCCAGCAGCGTTACCACGAAACCGCCGCCTTCTATTTTGCCGGGCAACACTAGGAATACGACCGACACGACCAGCCAGATAAGGCTGAGAACGATGGACGCGATTTCGATTTCGGTCAACGTGGGTTCCGCTGGCCGGTCATACATACCAATCGGTGTGGGCCGTTCGGTTTCGTGCTCTGGCGTGGACTCGGACATTGTCGGCGCTTGGCTTAGGCGTACTCGATACTCAGGATTTCATAGGAACGTACACCACCAGGGGTGCGGACTTCGACACTGTCACCTTCTTCCTTGCCGATCAAGGCGCGGGCGATAGGAGATTTGATATTCAGCAGGCCACTTTCGATACTGGCCTCATATTCACCCACAATCTGCCAGGTCTTTTCCTCGTCAGTGTCCTCATCGACCAAAGTGACCTTGGCGCCGAATTTCACAGCACCGGACAGTTTTGCTGGGTCGATCACGTCGGCCAGCGACAGGATACCTTCCAGTTCTTTGATGCGGCCTTCGATAAAGCCCTGCTTTTCACGCGCCGAGTGATACTCGGCGTTTTCCTTCAGGTCGCCCAGCTCTCGGGCCGAGGCGATGGCTTCGATGATCGCCGGGCGCTCGACGGATTTGAGGTTTTTCAGCTCCGCCTCGAGCGCGGCATTGCCCGCAGGCGTCATGGGAATCTTTTCCATATTCTCGTCGTCCACGCATAAATTGAGTCGCCCCGCCGCACGAGATTGGCGCCGGGGCGAATGATTGGGTCGTCAAGTACCTGACCCAAATGGCGCGTGAAATGCAAGGGGGCTAAATCACGCCAACGCGGATTACAGCCTACGTGTAGCTAATCACCTCGAATTCGATCCCGTTGTCGTCATCAAAATAGAACCTTTTGCCCGGTTCGTAATCAGCATGCGACGTTGGCTTGAATCCTGCTTTGATAACGCGGGCTTCGGTTTCGTCGATATCTTCGACCAGAACACCAACATGATTAAGCCCACCAACGATGTCATAGCTGCTTTCTTGTGATGGTTTGGGATCGCTGGGTGCGTAAAGCGCCAAATATGTGTGCGCGCTGCCCACATGGACCGTATATCCGCCCGCGATGGCCGGTCCTTCCCAGCGGGTTTTCCAACCAAAGACTTCGTGCATCCATTTGGCCGAGGCCTGAGGGTCGCGGACGGTAAAGTTGGTGTGTTCAAGCGTCGCCATCATGGGATCTCCTTTTTTCATCTTGAGGCGTGTCGCGACTCACCGTAATTTCTAAACCTAACTTTAGGTCAAGGTATTTGTTGGAGGATAAGTTGGCGTTATCGGAGGGGCTGGCCATTGGCGCTTTGGCCCGGCGCACGGGATTGGCGGTTTCGGCCATTCGCTACTATGAGGCGCAAGGGTTGATCACCCCGTGGCGCAATGCGGGCGGGCAGCGGCGGTATCAGCGCGCTGATATCCGGCGGCTGAGCTTTGTCATGATCGCCCAGCAGTTCGGTTTGTCTCTGCCGGAAATTCGGCAGGTGTTGTCGGGCCTGCCGGGCAATCGGACGCCAACACCAAAAGACTGGCAAAAGATCAGCGTCGGGCTGCGCGCGCATCTGGATCAGCGAATCGAGACGCTGACGCGGTTGCGTGACAATCTGGATGGATGCATTGGCTGCGGCTGTCTGAGCTTGCCCAAATGTGCGCTTTACAACCCGGATGACCGGGCCAAGTCAAAGGGAAGTGGCCCCAGGTACCTGCTGGGGGACAGCCCGGACGCATGATCTGCCGCATTGCGGCATTGTTACGCCGTGTTCTGATTGACCAAGGACTTGGTGAACATGTAGTCAGCAGGGAAAGAAAATTGCGCCGAGCACGTGCACAAAGCGCCAATTCGGAAAGTTAGCTAAGGAGCCCGCGATGGCCGATATTGAACGCGAAGCGATGGAATACGATGTGGTGATCGTGGGCGCAGGCCCGGCCGGTCTGTCTGCAGCCATCCGTTTGAAACAGCTGGATGCCGATCTGAACGTTGCCGTTCTGGAAAAGGGCTCGGAAGTCGGGGCGCACATTCTGTCTGGTGCGGTGCTTGATCCCTGCGGCCTGGATGCTTTGATCCCGGACTGGAAAGAGAAGGGCGCGCCGCTGAACACAGAGGTGCATGAAGACAATTTCTATATGCTGGGTGAGGCCGGTCAGATCCGCATCCCCAACTGGCCGATGCCGCCGTTGATGAACAACCACGGTAACTACATCGTGTCGATGGGCAATGTTTGCCGCTGGATGGCCGAACAGGCCGAAGAACTGGGCGTAGAAATCTTCCCCGGTATGGCCTGTTCCGATCTGGTTTACGGCGAAAATGGCGAAGTCAAAGGCGTGGTGGCCGGTGTCTTTGGTTTGGAAGCCGATGGCTCATATGGTCCGAACACCGAGCCGGGGATGGAGCTGCACGGCAAATACGTCTTCCTGTCGGAAGGTGTACGTGGATCGCTGTCCAAAGAGGTTATCGCCAAATACGACCTGTCAGCGGGCAAAGAGCCGCAGAAATACGGCGTTGGCATGAAAGAAATCTGGGAGATCGACCCGGCCAAGCACAAAGAAGGCTCAGTCACACACACGATGGGCTGGCCTCTGGGCAGTAACGCGGGTGGCGGATCGTTCATCTATCACCTGGAAAACAATCAGGTCTATGTCGGTTTCGTGGTTCACCTGAACTATAAAAACCCGCACTTGTATCCCTACATGGAATTCCAGCGCTTCAAGCACCATCCGATGGTGGCTGAACTGCTGAAAGGCGGCAAGCGCGTGGCCTATGGCGCCCGTGCGATCACCGAAGGGGGCTATCAGTCGATGCCGAAACTGGTTGCGCCGGGTGTGGCGCTGCTGGGCTGTTCGGCGGGTATGGTCAACGTGCCGCGCATCAAGGGCAACCATAACGCGATGCTGTCGGGCAAAGCCGCAGCCGAGGCCGCCTTTGACGCCATCAAAGCCGACCGTTCGGGCGACGAACTGACCGCATACGAGACCGACGTGCGCGAAGGTGCCATCGGCTCCGACCTGAAAAAGGTGCGAAACGTCAAGCCGATCTGGTCGAAATGGGGCCTGACCGCATCGCTGATGCTAGGCGGAATGGACATGTGGACCAACACGCTGGGCTTTTCGTTGTTCGGGACAGTTGGCCACGGCAAGAACGATGCCGAGGCGACCGAGGAAGCCAGCAAGCACAAGCCCATCGACTATCCAAAACCAGATGGCGTGCTGTCTTTCGACCGCCTGACCAACGTATCCTTCGCGGCTACCAATCACGAGGAAAGCCAGCCTTGTCATTTGAAACTGGCCGACCCGGCAATCCCGGTCAGTGTCAACATGCCCAAGTTCGACGAACCTGCGCAACGCTATTGCCCGGCGGGTGTCTACGAAATGGTCGAGGATGAAAACGGTCCGCGATTCGTCATCAACTTCCAGAACTGTGTTCACTGCAAGACCTGCGATATCAAGGATCCCAGCCAGAACATCACCTGGACAACGCCGCAGGGTGGCGACGGACCGAATTATCCCAACATGTAAGCGAAAAACGGGCAATGGCAGGGTCGTGAAGGCTCTGCCATTGCCTCTTTCCGGCCGAAGCCCTAGCTTAGACAGCAGTCAACAATGGCAGGGCAGGATTTTGGTGGTATCCTTCTTACGTCGCGCGGCAGTTGCCGCGCTTCTTTCATCGGCCTTTTCGTTTCCGGGTTTTGCGGATACTGGATCCGGAGCGTATCTGGCCGGACGTCAGGCAATTTTCCAGAACGATTACTCCGCGGCCGAACAGTACTATGCGCAAGCTCTGCGTGCCGACCCCGAGAACGGTAAGCTGCTGGAAAGCGTTGTGGTCGCACGGCTGTCGCTGGGCCAGATAAAACGCGCGTTGCCGGTCGCCCAAGCGATTGAAGAGCTCGGTATACCCAGCCAAGCGGCCCGTATGGCCATTGCAGTTAACCTGCTGGCCCAGGGTGAGCTGGATGAATTCCTGTCCCGTGACCCGGAAACGCAAGGCATAGGGCCGCTCGTCGACGGATTGCTGTTGGGTTGGGCCTATGTCGGCCAGGGCGCGATGACCAACGCGATGGAGCAGTTTGATACTGTTGCCACTCAAGAAGGGCTCACCGAATTTGCGCTTTACCACAAGGCGCTGGCCCTGGCCTCGATCGGAGATTTCGAAGGGGCCGAGGCGATCTTTGCGGCCAATGACAGCGCGATTGCGCGCTTTACCCGACGTGCCGCACTGGCCCGTACCGAAGTGCTGTCGCAGCTGGACCGCAACGAAGATGCGTTGGTTTTTTTGGATGAAGTCTTTGTCGCAGGAAGCGACCCGTCCATCGAAGGGTACGAGGCGCGTCTGAAAGCTGGAGAGACTTTGCCCTTTACCCATATCGGTTCTCCGCAAGACGGCATGGCCGAAGTGTTCTTTTCTGTCGGGGCAGCTCTCAGTCGCGAAGCCGCACAGAACTATGTCCTGCTTTATGCTCAGCTCGCGGCCTTTCTACGCTCGGATCATGTCGACGCGATCCTGCTGAGTGCTGAATTGCTGGATGGGCTTGAGCAATATGATCTTGCGGTCGAAGCCTATCGTAAAGTGCCTGCGACCAGCAGCGATTACCATGCGGCTGAACTAGGCCGCGCCGAGGTTTTGGGCCGCGCGGGCAAGACAGATGCCGCGGCCGAAGTTCTGCAGAACCTGGCCGCCAAAAGCCCTGACCTGCCCAGTGTGCATGTGGCGCTTGCCGATCTGCAGCGCCGCGAGGAAAACTACGCGGCTGCAGTGGAAACCTACAACACTGCGATCGAACTGATCGATTCGGGTGTGGGGGGCAATTGGTTCCTGCACTACGCCCGAGGCATCTCGCACGAACGCCTCAAGCAGTGGGATCAGGCCGAAGCCGATTTCCGCCGCGCGCTGGAGCTGAATCCAGATCAGCCGCAGGTGTTAAACTATCTGGGTTATTCGCTGGTCGAGCGTCAGGAAAAGCTGGATGAGGCGCTGGATATGATCGAACGCGCAGTGGCTGCTCGCCCTGACAGCGGCTATATTGTTGACAGTCTTGGCTGGGTTCTGTTCCGTTTAGGCCGCTACAACGAGGCGGTCGAGCATATGGAGCATGCGGTCGAGCTGATGCCTGTCGATCCGGTCGTCAATGATCATCTGGGCGATGTCTATTGGGCCGTGGGTCGTGCGCGCGAGGCCGAGTTCCAGTGGAAACGTGCTCTGTCTTTCATCGATCCCGAAGACACGGATGGCGAGGCCGATCCGGACCGTATCCGCCGCAAGCTGGAAATTGGACTGGACGCGGTTCTTTTCGAAGAAGGGGCCGAGCCCCTGAAAGTGGCCAATGAAGGCTGAGGCGTTTGCCCCCGCCAAGATCAATCTGACCCTGCATGTGACTGGCCGCCGCGCGGATGGTTATCACCTGTTGGATTCTCTGGTGGTCTTTGCTGATGTGGGTGACACGCTGCAGTTCACTCCTGGCGATGCCCTGACGATTGCAGTGACGGGTGAACACGCCGATGGCGTACCAGCAGACAGCCGAAATCTGGTTTGGAAAGCCGCACAGGCGGCGGGTTGGACCGGCCATATCGACCTGAACAAAGTGCTACCGCATGGCGGCGGCATTGGGGGCGGGTCCTCGGATGCGGCGGCGACACTACGGATGGCGGCAGAGCAGGGTAGGACAGTCTCGCCCGACGTGGCCCTGTCACTGGGGGCTGATATCCCGGTCTGCGTAACGGCTCGGGCCATTCGGATGCGGGGCATTGGGGATGATCTGACGTCCGCTTCGCTGCCCTCTCTGCCAGCTCTGTTGGTTAACCCTGGCGTCGAAGTACCCACCGGGTGCGTGTTCGCGGCATTGAAAAGCCGCGACAATCTGCCAATGCCTGCAGAGATCCCCGAGTTGGAGACTGTCGAAACCTGCGCCGATTGGTTGCAGGATCAACGCAACGACCTTGAACCGCCAACAACGGGCTTGGCCCCTGAGGTCGCCCGCGTTCTGGATGAACTGGCAGGCACGAAAGCGGCCCTCATGGCCCGCATGTCAGGGTCGGGTTCGACCTGTTTCGCGCTTTATCCCACGATGAAAGACGCGCATTTCGCCGCCTATGAGATTGGTGCGGCCCATCCCGATTGGTGGTGCCGCGCGACTCAGCTTAATTGAGGCGCGAGACCACGTAGTCGGCAAGATCACACAACAGCGTGCGGATCTCGTGATCAGGCAGAGCCTCCAGCGATGCTTTAGCCTTGTTCGCCCAGCCGAATGCATCCGCCCGCGTTGCTTCAAGCGTGCTGTACTTGGCCATCAGCCCAAGCGCGTGGTCCAGATCACCCTCTTCCTGACGACCGCGTCCGATGGTGCGTTCCCAGAAGGCGTGTTCGTCGGGCGTGGCCTGCGCCACAGCTTTGATCACCGGCAAGGTCAGCTTACGCTCGCGGAAATCGTCGCCCACGTTCTTACCTGTGGCTGCGCTGTCGCCTTGATAGTCCAGCAGATCATCCGCAATCTGGAACGCGATCCCCAGCGCGTCGCCATAGTCATAAAGCGCCTTGACCTGTTCCTCGGTCGCGCCTGCGATCACGCCGCCCACCTCGGTCGCGGCCGAGAACAGCGCCGCCGTCTTGCCGCGCACAACCTGCAAGTAAATCGCCTCGGTCGTGCCCAGATCGGTCGCGGCGGTCATTTGCAGCACTTCGCCCTCGGCAATCGTGGCCGAGGCATTGGCCAGAATATCCAGGACCCGCAGCGAGCCGGTCTCAACCATCAACTGAAAGCTGCGAGAGAACAGGTAGTCGCCGACCAGAACGCTGGATTTGTTGTCCCACAGCAGGTTCGCTGTGGGCCGCCCGCGCCGTTGGGCGCTCTCGTCGACCACATCATCATGCAGCAGGGTTGCGGTGTGAATAAACTCGACCGTCGCGGCCAGACGTACGTGGTGATCTCCGGCATAGCCAAACAGCCGCGCCGCGGCCAAGGTCAGCATCGGGCGCAGGCGTTTGCCGCCAGCCTCGACCAGATGCGCGGTGACTTCGGGAATGCGCGGCGCGTGTTCGGACGCCATGCGCGTGCGGATCAACTCGTTGACCGCGCCCATCTCGCCCGTCAGGATTTCCGCCAAACGCTCATGCGGTTTTGTGACCGTGTCGATATTCATCACACCCTTGATACAAGGCTCGACATCGCGGCCGCCTTGCCCTTACATCCATCCCCATGAAAGAACTTTTGCGCAGCACTGATCCGACGATTCTGGCCTTTGCATCCGCCCTTCTTGAGGGCGAGGATATAGACTGCTTTCAGATGGACGTAAATATGAGCATCCTCGAAGGTGGCATCGGAATCTTCCCCCGCCGCTTGATGGTGCGCGCCGATGACCTGACCCGCGCCGAACGTGTCATGCACGACAATGATATCCCTTTGGGTCGATGACACTGTTTGCTGACGCCGACCTGACCCGAAACGACTTTTTGGGCGGGCGTGTGCGCCTGTGGCAACCCATAATGGGCTATCGCGCAGGCGTGGACCCTGTTTTACTGGCCGCATCTGTACCCGCAATACCCGGTCAGACAGTTCTGGAGCTGGGATGCGGTGCCGGTGCTGCTGTGTTTTGCCTGATGGCCCGCGTACCCGATCTGCAGGCTGTGGGGGTCGAGTTGCAGCCTGCCTATGCCGATCTGGCGCGTCGGAATGCCGCCGAGAATTCCATCTCGCTTGAGGTTTTTGAGGCTGATCTGACCGCTTTGCCGTCCGATCTCAAACAGCGCCAGTTCGATCACGTTATTGCGAACCCGCCCTATTATCGGGCCGGAGCCCACAGCCCGGCGGCGGATGAAGGCCGTAGCGCTGCATTGGGTGAGAACACGCCGTTGAACCTTTGGATCGAGACTGCGGCCAAACGCCTTGCCCCCCGGGGTTATCTGCACTTGATTCAGAAAGCGGACCGGCTATCAGATATGCTGACCGCCTGTGAGGGGTGCTTGGGGTCTGTCGAAGTATTGCCGTTGTCCGCCCGTGTTGGTCGACGTGCTGAACTGGTTATTCTGAGGGGCAGAAAGGGCGGAAAAGCCGCGTTTCAATTGCATGCCCCGCTGGTTCTCCATTCAGGTGAGCGCCATGAGGTAGACGGTGACAGTTATACTCCGCCAGTTTCGGCCGTATTGCGCGAAGGGGCTGGCTTGCCCGGATTTTCCAGCTGACAGGCATTAACCAGCCGATTTTGTCGGATTTGTTATATTTTCTATGCACCCGCAGCGTGACAGGATGGAAACGATGTGCTCAACTTCTTACGTGAAACTCAGACATCAACAGAGGAGTACCGCCATGAGCGTGAGCGCACACCTGACCGAACTTAAGAAAAAGCACGAAAACCTCGGTCTTGAAGTTGAACAAGCACAACGCTCGCCTGGTATCGACGACCTTCACATTGCTCAGCTCAAAAAACAGAAGCTAAGGCTCAAGGAAGAGATTGAGCGATTGTCGAGTTAACGACGCATACTGGCCCGGGCGGCGATCAAAGCGCCGCCAGTGATTAAAACGGCCGCGATCGCCAGACCCCAGCTTGGGGCGGCGATCCCGGCGACCACCAGAACAAGCGTAGACAGAAGCGGGGCCGCGTAAGATGACGTGCCCAGAATTTGAATGTCTCCCTGCTTGACCCCGATATCCCAGACATAAAACGCCAAGCCAACGGGCCCCAGCCCAAGAGCTATGACCGATCCCCAGCCCAGGATGGTTTCTGGCCAGACGGTCTCTTCAACGGCGATGTGCAAAAGGCCCGAGGCAACAGCCGTGGCCACACAGAACACAGCGACCGAACTGGTTGGCGTGTCGCCCAGACGACGCGACAGCACGGAATAGCCTGACCATGTCAGCGCGCACATCAAGGCCAAGGCATACCCCGGCAGGTGTTCGGTCTGAAAACCGCTGCTACCGCCACCCGCGATGATCACGGCGGCCCCGGCGAAACCCAGGCAGGCCCCGATCAGGTGGCCGATGCGCAATTGTTCTCCGGGCAATAGCCCCGAGAACAGGACGATCAGCAGAGGCCACAGATAGGCGATAAGCCCGGCCTCTGCGGCAGGGGCCATTCGCAAAGCCGAGAAATACAGCGCATGATAGCCAAAAAGACCGATTGTCCCGAACAGATAGGTCGTCCAGGGGATTTCTCGAAGCTGGCTCAACCCGCCTGTGGCCCATGTCCAACCCAATCCCAGCGTCCCCCCGATGGAAAAGCATAGGGCGTTCAGTAGCAAAGGCGGCGTGGGCGCGGACCCAACTGTAAAGAGGGCCAGCAGGGCCCAAAGCAGGACGGCGACAAAGCCGATTCCAGTTGCGCGCGTTCTTGTCACGGTGCGGGCACCTCTTCCACCGGAATGATTTCGAACTCATCCGACAAATGCGCAGTCTTTTCAATCTCGGACATGAACCAATCGCGAAACGCCGCAATCTGAGGTCTGTTTTCGGCCCCTTTCAGACACAGGAACCGGAAGCGGCCCATGGTCTCGATTGCGACCTTGAAGGGGGCGACCAGTCGGCCTTCTGCCAGATCCTTGATAATCATAGCCCTTCGACCGAGCACGACGCCCACTCCGGCAACTGCCGCGTCAATCGCATGATCCGCGTTGGAAAAATGCGCGCCGTGCTGTGGGTTGAAGTCTACCCCGACAGCCCGAAACCAAGTGGGCCAGTCAGATGGGGGCCGCAGAAACGCAATCGAGTCGTCAAAGATCAAGGGGGCCTCCCGCAGGCTTTCAGGCGATGGGAATTGTACGGCCAATTCCGGGGTCATCACCGGGGTCAGCCATTCCTTGCGGACGGGGACGGAATAAAGCCCTTCATCCCCGCCATAGCCAAAGCGGATCGCCACATCCACATCGTCCCTCTCGAGGTCCATGTTACGTAATGTGGCCGAGAACTTCAGGTCGATCTCTGGATGCGCGCGGGCAAAGTCATAGAGCCGTGGAGCCAACCATTTGGCCGTCAACGCCGGGCCCGCCGTAACGGTCAGGCTGGTGTCATTGCCCAGCCGCCGGGCCGCCTGCCACGCGGCTTGTAGCTTGGCGAATCCGTCTGCCGCACCGGGGGCCAAGGCGCGCCCGGCTTCCGTCAATTCTACCGCCCGGTTGAGGCGACGAAACAGGGGGCGTCCCAGATGCTCCTCCAGCGATTTGATCTGAAAGGACAAGGCTGCGGGCGTGACATGCAGTTCTTCTGCAGCCTTGGAAAAAGACATGTGGCGCGCGGCGGCATCAAAGGCCCGTAGGGCGGTAAGTGGCGGTAGGTAGTCGCTCATAGGGTAAGAATATCTTAACTGGGATCAGAAGAAAGCTCGTTTGTCGGCCGTAAAAATAAGCCTCATATAGATCTCAAGTCAAACAACGCTGAACTGAAAGGAGATATTCCATGATCGAGGCAACCTCCAGCCCATCTGTCGCCCGCGCCTTTCGGCGTGCCCATTTCGAACGGTCCCGCGCGATCGGTGACTTGGTGAAATGGCTATTCGGTTCCCGCTGAGCGCAGCGCGCGCGTTCTTACGGGATAAAAAAGGGCCGGTCTTAAAAGACCGGCCCGTTTTCGTTTTGCACAGGGATCAGACGAAGAACTGCGCACCGTTGGCCGAAATGGTCGAGCCATTGATGAATTGCGAGTCGTCCGATGCCAGGAAAGCCACGCAGCGTGCGATTTCCTCGGGTTCACCCAAACGTCCTGCGGGGATTTGGCCGATGATCGACTCGCGTACCTTTTCAGGCACAGCCATGACCATCTCGGTTGCGATGTAGCCGGGGCAGATGGCGTTTGCGGTGATGCCGGCGCGTGCGCCTTCTTGGGCCAGCGATTTCACGATGCCCAGATCACCCGCCTTGGTCGCGGCATAATTCACCTGTGCGAACTGACCTTTCTGACCATTGATCGAGCTGATGACGATGATGCGGCCGAATTTGCGTTCGCGCATACCGGGCCAAACGGGGTGGACGGTGTTGAACACGCCGGTCAGGTTGGTGTCGATCACCTGATGCCACTGTTCCGGGGTCATCTTGTGGAACGGGGCGTCGCGGGTGATGCCCGCGTTGGCGACGACGATGTCGATGGGGCCAACCTCGGCCTCAACCTTTTCGATACCCGCTTTGGATTCGTCATAATCAGCCACGTTCCACTTGTATGTGGCGATGCCGGTTTCCTCGGTGAATTTTGCGGCCGCTTCGTCGTTTCCGGCATAGGTGGCTGCAACATTATACCCTTCGGCTTTCAGCGCCTTGGAAATTGCTGCGCCGATGCCGCGGGAACCGCCGGTGACGAGTGCTGTACGTGCCATTTAGGCTTCCTCCAATTTAAGTCGTCTTGGTAATGCTGTTACTTTGATAGGTAATCTTGCGCAATATTGTTTCGCCGAGAATCTTCGAAACCCATAGGGCAATATCGTCGCATCTTTGGGTCAGCCCCAATGTAACAAAAAAGGGCGCCTGCGGGGCGCCCTTTCTATGTTCAATGCTTAAAAGCTTAGTCGCGCTCCACGCACAGGGCGACGCCCATGCCGCCGCCGATGCAAAGGGTCGCCAGACCCTTTTTCGCATCACGGCGCTTCATTTCGAACAGCAGCGTGTTCAGAACCCGGCAGCCCGAGGCACCGATTGGGTGGCCGATGGCGATGGCGCCACCATTCACGTTCACGATCGACGGATCCCAACCCATGTCCTTGTTCACAGCACAAGCCTGTGCGGCGAAGGCTTCGTTGGCCTCGACCAGATCCAGATCGTCAACCGACCAACCCGCTTTCTCCAGCGCTTTGCGCGAGGCATAGATCGGGCCGACGCCCATGATCGACGGGTCCAGACCCACAGTGGCGAAGGACGCGATGCGGGCCAGAGGCTCAATCCCGCGCTTTTCCGCATTCTCGGCCGACATCAGAAGTGTCGCCGCCGCACCGTCATTCAAACCGGATGCGTTCGCCGCCGTAACCGAACCCTCTTTGGTGAAGGCAGGGCGCAGTTTGCCCATGGCCTCCATGGTTGCGCCGTGGCGGATATATTCGTCGCTGTCCATCACGATGTCGCCCTTGCGGGTCTTGATGGTGAGGGGCGTGATCTCATCCGCGAACTTACCAGCCTTTTGCGCAGCTTCGGCCTTGTTCTGGCTGGCGACGGCAAATTCGTCCTGCATGTCGCGGCTGATTTGCCATTGCTCGGCTACGTTTTCAGCGGTCTGACCCATATGATAGCCGTTAAATGCGTCCCACAGACCGTCGCGGATCATGGTGTCGATGTATTTCATGTCGCCCATCTTGTGACCGGCACGTAGTGCTGCGGCGTGGGGCGACAGGGTCATGTTTTCCTGACCGCCGGCGGCGACAATATCGGCATCTCCCAGTTGGATGTGCTGTGCGCCCAGGGCAACCGCCCGCAGGCCCGAACCACAAACTTGGTTGATGACCCATGCGGCGCTTTCTTTGGGCAGACCCGCGTTGATGTGCGCCTGACGCGCAGGGTTCTGACCCTGTGCTGCTGTCAGAACCTGACCCATAATGGTCTCGCTGACCTCGCTCTTTTCGATGCCTGCACGTTCGACAACGGCTTCGAGAACGGCGGTACCCAAGTCATGCGCGGGTGTGTTTGCGAACGAGCCGCCAAAACTGCCGACACCAGTGCGTGCTGCGGATGCGATTACTACGTTGGTCATTAAGACAATCCTTTACCGTCAAGGTTCTGTGGGAAACGTGACGGCGCAGGCAACAGGGAAAGGTCCCTATCGGTTCAGAGCGCCTCATGATCCCCCGCTCCAACTGATATTGGAATAACGCAATGCTGCTGCTGCAGCAACGGTCAGCTTGTCTCAGGTAGGGTGCCGCTAGGTAATGGAGCTCACCCCGCTGTTTTTATTTCGTTTTTTGTCTTCCAAGGGGCGGACACCGTGGGGGCGCCGAACAAGAAACCTTGAAGGCAATCGACGCCGTTAGCGACCAGAAATTCTGCATCTTCTTTGGTTTCGACCGATTCGGCTGTAACCAGAATTTCGAACTCGCGCGCGACGGCAATAAGCGCGCGAACCAGGGCTTGATTGTCCGGATTCGCGCTGATCCCACGTATGAACTGGCCGTCAATCTTGGCTGCATCAAACAAAAATTCGCGAAAATGCCGAAAGCTGAAATTGCTGGCGCCAAAGTCGTCCAGTGCAAAGGCGACGCCGCGCGGCTGCATCCGGTCCATGAAGTCCATGACCAGTTCTGGAACTGTCATGGCAGAGTTTTCCGAGATTTCCAGGATCAGCCGCTCTCCGATACTGGTGTCTCTCTTCAGGAATCTTTCGAGGACGCGCGACCATCTGCTGTATCCAATTGATCGTGCCGACATGTTGACGGACATGCGTATCTCCGGATTTCGGGCCAATGCGCGCAGCCCCATTTCCAGCGCGATACAGTCCAACTCGCGGCCAATTGGCGTGTTTTCCAGTTGAGGCATAAAGTCTCGCGCCGGTATCACCCGGCCGGTTTCATCCAGAACCCGAATGAACCCCTCGTAAAACGCGACACCATGCGGAGGGTTCGCCTGCATCACGGGTTGAAAAGCCAGTTTACATTGTTTGTGCTTCACAGCGTCGGTTGCCATTTGAACCGTTGACGCATCTCGAGAGATCACGGCCGCATTTAACGGACTATCGGACCCTTCTGGCAAATCCGCGAGTTTCTTGTCCGTCATGCGTGGTCCACCTTTTACCGTCATCGGTCATGGGTGGATTTCAGGACAAACTTGTGAATTTGCGGTTAATGCCGCTCGATTACGTTAGCGCGCGATCGGCGACATCCGTCCGGCCGAAATGGCCGCCCCGATCACCGCTCCGGCAAAGCCGAGGGCCATCATGGCAAAACCGAGTGCCACGATCGGAGACGCTGCGCCGTTCAAAGCGGTCATCATGGCGATAACAAGACCCGTCAAACCCAACACTGTGGATATGGTCACTAAACGGGTCATTTCGGGTCTCCTGTCGGATGGCTACATATCAAAGTGATATGGGCGACGGTGACCGGTTTTCAAGGAACGACCCCAGGTCGGTCGGCGGGTTCAAGCCTGTTTTGCCTCAGAATCAGGCGCTTCGGGCTGGAAACGCTCGAATCCGGGCGTTCCACGATCTTCGGGATGCATTGCGATGTGCTTGGCTTTGATCTGATCCGAGTTGTCACGGCTGCCGTCATGACTGTAGCCGGGCGGGGCAAAGCAATAGGCCATTCGCTGACGAAGGCTAAGGCCGGGTTGTGTTGCGTCGCGCCAGATCCCGACCCATTCATGGAAGGCCACGCGAAGCGGGTTAAAGGTACCGATATTATGGACCAGCCCGAAATCGACGCGATCATCCTCTTGCTCGGGTACGAATGTACCAAACATCTTGTCCCAGATGATGAAGACACCAGCATAGTTGCAATCCAGATAGCGCGCATTTCGGCCATGATGGGCGCGGTGGTGGCTGGGTGTGTTCATCACCGCCTCGAACCAGCGCGGCATTTTGCCAATCGCTTCGGTGTGGATCCAGAACTGATAGATCAGGTTCAGTCCGCCCACGAACAGCACCATACCCGGGTGGAACCCCAACAGGATCAGAGGCGCGCGCACCACCATCATGAAGGTGAAAGTATAAGTCCAAGTTTGCCGCAGCGCAGTCGTCAGGTTGTAGTGCTGTGAGCTGTGATGATTGACGTGGCTGGCCCAGACCCAGCGGATGCGATGACCGAACCGATGAACCCAATAGTACCTTAAATCGTCCAGTACAAAACACAGAATGATGACCGGAATCGAGGTGCCCAGGTTCAAGGGCGTGACCTGCCACAGCCACATGAAGAACGCATAGGCGATAAAGCCCAATAACAGGCCCGAGGCGATATTCCCCGCACCCATGATCAACGAGGTCACCGCGTCGCGCGTCTCGTACCGGCCACCTCTGCCTTTGACGGCGATCCAAAGGAACTCGGCCAGAATGGCGGCGATAAAGAAAGGAACGGCCCACTGAACAGCGTCGGGGAAGGTTACTTGGTCGGTCATACGGGCTCCATCAGGTTTTGCCAGTGCTGGCGCTCGAAATCGTCAAGACGGATAAGAACTTTGGGTGTGGCGAAATCGTGAAACCGGATTTCAAACCCTTCGGCGCGGTCAAGCCTGTCAAAATCCAGAAGGTGACGCGCCACGGTGTCGGCGCCGAACGACCAGACAAGGCCGTTGCCCGCAGGTGTTCGGATCAAGGCCGTATGGCCGTCATTGGTGATTGTTACATCAACAACCTCGTCGCCGGGTACGTGTCGCAACCAAGCGGCTTTTGCGCTGTCCGGGGTTAGCTGCGTGATACGAGACTTGCCCGCAAGATGCATCATCAAGGTGATCCCCGCGATCCCCCCGATCACCAGAACCAGCAATATTCCAAGCGGCATGGCCATCCTCCCGCAGGGCAGAGTGCAAGTCGCTTGCGGCAGTGTCAAAGGTGGCGTTGCGTAAGCCTCTCGCAGAAAAAGACCGGCCCGCGAGGTACGGACCGGTTACCGCATTTTCAAAGTCGACTGCGATTAGCTTTCGCCGCCCACCAATGCGCCGACAATTGCTTTGGCACTGTCGGAGTTCCATTCGGCATCGCCGATCAGGCGGGCTATTTCATCCCCGTTGGGATCAAGGATCACAGTGATCGGCAAGGCAATCACGCCAAATTCTCGCGCCACAGCCGAGCCCGCGTCCTGATGGCGGGGCAGGTTGTCGATGCCGTTTTCCTCGAAGAACTTCTTGATCCCGGCGGGCGAATTGCGGCCGGTGGCCAGCGTCACGACCTCGAACTTGTCGCCGCCGAACTCTTCCTGCAGCTCAGCAATCTGTGGCATTTCCTTGCGGCAGGGTGCGCACCACGTGGCCCAGAAATTCACCAGAACGTATTTGCCCTTGTAATCAGCCAACGTTGCGGTGCCGCCGTCATCTTCCAACTGGAACTCAATGGGGGCCTTGGGCTTGGGTTCCTTGTGCAAGATCAGGCGTTTTAGAGTGCCGTCGCGCAGCGGCGCCAGAGTTTCGGCATCTGCGGCCAAAGCGGCATTTGCACCTAACGCAAGGGCCATATAAAGGGGGATCAGACGAAATAGGCGCATATCAACTCCGGGTTTTCTTACATGACCGATCAATCCTCGAACCAGATGTGGGGCGGCCGCTTTGCCGCCGGTCCAGACGCGATCATGGAGGCAATCAATGCCTCGATCGGGTTCGATCAGCGGATGGCAGCCCAGGACATCGCAGGCTCGCGCGCCCATGCCGCCATGTTAGCGGCCACAGGCGTCATAAGTGATAGTGATGCGCAGGCTATTCGGGAAGGGCTGCTCACAGTCTTGTCAGAAATCCAGTCCGGTTCGTTTCAGTTTTCGACCGCGCTGGAAGATATTCACATGAATGTCGAGGCGCGCTTGAAAGAAGTCATCGGAGAACCCGCGGGCCGTTTGCACACAGGCCGCAGCCGCAATGACCAAGTCGCGACCGATTTCAAACTTTGGGTGCGTGATCAGTTCGACGCTGCGGAAATCGGCCTTCTGGCCCTGATCCGGGCGTTGTTGACACAGGCCGAGGCTGGGGCGGATTGGGTCATGCCCGGTTTCACTCACTTGCAAACGGCGCAACCCGTCACATGGGGCCATCACATGATGGCTTATGTCGAGATGTTTGGCCGCGACCTTTCCCGTGTCCGTGACGCCCGCGCCCGGATGAACGAATCCCCACTGGGTGCGGCGGCGTTGGCAGGCACATCTTTCCCGATCGACCGCCAGATGACGGCTGAGGCATTGGGCTTTGACCGTCCCGCCGCAAACTCGTTGGATGCAGTCAGCGACCGGGATTTTGCGCTGGAATTCCTGTCGACGGCCTCGATCTGCGCGGTCCACTTGTCGCGCTTCGCAGAAGAGCTGGTGATCTGGTCGTCGGCCCAGTTCCGGTTTGTGACGCTGTCGGATCGGTTCTCGACCGGCTCTTCAATTATGCCGCAGAAGAAAAACCCCGACGCGGCCGAACTGATCCGCGCCAAGGTCGGCCGGATCTACGGCGCGAACACCGCGCTGATGATGGTGATGAAGGGCCTACCGCTGGCCTATTCCAAGGACATGCAGGAAGACAAGGAGCAGGTCTTTGACGCCGCTGACAACTGGATGCTGGCACTGGCCGCGATGGAGGGGATGGTTAAGGACATGACCGCCAATCGCGACAGTCTGGCGGCTGCAGCAGGCTCGGGCTTCTCGACCGCAACAGATCTGGCCGACTGGCTGGTGCGCGTTCTGGGCCTGCCATTTCGCGACGCGCACCATGTCACCGGGTCGCTTGTGGCCATGGCCGAAACCAAGGGCTGCGATCTACCTGATCTGACGTTGGACGACATGCAATCGGTCCACGGCGATATTACCGATGATGTCTATTCTGTCCTTACGGTCGAAAATTCGGTAAACTCGCGACAATCCTACGGCGGTACGGCCCCCGATCAGGTTCGTACCCAGATCAAGCGATGGAAGGCTCGGCTGTAATGCGGATTGTGCAAGTTCTGGTTTTGATTGCTACCGGTTTCGGCCTTGCGGCCTGCGGAGCGGATGGCGAGCCAATCCAACCCACAATGAGCGCGAATATCGGTGTCGGAAGCAGCGGTACTTATGGTGGCGTAGGCGTTGGGCTGCGCAAAGGCGGCCTTGGTGTCTTTTTGGGGCTGTAACTGCGACGGCCTTGCTTGACGCACAACGTTTTTCACACGAGAGCAAAATGAAACTGACCGGCCTTATCCTGACCCTTGTCGTGCTTGCGGCATGTGACCCGAATTATGCACCACGCCCAGATCCAGAACCCGAAACCAGCGGTTCTGGCATTTCGATTTCCGGTTATGGTCGGGTGGGTGTGTCGACATCCAACTAAGGCAACGTTGCAAGTCGCACGGAATCCATTGATCCGCAGACCTCTTTTGGTCTAAGCGCGCAGGTATGGATCACTTTCTCTACCGCGACGGCGCGCTTTTCGCCGAAGATGTCCCGATTTCCGAGATCGCAGCCGCGGTCGGAACCCCGTTCTATGTCTATTCAACGGCAACTCTGCTGCGGCATTTCAAGCTGTTTGACAATGCGCTGGACGGGATGGATCACCTTGTCTGCTATGCGATGAAGGCCGCCAGCAATCAGGCGATTCTGAAGACGCTGGCGCAGGCGGGCGCGGGGATGGATGTAGTCTCGGGCGGGGAATATCTGAGGGCCAAAGCCGCAGGCGTGCCCGGCGACAAGATCGTGTTCTCGGGTGTTGGTAAAACAGCGGATGAGATTCGCACTGCGCTGACCGGCGGTATTCGCCAGTTCAACGTGGAGTCTGAGCCCGAGATGGAAGTGATCAACGCCATCGCCTTGGAATTGAGCGTGATCGCACCGATCACCGTGCGGGTGAACCCGGATGTGGACGCCAAGACCCACGCCAAGATCGCCACCGGCAAGTCGGAAAATAAATTCGGCATCCCGATCGCGCGCGCCTCTGAGGTTTATGCTCATGCCGCCACCCTGCCGGGTCTGGATGTGATTGGTATCGACGTCCATATCGGCTCGCAACTGACCGAGCTGGCACCGTTCGAGCTGGCCTATACCAAGGTCGCCGAACTGACTGAACAGCTGCGCGCCGAAGGCCACAATATCCGCCGTCTTGATCTCGGAGGCGGGCTGGGCATCCCCTACACCCGCGCCAATGACGCGCCGCCGCTGCCGGTGGAGTACGGCGCGCTTATCCAGAAAACGCTGGGCCATCTTGGGTGCGAGATTGAGATCGAACCGGGCCGTCTGATCGCGGGCAATGCGGGTTTGATGGTCAGTAAGGTGATCTATGTGAAATCGGGCGAGGGCCGCGATTTCCTGATCCTTGATGGTGCGATGAACGACCTGATCCGCCCCGCGATGTATGAGGCGCATCACGACATCGTCGCCGTGAACGAACCCGCGCCGGGAGTAGAACAGCAACCCTATGACATCGTGGGCCCTGTGTGTGAAACGGGCGATACATTCGCCAAACAGCGCAACATGCCGCCTCTGGCCGCTGGTGATCTGGTCGCTTTCCGCAGTGCCGGAGCTTACGGAGCGGTAATGTCCAGCGAATACAACACGCGCCCTTTGATCCCAGAAGTTCTGGTGCATGGGGATCAATTTGCAGTTATTCGTGAACGGCCAAGCTTTGACGAAATCATAAACCGCGATACCATACCCGAGTGGCTTTGACGCGATTGGCGCGCGGGCCTGCTGACGGAGGCTCGCCTTTATGGCCAAACAGACCTTGCCGATCCCAAGACTGTCCCTGTGGCTGACGCATGCGGGTATGCTGGCCGAACGGGTTTGGCGTGCATTTTGGCCTCTTTTCTCGGGTATTATGGCCGTTTTGGCCGCTTTGATGCTGGGCCTGCAAGATCTGGTATCAGTTGAGACCGTATGGATTATCGGTTCTCTGGCCGTGCTTGGCCTTATGGCGGCCTTGGCGTTTGGAGTGCAGCGATTCCACCTGCCGACTCGGACCGAGGCGCTTGCGCGTTTGGACGAGACTCTGCCTGGTCGCCCCATTCAGGCGCTGATGGACGATCAGGCCATTGGGGCAATGGATGCGGATTCGGTGGCGTTGTGGCATGCGCATCAGCGGCGAATGGCGCAACGGGCGGCGCAGGCTGATCCGGTCAAACCCAACCTGCGTCTGGCAGATCGCGACCCCTATGCATTACGCTATTCTGCTTTGCTGGCTTTGGTTGTCGCTGCCTTGTTCGGGTCGTTCTGGCGAATTGGGTCGGTGGCCGAGATGGCGCCCGGTGCGGCCGTCGCTGGGCAGGGTCCGACGTGGGAAGGCTGGGTGGAACCTCCGCGCTATACCGGATTGCCGACGCTTTATTTGGCGGACCAATCCGATCCGACACTATCTGTTCCACAAGGCAGCCGCGTCACCCTGCGGTTTTATGGCGAAGTCGGCGCACACAGCCTGACCGAGACGACCACTCCGCTTGGCACCGAGGCTGCAACTGAACCCGAACAGGAATTTGTTGTGGACCGGTCGGGCGAGCTGAAGATCGAAGGCCCTGCGGGTAAGGACTGGGCGTTGAAGGTCATAGCCGATGCCCCGCCGATGATCAGCGTGGCCGACATTGCCGAGGCCGAGGCCGGGGGGCAGATGAAGCTGCCATTCGCAGCCAGCGATGATTATGGCGTCGTGTCCGGTGCGGCCGTGATTGAGTTGGATCTGGCTTCGGTTGATCGTCGTTACGGCCTGACAACAGACCCCGAGCCGCGCGAATCCATTCAGGTCGAGCTGCCCATGCCGATCACCGGTGATCGTGCGGATTTTGTCGAAGACCTGATTGAGGATTTTTCACAGCATCCATGGGCACATCTGCCTGTTAAAATCTCTCTGACAGCGCGTGACGCTGCGGATCAAGAGGGGCAGTCAGAGCCCTACATGACCGCTCTGCCAGCTCGTCGGTTCTTTGATCCGTTGGCCGCGGCGATCATAGAACAACGGCGAGATCTGCTGTGGTCGCGTGAGAACGCGCCCAGAGTGGCCCAGCTGTTGCGGGCCGTTTCGCATCTGCCCGAGGGGTTCTTTCGCTCGGATACCGCATATCTGCGCCTGCGGGTGACCTTGCGCAGGCTCGAAACATTTACCGAATATGATCTGAAGCCGAAACAGCAGGAAGAGATCGCGCAATCGCTGTGGGAATTGGCGGTTCTGATCGAAGATGGGACGCTGGCTGATGCGCTGGAGCGTATGCGCCGCGCGCAGGAACGTCTGACCGAAGCGATGCAGAACGGCGCGTCGGACGAAGAAATTGCCGAGCTGATGCAAGAACTGCGCGAGGCGACGCAGGACTATATGCGCCAGCTGCAGCGCCTAGCGCAGGAAAATGGCGAAGGTGGTGAAAACCAGCAAGGTCAGAACGGCGAGACCATGCAAATGACGCAGGACGATCTGCAACGGATGATGGATCGCATTCAGGAGCTGATGGAACAGGGCCGCATGGCCGAGGCGCAGCAAGCTCTGGAAGAGTTCCAACAGATGATGGAAAATATGCGAGTCACCCAAGGCCAGGGTCAGGGGCAGCAGTCCGAAGGCCAACAGGCCATGGAAGGTTTGGCCGAGACTCTGCGCGAGCAGCAGGGCCTCAGCGACCAGGCATTCCGGGATTTGCAGGAGCAGTTCAACCCCGGCGCGCAGGCCGGTGAAAACCAGGGCAACGAGGGCCGCAATGGAGGTCAGGGCCGCGGTGAAAGCCACGAAGGCCAAGGGGGTCAGGGTCAAGGTTCGGATCAGGCTGGTGAGGGCCAGCAGGGCCAAGGGTCACTGGCCGATCGCCAGCAGGCCCTGAGAGACGAGCTGGGACGACAACAGCAAAACCTGCCCGGTGCAGGAACGCCCGAGGGTGACGCCGCGCGGGATGCGTTGGGACGCGCTGGACGCGCCATGGATGAGGCCGAGCAAGCGTTGCGCAATGATGAATTGGCCGACGCAATCGACAACCAGTCCGAAGCTATGGAAGCTCTTCGCGAGGGAATGCGTTCGCTTGGTGAAGCGCTGGCTCAGAACCAACAGAACCAACCGGGTCAGGGCGCACAGGAAGGCGACATGCAAGCCAACAATCGTGACCCGCTTGGTCGCAGCCCCGGTTCTTCAGGCACGATTTCGACTGATGACAGCCTGTTGCAGGGCGAAGATGTCTATCGCCGCGCGCGCGAGTTGCTGGACGAAATCCGCCGCCGCACGGGTGAGTCCGATCGCCCCGATATCGAATTGGAATACCTCAAGCGGCTTCTCGAACGGTTCTGATTACAGGATTAGCTTCCTGATCCCGTCTGTGCCTCAAGCCACAAACGGGCTTGGTCGACCAGCGAAACATAGCTGCCCAGAACCGGATCGGCTTGCGGTACGGCTTCGGAAATCTGCTGCGCGTTGGCATAGAGCAACAGCAAAACAACACCGATGACGATGGCGATCACAAAGCCGCGCTTGAAGCCGCTGCCCGAGCTGCGTGGCAGGGGCTGAACCTCATTTTTCTTCGCTACAGGTTCATCGCTGCGCAGGCTCGAGTTTATTGCCTCAACATCCGGTAGCGGTTCGACTTCGGCTGCATCCTTTGCTGCCTCGGTGCGGGTCAGTTCCTTGATACGTTCCTCGGGATCGGGCGCCTGCGGAGGATCCAGGCCCAGATCGGGCTGGGTCTCAAGGTTTTCGGCTTCTTTTGCGCGTAGATCAGCCTCGCGTGCGGCCTCTTCCTTAAGAATACTGGCAACGTCAGGATCGACATGGACAGATTTCTGCGTGTCTTCCGATTTGGCCGGTTGTTCAGCCGCAACGTCGGGTTTTTGTGGCGCAGGGGCCAGAGCCGGTTCGTCGACCGGCGGAGCAACCGGAACGGTCTCGGGCTCAACCTTTGACTCAACCTCTGCCGTATCGGCTACGGGGTGTTTGCTTTGAAACCAGGTCTTTTCACAGTTCGAACACTGCACATCCCGCCCCTCGGCGGGAATGACCTCATCTGGAACCTCGTACTGGGCACTGCAATTCGGACATGTAAGACGCATGCTGCCTCCGGGCCGGGGAACTGGCCTGATAATAGTTTTTTCAGGGATGATATTCCGTTAAGACCTGACAGCAAAGGGTGTTTTCGGTTTCGCCAGCTAAGTGTCACCAATTCGACCCGGTGCAGGCATTGAAACAACAACGACGCTCGGGCAAGAAGAGCGGTAAGCAAACTGGGGGCTTTCGTGATCGAGCTGGAAAATGTCAGCTATACTTATGGTGGTGGCGCCCTGCTGAGCGATGTATCCTTACGGTTGCAGTCCGGATCATTCCATTTTTTGACTGGTCCGTCGGGGGCAGGGAAAACGACGCTGCTCAAACTCTGCTATGGCGCTTTGTTGCCGACGTCGGGTCGGTTGTCCGCATTTGAACAAGACATTGCCGGGCTGGACCGGGACCAGATGGCGCTGCTGCGCCGCCGGATTGGTGTAGTGCATCAGGATTGCCGATTTCTGGATCACATGTCCCTTGCCGAAAACGTAGCGCTGCCGCTGATGGTGTCAGGGCGCGGTGAAGCTGCGCAACAAGAGGACCTTTCGGAGCTGCTGAACTGGGTTGGTTTGGGAGACCGCAAGGACGCGCTTCCGCCGGAACTGTCCGGGGGTGAGCGCCAACGCGCGGCACTGGCGCGTGCGGTGATTCTGTCTCCTGACGTCGTTTTGGCAGATGAACCCACCGGCAACGTTGATTGGGAAATGTCCCAACGACTGCTGCGCCTGTTGGTCGAGTTGAACAAGATGGGTAAGACGGTGCTGATCGCTACGCATGACCTTAGCCTGATACGGGCGGCCAAAAGTCAGGTTCAGGCACGGGTGTTGCGTATTTCTCAGCGACAAGTGCAATTGGCGGGGGCGGATCTATGAGTAGCGGTGCCATCCGCAACCTGTTGACGCGGGACACCAGCGCTGATCGAGTTGTCCCGCCCACCGGCTATACTGCGCAACTGACCGTGTTCGTGTCAGGCGCTATGGCGTTCCTGGCCGTTTTTGCCTTGGCTTTGTCACTAGCTTCGGGACGGTTGGCGGATCGTTGGGCTACCGAGCTGGCCGGGGCGGCGACCCTGCGCATCAACGCGCCCGCAGATCAGCTTGCGGCCCAAACCGAGGCTGCGCTGGCCGTTCTGTCGCAAACACCTGGCGTGGCGTCAGCCCGTGCTTTGACGGCCGAGGAACAAATCGCCCTGCTCTCTCCTTGGTTCGGTTCTGATCTGCCACTGGACACGCTGCCGGTCCCGCAATTGATCGAAGTGATCGAAGGCGAGCCCGGTATGGATGCCGCAGGTTTGCGTCTGCGCCTGGGGGCCGAGGTGCCCGGAGCGGTGTTGGATGATCATACCCGATGGCGCGAGCCTCTGGTGGATGCGGCGATGTCCTTACGCAGGCTGGGGTGGGTCTCGATCCTGCTGATCGGGGGCGCTACAGCGGCGATGATCACGCTAGCGGCCAATGCGTCGCTTGCCGCAAATGCCCAGATCATCGAGGTTCTGCGTCTTGTTGGGGCGCAGGACCGGTTTATCGCCAATGCGTTTGTCAGGCGGTTCACGTATCGTGCGTTCTTTGGGGCGATGGTTGGAATGTTTCTTGGTATGACCGGTGTTCTGCTGTTGCCCGAGGCTTCGGATGAAGGTGGTTTTTTGACTGGGCTTGGTTTCAAAGGGGTCGGCTGGCTGCTGCCAATCCTGATTCCGATACTGGGGGCCACTGTCGCGTTTCTGGCGACATGGAGCGCCGCCAGCCGTAAACTGAAGGAGCTTTCTTGATGGCAACAGCGGTTCAGTGGTTTCGCTCTTTGGTTTTCATGATCGTCATCTATGTTTGGATGCTGATCCTTGGTATCGTCTTCGCGCCCTACGCCATTTTTGCAAAGCAGGGGGCTCGGAAGGCGTGCAAGTCCTATGCGCGGTCTACTATGTGGCTGGCGCGTTGGATGGTTGGTATTCGATGCGAAGTGCGTGGAACCGCGCCAGTAGATGAGGTTGTCGTAGGCGCGAAGCACCAGTCTTTCTTGGATATCATCATGATCTTCAACGCGATGCCGCAGGCCAAGTTCATCATGAAACGAGAGCTTATGTGGACCCCGATTATCGGAGTTTACGCGCGTCGTTTGGGGTGCATTCCGGTGGACCGCGGTAAAAAAGGTGCGGCGGTGGCAAAGATGGTCAAAGACGTCGCGAAAGAATTCTCCGAACCCGGTCAATTGGTCATCTATCCCCAGGGAACGCGCGTCGCGCCTGGGGTGCAGAAACCTTATAAGGTGGGCACTGCGGTCCTGTACGAGGGGCTGGGTTTTCCCTGTGTACCTGTCGCCACAAATGCAGGTGTGTTCTGGCCACGCTCGGGCATCATGCGTAAACCCGGCCTGGCGATTGTCGACTTTCTTGATCGGATCGAACCGGGTGTTGAACGGGGTTCATTTTTGGAACGCCTAGAAGATGTGATAGAGGATCGCTCGAACACGTTGATGAAAGAAGTGGGGTTTGATCCTGATGAATTTCGTTGAGGATATCGAAACCCTAAAGGGTTTGTATGGTACGCCGGCGGCACCTTCGCTGCGCAAGGTGGTGCACAGGATAACGCCATTGTATCGCCAATGGATAATGGCCTCACGCCTATGCGTTCTCAGCACTGTGGGCCCCGAAGGCGTAGATGGCAGTCCACGCGGGGATGACGGCCCGGTGGTTCTTGAATTGGATCCGCACACAATTGCTATGCCGGACTGGCGCGGAAATAATCGCCTCGATAGCCTGCACAACATAGTCCGCGATCCTCGCGTATCACTGATGTTCGTGGTGCCCGGTTCCAACAACGTCGTGCGCGTGAACGGAACCGCCAAAGTGACTGCTGACGAGAATCTGGTAGCTCGGTTCGAAAAACAGGGTAAACGACCGACCACCGTGATTGTCGTTCAGATCGCCGAAATCTATTCGCAATGCGCCCGCGCCTTGATGCGCGCTCGAACCTGGAACAACGGGGACGAGACGGCCGATCTGCCCACAGTTGGTGAACTTCTGGCCGAAGCGTCAGATGGAGACGAGGGCGGCGTGCGCTATGACCGGGAGTGGGGCGCACGCGCCGGACAAACGATGTGGTAAGCAGAATGTTAAATTGCGGCTGCTCCGATCTTAGCGATATGTGAGATCCATTGTTCCACGATGCCTTCTTTGGGTTGGCTCGCCCCGGCGAAATAAGTGAATCGGGTCGGTTTAAAGCCGACAAATCCAAGAATCTGACCTTTGATCTGCCTTACCAGAGCCTGCCGGTAGACAAGCCGCATAAACCAGCCAGGTGTGTCTGATGTCAGGATCACGCGCGCTGTGCGGCCGGAAAGTAAGGGTGCGGGCAAGCCTGCCAGGGTGGTGTTTCTGGTGTCAAAGGTTCGGCCGGGGATGAACATCCGGTCTATCATTCCCTTCAGCTTGGCGGGAAGACCACCCCACCACATGGGTGTCGTCAAAACCAGATGATCACTCCATTCGACGTCTTGCAAAACCTGCTCCAACACCGGCTCCAACGGTTTGAAATTCTGGTAATTGCCCTGGCCAAAGTCGTGATCGAACTGCAGTTCGCTCAGATGAACCATCCTTATTTCATGTCCTTTGGCGCGTGCAGCGTCTGCGTAGGTCTGTGCGAAAGTCCTGGACAGGCTGTTTTCAGCCGGGTGCCCATCAAGGATGAGGATCTTTTTGAGTTTCATTTGATTTCTCCTAAAATTGACCACGGTCATTTATTTAGAATCAAAAATGACCACGGTCAATAAAAAATTTGACCACGGTCAAAAACTGTGCGAAAGAACCTTATGCAAAAACGTACTTTGAAAACTCGAGCGCGCCTGTTGGCTGCTGCGGCAGAAGTTGTTGAGAGCGGCGGGTTTGAAGCTCTGCGCGTTGAGGAAGTGGTGCAGACTGCCGGCGTCGCAAAGGGCACGTTCTTTGCGCATTTCAAGGACAAGGACGCCTTGATGGAAATCCTGATTGGCGAAAAGCTAAGCGCGTGTTTTGATTCTGTCGAAGCTGGATCGTCCCCGCAAAACGTGCACCAAATTGTAGTAGCGTTGGAGCCGATACACAGTTTTATGATGTCCGAACGCTATGTGTTCGATCTGATACTGCGTTATTCAGGGGCGGCGGGGATCGCTGAAATAGGCCCGATTGCGCAGTGTTTCGAAAGGTATTTCCGTCTGGTTTCCGATTGGTTGAAAACCGCCCAATTGCGTCAGGATATTCCGGCGGACCTACAGGCCGAAGGGGTTCAGGCCTTTGCCTTGCAAGCGATGTCGCTGAAATTCTGCGCGCTACACTCGGCCAGCACGTTTACAGACCGACTAGAGGGATATTTGATAGCGTGGTTGACCCCGGCAAAGTAGTCGCCGGGGTCACATAACTTAACTGTGGATCGGACCGTCGCCGCAGGCCAGCGCCGCTTCGCGTACCGCCTCGGAATAGGTCGGGTGGGCGTGGCAGGTCAGGGCCAGATCCTCGGCCGAGGCCCCGAATTCCATTGCAACGCAGACCTCGTGGATCAGATCACCCGCTGCGGGGCCGATGATGTGGGCGCCAAGAATGCGGTCGGTCTCTTTGTCGGCCAGAATCTTTACGAACCCATCAGCGGCAAAGTTCGCCTTGGCACGTCCATTGCCCATGAACATGAACTTGCCGACCTTATAGGCGCGACCTGCAGCTTTCAAGGTTTCCTCGGTCTCACCTACATTGGCGACCTCCGGCCAGGTGTAGATGACGCCCGGAATGACGCCATAATTCACATGGCCATGCTTGCCCGCGACCTGTTCGGCTGCGGCCATGCCTTCATCCTCGGCCTTGTGGGCCAGCATCGGGCCCTCGGTCACATCGCCGATGGCATAGATGCCGGGCACGTTGGTCTGCCAGTCGGCCCCGACTTTGATCTGACCGCGCTGGGTCATCTCGACGCCCAAAGCCTCTAGTCCCAGACCGTCCGAGAATGGCTTGCGCCCGGTGGCGACCAGCACGGTGTCAGCCTCAATCACATGCTCGCTGTCATCTTTGCGCAGCTTGTAGGTGACCTTGGCTTTGGTCTTGGTGGCCTCGGTCTTTTGCACGGCGGCGCCCATGACAAATTTCAGGCCCTGCTTCTTGAGGATACGCTGGAAGGTCTTTTGAACCTCGGGGTCCATGCCCGGCGTAATCACGTCGAGGAATTCGATCACCGTCACCTCGGCCCCCAGACGCTGATAGACCGAGCCCAGTTCCAGCCCGATTACGCCCGCGCCGATCACGACCATCTTTTTCGGGATCTTGCCCAGCGACAGCGCGCCGGTCGAGGTCACGACGACCTTTTCATCCACCTCAACTCCGGGCAGCGAGGACGGCTCGGACCCGGATGCGATGATGATGTTCTTGGCGGTATGAACCTCATCCCCCACTTTGACCTGACCGGCGGCGGGGATCGAGCCCCAGCCTTTCAGCCAGTCGATCTTGTTCTTCTTGAACAGGAACTCGATGCCCTTGGTGTTGCCGTCGATTACTTCATCCTTGTAGGACTGCATCTGCTTCCAGTCGACCGAGGGGCTTTTACCTTTGAGGCCCATCTTGGCAAAGTTATGCTCGGCCTCGTGCAGCTGATGGCTCGCGTGCAGCAGCGCCTTGGACGGGATGCAGCCCACGTTCAGGCAGGTGCCGCCCAGCGTGTCACGCCCTTCGACAACGGCAGTTTTCAGGCCCAGCTGGGCGCAGCGGATGGCACAGACATAGCCGCCGGGGCCGGCTCCGATTACGATGACGTCATAGTTTGCCATTCAAATGGTCCTTTGTTGTTCTATGGTGTGGGCGTGCGCCCTGATCCCTAGGCGTTTTATTCTAACCTGAGAAACACGGTTAAAACAGCGCCGCAAGCAGCATTGCGACAGTTGCTAAAAAGCCTGCCATCCAGATGATTGTGCGCCACGGTGTCCAGCCCAGCGCATAGGCCGGAACATAGAGAACGCGCGCGATCAGAAAAATCCAGGCGGCAGTGGCGGTGAATGAGGTCGACTGTCCGGTCACGGTAATGACAAGGGCGGCAATGGCGAACAGGGTCAGCCCCTCGGTCATGTTGCTGAGCGCGCGGTGCATCCGGCCCGACGCTCCGGGGCGATCAACCTCCGTGTCGCGGGGGCCAATGGCTTTGTTCAGGTCAATCTTGCCGTGGCCGACGGCCAGATATGCGATGAACTGAACGACCCAAAGCAGGGCAGCCAGGGTAAGAACTGTGGTTTCGGGGGTCATGTCTACCATCCGGTATTCGTTGCAGAGCCTGATCGCGGCAAACTGTGTCAGAGCCGCGCCATTGTGCAGGGCGCGGCGAGTCGCGCCTTAAAGCGCTTGAAGGTAAAGGTAAGCCGTTGCCAGGAATCCTGCCAGCCAGACAGTGGTGCGCAGGAACGGAACGGGGATGGCAAAGGCGTAGATCGGCACAAAGGCGATCCGCGCGAGCAGAAAGATCTGTGCCGCAAACAACGTACCACCGGTAAAGGCGTCTTTGGCAGACAGGATTAAAACTGCAGGGGCGAACAGGGCCATGGCCACGACGGAATTTGCTAGTGCGCGTTCCACTCGTCCGGCAACTCCGGTCAAAGGCGGCATGTCATCGCGCGCGCCACCCAGCGTCATCAGCCCGACCTGAGACATTGCAGTCAGGACATTCAGCAGCACCACAACGATGACCACAAGGCCATAGAGGGCAAGTATCGAAAGCTCGGAAGACATGATGTTTATCCTTTTGTAAATCTCAGTCCGGTCTTGCGATTACCATCCGCCGGGGGTGAAGGCAGGCTGGGTTCACAGGTATGTGCGTGCCCGTGTGCGAGATCGTCCCGCACACGGGCTGTTTCAGAGTCAGACAGGCTGCAGCAGTTTCACCTGGATATGGGCAACGCCGCCGCGTTCGTGGTGCATCGCCAATTCCTGCGAATCCAGAAAAGCACGGGCCTTGTCCAGATCGCGCACCTCAAACATCGCGATGGCGTGGTCGCGCTGATCGGGGTCGCGCCAGACGTGCAGGTCATGGATACCTGCCGCTTTGCGCATAGGCTGATCTTCGCGGAAAACGGTCAGCCAGGCATCGAAATCGGCTACATCGGCCTGCCAGAGAACATGGGTTGCCATGATTACAGATCCATCAGCAGGCGGCGCGGATCTTCCAACGCCTCTTTCACGCGCACCAGGAAGGTTACAGCGCCTTTGCCGTCGACGATCCGGTGGTCATAGGACAGCGCCAGATACATCATCGGACGGATCACAACCTGACCATTGATCGCCATCGGGCGATCTTGGATCTTATGCATGCCCAGAATACCCGATTGCGGGGGGTTCAGGATCGGCGAGGACATCAGAGAGCCGTAAACACCACCGTTCGAGATGGTGAAGGTGCCGCCCTGCATTTCCGCCATCGACAACTTGCCGTCACGGGCGCGTTTGCCCTTTTCGGCGATGGCTTTTTCGATCGCCGCGAAGGACATGCTGTCAGCATCGCGGATGACCGGAACCACCAGACCGGTCGGCGTACCGGCGGCCACGCCCATATGGACGAAGTTTTTGTAGACAATGTCGGTGCCGTCGATCTCGGCATTCACCTCGGGCACTTCTTTCAGCGCGTGGCAGCAAGCCTTGGTGAAGAAGGACATAAAGCCCAGACGCACACCGTGCTTCTTCTCGAACTGGTCTTTGTACTGGTTGCGCAGGGCCATCACCTCGGTCATGTCCACCTCGTTATAGGTGGTCAGCATGGCGGCGGTGTTTTGGCTGTCTTTCAGGCGTTTGGCGATGGTCTGACGCAGGCGGGTCATCTTGACCCGTTCCTCGCGCGCGGCATCGTCAGCGGCCACGGGGGCACGCGGCGCAGGGGCCGGAGCGGGAGCCGCGGCGGGCGCAGGGGCCGCAGCGGTTGCCACCGCGCGGGCCACGTCTTCTTTCATGATGCGTCCGTCACGGCCAGTGCCGGTGACCTGATCCGCCGACAGGCCGGCCTGCGCCATCGCTTTCTCAGCCGAAGGCGCGTTGGACACGTCCTTGCCGGTGGCCGCCGCAGCCGGGGCCGCCGCTGCTGGAGCGGCCGCCGGGGCCGCAACAGTACCTGCGCCCGAGATCACGGCCAGCTTGGCCGAGGCATCCACCGTGGTGCCTTCGGGGGCGGTGATTTCGGCCAGAACGCCCGCCGCCGGGGCCGGAACTTCGACCGAAACCTTGTCGGTTTCCAGCTCACACAGCATTTCGTCCTGCGCGACGGCGTCGCCAACCTGTTTGAACCATGTGGACACAGTCGCCTCGGTCACGGATTCGCCCAGTGTGGGGACCATCACGTCGACACTGTCGCCTGATGCTGCCGGGGCCGCCGCAGGGGCCGGGGCTGCCGTCGCAGGGGCAGGGGCCGCGCCTTCGCCGGCTGCAATCGTGGCCAGCAGCGCGTCAACACCAACGGTTTCACCTTCGGCGGCGACGATTTCACCCATCACGCCAGCGGCGGGGGCGGGGACCTCGACGGTGACCTTGTCGGTCTCTAGCTCGCAGAGCATTTCGTCAACTGCCACCGCATCTCCGGGCTTTTTGAACCAGGTGGCAACCGTGGCTTCAGTGACCGACTCGCCCAGCGTGGGAACACGAACTTCAATGGACATCATTACTTTCCTTCAATGCTCAGCGCTTCGTTCACCAGCGCTTCTTGTTGGGCTTTGTGTTGGCTGGCCAAACCCGTCGCGGGCGAGGCCGAAGTGGCGCGACCGACATAGCGGGGCCGTGTATGTTTGGCTTTAATCCGGGTCAGAACCCATTCGATGTTGGGTTCGATAAAGGTCCAGGCACCTTGGTTCTTGGGCTCTTCCTGACACCAGACGATCTCGGCGCCCTTGAAACGCTCAAGCTCGTTGATCAGCGAGTGCGCCGGGAAAGGATAATATTGCTCGATCCGCATTAGATAGACGTCGTCGATGCCGCGCGCGTCGCGTTCTTCCAGCAGGTCATAGTAGACCTTGCCCGAACACAGAACGACTCGCTTGATCTTGTCATCCTTGACCAGCTTGGTGTCAGAATTGCCATGCTGCGCGTCATCCCACAGCACCCGATGGAAGCTGGATCCGGTGGTGAAATCCGCAGCCGTGCTGACGGCCAGCTTGTGCCGCAACAGCGATTTCGGCGTCACCAGGATCAGCGGTTTGCGGAAGGTCCGGTGCAGCTGACGGCGCAAGATGTGGAAATAGTTCGCAGGCGTCGTACAGTTTGCCACGATCCAGTTGTCCTGACCGCACATCTGCAGGAACCGTTCCAGACGCGCTGACGAGTGTTCGGGGCCTTGCCCTTCGAACCCGTGCGGCAGCAGGGTCACTAGGCCAGACATCCGCAGCCATTTGCTTTCGCCCGAGCTGATGAACTGGTCGAACATGATCTGCGCGCCGTTGGCAAAGTCACCAAACTGCGCTTCCCACAGGGTCAGCGCGTTGGGTTCGGCCAGCGAATAGCCATATTCGAACCCAAGCACCGCATATTCCGATAGCATCGAGTCGATCACCTCGTATTGTGACTGACCGGCCCGGATGTTGTTCAGCGGATAGTACCGCTCTTCCGTTTCCTGATGGACAAAGCCCGAATGGCGTTGGCTGAACGTCCCGCGTGTCGCATCTTGGCCAGACAGACGCACCGGATAGCCTTCGGTCAAAAGCGAGCCGAAGGCCAGCGCCTCACCCGTGGCCCAGTCAAAGCCTTTGCCATTGTCGAACATCTGCTTTTTGTGGTCCAAAAGACGGCCCACTGTTTTGTGCAAAGCAATGTCTGCAGGAACATGGGTCAGGGCTTTGCCGACCTCGGCCATAGTTTCTGGCGTGATCGCGGTATCGCCCCTGACATATTCGTCTTTATTTTTGTCCAGATGTGACCAGCGCCCGTCCAACCAGTCGGCCTTGTTGGGCTTATAGTCTTTCCCGGCCTCGAACTCGTCATTCAGCTGCGCCTGGAAGGCGGCTTTCATATCCTCGATCTCGCCTTCGGGGATCAGGCCGTCTTTGACCAGACGCTCGGTATACAGCGACAGCGTGGTCTTATGCGTCTTGATCTTCTTGTACATGATCGGGTTGGTGAACATGGGCTCGTCGCCCTCGTTGTGACCAAACCGGCGGTAGCAGAAGATGTCGATGACCACATCCTTGTGGAACTTCTGGCGGAACTCGGTCGCGACCTTGGCGGCGTGAACCACCGCCTCGGGGTCGTCACCGTTCACGTGGAAGATCGGTGCCTCAACCATCAGCGCGATATCGGTGGGGTAGGGGCTGGAGCGGCTGAAGTGCGGCGCAGTGGTGAACCCGATCTGGTTGTTCACCACGATATGCATGGTGCCGCCGGTTTTGTGACCGCGCAGACCCGACAGGCCAAACCCTTCGGCCACAACACCCTGACCAGCGAAGGCCGCGTCGCCATGCAGAAGGATGCCCATCACAGCGGTACGCTCGTTGTCTTTCAACTGATCCTGTTTGGCGCGGACTTTTCCCAGAACGACGGGGTTCACCGCCTCAAGGTGCGAGGGGTTGGCCGTCAGCGACAGGTGAACGCTGTTGCCATCAAACTCGCGGTCGCTCGAGGCGCCGAGGTGGTATTTTACATCGCCTGAGCCATCCACATCTTCGGGCTTGAAGCTGCCGCCCTGGAATTCGTTGAAGATCGCGCGATAGGGTTTGCGCATCACGTTGGCCAGAATGTTAAGACGGCCTCGGTGCGGCATCCCGATAACAATGTCACGCACACCCAGCGCGCCGCCGCGCTTGATGATCTGTTCCATCGCGGGGATCAGAGCCTCACCGCCGTCCAGGCCGAACCGCTTGGTGCCCATGTATTTGACGTGCAGGAATTTCTCGAAGCCCTCGGCCTCGACCATCTTGTTCAGGATGGCTTTGCGTCCTTCCTTGGTGAATGCAATTTCCTTGCCGTAGCCTTCGATCCGTTCCTTCAGCCAAGCAGCCTGTTCTGGATCTGAGATATGCATGTATTGCAGCGCAAAGGTGCCGCAATAGGTGCGTTTCACGATATCGACGATCTGCCGCATCGAGGCCATCTGCAGGCCCAGCACGTTGTCGATAAAGATCGGCCGGTCCATGTCGGCCTCGGTGAAGCCATAGGTCTTGGGGTCCAGCTCGGGGTGGTTGGTCGCGGCGCGCATTCCCAGCGGGTCCAGATCGGCGGCCAGATGGCCCCGGATACGGTAGGCCCGGATCAGCATCAGCGCTCGCAGGCTGTCCAACACCGCGCGCTTGATCTGGTCTTCGCTGACCTCAACACCTTTGGAGGCCGCCTTGTCCTTGATCTTTTTGCCCGCCGCTTTGGCGTCAATCTCGGCCCACTCGCCCGTGAGCGCCCCGGTCAGATCGTCGGCTGGCTGCTGCGGCCAGTCGGTGCGCGCCCAGGATGGCCCCTCGGCCTCGCGCTGCACATCCGGCGAGGCATCGCCCATGGCGCGAAAGAACTCGGCCCAGGCCGCATCAACCGCGTTCGGGTCGCGTGTGTATTGAGCGTAAAGCTGCTCCAGGTATTCAGCGTTGTGCCCCTGCATGAAGCTTGAGGCATGAAAGGCGGAGTTGGGCGAGTGCTCGGTCATTGGGTTACCTCATATGGGTTGGGACCGTATTTGTTGGTGCCTGGCTGGCTGGGGCGGGTCAGCCACCACAGCACCAGAAGCGGCGAGATCATCAGGATTAGAAGGGTGGGTATAACAATCAGTAAAGTCGCGCGGGTGAACAGGACATCCAGGTTGCCGCCATGCTGGAAGCTGGACGCCATGCCGATACCGAACACCAGCACCGCAACGGCCCCGGCCATCAGGAGCAGCGGAAACAGAGCATAAAGCCCGCTGCGTCCGGTATCATGCATTCGCCGCCATGCGACCGCGAGATGCGGGAAGAAGACGATTAGGCTGACAATGCTCTGCACCGGTTGACTCGATGTGGCAGCGACGGATTTCGTCGTTTCGGTCTCGGTCGTGGCGACTTGCGTGAAAAACTGAAGGTCGATGAAACCTGCGATGAGGCTCCAGATCACGATGAACAGGAAAAAGAACCAATACTCAGACCGCGAGGCGCGACCCGAGAACGTGAAGAGCTTGGAGAAACAGGTGCGGATGGCATCGGAGAAGGTCATGGCGATTTAAACTCTTCCTCCTCTTTAGTTTACACCGGTGCAATCAAACGTAGTTTGACGACGTTCGAGCAACCAGTAGTAACGTCCCACTTGCACGTCTGAAACCAAACGCGCTTTTCCGTCAAATTGTGAACACCATAATTCGGCCGCTGCACGCATTTCGTCGTCGTCAACTCGAATGTTCAGATAGGTGAAAGCGATCTTGTCGTTCTCTAGTAAATCTGTTTCGGCACCATCGAGGCCTGGAATAGCTCGAACAACGAATTGATCCCTTGGAACAATACCAGAGTTTTCGGATGCAACAGATGTTCCTAGAAAAGAGAGCAAAATTAAGAGACCCGCACGGTGGGCACCGCCGGGCATCGCCCAACCCGCCCCAAAGGGCGGGTGCTTCTTGCCCACCCCTTGGGCGGGCGCTGCCCTCAGTTCTGAGATCAGCGCCTGTTCCATTTTACCCAATCGCTTCCAGCACGGCCTCACCCAGCGTTGCCGGGCTTTCTGCCACGACGATACCGGCCGAGCGCATGGCTTCGATCTTGTCCTCGGCACCGCCTTTGCCACCGGCGACGATCGCGCCTGCGTGGCCCATGCGGCGGCCCGGAGGGGCTGTGCGGCCTGCAATGAAGCCAGCAACCGGCTTTTTGCGGCCCTTCTTGGCTTCATCCGCCAGGAACTGTGCGGCTTCCTCTTCGGCTGAACCACCGATCTCACCGATCATGATGATCGAGTGGGTCTCGTCATCCGCCAGGAACCATTCCAGCACGTCGATATGTTCGGTGCCTTTGATCGGGTCGCCGCCGATGCCGACGCAGGTGGACTGGCCCAGACCCACGTCAGTGGTCTGTTTGACAGCCTCATAAGTGAGGGTACCGGAACGAGACACAACGCCGACCGAGCCGCGCTTGTGGATGTGGCCGGGCATGATGCCGATCTTGCAGGCATCCGGCGTGATGACACCGGGGCAGTTCGGGCCGATCAGGCGCGATTTGGAGCCTTCCAGCGCGCGCTTTACCTTCATCATGTCCAGAACCGGAATGCCTTCGGTAATGCAGACGATCACTTCCATCTCGGCGTCAATCGCTTCGAGGATCGAGTCAGCTGCGAAGGGCGGCGGGACATAAATCACCGAGGCGTTCGCTTCGGTCACATGCTTGGCCTCGTGGACCGAGTTGAACACGGGCAGGTCAAGATGGGTCATCCCGCCTTTGCCGGGGGTCACGCCGCCGACCATCTTAGTGCCATAGGCGATGGCCTGTTCAGAGTGGAATGTGCCCTGCGAGCCGGTAAAGCCCTGACAGATCACTTTGGTATTTTCGTCGATGAGGACTGCCATCTGGCGTTCTCCTTTATAGGGCGGGCCTCAGCCCACCGAAATCTTGGGAAAGATGGGCCGAAGCCCATCCAACGGGATGACATCAGCCTTTGACGGCCTTCACGATCTTCTCGGCACCGTCTTTCAGGTTGTCCGCTGCGATCACGTCCAGGCCAGAGGTGTTGATGATCTCTTTGCCTTTCTCAACGTTCGTGCCTTCCAGACGCACGACCAGCGGAACCTTGAGGCCGACCTCTTTCACCGCGGCGACAACGCCTTCGGCAATCACATCACAGCGCATGATGCCGCCGAAGATGTTGACCAGAATGCCTTTGACGTTCGGGTCCGAGGTGATGATCTTGAACGCCTCGGTCACTTTCTCTTTGGTGGCACCGCCGCCCACGTCGAGGAAGTTGGCAGGCTCGGCACCATACAGTTTGATGATGTCCATGGTGGCCATCGCCAGACCAGCGCCGTTCACCATGCACCCGATCTCACCATCCAGCGCGATGTAGTTCAGGTCGTATTTCGAGGCTTCGAGTTCCTTGGGGTCTTCTTCGGTTTCGTCGCGCAGCTCGGCGATGTCGGGGTGGCGGTAAACCGCGTTGCCGTCAAAGCCCAGCTTGGCGTCCAGCACCTTGAGGTCGCCGCCTTCGGCCACGATCAGGGGGTTGATCTCCAGCATCTCCATGTCCTTCTCGACGAAGGCCTGGTACAGCTGACCCATCAACTTGACGCATTGCTTGACCTGCGCGCCTTGCAGACCCAGCGAGAAGGCGATGCGGCGGCCGTGATAGGCCTGATAGCCGGTCACAGGGTCCACCGAGAAGGACAGGATTTTCTCGGGCGTGGACTCGGCCACTTCTTCGATGTCCATGCCGCCTTCGGTCGAGCAGACAAAGGAAATGCGGCTGGTCTGGCGATCCACCAGAAGGGCCAGATACAGCTCACGCTCGATGCCGGAACCGGCCTCGATATAAATGCGGTTGACCTGCTTGCCTGCGGGGCCGGTCTGATGTGTAACTAGCGTGCGGCCCAGCATCTTTTTGGCTTCTTCGGCGGCCTCTTCGACCGATTTGGTCAGACGGACACCGCCCTTTTCACCGGCGTCGGCCTCTTTGAACGAGCCCTTGCCGCGGCCACCTGCGTGGATTTGGGCTTTGACAACCCAAAGGGGGCCATCCAGTTCACCGGCTGCGGTTTTGGCTTCCTCGGCGCGCAGAACCGCGCGACCTTCGGAGACCGGAGCGCCATAGCTGCGAAGAAGAGCCTTGGCTTGGTATTCGTGAATATTCATCGAAATTGTCCCGTCTGACTACGATTAGATCGTTATAGGGGTGTCTGGGGGACAAGTTTAAAGGTTTTTTTGCCGCCGACGCAGTTTTTAGCAAAGATTTTCAGCATTTGTGATCACAGTATTTTCTGGTGTGATCACAAATTTTGTAGGCGGCGTACGTTGATTCGATATCTGGATGCGCATGGCCATTGGTGCCAACAAATAAAGGATTTGCGACGTTTGCGCCAACATTGGCGACAAGTCTAACATCAGCCTTGATTGCAAAAGAAAACCGGCCCAAAGAGGACCGGTTTTTTTGAATTTTGTGCTGTGGAAGGATCAGGCCAGAGAGCTGTCGATACCCTTGCACGCTTCGATCAGGCCCTTCACAGCGTTGACCGAGTTGTCGAAACCGGCTTGCTCTTCTTCGTTGAGCTTAATGTCGACAACACGCTCGATGCCGCCTGCGCCGATCACTGTGGGGACGCCGACATACATGCCATCTACGCCCAGCTCACCATTGCAATAGGCGGCACAGGGCAGAACGCGCTTTTGGTCTTTCAGATAGGCTTCGGCCATTTCGATCGCCGAGGTGGCCGGAGCATAGAAGGCCGAGCCGGTTTTCAGCAGTCCAACGATTTCGGCACCGCCGTCACGGGTGCGCTGAACGATGGCGTCCAGTTTCTCCTGTGTGGTCCAGCCCATTTCAACCAGATCGGGCAGCGGGATACCGGCAACGGTCGAGTAACGCACCGACGGCACCATGGTGTCGCCGTGGCCGCCCAGCACAAATGCGGTCACATCGCGCATCGAGACGTTGAATTCTTCCGACAGGAAATGGGCAAAACGGCCCGAGTCCAGAACGCCGGCCATGCCGCAGACCTTGTTGTGGGGCAGGCCCGAGAATTCGCGCAGCGCCCAGACCATTGCGTCCAGCGGGTTGGTGATGCAGATGACGAACGCATCCGGAGCATTGGCAGCGATGCCTTCACCCACGGATTTCATGACCTTCAGGTTGATGCCCAGCAGGTCGTCGCGGCTCATGCCCGGTTTGCGGGGCACACCGGCGGTGACGATGCAGACGTCCGCGCCTGCGATGTCTTCGTAGGACTGGGTGCCCTTCAGCTTGGCGTCGAACCCTTCGGAGGGGCCGGATTCTGCGATGTCCAGCGCCTTGCCTTCGGGGGTGCCTTCGGCGATGTCGAACAGGACGACGTCACCCAGTTCTTTCATTGCAGCGAGGTGGGCGAGCGTGCCGCCGATCTGACCTGCGCCGATCAGCGCGATCTTGGGTCTGGCCATGTGGAAAATCTCCGATGGGGTTAGAAATCGCGGTTGTGCTAGTCGGTAAAACGGATTTGTGCAAGGGTTGTGCTGCGTGGCATACAACCGCATACCGTATTTGTGCCGTCCGAGGGGCGCGATTCCTGAAGTATTCGGAAGACTAAATGTTCGAACTGGACCTGATGTTTTTTGCCGTGGCGATCCCGGCCGTGATCTTCGCCGGCATTTCCAAGGGCGGGTTCGGGTCGGGCGTGGCCTTCGCGTCTTCGTCGATTCTGGCGCTGATCCTGACGCCGGGACAGGCGCTGGCGCTGATGCTGCCGATCCTGATGGTGATCGACGTCGCCACGCTGAAACCCTATTGGAAACGCTGGAGCTGGCCGGATTCGCGCCTGCTGATCCTTGGCGCTGTGCCTGGCATCGCGCTGGGCGCTTGGCTGTATCGCGTGACAGATGACGATTTGCTGCGTCTGCTGATCGGGGCGATCTCGGTCGGGTTCGTGGTCTGGCATGTGGCGCAAAGCAAGGGCTGGATTCGCGGCTTTGCCAACCGGCTGCCACCCTCGGCCGGGCTGTTTGCGGGGCTGGTGGCTGGGTTCACCAGCTTTGTCAGCCACGCCGGCGGCCCGCCCGCAGCCGTATACCTGCTGTCGCAACGCCTGACGAAGACCGAGTTTCAGGCCAGCACCGTGCTGGTTTTCTGGGTCATCAACGCAGCGAAATTCGTGCCCTTCGCCTATTTGGGCCTGTTCACATGGCACACGGCGCTGGCGGATCTACTACTGACCCCTTTCGCCATTCTTGGCGCGTGGCTGGGCGTCCGGGCGCATTTCATGCTGTCAGAGCGCCTGTTCTTTGGCATCGCTTATGTCCTGCTGACCCTGACCGGCAGCAAACTGATCTGGGACGCGCTGACCTAGACGTTGGGCGGCAGCGCCTCGGCCATGTCCTCATAAGACCGACCGGACGCGATCAGACAGGTCATTCCGTCTGGCATCGTCACCGTGATCGTCCAACTACCGCTTGTGTCCGAGGCATAGACCTCCATCACCGCGCCTCGGCGCGCGATGCCGATGCCCTGACGGGTCTCGCCATAGGTTTCGGTCAACCGCTTGACCACGTCTTCGCGCGGGGCGCAGTTCCGGGCCTGTACCTGCTGGGCGGCCAGCACCATGATGCCCAGCCCCATCGTCATCTTGAACAGCGTCTTTTTCATCCGTGCACCCTTTCGATTCCATCTGCCCCAAAGGGTGCAGGCGAGGCACCGAAATCCGGTTAAGCCAACGCACGTTGCGTCGCTTATGCTGCAATGCGGCGATTTTGCTCTTGAACTTTCCGGCAAAAAATGCCCCATTCCGCGCAACTTTATTTCTTAAGGGAGAGGCCAATGGACCCCCGTCAGCGCCCCTATCGTTCTGTACTGTATATCCCCGGCTCGAAAGATCGGGCGCTGGACAAGGCGCGCACCCTGCCGGTCGACGCGATCATCTTTGATCTGGAAGATGCGGTTGCCGCGGATGAAAAAGAGAACGCGCGGGAAACGCTCAAGGCCGCTTTGGCCGCGGGCGGATACGGCGCGCGGGTCAAGATCGTGCGCATCAACGGGTTGGACACCAAATGGGGCCGTGCTGATGCCGAGGCCGTGCGGGACATGGATGCCGATGTGGTTCTGTTGCCTAAGGTGAACTCGGCCGCTGATGTAGACGCTCTGGCGGCGATCACCGGAGATATCCCGATCTGGGCGATGATGGAGACACCGCGCGGTATGCTGAACGCCGCCGAAATTGCCGCGCATCCGCTGATGGCGGGGTTTGTGATGGGCACCAACGACTTGGCCAAGGAATTGCAGACCCGTTTCCGTCCCGATCGCCTGCCGCTGATGACCTCTCTGGGCCTGTGTCTGCTGGCCGCCAAGGCCGAGGGCCTGATCATCGTGGACGGCGTTTATAACGCCTTCAAGGATGACGAGGGGCTAGCCGCAGAATGTACGCAGGGCCGCGATATGGGCTTTGACGGCAAGACGCTGATACACCCGGCTCAGGTCGAAATCACCAACGCGGCCTATGCGCCCTCGGATGCGGAAATCGACTTGGCCCAACGTCAGATCGCTGCTTTTGAAGAGGTCGAGGCGCAAGGGCAAGGCGTTGCTGTCGTGGATGGCAAAATTGTTGAGAACCTGCACGTTGCAACCGCCCGCGAAATTCTGGCAAAAGCAGAGGCGATTTCAGCTTTGCAAGCGGGGTAAGCCAGCATGGGCTTCGTTCTTCTGATCCTTGGTGTGGCGCTTTGGTGGGCCGCACATCTGTTAAAACGCGTCGCGCCTACGCAGCGCGAGGCCATGGGCAATGGCGGCAAAGGTGCGGTGGCACTGGCGCTGGTGGCGGCGATTTTGCTGATGATCTTCGGCTATCGCATGACCGATTTCATCTATGTCTGGGCGCCGCCCACATTCCTGATCCACGTCAACAACCTGCTGGTGCTGATCGCCATCTTCCTGATGAGCCCCGCACCCAAGAAAGGCCGCCTGCTGAACAAGCTGCGCCATCCGATGCTGGGCGGGTTCAAGCTGTGGGCCTTTGCGCATCTGCTGGTAAATGGCGATCTGGCCTCGATCATCCTGTTCGGCGGATTGCTGGCCTGGGCCGTGGTCGAAGTGATCGTGATCAACAAGTCCGAGCCTGACTGGACACCCGGTGAACCCGGAACCTACGGCAAAGACGCGATGTTCTTTGTGGCCTCGATCATTCTGCTGGGTGTCATCGGTTATATTCACGGGCTGGTCGGCCCGTCTCCGTTCGGATCGTGAGGGGAATAAAATGGCAAAACTCTATCGTCTGCTGACGGAAGAGGACACCTCGGCCTTTTGCCACAAAGTGTCCGACGCTCTGGCCAAAGGGTGGGAGCTGTATGGTGACCCGTCCTATGCCTTTGACGCCGCAAACAACGTGATGCGCTGTGCGCAGGCTGTGACCAAAGAGGTCGCGGCCGACTATTCACCCGATATGAAACTGGGACAGCAATAATGGCAAAGACCAATCCGGGCCGCTTTTTCGAGGACTATTCCGTCGGGCAGGTGCTGCAACACGCGGTGCCGCGCACCGTTACTGATGGTGAGCGGGCGCTGTATCACGCGCTCTATCCTGCGCGTCATGCGCTCTATTCCTCGGACGAGTTTGCCCGGGCATCCGGCTTGCCACAAAGCCCGTTGGACGATCTGGCGGCGTTTCATGTGGTGTTCGGCAAGACAGTGCCGGATGTCTCTCTGAATGCAGTTGCCAATCTGGGCTATGCCGAGGGGCGCTGGCTGAAACCGGTTTATGCTGGCGACACTCTGCGGTCGGAATCCGAGGTGATCGGGGTCAAGCAGAACTCGAACGGCAAAACCGGGGTGGTTTATGTGCGCACCCGTGGCCTGAATCAGCGCGATGAGGCGGTCATGGAATATGTCCGCTGGGTGATGGTCCGCAAATCAGACCTGTCCGCCCCCGCACCCGACGCAGTGGTGCCCGAGTTGAAAAAGGCGTTGGAGCCAAGCGATCTGGTCATTCCGCAGGGTTTGAATTTCTCGAACTACGATTTTGCCCAAGCCGGTGAGGCGCATCGCTGGGGCGATTATGAGATCGGCGAAAAGATCGACCACGTGGACGGGGTCACAATAGAAGAGGCCGAGCATATGCTGGCCACCCGCCTTTGGCAGAACACTGCCAAAGTGCATTTCGACCTGACCTTCCGCCCCGAGGGACGTCTGATTTATGGCGGTCACGTGATCTCTATGGCGCGAACATTGTCTTTCAATGGTCTGGCCAATGCACAGATGGTGGTGGGCCTGAATGGCGGCGCGCACGCCAACCCGTGTTTTGCGGGCGATACGATCAAGGCGTGGTCCGAGGTTCTGGACAAGGCCGAAACCGGCGTGCCCGGCGTGCGGGCGATCCGTCTACGCTTGGTCGCAACAAAGTGCGGCGAACCCTTCCTGCTGAAAAACGAAGACGGGCGCTATATGCCCAACGTGTTGCTTGATCTGGACTACTGGGCATTGATGCCCGTTTGATACCTACCCACATTCATGTGATCGCAGCCCGCGTCATTCGTGCTAGGCTGCGGTCATGCGCGCGTTCCGATCCATAGCTTTGAGTTTTTGCCTGGCTCCACCCGCCATGGCCTGCGATCTTGCGCTGGCGTTGGCAGTGGATGTCTCTGGCTCGGTTGATTCCTCGGAATACCGTATTCAGATGGACGGGTTGGCTTCGGGTTTGCGCGATCCCATCGTGTCCGAGGCACTGGTGCGTGGTCAGGCTCGCTTGATGCTTGTGCAATGGACAGGCGCCTCGCGGCAGAAGATCACAATCCCCTGGACCAATATCGACAGTTTCGAAACGCTGGATCGGTTTGCAGATCAGGTGGCTGCTGGCCCGCGCGTCTGGCGTAATTTCTCGACCGCAATAGGCGAGGCCCTGGAAATGACGCTGTCGAGTTTTGACGAAGTCGCCACCTGCAAAAGGCATCTTATCGATATCTCGGGCGATGGAACCTCTAACGAAGGGGTTGAGCCTAGCGAGATACATGAAGTTTTGCGTAGCCAAGGCGTAACCGTGAACGCGATTGCGATCGAAGAAAGCGAACCAGACCTGACCGCCTACTTCTTTGAAAACGTGATCGTGGGCGAAGGGGCCTTTGTGGTCTCGGCTGCGGGGTTTGAAGACTATCCCGAACGTATTCGCAAGAAATTGTTGCGGGAAGTGACGCAGCAAACCGCAGGTCTGGACTGAGTGAATGCAGATTCGGAAGTCGCGGCGCTAACACTCGATGGACTTGAATTCATTTGTGATCACGTCATTATTTTGTGTGATCACAATTCTCAAATATGCGTCATTTTGCTCCAATATTAGGCTTTTTTGCATCTGCAGCACGTGACAGAGTCGCAAAAAACAGTAAAACGTTCGGTAGCCAACCGAAAAGGAGCCGCCATGGCCGATGTTAACCGGGGCAATCGCCCGTTATCGCCGCATCTGTCGATTTATCGCCCGCAGTTGACCTCGGTCACCTCTATTCTGACCCGTATCACCGGGAACGCGATGATCGTGGCAGCCTTGCTGATCGTATGGTGGTTTCTGGCCGCCGCAACCTCGCCCGAAGCATACGAGCGTGCGAATTGGTGGCTGACATCGGTTTTGGGTGATCTTGTGATGGCTCTGTCCCTGTGGGGGTTGTGGTACCACACGCTGGCAGGTGTTCGGCACCTGATCTGGGACAACGCGAAGGGGCTGGAGTTGCCGGTCGCGGAGAAGCTGGGTTGGGCGGTTGTCATCGGGTCGGTTGTCCTGACCCTGCTGACCCTGATCATCGTTGCGTAAAGGAGGCCAGACATGCGTTATCTGACAGACCGCAAACGCGCCAGTGGCCTTGGATCGGCCAAGGCAGGCACAGCTCATTTCTGGCGGATGAAGGTCAGCTCGGTGGCGTTGCTGATCCTTGTTCCGCTGTTCATCTTCACCTTTGGTCCCGTGCTGGGGCATCCCTATGATGTGGTGCTGGACTACTATTCGCGCCCGTTCCCGGCGATTGTTGCGGCACTGACGTTGGTGATCGGTATGAAACACTTCGCCGAAGGCGCACAGGTGATGCTCGAGGATTATACCCACGGCACGACCGAGAAGGTCCTGATCATCCTGACCACCTGCTTGTCCTACGGCGCGGCTGCGGCGGGCCTATTCGCCATTGCCCGCATTGCCCTCTAATTCCCGGAGCTGAAAGAAATGGCTGCATACGAATACGAAACGCACGAATATGACGTGGTCGTTGTCGGCGCCGGTGGGGCGGGTCTGCGGGCCACCCTGGGCATGGCCGAACAAGGGCTACGCACTGCCTGTGTAACCAAGGTTTTTCCGACCCGCTCGCATACAGTGGCGGCGCAGGGCGGCATTGCCGCGTCGCTTTCAAACATGGGTCCGGACCACTGGCAGTGGCACATGTACGACACCGTCAAAGGCTCGGACTGGCTGGGCGATACTGACGCAATGGAATACCTCGCGCGTGAGGCGCCCAAGGCCGTGTACGAGCTGGAGCACTACGGTGTGCCTTTCAGCCGGACCGAGGAAGGTAAGATCTATCAGCGCCCGTTCGGTGGCCACACCACCGAATTTGGCGAAGGCCCTGCGGTGCAGCGCACCTGTGCGGCTGCTGACCGGACCGGCCACGCGATCCTGCATACTCTGTACGGGCAATCGCTGAAGAACAACGCCGAGTTCTACATCGAATACTTCGCCATCGACCTGATTATGTCCGACGACGGGCAGTGTCAGGGCGTCGTCTGCTGGAAGCTGGACGACGGCACGATGCATGTCTTCAACGCCAAGATGGTGGTGCTGGCGACTGGTGGTTATGGCCGGGCATATTTCAGTGCAACCTCGGCCCATACTTGCACCGGCGACGGCGGCGGCATGGTGGCCCGTGCAGGCCTGGCCTTGCAGGATATGGAGTTCGTGCAGTTCCACCCCACCGGCATCTACGGTTCGGGCTGCCTGATCACCGAAGGTGCCCGAGGCGAGGGCGGATACCTAACCAACTCGGAAGGCGAACGGTTTATGGAGCGCTATGCGCCCCAGTACAAAGACCTTGCGCCACGTGACTATGTCAGCCGTTCGATGACGATGGAAATCCGCGAAGGCCGCGGCCACGGTGACAATGGCGACCATATCCACCTGAACCTCAGCCACCTGCCTGCCGAGGCGCTGGCCGAGCGTTTGCCGGGCATTTCAGAATCTGCGCGCGTCTTTGCGGGCGTGGATGTCACCAAGGAACCGATCCCGGTTCTGCCGACGGTTCACTACAACATGGGCGGTATCCCCACAAACTATTGGGGCGAGGTTCTGAACCCCACTGCCGATAACCCAACCGCCGTGGTTCCCGGCCTGATGGCTGTGGGCGAGGCCGGGTGTGCCTCAGTTCATGGGGCAAACCGCTTGGGCTCGAACTCTTTGATCGACCTTGTGGTCTTTGGCCGCGCGGCCGCGATCCGGGCCGGTAAGGTTGTAGATGCCGAGGCTGCGAATCCGGTGCTGAATCAGGCGTCGGTCGATAAGGCTTTTGACCGGTTCGATACGGCACGCAACGCCAATGGTTCGATTCCGACCGCCGACCTGCGGCTTGAGATGCAGAAAACCATGCAGGCTGACGCGGCAGTATTCCGTACCGCCAAGACCATGGCCGAAGGCGTCGAAAAGATGACGGCCATTGCGGCTAAGATGGATGATCTGAAAGTCACCGACCGCTCGTTGGTGTGGAACAGTGACCTGATGGAGACGCTGGAACTGGGCAACCTGATGCCGAGCGCATTGGCAACGATCGTCGGAGCCGAAGCGCGTAAGGAGTCTCGTGGTGCCCATGCCCATGAGGATTTTGCCGAGCGCGATGATGAGAACTGGCGTGTTCACACCGTTAGCCGGGTCGAGGGTAATAAGGTTGAGCTCAGCTATCGCCCTGTGATTGCGGACCCGCTGACGACCGAAGCCGAAGGCGGCATCAGCCTCAAGAAAATCGCACCGAAGGCGCGGACCTTCTAACGCATTTGTTTAAAAACCACGAAAAAAGCCACCCATAAGCTGGGTGGCTTTTTTTATGGGGCAGTCTCCCTATGTGAGTTCTGCGAGAGCTTGCTTCAACTGACCCGAAATATGGGCTGGTTGGCGGGCAACAGCGAATTGCAAGCAGGCTCGGCGTTTTTCGTTCAGTTCGTCTTTTGACATCTCCATCACCCGCATCATCGTCCGGATCAATCCGCGCGGGTTTTGCGCCGGATACAACAGGTCATGACAGGCTTCGGGGGTCGTGTGTTTGTGTGGTTCAATGTCCGGACCAATGATCGGAAGTCCGAAGGTTTGGGCCAGCATGGCAGTTCCCGACGTAAACGTGTTCATTGATGGCAAGGTGTAGACATGCGATTGCGAGAAAATCGTGGGAATTTCGTCGTCCGGAACACGGTCGGAAATCACGGTCACATTCGGATTCACCTGCATTCGACGCATTAGCCTGCGTCCCGAGCGAAAGACTTTCCCGACCACCGATAGCTCGAACGAATGTCCGCGATTGGTCAATTTGCGGGCGGCTTCATGCAGCTTGTCCAGGTCACGATTTCCACGCATTGCACCAAAAGCCAGGAACCGGATCGGTTGGTTTACGGGCGCTGACCGGTTAAGCGTGACCTCTGTCGGCTCATAGACGCCAAGGTAACTTGGATGGGGAATCAATCGAATCTTCTCTGAATCTGCACCATATTCCGAGATCATGTGACGCGCCGCGTGGGGTGTATGCACATGAATCAGGTCAGACATCTGAGTCAGTTGCTGGCGAATCTGCCGAAAATTGTCGGTAAGCTCGGCCTGCGAATGCGCTGCCTGGTTGTGGATGGTCCAAATCAGACGCCCGCCGTTTTCCCGGTAGCGCTCTAGCCCTCGTTTGACTTCATGAAAAAGCGGACTTGTGTCATCGGATTCGGCGATACGGAACAGGCGGTCATCCCAATGAAGATGAATAATCCTGTGTGCTGCTCTGAAATCGGGGTTTGCGAATTGCGCAAACGAAACCTCGCGTGGGGCGGACAGAGTGAATTCGGGGCTGCAAGCCGAATACATCATATCCTGATAAGGGTTCTTCGTGCCGTATGGGAAATTGGCGACTTTGGTTTGCATTTAGAGTCCCGGATACTGCTCATCATTTGCGGGGTCTTGCCTGATTGCTAAATCCCGGTGCATAGGCGAATTTGCCTAATTTTATTGGGTGTTTTCAAGGCTAAATGGTTGGCTTTCAGCGGTTCTGAGTGTATCAATGCGCAGGAATTTAGCGAGGTCGGAAATGGTACAGCTCACCCTGCCAAAGAATTCCCGGATCACAACCGGAAAAACCTGGCCCAAGCCGGATGGCGCAACCAATGTGCGCAAGTTTCAGATCTATCGCTGGAACCCGGATGATGGTCAGAATCCTAGGGTTGATACCTATTTCGTTGATATGGACAACTGTGGTCCAATGGTTTTGGACGCACTGATCAAGATCAAGAACGAGATTGACCCAACCCTGACTTTCCGCCGGTCCTGCCGCGAAGGCATTTGCGGATCCTGCGCGATGAACATCGACGGGATCAACACGTTGGCCTGTATCTATGGCATGGATGAGATCAAGGGCGATGTTAAGATTTACCCGCTGCCGCATATGCCGGTCGTCAAGGACCTGATACCGGACCTGACGCATTTCTATGCTCAGCATGCCTCGATCATGCCGTGGCTGGAAACCAAGACCAACCGCCCTGCGAAAGAGTGGAAGCAGTCCATCGAAGATCGCAAAAAGCTAGATGGTCTATATGAGTGCGTGATGTGCGCGAGCTGCTCGACCTCGTGCCCCAGCTATTGGTGGAATGGCGATCGCTATCTTGGACCCGCAGCATTGTTGCACGCCTATCGCTGGATCATCGACAGCCGTGATGAGGCCACGGGTGAACGTCTGGACGAGTTGGAAGATCCCTTCAAACTGTATCGTTGCCACACGATCATGAACTGCGCCAAGACTTGCCCCAAGGGTCTGAACCCGGCCAAGGCGATTGCCGAAATCAAAAAGATGATGGTCGAACGGGCAGTTTGATCACAGTTTCAAAAAATGACAAACCCTGGGATGGAAACCTCCCGGGGTTTTTCGTGTCATGCGGGTATTGAAATATCGGAGTACCTCAATGACTAGAATGCTGACAAAGGTTTTTCCCCTCGTTGCGCTCGCGGTTGTGTCCGCATGCAGCGGATCAAGTGGCAGCCGGGCGGACCTTGTTTTCAAACAGGTGGATTGCGCAAATCAAGCCGGGATTGAAGGCCAATTCACCACTCAGATTGTCCGTAAGGATGGCAAACACACCGAGGTGTTTGTTCCGGGCAACGGGGTTAGCGAAGCGCAGGCCGCCCAAGCGAATGCCTGTGTCACCGCGTAAATCAAATGACCCGCAAGGTTGGCAAAACCATATGCCAGCCTTGCATGCAAATGAGGAATGGCGAGACTGCAAAAAGATGAGGTGACCCCCGCAGCTTGACAGCCTATTTTCCGCACAGGGAGGAGTGATGGAACCGGAATGGGATCGCTCCGATGCAAGTGCAAGAATCTGAAAACAAATCGAACGCAGCTGAGGCGCTGGCGCTTTTGGAACAGGCGTGGGCTTACTACATGCCTGAACCCACCGAAACTGCAGAGCTGCGCGAACCTGAGCTTTTTGAATACGCGAACGCGGCTTGATGCGATGGGCGGAATGGGCAATGGATAGCCATGCCTGTTCTGTTGCTTTTACTTGCCGCCGGTGTTTTCGCCTACCTTTATTGGCGGTCCAGAACGACGTCACTGTCCCGCGATTGCCGGTGGCGTCAACATCGAAAGGAAGGCATCTGGGTCTGCGCGTTTTGCTGCGCTCAGCATGAGGGTAAAGACGCGCCGAACATATGTCTTAGAGAGCGCTAAACAAGCAGGGCAGTTTCGCCCTGCTTGAATCTATGCTGCGGGAAAGGCTGCATGCAGAGCGATCTCGACCATATCGCCAAAGCTGCTTTCACGCTCGGAAGAGGGCAGAGCCTCTCCGGTCAGCAAGTGGTCCGAGACGGTGAGAACGGCTAGTGCCCTGCATTGATGGCGGGCGGCCAGAATATACAACTCGGCAGCTTCCATTTCGACGCCCAGGATACCATGACGCACCATCTGTTCATTCAAGTCGGGGCGCTCATCATAAAAAACGTCGGACGAGTAAATGCCCCCTACATGGGTCGGCGTACCCTTTGCGGCTGCAGCCGTCGCGGCGTCTTGCAACAGGTCCCAATCCGCACACGGGGCAAAATTCAGCTCTTTCATGATCCCGCGGGACGGCGTGCTAAGCGTGGTCGATGTCATGGCAAGGATCACGTCGCGGATATTGACCTTATCCTGCATGCCGCCGCATGAACCGATGCGGATCAGGGTCTTGGCTCCATAGTCGCGGATCAGCTCGTTCACGTAGATCGAGAGCGAAGGCATACCCATCCCGCTGCCCTGAATGGTTACGCGGTTGCCCTTCCAGGTCCCGGTGAACCCCAACATGCCGCGCACATTGTTGACTTGTTTTACGTCGTCCAGAAACATCTCTGCCGCCCATTTTGCCCGGTATGGGTCGCCGGGCAAAAGAACCGTTTCTGCAATTTCGCCTTTTTCGGCACCAATATGAATTGTCATGTCAAAGTTAATTCCTATCAGATTTCCAAATCGGCTATATCCGCTCCGGAATTGAGCGCGTCATGAACCCATTGCGGTTTGCGTCCGCGTCCAGACCACGTTTGAGTTGGCTCAGAAGGGTTGCGATATTTGGCATTTGCTTTTGGTTTGCTGCCCGATCCGATGCCGCCATCCGACAATTCAGACAAGGAAAAGCCGAATTCTGCCGCAGCTTTTTCTGCAGCTTTCAAAGCCTCTTGCCGTTCGCGTTTTTCTGCTTTTATCAATGCCTTATCTAACTGTCCGCGCAGGTCAATCAGCTCTTTGCGCGACATTTTTTCAAGGTTAATCGCCATTCGTGCTCTCCCAGCCCAAGTTTTATTACGGCGTTTTCAAAGCAATGCCGTAAATCTAACAACGGGCGATATCTATCCCAATTTACCATGGAATAGATATGGAAAAAGAACAGGTAATGCGACTGTTATTGAGCGGCGATGTTTTGAGGGTCAACCAGCGTAACAATATCCCCCATTATTGCGTTCAGCTCAAAGTTCTTGGGGGTATAGATTTGCGCGACGCCCATTGCCCTCAGCTTTTCCGCATCATCTTCGGGGATGATCCCGCCGACAATTACCGGAACTTCTAAGCCGGCGGCATTCAGGCGCGCCATGACATCCTGCACCAGAGGAATATGGCTGCCCGACAAGATCGAAAGGCCAATCACATGGGCCTGATCTTCCATTGCTGCGGTGACGATTTCTTCGGGTGTTAGGCGGATGCCTTCATAGCTGATGTCCATGCCGCAATCGCGGGCACGGAAAGCGATCTGTTCCGCGCCGTTTGAATGGCCGTCCAACCCTGGCTTGCCGACCAGAAACTTCAGACGACGACCCAGCTTGTCGCTGACCGCATCCACAGCGGCGCGCAGGTCTTCCAAACCTTCGGTTTTGTTCGATACCGACCCGGACACACCGGTCGGCCCACGATATGTGCCATAAACCTTGCGCATTTCTTCGGCCCATTCGCCAGTGGTGACACCGGCCTTGGCAGCTGCGATCGAAGGCTCCATGACATTCGCGCCAGTCTGCGCCGCTTCGCGCAATGCCGCCAACGCTGCTGTAACGGCGGCGTCATCGCGCTCGGAGCGCCATACGTTGAGACGGCTGATCTGCTCATGCTCGACCGCTGGATCGACAACCATGATGCCGCCGTCCTCGGTCTGCAGCGGTGAGGGTTCACCTTCGGTCCACTTGTTCACGCCGACGACAACGGTTTCATTGCGTTCGATGCGATTCAGGCGCTCGGCGTTCGAGTCCACCAGACGGGATTTCATGTATTCGATCGAAGCGACCGCACCACCCATCGAATCCAGATTTGCCAACTCGGCGCGCGCGCCTGCTTTCAGTTCTTCGACCTTGGCGTCGACAGCGGGGTTGCCGTCGAACAGATCGCCGTATTCCAGAAGATCGGTCTCATAGGCCAGAATCTGCTGCATCCGCATCGACCATTGCTGATCCCATGGGCGGGGCAGACCCAGCGCCTCGTTCCAGGCAGGCAACTGAACCGCGCGGGCGCGGGCCTTTTTCGACAGAGTCACGGCCAACATCTCGATCAGGATGCGATAGACGTTGTTTTCTGGTTGTTGCTCGGTCAAGCCGAGCGAGTTCACCTGCACGCCGTAGCGGAAGCGGCGGAACTTGGGATCTTCGACCCCGTAACGGTCTTTCAGAATCTCGTCCCAAAGATCCACGAAGGCGCGCATCTTGCACATCTCGGTGACAAAACGGATGCCCGCGTTCACAAAAAACGAAATCCGACCGCAGAGCGCGGGGAAATCTTCGGCCGGTACGCGCGGGCGCAGCTCGTCCAGAACAGCGATTGCTGTTGCAAGGGCATAGGCCAGCTCTTGTTCAGGTGTCGCGCCAGCTTCTTGCAAGTGATAGGAACACACGTTCATCGGGTTCCATTTCGGAACGTTGGTATAGCAGTACTCGGCCACATCCGCGATCATCTTCAGCGACGGTTTCGGCGGGCACACATAGGTGCCGCGGCTCAGGTATTCCTTGATCAGGTCGTTCTGAACCGTGCCCTGCAGCTTGGACACATCCGCGCCCTGTTCCTCGGCCACGGCGATATAAAGCGCCAACAACCATGGTGCGGTTGCGTTGATGGTCATCGAGGTGTTCATCTGCTCCAGCGGAATCTGGTCGAACAGAACCCGCATGTCGCCCAAGTGACTGATAGGAACGCCGACCTTGCCGACCTCGCCGCGCGCCAACGTGTGGTCGCTGTCATACCCCGTCTGAGTCGGCAAATCGAAGGCCACTGACAGCCCCGTCTGACCCTTTGCCAGATTGCCGCGATACAATGCGTTCGACGCCTTTGCGGTGGAATGACCGGCATAGGTTCGGATGAGCCAGGGGCGATCTTTCTGCGTCTGCGTCATAACGGGCCTCGTGTCCTTGGTGGGCAATAAAATTACTCTGAAGGCTTCTAAAGCGCAATTTTTGGGATATGTCAATTCGCTGCGATGCGGCATATGCAGTTCTTGTGATTGTAGGACGCAACGTTTGCTGTCAGGGTGCGCGCATGACTGAGACCGTGGAGCTTCCGCTTTGGCTGTTTTTGCTGATCCTGGTGTTTGCCGCGGTCACATTTGCTTCGCATTTTCTGTTTCCGTCCGTGCGGTGGTTCTTTCGTCGTCGCCTTGAGCGTGCGGTGAAGCGCCTGAATACGCGGCTGCAGCGCCCGATTCAGCCTTTTAAGCTGGCCGAGCGGCACGACATGATCCAGCGCCTGATTTACGACCCCCAAGTGGGACAAGCTGTTCAGGATCATGCACATGAAACCGGCGTCCCCGAAGCGGTGGCTTTCGAAACCGCCCGCCGTTACGCGCGCGAGATCGTGCCATCTTTCTCGGCGGTGGCGTATTTCAGTTTTGCAATTCGGGTCGCCCGCATGCTGAGCAATGCGTTCTACGATGTGCGCCTCAGCTATCAGGATGAGGAGGCGATAAAAAACATCGACCACGACGCAACCGTTGTGTTTGTGATGAACCATCGCAGCAACATGGATTACGTTTTGGTCACGTATCTGGCCGCGCAGCACTCGGCGTTGTCCTATGCGGTGGGCGAGTGGGCGCGTGTCTGGCCGCTCAGCCGCCTGATCCGGGCCATGGGCGCCTACTTTATCCGTCGCAGATCGGGCAGCGAGCTCTACCGGCAGGTCCTGGCCTGTTATGTGCGTCACGCGACCGAAGCAGGGGTAACGCAGGCTATGTTCCCTGAAGGGGGATTAAGCCTAAGTGGTGCTCTGGGGCGCCCTAAGCTGGGTCTGTTGAAGTATATTCTGGATGGAACCAAACCGGATGGACGAGATGTGGTCTTTGTGCCTGTCGCGCTGAATTACGACCGGGTTCTTGAAGATACGATCCTGACAAAGGCTGCGCTGGGGAATGAAAGGCGTTTTCGCGCCCGTATTGGGGTGATCACGGGTTGGATTCTCAAGCAGATCGGTCGCCGTCTGATCGGGCGGTACACTCGGTTTGGACTCGCGTCGGTGCGGTATGGGAAACCGATCTCGTTGCAGGAGTTTCGTACCGAGCATGAGCGGGACGTCATGACGGATCTGGCGCGTGCCCTGATGGGCCGTATCAAAGATGCTATCCCGCTTGTCCCTCTGCCGGCGATCTGCAAGCTGATCCAGGAACGTGGTGAATTGCTGGAAGATGACGTCCGACGTATTGTTTCGGATTCCATGCGACGCGACGGAACTTCGGCAGATCCAGATGACACTGTGATTACCCAAGCTCTGGACCAACTCGTGCAGAGGCGGATCCTGAAGCAGGTGGACGGAAAAATATCCCAATCTGGTCAACGGGTTGACCTGTTGAACTACTACGCGGCCTCTGCGCGGGAAGATATCGAGTTTGGAGATGCTGCGCCAGCAAAAGAAATTTCTGCATCCGCTGGGTCATAAAATTACAAAATAGATGCAAATTCTATTGCAATATTGCTCGGGTCCAAATATCTCATCTGGTAACGCAGGCGATTCTGCATCGCGGCGAAGGGTTAGATAAAAGGAGGCCAACATGGCTCTGGACACCGAAAGCGGTATCGCGTCCTACGACGCGCCGGAAAAAGACCTCTATGAGATGGGCGAAATCCCTCCGATGGGATTTGTACCTAAGAAAATGTATGCGTGGGCGATCCGTAAGGAACGCCATGGCGAGCCGGACACGGCCATGCAGCTGGAAGTGGTCGATGTGCCCAAGCTGGACAGCCACGAGGTGCTGGTTCTGGTGATGGCGGCCGGTGTGAATTACAACGGCGTCTGGGCGTCGCTGGGTAAGCCGATCAGCCCCTTTGACGGCCATGGTCAGCCCTTCCACATCGCGGGTTCGGATGCCTCGGGCATCGTCTGGGCCGTGGGTGAGAAAGTCACCCGCTGGAAAGTGGGCGACGAGGTCGTGATCCATTGTAATCAGGACGATGGTGACGACGAACACTGCAACGGTGGCGACCCGATGTATTCGGACAGCCAGCGCATCTGGGGTTACGAGACGCCCGATGGCTCGTTTGCGCAGTTCACCAATGTGCAGGCCCAGCAGCTGATGCCGCGCCCCAAGCACCTGACCTGGGAAGAAAGCGCCTGTTACACGCTGACGCTGGCCACCGCCTACCGGATGCTGTTCGGTCACGAGCCGCATGACCTGAAGCCGGGTCAGAACGTTCTGGTTTGGGGCGCGTCGGGCGGTCTGGGTTCTTACGCGATCCAGCTGATCAACACCGCAGGTGCGAATGCGATCGCTGTGATCTCGGACGAAAGCAAGCGTGACTTTGTGATGGGTCTGGGTGCCAAGGGCGTGATCAACCGCAAGGATTTCAATTGCTGGGGTCAGCTGCCTACAGTCAACACGCCGGAATATGCCGAGTGGTTCAAAGAGGCCCGTAAATTCGGCAAAGCCATCTGGGACATCACCGGCAAGGGCGTCAATGTCGATATGGTGTTCGAACACCCCGGCGAAAGCACCTTCCCTGTCTCGACCTTCGTGGTGAAAAAGGGCGGCATGGTCGTGATCTGTGCTGGCACCACCGGATACAACCTGACCTTCGACGTGCGTTATATGTGGATGCACCAGAAGCGCCTTCAGGGTTCGCACTTTGCGCATCTGAAACAGGCATCGGCGGCAAACCAGCTGATGGTCGAGCGTCGTCTGGACCCCTGCATGTCTGAAGTCTTTGCGTGGAACGAGCTGCCCGAAGCCCACATGAAAATGATGCGCAACGAGCATAAGCCCGGCAACATGTCGGTTCTGGTTCAGGCTCCGCGCACCGGAATGCGTACCCTCGAAGAGGTTCTGGACGCACGCGGGTAACCGGCCTGCTTCTCTAGAAATTGCGCCCGCGAATCGTTAATTCGGTTCGCGGGTGCGCTGCGTTTTGGGCGCGGGTGATCGTTTTCAACGACTTGCAAAACCCGACCCCGCTATTTTTGGGGAGTAGAAACCAGTGAATAGCCGCAAAAACACTGCACATGTTATGGTTGTGTTAACCCTTCGTTAACCGTTTCGGAGCGACTCTAGATGGCGAAAAATGAGTGGATACTGGACGTTTTGTCGGATCTCAACGCATTCGCCGTTGAGAACGGTTTGACCGCGCTTGCCGAGCACTTGGATGACACCAAGCTGATCGCAGCGGCCGAGATTGCGTCCTTGAAGGATGAGGCTCGGACGCCCGCGAATGGGAACAACACCGGATATGGCTCAGGTCCTGGAGGACTTGGAAAACACCAGCACGCTTGATGAATTAAGCGATGTTGCCGTCAGGTTGCGCGACCGGCTACAGGTTGAACATCTTATATATCATTGGGTTGATGGGGCAGGTGACCAGTACGGTTATACCACCTATCCCGACGCCTGGGCAGAACGATACCGCGAGCGGAATTACCACCGTATTGATCCGGTAATTCTGGGTTGTTTCCAACGCTTTCACCCGGTGGATTGGAAGTCCTTGGACTGGTCGGGCAAGGTGGCGAAGAATTTTCTTCAGGATGCGCTCGAACACGGGGTGGGCAATCAGGGCTATTCTATCCCGATCCGAGGTCCTAATGGTCAGTTTGCCTTGTTCACCGTTAACCATTCCTGCGACGATAACAGCTGGAAAAGATTTATTGATGCGCATGGGCGCGAGCTGATTTTGATTGCTCATTATTTAAATCGCAAAGCGCTTGAATTTGAGACCGACCGTCAACCGGACGCGCCGCGTGGATTGTCACCCCGCGAGGTGGACGCCATGACCCTACTTGCGCGGGGCTACAGTCGCGCACAGGTGGCGCATTCTCTGTCGATCTCCGAGCATACACTGAGGGTCTATATCGAAAGTGCCCGTGCCAAACTTGGGGCACAGAACACGACCCATGCGATCGCAACAGCGTTAAGCCGGGGATTAATAGTCGTTTAACGGCCGCGCGCACCTCGAACGGTAAATTAACCACGACTTCGTACCCCCTTCGTTCCTGCACAGGACGACAAGGGGAAATGTCATGTTGCGCTATTTGTTTGCCGACGAACTTAACAAGTTTCCGGAGCTCGCCGACGGAATGTTCCGCGACCGAGCCGATCAGTTCAAAACCCGACTGGGTTGGGACGTATATGTCAATGAAAGGGGGGAAGAGCGGGATCAGTATGATGATCTGAATCCGCTCTATGTTATCTGGGAAGAAGAAGACGGTGGTCATGGCGGCTCGATGCGTGTGTTGCCGACAACCGGACGCGTCATGGTAAACGAAGTCTTCGGACATTTGACCGGAGGTGAGCCGATCCACAGCCCACTGATCTGGGAGGTAACGCGGTTTTGCCTGTCGCGCACCGCTAGCCCGCATACCGCCGGTGCTATCATGCTGAGCGGGGGCGAAATCATGGAAGGGTTCGGCCTGACCCACATCGCCGGCGTGTTTGATGCACGAATGATCAGGATTTACCGGCTGATCGGGTCGTCTCCGGTGGTGTTGGGGTCGCAAGGAACGGGGCGTGATCAGATTTCGGTAGGGCTGTGGCCTTATTCTTCTGACGATTGCAACCGTGTGGCCGAACGGGCCGGTATCCCGCGTGAACTGTCGCGTCTTTGGTTCAAGACCGCTTTCGGAACCGCGCGACAGCATCGGTTTGCTCTGTCGGCATAACTTGCGGAAAAGCGGAAACCGCATCTGGTGATAGCTGGCGCGGCCTTGTAGGGTCGCGCCATGTCTACGCCCCTCGTGACCTTCTCGGACGATCAGGCCGCCGCCTATGACAACATCGCAGAGATGTTGAGGTCGGCAGGCGTTGATCTGGATGACGATGCCTTGCTGAAACTGCCGGGCAACGGAAAATCCGGTGTGATGGCGGTGATCGGCAAGGCTGGGTCGGGCAAGACGCTGCTGTTGGCCGAGCTTTATAAGGCGCTGGCTGAAACTGGCGTTCAGATCGTCTCGGGCGATTTTGAAAGCCGCAAGGCGCGGGACAAACGCAGCCTTGCAATTCTGGCCCCCACCAACAAGGCCGCCAGCGTATTGCGGTTGCGCGGGGTTCCTGCGACCACAATCCACCGCATCCTCTATACCCCGGTCTATGACCCAGAATATGAGCGGATTGCCGAGTGGCTGGCCGGAAACGACGAACGCCCCGAGATCGAGGGGCTGACGGACGAGGCACTGGACCGTGCCGCCGCGTTTTATGAAAACAACAAGTCCATTCCGGGTGCTTTGGCCGCGGCGGGGCTACGTGGTTCGGATTTCATTACTGGCTGGAAGCGTCGGGAAGAACCCCTGGATATCGGGTTCGTGGACGAAGCTTCGATGTTGGATGACCGGCAGTTCGAGGACCTGCAGGAGATTTTCCCAACGTTGTTGCTGTTTGGCGATCCGGCGCAGCTTGCTCCGGTCAATCAATCGGGCAGCATGGTATTTGATGGTCTGCCCGAGCCGCGTAAGCAGATCCTGCACCGGGTGCACCGCCAGACTGCAGACAACCCCATTTTGGATTTGGCCCATGCGCTGGCGGACCCTGCCATGGGGTTTGAAGATTTCGAGCGTCTGGTTGAACAAACGGCCCGGCAGGATGACCGCGTCGTGTGGGGGCAGCGGGTCGAGGTTGATCTGATGGCCCGCAGCCCGGTTCTGGTCTGGCGCAATGCGACCCGCATTCGTTTGATTCAGGCATTTCGGCAGGTGCATGGTGCCCCGGATACCGAATTGCTGGAAGGCGAGCCGCTGATCTGTGATGGGATCGAACTGCCCTTGAAGCATCGCAAGAAGCGTCTGGACCTTGAGGCGCGCGGGCTGATCAAAGGGGCGCAGGTTGTTTATCTGGGGCCGGGTCGCAAGCCGGGTTTTTCGCGCCTGCACGTCATGGGGGCCGAGGACCCGCAGGTCAGCGCGGCCTCGATCGTGAAAATCGAAATGCCAGATGAGGAAGAGCCGTTCATCCCCTATGCCGCCCGCATGGGCGCGACCTTTCTGCATGGGGCGGCCGTGACCATCCACAAGGCGCAGGGCTCGCAATGGGACACGGTGCAGGTCTTTGCACCCGATATCTACGCGGCTGCTCGGATGGGCCGAACCGAAGCGGGGCAGCCCCTTTGGAAACGTCTGGCCTATGTGGCCATCACGCGTGCGCAGGAACGGTTGATTTGGGTGGTACGGAACCGTTTGGCCAAGCCGACTTATCCTCTGCGCGTGGATGATCTGAGGGCGGTTCCAGCGGCCTCGCTGACATTGGAGGCGGAAGAGACATGAAGACGATCATCGTAACCGGCGCAAGCTCTGGCATAGGGCGCGCCACAGCCGAGCTGTTTCTGAATGAGGGCTGGACCGTAGGTCTGTTGGCCCGCAGTGCCGATAAGCTGGACGAAATTGCGCAACAGCACCCCAAGGCGATCGTTCTGGCTGCCGACGTGACGGATCCGGTTGCGGTATCTCGGGCCTTTCGGACGTTTTCCAATAGGGCGGACAGGCTGGATGTCCTGTTCAACAATGCGGGTATCTTTGCCCCCGGCGGCACCATTGATGAGATCGCGTTGGAAGACTGGTACCAAAGTGTAAACGTCAACTTGAACGGAATGTTCCTATGCGCGCGCGAAGCCTTTCGGATCATGCGACACCAAACGCCTCAGGGCGGCCGGATCATCAATAACGGATCGATTGCAGCCCACGTGCCGCGACCAAACTCGGTGCATTATTCGGCAACGAAACACGCGATCACTGGGTTGACGCGTAGCCTGTCTTTGGATGGGCGGGCATTTGGCGTTGCCTGCGGTCAGATCGATATCGGCAACGCGCGGACGCAGATGGTGCAGGATTTGGTAGACAATGCCGTCGCAGCGGGGCAGCAGCCGGACCCCACGATGGACGTTGGTGACGCTGCCCGTTCGGTGCTTCACATGGCCAGTTTGCCGCCCGATGCGAATGTTCAGTTCATGACAGTTATGGCGACCACGATGCCTTATATTGGGCGTGGGTAACTCAGGTTTCGCGTAGTAGCCGGAAGGCGGTAGAAGCGCCCCAGCCAGCGGCAATCGCGATGACCAGAGACATCAGCCCATACCAGACGGGTTGTTCGCGGGACATTGTATAAAGGAACCGTTCCAGCCCCACTTTGCGCACGTCGATGATGGTTTCAAACTGCGACACGACTGCGCCGCCACGGGTGAGGAAAATGCGCGCCGCGTACTCACCTTCGGTCAGGTCCGCTGGCATGTCGATTGAGGTCCGAAATAAGGTTTGTTCGTCCACTGCAACCGTGTCCTCGCGGATGGAATACAGCCCTTCGTCTTCGCGGATGCGCACCACGGCATCGGCGAAATCCTGTGCTCCGCGAATGTGCATCGCTGCACCGACAGACCGGATCGCACGTTCAATCGAGACACGATAGCGTAGGTCTTCGGTATCCGATAGAATGTCGTCCAGCGGCGCGCTTGTTGCGACGGCGTAGAAACTGGGCGCAAGGTCGACCAGAACGCTGTCGGTATTGATCCAAATGCCAAGCTTGCGCTCTTTTCTGCGGACGGTCACCGGGCTGGATGGCCCCGCAACGGCGACGATGACCTCAAGCGGGGGACCGGACGGAATGGGTGTTTCGCGTTTGACGGCCCCGAAAATCAGAATCTCTGACCCGTCAAACGTGGCTGTGATCGCCACACGATCCTGGCTAAGGCCAAGAACAACGGATTCTTCTTCGGCCAACGCGGGTGTCACGCACAGGGCAAACAAAAGGATCAGGCGTTTCAGCATGATCAGTGCCCTCCTTCCACGCCCAGCGAATACAGCTCGGACGGTTCCAAAAGCAGATCAAGCGCCAGCTTTCCGCAAACGACCAAAACCAACGCAGCCAGCAGAACGCGCAGCTGCTCGGCCGGCATACGCGCGCCGATCACCGTGCCGATCTGCGCGCCTATGACGCCTCCGACCAGCAGCAGAACAGCCAGAACGATATCAACCGTATAGTTCGTTGTCGCGTGCAGCATCGTGGTGAACGCTGTTACGAAAATGATCTGAAAAAGCGAGGTGCCGACGACAACTTTGGTGGGCATTCCCAGCAGATAGATCATAGCAGGCACCATGATAAAGCCGCCTCCGACCCCCATGATCGCTGAAAGAACCCCAACGCACAGCCCTACCACAATTGGCGGGATGACCGAGATATAAAGGCCCGAGGTGCGGAAACGCATTTTGAAGGGCATGGCATGAACCCAGCCACGCTGTCGTCGTTTCGCAGGCGCAGCGCCACCTTTTTTGGACTTTCGCAGCGCATTCAGGCTTTCGATGAACATCAGGCTGCCGACCACGCCCAGGAAAACGACATAGCACAGGGTAACCAGCAGATCGACCTGACCAAGACTCTTGAGGTAGTTGAATACCACTACCCCAAGGGCCGCGCCCATTAGGCCTCCCGTCAGTAGGACAGTGCCCATCTTGAGGTCGACAGTCTTACGTCTCAAATGGGCCAGAACACCGGAAAACGAAGAAGCGACGATTTGGTTCGCCTCGGTTGCCACAGCAACGGCCGGAGGGATGCCGATAAAGAACAGAAGCGGCGTCATCAGGAACCCGCCGCCGACGCCAAACATGCCGGAGAGGATACCGACCATACCGCCCAAACCCAGCAGCAAAAAAGCGTTAACAGAGACTTCGGCGATAGGAAGGTAGATCTGCATGGGGCACTAGGTCTTGTTAACAGGTGTGTTAGGTGATGATATGCCGTCCGTTTCCGGAAATAGCTTTGAATTCTGCGTGAGGCGTGGCTTTGAACCCATTGGGCAATTTACCCGGGTGGGTATGTGTCCGGAATTGGCTGGCACAGGAAACACTCGCATACCTCTTTAGAGCGTCTGCGGCATGCAAAATCAACTGTGCATGCCGCTCTGCAGCGAACAGGACTGAAATCTGTCCGAAACTGGACTTATCACCGCTCTTTTACATAGGGCTCGCCACCCGCGCGGGGTGGAACGGCTTTGCCAACGAACCCGGCCAGAATCACCACGGTCAAGATATAGGGCAGGGCGTCCATGACCTGTACCGGGATGACAACGCCGCCCAGATCAATATTCTGGAATCGCAGCGCAACAGCCTGAAGCAAACCGAACAGCAGACACGCACCCATCGCATGCCAAGGCCGCCATTTGGCAAAGATCAGCGCGGCCAGTGCGATGAAACCCCGTCCGGCGGTCATTTCCTTGACGAACCCGGCTTGCAGGGCGGTCGCCAAATAGGCGCCGGCGATCCCGCACAGCACGCCGCAAATCGCCACGGCGGCAAAGCGCAGCCCCACGACCGAGACACCTGCGGTATCTACAGCGGCCGGGTTTTCGCCCACTGCCCGCAGGCGCAAGCCAAAGCGGGTGCGGTAAAGAATCCACCACGTCAGCGGTACCATCAGGAAGGCGACATAGACGAGGATGGAATGCCCCGACAGAAGCTCGGAGTAGATCGGTCCAACGATGGGTACGCCGCTTATGGCGTCGGCAAAGGGGAAGTTGATCGGCTCGAACCGGCCGCCGCCGAACAGGGACGGAGTTCGCCCGCCCTGCTGGAACCAGCTTTGTGCGACCAGAACGGTCATCCCCGAGGCCAGGAAGTTGATCGCGACGCCCGAGATCAGCTGATTGCCCCGGAACGTGATCGACGCAACGCCATGAAGGGCCGACAGGATCAGTGAAGCCCCGATTCCTGCCAGAAGGCCCAGCCAGACCGAGCCGGTCACAGCGGCCACGGCGGCCGAGAAGAAGGCGGACATGAGCATCTTGCCCTCAAGCCCGATATCAAAGATGCCAGCGCGTTCCGAATAGAGCCCCGCCAGACAGGCCAGCAGCAGTGGTGTTGCAAGTCGGATGGTCGAGTCGAGGACTTGGATGAGGGTTACGAAAGCTTCCATCACTGCGCTCCTTTCCGCAGGCTCAGGAACAGCTTTTCAAGCGGCATCCGTACCATGTTGTCCAACGCTCCGGTGAACAGGATCACAAGGGCCTGAATGACCACGATCAGCTCCCGCGGGATCGAGGTCCACAGCGCAAGTTCTGCACCGCCCTGATAGAGGAACCCGAACAGGATCGCTGCAAGGAACACCCCGAACGGGTGCGACCGCCCCATCAGCGCCACGGCGATGCCGATGAAACCTGCGCCCTCGGTCGAGTTCAGGACCAGACGCTCTGCCTCGCCCATGACGTTGTTGATGGCCATCATTCCGGCCAATCCGCCCGAGATCAGCATGGCGATGATGGTAATGCGCACCGGGGAAATCCCGGCATAGACGGCCCCGGTTTCCGAATGGCCATAGGCGCGGATTTCATAACCCAGCCGCGTCCGCCAGATCAGCGCCCAGACCGCGACACAGGCCAGCAAGGCCACGAAGAACGAGATATTCGCGGGCGCGCCCCGGAACAGAGCATTCTCGGCGGTTGAGAACATCGACTGGAAGGTCGGCAGATGCACCGCTTCGGGGAAGCGTGCGGTTGCCGGGTCTTGCGAGCCCTGCGGGCGCATCACGTTGACCAGCATATAGTTCAGGAAAGCTGCCGCGATGAAGTTGAACATGATCGTGGTGATTACGATGTGGCTGCCGCGCTTGGCTTGAAGATAGGCGGGGATTGCCGCCCACATGGCACCGAACAGGGCCGATCCGACACAGGCGGCCAGCAGGGCAATACTCCAGTGTGGCCAGTCGATATAGAGGCACACCATGGCAACGCCCAGACCGCCCAGCATGGCCTGACCTTCGCCGCCGATGTTGAACAGACGCGCGTGAAATGCCACGGCTACGGCCAGACCTGTAAACATGAAGTTGGTCGCGTAATACAGCGTATAGCCCCAGCCATAGGTCGACCCCAGCGCGCCGGTGACCATCAGGTTCACGGCTTCGATGGGGTTTTCACCAATGGCGAGGATCACCAGCGCCGAGAGGATTGCGGCCAGTATCAGACTGATCAGCGGGATCAGAACGACATCGGCCCATTTGGGCATTTTATCCATGCTTCACGCGGCCTTTCCCGCAACACCGGCCATCAGCAGGCCCAGCTCTTTTTCATCCGTCTCATGGGGCAGGCGTTCGCCCATGATATGTCCGTCAAACATCACCGCAATCCGGTCAGACAGCGAGAAGATCTCTTCCAGCTCGACCGAGACCAGCAAGATCGCCTTGCCCTGATCGCGCAGAGCGACGATCTGTTTGTGAATGAATTCGATCGCGCCAATATCCACGCCGCGGGTGGGTTGACCGACGAGCAACAGATCGGGGTTCCGCTCGATCTCGCGCGCGACGACGATTTTTTGTTGGTTTCCGCCCGAGAAGTTCTTGGCCGCAAGCCAGCCATCGGGTGGGCGGACGTCGAACTTTTCCATCTTGGCCTCTGTATCAGCGCGCAGGGCGGCGTTGTCCATGAACAGGCCCCGCTTGTAGGCCGGGTCGAGGTGATAGCCGAAGGCCACGTTCTCCCACGCGTGAAAGTCCATGATCAGACCTTCGCGCTGGCGGTCCTCAGGTACATGCGCAATCCCTTGCGCACGGCGGGTTTGACCATCCGAGCCCGCCCCGCTCAGCGCCAAAGGTGCGCCGTTCAGGCGGATCGTGCCTTGACCCGGACGCATCCCGCCCAGAACCTCAAGCAGTTCAGACTGACCATTTCCGGCAACACCAGCTATCCCCACGATTTCACCCGCGCGGACGGTCAGGTCGATGCCTTTGACCCGCTCAACACCCGCACCATCGGTGACACTCAGATTTTCGATCTCAAGCACGGGCTGGCCCGGTTTTGCGGGCAGTTTATCCACCTGCAACAGCACTTTGCGCCCAACCATAAGCTCGGCCAGTTCCTGCGGGTTGGTATCGGCGGTTTTGACTGTGGCCGTCATCTCACCACGCCGCATGACCGAGACGGTGTCGGTGTTTTCCATGATCTCGCGCAGCTTGTGGGTGATCACGATGATCGTCTTGCCCTCGGACCGCAGCCGGTCGAGGATGCGGAACAGCTGATCGGCCTCGGCCGGGGTCAGAACCCCGGTAGGTTCGTCCAGAATCAGGATCTCGGCCTTGCGATACAGGGCTTTGAGGATTTCGACACGCTGCTGCATGCCCACGCCTATTTCGTCGATACGCTTGTCAGGGTCGACGAACAGCTCGTATTCTTCTTCCAGCGCTTTCAGTTCTTTACGCGCTTTGGACAGCGAGGGGGCAAGCAGCCCTCCGTCCTCGGCACCCAGAACGATGTTTTCCAGAACGGTGAAGTTTTCCACCAGCTTGAAATGCTGGAATACCATCCCGATACCTGCCGCAATCGCAGCCTGACTGTCGGGAATTTCGGTCTTGTCACCGTTGATCCAAATCTCGCCCTTATCGGCCTTGTAAAAGCCGTAGAGGATACTCATCAGCGTGGATTTGCCCGCACCGTTTTCACCGATGATCCCATGGATCGATCCGGGGGCGACGCTGATTGAAATGTCTTTGTTGGCCTGAACCGGCCCAAAGGCTTTGGAAATCCCTTTGAGCTCAATGGCGGGGACGGTCATGTCTTGTCCTCAGATTGCCGAAAGGGCCGCATGGCGCGCGGCAGAGTGGAGGCCGGGCGGAGGCCAAAACCCCCGCCCGCGCGATATCAGAACTGCAGTGCGGGGCAGCTGTCGTTCTCGTAGTAGCTGGTCACCGTGACATTGCCGTCAATGATGTCCTGACGCGCCTTGTCGACCGCGCCTTTCATCTCGTCCGAGACCAGCGACGCGTTGTTGTCGTCCATGGCAACGCCCACGCCTTCTTCGGCCAGACCCATGGCGAAGACGCCGGTTTCAAGGTTCTCACCCGCTTTCATCGCGTCATAAACGGCGACGTCCACGCGTTTCAGCATCGAAGTCAGAACTTTGCCCGGATGCAGGTGGTTCTGGTTGCTGTCCACGCCGATCGACAGGATGCCTTCGTCTGCAGCGGTTTGCAGAACACCCACGCCGGTGCCGCCTGCGGCTGCATAGATCACGTCAGCACCTTGGCTGATCTGCGCTTTGGTCAGCTCGGAACCTTTCACCGGGTCGTTCCATGCAGCCGGAGTGGTGCCGGTCATGTTGGCAACAACTTCGATATCGGGGTTCACAGCTTTGGCGCCCTGGGCATAACCACAGCCAAAGTGACGGATCAGCGGGATGTCCATGCCGCCAATGAAGCCAACGGTGCCAGATTCAGACGCCATCGCCGCCATCATACCAACCAGATACGAGCCTTCATGCTCGGCAAAGCCGATCTGACGGATGTTCGGAGCGTCCAGCCAGTTCACGTCAACCGCGACAAATTTGGTGTCGGGGTAGTCGCCCGCAACTGCCGACAGCGGATCGGCCATGGCGAAACCCATTGTGATGATCGGGTTCAGACCGGCCTCGGCAAAGCGACGCAAAGCCTGCTCGCGCTGGGCTTCGGATTGCAGTTCGATTTCGCGATAGCTGCCACCGGTTTCATCGGCCCAACGCTGCGCGCCATTATGGGCGGCCTCGTTGAATGACTTGTCAAACTTACCACCCAGGTCAAAGATCAGGGCCGGCTCAGCCAGGGCCGCACCTGCGGTTAGTGCGACGGCTGCGGCGGCGCCCATCAAGGATTTCATCAGGGTCATTTGTTACTCCCGTTGTTATTGTCGGTCGGAGCCAAGATAGCCCCGTTCACCCACTAAGAGCGAGCATATCTGTTGTGATGGCGGGAATTAAGGCCGTTTGCAACAGCCGGGGTCAACTGATTTTTGACCACTTGGTCGAGAAAAAATTCGACGACTATTCAGGTCAAGTCACATTCCATCACGAGAGCGTCAATTTTCTGATTGTTTTCGCGCACATAGTACGATTTGCGTAATCCACAGGGGCGGTAGCCGCAGCTGTGGTACAAGGACAGCGCCGGAAGATTGTCCTGCGCCACATCCAGAAAGGCGCGCGTCGCGCCCAATCTTTGGGCCTTTGCATGCCACTCGGCCATACGGATTCTTGCGAGCCCCTGACGCTGCAGGTCAGGATGCGTCGCTATTGTAAGCAGTTCCGCTTCGTCGGCGATTACCTGAAACAAAGCAAAGGACGTCGCGATTCCGACTACGTGAGTAAAACGATTCTGCAGTAAATCCGCGAATTCTGCCTCGGACCACGGCCGGGATTGTGTAAAAGCCGCAGAATGGGTTTTGGCAAGGGCTTGCGGAGTCATCCGTCCAACAAAACCGGTGGCGAGTCTTTGGACGGGGCCGCATCTGCCGCGCGGATGTAAAGCGGCGCAGGCGCGCTGTTTGTGGTTTGCCACTTCTGAGAAGCCGCATTTGCGATCCCGCGAACCTGCACTTCGGGGTCATCGTTGAAAGCCAGTGGACTTAGTGATTCTGCCTGTTCAAGCGGGATCAAGGCCGGGTCTTGACCTTCGGGTGAGATATACACTTGATCCCGTGGTGCGCGAATGGCCGGTAACGCGCCTTGAGTTTCTTGCGCCAGCGCCTCAAAACCCGAAACGCCGACGGCCGGAACGCCAAGGCCCAACGCCAGCCCACGCGCAGCGGATACCGAAATTCGGATGCCGGTGAAATTGCCCGGCCCGATACCAACGCCGATGGCTGAAAGGTCTTTCCACGTGTATCCGGCATGGGTCAGCAAATCTTCCAGCATGGGCATCAAGTGTTCTGCCTGACCGCGTGTCATGGCGTCGACTTGAACCGCAATGATCTGATCTCCGCGTAACAAAGCGGCCGCGCAATGCGCGGCCGATGTATCAAACGCCAGAATCAGCGGGTCAGACGGCAACGGGGCGAACCTCGGTCACTTCAGGGATGTAGTGACGCAGCAGGTTCTCGATCCCCATTTTCAGTGTCAGGGTCGAGGACGGACAGTTCGCGCAGGCCCCCTGCATGTGCAGATACACAACGCCGCGGTCAAAACCATGGAAGGTGATATCGCCACCATCTTGGGCCACAGCAGGGCGCACGCGGCTATCCAGAAGGTCCTTGATCTGATTCACGACTTCCGCGTCTTCGCCGGTGTGTTCGGCATGACCAGATGCGGTTGTGGCGTCAGCGGCCATGACCGGCTGGCCCGACTGGTAATGCTCCATAACTGCGCCAAGGATCGCGGGCTTGATGTGGTCCCACTGAACATCGTCAGATTTGGTGACAGTCACAAAATCATTGCCAAAAAAGACGCCGGTTACGCCGTTGACGGTGAAAATCCGGTTGGCCAAAGGGGACTTCTCAGCCGCTTCTGCCGATGAAAAATCTGCGGTGCCCGCCTCCAGCACAGTTTGACCGGGCAGGAATTTCAGGGTTGCAGGGTTCGGCGTGGATTCGGTCTGGATGAACATAGCGCGGCTCCGTTTCAGTTGCCTCTGATATGCGGGTCCGCGCGCGGGAAGTCAAGATTTGGAACGATTCTAAATTTCAGCCGCCAGCTTTATCGCTTCATCTAGCCGGTCATCGCCCCAGAACAGTTCATCCCCGACCAGAAAACTGGGGGCACCGAACAGTCCTTTGGCCTGCGCGATCTCGGATTGTTTTTTCAACGCAGCTTTGATCTGAGGGTTTTGCGTCTGGCTCAACGTCTCTTCGGGCAATCCGGCGGCGGTCAGACAAGTAACCAGAACCGCGTCATCAGCGATGTTCTGGCCATGGGCAAACTCAGCGGAATAGACGGCGCAGACAAAGGCGGCTTTTTGGGCCGGGTCTTCGATGGCCAGCGTCAGGCGGGCCGCCTTCAAGCCGTTTTGCGGAAATGGATCGGGGCGCTGGAACGGCAGGCCGCGGTGGGCGGTCAGACGCTCCATATCGCGCCACATATACTGCCCTTTGGCTGGATAGAGGTTGAAGGGCGAATCCGTCCAGCCCTGTGCAAAAAAGATCGGGCCCAGCAGGAAGGGCTGCCAATCGACACTCACGCCATGCCGGGCGGCGGCCTCTTCGATCCGCATCGCGCTGAGGTAGGAATAGGTCGAGGCGAACTCGTACCAGAACTGAATGCTGCGCGGCATCTAGGTGATTTCTTCCAGTTTTTCCTTGCTCAGATCACCGGGGACGATGGTGATCGGGATCGGTAAACTGCCGGAGTTTTTGGTCAGTTGCGTCACCAGAGGACCGGGGCCCTTCTTTTCGACGCCCGCGCCCAGTACCAGCACGCCGATCTCGGGATCGGATTGCACGTGTTCGATGATTTGCGCCACTGGCTCGCCCTCGCGGATGGCCAGTTCCGGATCAACGCCCTGCTTGTCACGCATCCATTTGGCGAACACTTCGTAGTGGGCGTGGATGCGTTCACGCGATTCCTCGCGCATCACCTCGGCCACTCCGATCCAGTGGTTGAACTCATCGGGGGGAATGACCGACAGGATCGTCACGCCGCCGCCCGTATGGGCCGCGCGCATGGCTGCAAAACGCATGGCGTTCAGGCATTCGCGGCTGTCATCCAATACCACCAGGAACTTACGCATGGGTGTCCTCATTCATTTCGGGCGATCATGCCCGACCAAATGCGCGCTGGCAACCGAAGCCTATCGCGTGCTGGCAGCCCAGTCCCAATACAGCTCGCGCGCGCGCCGGGCGACGGGGCCGACCTGATATTGCGTATCCTGCAACGCCGTGACCGGGGTGATCTTGCTCATGTTGCCGGTCATGAAGACCTCATCAGCTTTGTGGAAATCCTCGAAACTCAGGATCGCTTCGTGCACGGTCACACCGTCTGCACGCAGGTTTTCGATGTGGCGTGCGCGGGTGATTCCGGCCAGAAACGTACCATTGGGGGTGGGGGTGAACACCTCGCCATCCCGGACCATGAAAATATTTGCGGTCGCGGTTTCGGCTACATGTCCCAAAGCATCCGCGACCAAGGCGTTTGAGAAGCCGTTGGACCGAACTTCATGCAACATCCGCGCATTGTTGGGGTAAAGGCAGCCCGCCTTGGCGTTTACAACCGCCGATTCCAGAACCGGGCGACGGAAGCGCGTGTAGCCCAGTGTCACCGACGCAGATTCGGGCGCCATTGGAATCTCTTCCAGGCAAATCGCGAAGCCCGTACTGTTCTCCAGCGGTACGATTGCCGTGCGGTCGCCGTCGAGGCCCCAATACATCGGGCGGATATACACCGCCGCGTCCGGCGCATAACTTTCCAGCCCTTCGCGGATGATCTCGACCATCTGCTCGGTGGTCACAAACGGCGTCAGCATCAAAGCCTCGGCCGAGCGGTTCACGCGGGCACAGTGCGCCTCAAGATCGGGGACCAGACCGTCGAAATAGCGGGCTCCATCGAAGACGGACGACCCCAGCCAAGCGCCGTGATCGGCTGCCCGCATGATGGGCGCATCCCCGTCATGCCACTGACCTTCGAAATAGGTGCGAATATTCTTGCCGACTGCCATCACGCCCTCCCAAGCTTTGCGGCAAACCTAGGAAGACGCCGCGGTAACGTCCAGAGCAATCAGCCCTGTTTTGCGCCAACCATGCCCACGATTTCGTAAGTTTGTTGCAGGATCGGGGCGGCAACAGCGCGCGCCTTTTCTGCCCCATTGGCCAGAATCCGGTCAATCTCGGCCTCTTCGCCCATCAGGCGGGCCATCTCGCCCGAAATCGGAGCCAGTTTCGACACGGCCAGTTCGGCCAGCATCGGTTTGAACTCGCCAAACTGCTTGCCGCCAACCTCGGTCAGAACTTGCTCGGCGGTCTGATCGCTGAGCGCCGCGTAGATATTGACCAGATTGCGCGCCTCGGGACGTTCGGACAGGCCATCCACATCCGAAGGCAGAGCATCGGGGTCGGTCTTGGCCTTGCGGATTTTCTTGGCAATCGTGTCGGCGTCATCGGTCATGTTGATCCGCGTCATATCCGACGGGTCCGAGGACGACATCTTGCGCGACCCGTCCCGCAGGTTCATCACGCGCGGGGCGGGGCCGCCGATGACGGGTTCGGTCACCGGGAAGAACTCGACGCCATAGTCATGGTTGAACTTGATGGCGATGTCGCGGGTCAGTTCCAGATGCTGTTTCTGATCCTCACCCACCGGCACATGCGTCGCGTGGTAGGTCAGAATGTCCGCCGCCATCAGCGCCGGATAAGCAAACAGACCCAGTGAGGCATTCTGAGCATTCTTGCCGGCCTTATCCTTAAACTGCGTCATCCGCTGCATCCAGCCCATCCGGGCGATACAGTTGAAAATCCAGGCCAGTTGCGTGTGCTCGGGCACTTGGCTTTGATTGAACAGGATGGATTTTTCCGGGTCCAGACCAGCGGCGATGAAACCGGCGCAGACCTCGCGGGTCTTTTCGCGCAGGCGGGCGGGGTCCTGCCAGACGGTGATCGCGTGCAGATCGACCATGCAATAGATGGTCTCAAAATCGTCGCCCTGCATATCCACGAACCGCTTGAGCGCACCCAGGTAGTTGCCAAGGTGCAGGTTCCCCGACGGCTGGATGCCGGAAAACACGCGCGGTGTGAACTGGGTGTCGGTCATCGAAGGGAACTCCCGTCTGGAAAAATAAGCCCCCGTCGCTTACCCATGAGGCAAAGGGACGTCAACAGCCGCGAAAGGCCAGCCCAATGAGCAGTGAGCATTATACACCCGCCGTGAACCCTCTGCCGCCCGTGGTGGCGGCGCTGGCCTTGTTCATCTTCGGGATCGAACTGGCCCTGACGCTGGGCTCGCGCGGGTTGGTCGGCGGGCCATCGGCCGTGGGCTGGCGGCTGGATGCGTTGCAGCACTATTCCTTTTCGCCGGACATTTTCGACTGGATGATGGAAAACGGGCGCTGGCCGTTTGAACATCTGATCCGCTTAGTGACATACCCGTTCGTGTCGGCCAATTTCACTCAGGCCATCTTTGTCTGCGTCTTTGTTCTGGCCATGGGCAAAATGGTGGCCGAGGTTTTTGGCAGCGTGCAGATGCTGGTGATCTTTGTGCTGTCGGGCATCGGCGGGGCGCTGGCCTATGCGCTGCTGCTGGACCCGCAATATCCGCTGGTCGGAGGGTTCCCACCCGTCTACGGCCTGATCGGAGCGTTCACGTGGATATTGTGGCGTAGGTTATCTTTGGTGGGCGAAAACCAGTCACGGGCCTTCAGCCTGATCGCTGTTTTGATGGGGATCCAGTTGTTGTTCGGTCTGATCTTCGGCGGTACGTTGGATTGGGTGGCCGATCTGGGCGGGTTCGCCACAGGCTTTGTTCTGTCATTTGTGGTTGGTCCCGGCGGTTGGGCCCGGATCATTGGCGGTATCCGCCGCGACTGATCAGGACCGCCGCAGGGCCTTTTTGAACTCGTTGATCTCGAAGGCGCGCAGCAGGTGGCCCAGCACAAAATACAGCACTGCCGCACAGATGATGAGGGCCAACAGTGCTACATAGCGCCAGCCTGGCAGGTGAAATGCCCACCCGAACAGGGAAAGCGCGGCAAATAGGCCAACGCCCATCCCAAGCGATGCGGCCACGATCCGCCATGCCCGGTGTTTGAACCGGTCATCAAAGCGCGCCTCCTCGCCCATGCGTCGGGCCCCGAGCGCGAGCAGTCCGACCATGGCCCACCCGGCGACCGAGGCCGCAATCGCAGGCGCAATCCAGCCCACCAGCGGATAAAGCCCAAAGGCCAGCCCCGCATTCACCACCATCGCCACCACCGCGTAGCGGAACGGAGATTTTGTGTCCTCGCGCGCGAAGAACAGTGGTTGCAACAGCTTTTGCAGCATGAAAGCCGGCAGGCCGACGCCATAGATCGCCACGGCCAGCGCGGTGGCGGCGGTATCCTCGGCGGTGAATTGGCCACGCTCGAACAGGACCGAGACCAGAGGGATCGGCATGATCACAAAGGCCACTGTTGACGGAAGGGTCAGCAGCAGCGTGAACTCTCCGGCGCGGGAAAAGGCGTTGCGGGCGCCGTCTTTGTCACCCGCACGCAGGCGGCGAGACAGGTCAGGCAGCAACACGATTCCAACGGCGATGCCCACCACACCCAAGGGCAGTTGATACAGCCGGTCCGCGGCAAACAACCAACTGACCGCGTTTTCGGTTTTTGAGGCCACAAGCTGCCCCACCACAAGATTGACCTGCGTCACCCCCATCGCCAGCGCGGCGGGGACGGCGATGCGGACCATACGCTTCATCTCAGGGCTGAGTTTCGGCAGGCCGGGGCGGATGCGGATACCTGCGCGCTCGGTCGCGACCCAGACCAGCGCAAGCTGCGCCACACCGGCCAAGGGGATGATGGCGATCAGCCAGCGGATGACTTCGCCACCCGACAGTGCTCCGGCGATCATGGCGGTGCAGGCGAAAATGTTCAGCAGAACGGGCGCTGCGGCAGCGGCCGCAAAGCGGCCCGTGGCGTTCAGAACGCCCGAAAACAGTGCTGCCAGTGACATGAACAAGATGTAAGGGAAAACCACGTAACCATAATCCACGGCCAGATCGAACCGGTCGTCGCCGTAAAACCCTTCGGCGGTGATCCAGACCAGTGCGGGCATGAACACCATCGCCAGCCCAACCAGCGCCAAAACGGCCACAGCCAGCAGGTTGAAGGCGTCCTGTGCGAAACCTTCGGCGTTCTCGTCCCCTTCCAGCCGTTTGGAAAACATCGGGACGAAGGCCGCGTTGAACGCACCTTCGGCAAAGAAGCGGCGGAACATGTTGGGCAGGCGGAAGGCGGCCACAAAGGCGTCCATCACCGGGCCCGGCCCGATAAAAGCCGTCAGCAGGATTTCCCGCAGAAACCCCAATATCCGACTGGCCAGGGTCCAGAACCCGACCGTGAATAGGCCCGAGAACAGCCGAATCTGCTTCATGATTCCGCGCGCTCGGCGCCCTCGGTGATGGCTTTGCGCAGCTTGGCTTCAAGCCCGCGCTGCTTGCTGTCCGAGTGGTATTTCAGCCCGAACATGTCTTTGACATAGAAGGTGTCCACCACCTGTTCGCCATAGGTCGCGATCACCGCGTTGGCGACATAGACATTGGCTGCGGCCAGCGTGCGCGCCAGATCATAGAGCAAACCGGGACGGTCCCGGGTATCGACCTCGATTATCGTGTAGATCTCGGACCCGTCATTATCAAAGATGATATGCGTTGGCACGTTGAAGGCGCGTTCGCGTTTCTTGATCTTGTCGCGCGATTTCAGCGCGTCACGCGCCACAACTTCGCCCTTTAACGTTTTGTGTATCATTTGCGTCAGGCGTGGCAGGCGGCTGGCTTCGAATGGGCGGCCATCTGCGTCCTGTATCCAGAATGCATCCGTGACATAACCATCCTTGGTCGTATAGCTGCGCGCATCGACCACGTTCGCTCCAACCAGCGCCAGCGCGCCAGCGATCCGCGCGAAAATACCCGGATGATCGCCCATGGCGAAACAGGCGCGAGTGGCATCGCGATCCTCGTCCGGTTGCAGGCGAATTTCCATCGCGCCCGCGTCGCCACTGTGATCCAGCGCTTGCAGCATCTCGGCAAATTCAACATGCGTCGACAGGTTAAGGCCCTGCCAATAGGGGTCGTAGTGCCGACCAGTCTCGGTTTTCAGGTCAGCCTTGGACCAATCGGCCAATTCGGCGCGCAGGGTCTTTTTGGCCTCGGCCCCGCGATTGGCACGGTTGAGGTCTTCCATCCCCGTCTCTAGTGCGCGCTTGGTTTCCGCGTGCAGGGCGCGCAGCAGGGTGGCCTTCCAGTTGTTCCACGTATCCGGCCCAACGCCGCGAATGTCACAGACCGTCAGAACTGTCAGCAGGTCCAACCGTTTGACTGTTTTCACGGCCTTCGCGAAATCGCGTACCGTGCGCGGATCGGAAATATCGCGCTTCTGCGCCATGTCGGACATCAGCAGGTGATAACGCACCAGCCATTCGACCGTTTCGCAATCAGCCTTGTTCAACCCAAGCCTCGGCGCGATTTTGCGTGCCATCTGCGCGCCGAGGATCGAGTGATCTTCGGGCCGCCCCTTGGCAATATCGTGGATCAGCAGGGCGACATACAAAACCTTGCGGTTCACGCCCTCTTTCAGGATCGACGAAGCCAACGGGAGGGATTCCACCAGTTTTCCGCGTTCGATCTGGTTGAGGTTGACGATGCACTGGATGGTGTGTTCGTCCACCGTATAGCTGTGATACATGTTGAACTGCATCATCGCGACGATGTGTTCAAATTCGGGGATAAAGGCCGACAGGACCCCCAGCTCGTTCATCCGGCGCAGGGCGCGTTCGGGGTTGCCGTGTTTCAACATAAGATCAAGGAAGATACGTTGTGCTTCCTTGTCTTCGCGCATGTCCTCATCGATCAGGTTCAGATTCGCTGTCACAAGACGCATCGCATCCGGATGGATCAGCATGCCCGTGCGCAAACCTTCCTCAAACAGACGCAGCAGGTTCACCTTATCGGACAGGAACTGGTCCGGGTCAGCGACGTCCAAACGACCATGAACGACTTGATACCCTGCCTTGACCCGTGGGCGGCGGCGGAAAATCCGTTCCAGCAGCGGTGCGCCCTTCATGTGTGCGGCTTCCAGCTTGGTCAGGAAGATGCGGGTCAATTCACCCACCATCGTCGCCTCGCGGAAATACCGCTGCATGAAAACCTCGACGGCACGGCGACCGGCGCGATCCTCATAGCCCATGCGATCGGCTACCTCGACCTGCATATCGAAGGTCAGGTGCTCAGTGGCGCGGCCCGTTACCAGATGCAGATGCGAGCGTACGGCCCACAGGAACTCCTCGGCCTCGTCGAAGGCTTTGTACTCGTCTTCTGTTATCAGCCCCAGCGGTACAAATTCAGACACGTCCTGAACGTCGTAGATGTATTTCGCGATCCAATACAGCGACTGCAGGTCGCGCAGCCCGCCCTTGCCTTCTTTGACATTAGGCTCGACCATATAACGCTGGCCCTGCTTTTTGTGGCGCTCGTCACGCTCTTGCAGTTTGGCTTCGATAAATTGACGTTCGGTTCCCTTGAATAACTCGTCCCGCAGGCGGGTTTTGAGTTCATCGCCCAAGGCCGTGTCGCCCGCCAGATAACGCTGCTCCAGCATAGCGGTGCGGATAGTGAAATCCTCGCCCCCAAGCCGCAGACAATCCTTGATGGTGCGCGAAGAATGCCCGACCTTCAGACGCAAATCCCACAGGATATACAGCATGGACTCGATCACGCTTTCGGCCCATGCAGTGATTTTGTAGGGCGTCAGAAACAGCAGATCGACATCTGACGCGGGGGCCATCTCGCCCCGCCCATAGCCGCCCACAGCCAGAACGGCGATCTTTTCGCCCTGCGTCGGCGTGGCCAGAGGGTGAAGATCGTGGCTTGCGACCTGCATGGCGGTGCAGACCAGTCCATCGGTCAGATAAGTGTAAGAATGGGTCAGCGGCCGTGCGTCGAACGGGCGTTGGAAAAACGCATCAGCGATGGCTTGCCGCCCTGCCTTTTGGGCATTCCGCAGAATGCGCACGCAATCGGCCCGGCGCGCGGTGTTGTTCGATACGTTTTCAAAGGCTTCCGACAGTTGCGCCAGAACGGCGGTGCTGTCGAATATGTCTTGGGCCGGGCAGATCAGCTCACCTTTTGGGGTGAGCGTCAGTGCCGGTCGATCAGAAACCGGCGCCTGAGAAGCTTTGTGGGGCAGGGTCAATCACTACTACCTGTTTGTTCTGGATCGTGGCAACTGCCAGACCGCGTTCGTTGGTACCGTTCGAGCGCAGGCGAAAGATGCCGCCCACGCCCTGGAAACCGGCATTTTGTGTCAGGGCCGAAGCCGTAAGCGCATCCGATTTACCCTGGCTGACCAAGGCTCCGATTGCTGCGATGCCGTCGTATGCCAGCCCGCTGATAGGGTGCGGTGCCTCACCATAGGTATTGTTGTACCGCTGACGATAGGATTGTGCCTTGGCCGGGTCGGGTAGCGCGAACCATCCCCCCTGCACGCCCGGCAATTCAAGCGTCTGAGCCGGAATATCCCAGCGTGTCAGACCGATATATTGCGTCGTTGCTGGCGAGACACCCGCCTCTGGCAGCAACTGCGAATAGAGTGGCAACGCACCAGCCGTGGTTGCCGTAAGGAACACCGAGTCAGCCGCCGACGCATCCACCGTGGCCTTGATTGTCGGAACCGAGTTGATCACGCCCTGCTGGGACCTGTCATAGCCGATTGTGCCTGCATTGTTGACGCGACTGTTACTCAGCGCGTTGGCGATGGCAGATTGTCCCAACTGGCCTGCCGCATCGTTGCTGTGCACGATGACCATGTTGTTTTTGCCCCGCGAACCGGCAAAATTAACGAGTCGGTTAGCCGTGTTGTCGAAGGTGGGGCCCAGGACAAAGACGTTCCCGCCCGCGATGCTGGTGTTGTTCGAGAAAGACAGGACATTCACGTTGTTGTTTAAAACGGCTAACCCTGCCGAGTTTGCTGCCTGCGCGTAAACCGGACCCAGGATAACCTTTGCACCATCCGCCACGGCCCGTTGGGCCACCTCGGCCGCCGTGTTCGAGCTGCCGCGCGTGTCATAAACCCGCAGGTCGATCTGCACATTTTGCAAATCTGCCATGGCCATACGCGCTGCGTTCTCAAGGCTTCGGGCCAAGGCCGCATCGCCCGAATTGGCCGATCCCGCCGGAACCAGCAGCGCCACAGGCACCGGCTTAGAGGTGTTAATCGATGGCCCTCCGCCCAGTCCTGATGTCTCACAGGCGGTCAGAAAAGCGGCGGTGGCCAAAACGGCGGCGGTTTTCGCCAGTTTGCGAACGGGCTTGCAAACGGTAAACATCTGAATGAAAACTCCCTGTCCCGGCGACTTGAAAGACGCCATTTTATTAAGTCGCGATAATAAACGTCACGCTGTGAGGGTCCAGCTTTGAATCACCAAAAAGTCAGATTGGGCTCGGGCCTGTATTTTGTTGCCACTCCGATCGGCGCGGCGCGCGACATTACGCTCAGGGCACTGGACGTGTTGGCCTCGGCAGATTTGATCGCGGCTGAAGACACCCGCAGCCTGCGCCGGTTGATGGAGATACATGGTGTTCCGCTGGAAGGCCGTCGTATTCTGGCTTATCACGATCACAGCGGCGCTGGCGCGCGACAGAAAATTCTGCAAGCTCTGGCGGATGGCAACTCGGTGGCCTACGCGTCCGAAGCCGGGATGCCTTTGATTGCCGATCCGGGCTATGACCTTGGCCGTCAGGCGGCCGAAGCGGGGCACACCGTCACCTGCGCCCCAGGTCCCTCGGCGGCTTTGATGGCGCTGACGCTTGCTGGCCTGCCCACGGATGCCTTCTATTTCGCTGGATTCTTGCCCAACACGTCGAACGCGCGAAAGTCAAGGATCGAGGCGCTGCGCGATGTGCCGGGCACACTGATCTTCTACGAATCACCCAAGCGCGTTGCGGCCTGCCTGTCGGACTTGGCCGCAGTGTTGGGTGACACAAGACAAGCGGCACTGTGCCGGGAACTGACTAAGAAGTTCGAGGAAGTGAAACGCGGAACTCTGGCCGAGTTGGCCGCTGATTTAAGCGGACAGACTGTCAAAGGCGAAATTGTCCTGCTTGTGGATCGCGGGCATTCGGAAACTGTTAACGAATTGGACGTAGAACAGGCTTTGAAGGAAGCCTTGGAAACTCATTCGGTTCGGGATGCGGCAGATCTGGTGTCGGATATGTTCAAACTGCCCCGTCGCCCGATCTATCAAAAGGCTCTGAAGCTGGGAAAGGGATGACATGTCCGCACGCGCTGTTCGAAGTTCAGTTTCTTATCAGGCAGGCCAATCCGCTGAATTGCAGGTGGCTACGGACTATGAACGTCGCGGCTATTCCATCGCACATCGCCGCTGGCGCGGGGCCGGAGGGGAGATTGACCTGATCGCGCGGGATGGTGACTGCCTTGTGTTCATCGAAGTTAAGAAAAGCAGCAGTTTTGACCGAGCTGCGGCACGGATCAACCAGCGTCAGATGAAACGGATCTGCGCCTCTGCTTCACAGTTTTTGGAAAATGAACCCGCAGGACAACTGACGAATGTGCGCTTTGACGCAGCGCTGGTGGATGCCACTGGCGCAGTCAAAATCGTTGAAAACGCCTTTGGACAAGCCTAACCCCCATTGAACCCTCGGGCTCGCTGGGCCATCTATCTGGCGTGAAACTGAGGGACACGCCATGAAAATCGCCTTTCAGATGGACCCAATCGGGGCCGTGGATATCAATGCAGACAGCTCATTCCGACTGGCCGAAGAGGCGCAGGCACGTGGGCATTCGCTGTTTTTCTACGGACCGGATCAGTTGGCGTATCAGGAAGGGCGCATAACAGCACGCGGCCATGACATGACGGTGCAGCGTGTGGCAGGAAACCCGGCGAAACTGGGGCCTGAGCGTGAGGTTGATCTGGCTGATTTCGATGTGATCTGGCTGCGTCAGGATCCTCCGTTCGATATGCATTATATCACGTCAACGCATTTGCTGGACCGTCTGAAGGGCAAGGCGCTGGTGGTCAATGATCCGTTCTGGGTGCGCAATTACCCCGAAAAACTGCTGGTTCTGGATTTCCCCGATCTTACGCCGCCGACGACCATCGCGCGTGATTTACAGACGATCAAAGCGTTCAAGGAAAAGCATGGCGATATCATTCTCAAGCCGCTTTATGGCAACGGCGGTGCGGGCGTGTTCCGGCTGGATGCCAATGACCGCAACCTGACTTCGCTGCACGAGTTGTTCACGGGTTTCTCGCGCGAGCCGCTGATTGTTCAGAAGTTCCTGCCCGACGTCAGCAATGGCGACAAACGGGTGATTCTGGTTGATGGTGAGGCAGTCGGCGCAATCAACCGTGTGCCTGCCAAGGGCGAGACGCGGTCGAATATGCATGTGGGCGGTCGCCCGGAAAAGATCGGCCTGTCCGACCGGGATTTGGAGATTTGCGCCGCCATCGGTCCGTTGCTGAAGGAAAAAGGCCAGATCTTCGTCGGTATCGACGTGATCGGAGACTATCTGACTGAGATCAACGTGACCTCGCCTACCGGCATTCAGGAGTTGGAGCGGTTCGACGGTGTGAACGTCGCGGAAAAAATCTGGCAGGCGATTGAGGCCAAAATCTAAGACGCCGCCCGGGCGCTGATGCGAAAGCTCAGCGCCTCGGCCACGTGAGGTCGGCGGATATCTGGCGCGCCTTCAAGATCAGCAACGGTGCGCGCGACCCGCAGGATGCGGTGATAGGCGCGCGCCGACAGGCCGAACCGTTCGGCGGCTTTCAGCAACAGCTCTTTGCCTTCGGCGTCGGGGGCGGCGATTTCCTCCAACAACTTACCCTCCATATCCGCGTTCTGGCGGGGCTCCATGCCCTCAAACCGCTGCGCCTGCACAGTACGGGCGGCTTCGACCCGTGCGGCAACCGTGGCAGAACTGTCCCCCGAGGGCGGCAGGTCCAGATCGGTGAACCCGACCGGAGGCACCTCGATCCGCAAGTCGAACCGATCCATCAGCGGACCAGAAATGCGACCCAGATAGTCCTCGCCACAGACCGGCGCACGGGAACAGGCGCGGGCGGGGTCCGTCAGATAGCCGCATTTGCAGGGGTTGGCGGCGGCCACCAGCATGAAGCGACAAGGGTATTTCACATGGGCATTGGCGCGGGCCACCATGACCTCGCCCGTTTCAATCGGTTGGCGCAGGGTTTCCAAAACGGTGCGCGGAAATTCGGGGAATTCGTCCATGAACAGAACTCCGTTATGAGCCAAGGAAATCTCACCGGGTTTCGCGCTTCGACCACCGCCGACAATCGCTGCCATCGAGGCGGTGTGATGCGGTTCTCGGAATGGGCGGGAGCGGCTGATCCCGCCTTCGTCCAGCAATCCGCAGAGCGACTGGATCATAGAGGTTTCCAGCGCCTCGGATGGGGCCAAAGGCGGCAGAATTCCCGGCAGACGCGCGGCCAGCATGGATTTGCCCGACCCCGGCGTGCCGATCATGATCAGGTGGTGTCGCCCGGCGGCGGCAATTTCCAACGCGCGTTTGGCCCGTTCTTGCCCTTTCACATCGCGCAGGTCGCGCGCGCTGGGCGCAAGGCTGACCTCGCCGGGTTGGGCGGCGGATAAAGGGGCCTGACCTGAGAAATGCCGCACCACATCGCCCAGTGATGTGGCCCCGATAACCTGTGTAGCATCGACCCAAGCCGCCTCGGCGCTGGAGGCTTTGGGGCACAGCAGCGCGCGATCTTCGGCGGCGGCGGTCATGGCAGCGGGCAGAGCGCCGACCACGGGTACAAGCGATCCGTCCAGTGACAGCTCACCCAGCGAAACCGCGCCTTCGGCGGCGTCGGGAGGGATTATTTCCAGTGCGGATAGCAGCGCGACGGCGATGGGCAGGTCGAAATGGCTGCCCTCTTTCGGCAGGTCGGCAGGCGAGAGGTTGATGGTGATGCGTTTCGACGGCAGAGCGATGGCCATGGAACTGAGCGCGCTGCGCACGCGGTCTCGGGTCTCGGACACGGCTTTGTCGGGCAGGCCGACGATGGAAAAAGCGGGCAGGCCCGGCGCGACGGCGCATTGCACCTCGACCGGGCGGGCCTCAACCCCTTGGAAAGCGACGGTATGAGAGCGGGCGACCATGAACGACCTTTTTGGTTAACAGGTCGTTGCTGGCACGCAGGCGGTTTAGGAATCGTTAACGCCTGCGACCATGGCAGAGAATTTCGGCCAAGCGCCCGGGTCTGCGGCGGTTTTGTCACGGCAGAACGGGTTGCAGAAGCCCCAGATGCGGCCGTCCAGTTCAAGGAAATCTGTCACAGGGTCGCCGGAATAGGGGCATGTGGTGTTGACCGAGGGGCCTGCGTCCACAACGCGGGCTACGGGCGAGCCGACTGGCCAGGGTTGTGTTGCCAATCCCAGTGCGTAGGGGAAAGGGTCATAGGACACAGTCAATCCCATCGCGCGCCATTGGCGGACGGACAGGCCTGACAGTAGGTCAAGGCAATAGACCCGGTTTGCGTCCGAGACTGGCAGACCATAGCCGATAATCCGCGCGGCCACCGGCGTATAGAAGACATCCGCCAGGGAATAGTCGCCAAACAGCGGACCGGAGGTGGCCCCGGACACGCTGCGAGAATGGGCCCATAGGGTCTCGATCCGGTCAAGGTCGCGCAGGGTATCTGCTGAGGGTTCAAACCCGGTCCAGCAATGGTGCAACTGCATCGGGCATTCGCCGCGCAAGGCGGTGAACCCGGCCACCATCTCGGCGCATAACCAGCGCGCGGTGGCGCGGGCGGCTGGATCTGCAGGCCACAGCCCGGTGTCGGGATGTCGTTCGGCCAGAGTTTCGGCCATGGCGAGGCTTTCGCCTACCACCGTCCCGTCGGGCATGCGCAAGGCGGGCACCAGACGGGCGGGGGCGAGTGGCTTCACATCCTCGGCCATGGTGCCGGAATAGAGGCCGATCATTTGGGTTTTGTAAGGCAGGCCGAACTTTTCCAGCATCAGCCAGCCGCGCATGGACCAGCTGGAAAACAGGCGGTCTCCGATAAACAGATCATAGGTCATGCACGCAGGATGGCGTGGCCCGGCACGGCGGTAAATCAGAGATTTGTGCGCTGGTGCATCACGCGAGGTGATTGATCCGCCCGACCGACCAGCGATCCCCGTGATGGGTCAGTTCCGTGACCGAGAGGTTGTCGATCTTGTGGCTGAACGCCTCTTGTGCCGTCACGTCCAGCGCGCGCTGTACCTGTGTCAGGATCACGCCGAAATGCACCACGATGACCAGATCGCGCCCGCTATGATCGGCAATCAGCCGGTCGATCACGGCATCTACCCGCGTACGCACCTCGTTCCAGCTTTCGCCGCTTGGGGGCCGCACGTCGCCGGGATTGTCCCAATAGGCGAAGGCCAGTTCCGGGTCTTCGGCCTCAATCTCGCGGAAGCCGCGCAGCTCCCACGTGCCGAAATTGATCTCGCGCAGGTCGGGGTGATGGGGCAGGCGGGTGCGTGTTCCCTGAATGGCCGAGGCCGTATCCGCGGCGCGGGACAGGTCTGATGAGATAACAACCGCATCAGACGGCAGATGGTCATGCAAGCGCTGGATCGCCACTGTGTCGCTGAGATCAGCGGGCAGGTCGGACCAGCCGACCATGGTTTTGGCATGGGTCGGGCCGTGGCGGACAAGATGCAGGCGAGTCACGGCAGCTGTCCTTTCAGTACCAGAGGCAGCCCGGCTGTGACTTGCACCGCCAGATCGGCCTGCGCGGCCAATGCGATGTTCAGCCGTCCCTGTGCCTCGCGAAAGCGGCGGGACAGGGCGTTGTCGGGGACAATGCCTTGGCCGACTTCGTTCGATACGACTACAATCTGGGCTTTGCAGGTATTCAGCGCATCCAAAAGCAGGGCTTGTTCTTGTTCCAGATCGTTTTCCGCCAACATATGATTGGTCAGCCACATCGTCGCACAGTCAATCAGACAGACCTGATCCTGCGTCAGAGCGGCCAGAGCAGGGCGCAGGTCGAACGGAGCCTCGATCGTCGTCCAACCCTCCCCTCGTTGCTTCACGTGCGACTTCACCTTTTTGTGCATTTCATCATCAAGCACTTGTGAAGTCGCGAGGTAGATGCGGCTTTTCCCTGTTGAAACAGTGAGTTGTTCGGCAAATGCCGACTTTCCCGAGGCTGCTCCGCCTATAACAAAGGTCAAATCCGAACCCACTGGTGTTACCTTCCATGTGATCCACCCGGTTTTGTCCTGCGTATCGACCACAAGTCGACAAGGCAAGGCTGGCTAGGCCTGCGAAAATGGGAGGCTTCCATGGCTCTGGATAATACAAACGATTTTTCGATGTCGCGACAGGCGATGAAAGCGGAACTGCTGGATGCAGAAACCGAGCTGAAACTGGCGTATGCGTGGCGAGATCATCGCGACGAGCAAGCCCTGCATCGCTTGATTACCGCCTATATGCGGCTGGCGATTTCCATGGCGGCCAAATTCAAACGCTACGGCGCGCCGATGAACGATCTGATCCAGGAGGCCGGTCTGGGCCTGATGAAAGCTGCCGACAAGTTCGATCCTGACCGGGGCGTGCGGTTTTCGACCTATGCAGTCTGGTGGATCAAGGCCAGCATTCAGGATTACGTGATGCGCAACTGGTCGATGGTGCGCACCGGCTCGACCTCATCCCAGAAATCTCTGTTTTTCAATATGCGTCGTGTGCAGGCCCGGCTGGAGCGTGAGGCCGCGTCGGATGGAATGGATTTGGACCGCCATCAGTTGCATCAAATGATCGCCGCAGAAATCGGTGTGCCTTTGCGTGACGTCGAAATGATGGAAGGCCGCCTTTCGGGATCGGATTTCTCGCTGAATGCGGTGCAATCTGCGGATGAGGATGGTCGCGAGTGGATTGACGCGCTGGAAGATGAGCGCGAACAGGCTGCCGAAATGGTCGAAAACAGCCATGATATGGAACAGCTGCGCCATTGGCTGGTCGCCGCGATGCAATCGCTCAACGAGCGCGAGCGGTTTATCGTCCGCGAACGGAAACTACGTGAGCCTTCGCGTACCTTGGAAAGCCTGGGGCAGGAATTGGGTCTTTCAAAAGAACGGGTGCGTCAGCTTGAAGCGGCGGCATTCGTAAAAATGCGCAAGAACCTTGAAGCGCAATCGCGCGAGGTGCAACACTTCATCGCATGAGACAGTTTGCGATTCTGCTGTGCGCGTTTGTGGTTGTAGCCGGTATAGGCCGGGCTGAAGGTTTGATTCCGGATGACGTCGCCGATGCGATGCGTGCGGCTGACGTGGTGATCCTGGGTGAAATCCACGACAACCCGCAGCATCACATCGTCCAGAAAGAAGCATTAGAGATCGTCAACCCCTCGGCCGTGGTCTGGGAAATGGTCACCGAAGAGGGCGCGCAACGGCTGGCTCAGAAAGCTGCGACCAACCCCGAGGAATTGGACCGTATTCTGAAATGGGCCGAGATGGGGTGGCCTTCCCTCAGCATGTATTACCCGGTCTTTCAGGCTACTGATGCGCCGGTCTATGGGGCGATGGTTCCCCGTGCGGCGGCGCGCGCTGCAATGGAACGGGGTGCTGCCACGGCGCTGGGCGCGGATGCGGCGCGCTATGGGCTGACAGTGCCTCTTTCGGCTACGGATCAGGCTGCACGCGAGGCCGATCAACTGGCGGCGCATTGCGATGCGCTCCCGCAAGAGGCGCTGCCTCAGATGGTTGCAATCCAACGTTTGCGCGACGCGGTTCTGACGCGTTCGATCTTGCGTGCCGATGACGAAACAGGCGGGCCGATTGCTGTGATCACCGGAAATGGGCATGCCCGCAAGGATCGCGGGATTCCAACTTTCACGTCCCGGCTGCGCCCTGGTTTGAAAGTCTTTGTGTTGGGGCAGTCGGAGGATGGCGCGATCTCAGGCGAGTTTGACGCGGTGATCGACAGCCCTTCGGTCGAACGCGAAGACCCCTGTCTGGCATTCCAGACGCAGAATTAACCGCTGGAACTGTCTGGCCTGCTTGCCTAATGTCAGGGCCGACCGGGACGGGAAGGGCTGAACATGCTGGCATCGAAACGAATTCTGCTGATCATCGGCGGAGGCATCGCAGCCTATAAATCACTGGATCTGATCCGACGCCTGCGTGAACGCGGCGCGGCTGTGACCCCGGTTCTGACCCGCGCGGCTGAGGAATTCGTGACCCCTTTGTCTGTGTCTGCCTTGGCCGGAGAGAAGGTCTATCGCGATCTCTTCGATCTGACCGATGAGGCCGAGATGGGTCATATCCAACTGTCCCGCTCTGCCAATCTTGTAGTGGTTGCCCCGGCCACTGCCGATCTGATTGGCAAGATGTCCAGCGGGCTGGCCAACGACATGGCCTCGACCCTGCTGATGGCGACCGACACGCCAGTTCTGTGTGCCCCTGCGATGAATGTGCGGATGTGGGATCATCCGGCGACGCAGCGCAATCTGGCGCAGTTGCAGGCGGATGGCGTTCGCTTTGTCGGCCCGAACGAGGGCGATATGGCCTGTGGCGAATACGGCCCCGGCCGCATGTCCGAACCGCTGGAGATCGTCGCGGCGGTCGAGGCGCAGCTGGGCGGCGGCCCCTTGCAGGGCAAGCGTATTCTGGTCACTTCGGGCCCCACCCATGAACCCATCGATCCGGTGCGCTATATCGCCAACCGGTCCTCGGGCGCGCAGGGAACGGCGGTGGCGCGGTCGCTCGCTGCGCTGGGGGCCGAGGTGGTGTTTGTCACCGGCCCGGCGGATGTGGCTCCGCCCCAAGACGTGCAAGTGGTTGCTGTCGAGACCGCGCAACAGATGTCGGATGCGGTGGACGCCGCCTTGCCCGTGGATGCGGGCGTGTTTGCGGCGGCTGTGGCGGATTGGCGGGTGGCCAGCGCCTCGGACCGGAAGCTGAAGAAAACCCGTGACGGCCTGCCCGCGCTGGAATTTGCGGAAAACCCAGACATTCTGAAACGCGTCTCGCATCTGGAAACGGATCGCCCCGCGTTGGTCGTGGGCTTCGCCGCCGAGACCGATAACGTGATCGAACACGCGACCGCGAAGCGCGCGCGTAAGGGGTGTGACTGGATTGTGGCCAATGATGTCAGTCCCGCCACCGGCATCATGGGCGGGTCCGAGAATGCGGTTACGCTGATTTCGGACGCAGGGGCCGAAGAATGGCCACGTATGAGCAAGGACGCTGTGGCCGAGCGGTTGGCGCGCAAGATCGCCGACGCGCTGAGCGCGTGAGGGAAAGGAAACAAGATGGTTGCAATTCGCGTTATCCGCGAGGACGGCTCTGACCCCTCAGTACCGTTGCCGTCCTACGAAACCACCGGCGCGGCGGGGGCGGATGTGCGGGCCAACCTGCCGGGTGGTGCGTCGATGACGTTGGAGCCTGGCCAGCGCGCCTTGGTTCCCACCGGCCTGCGGATCGAAATCCCGAATGGCTATGAGGTGCAGGTGCGTCCAAGGTCCGGGCTGGCGTTGAAACATGGGATCACGCTACCCAACACGCCGGGTACGATCGACAGCGATTATCGCGGCCCGCTGGGTGTGATCGTGCTGAATGCCGGGCAGGAGGTGTTCGAGATCATCCACGGCGAACGCATTGCGCAGCTTGTCGTTGCTCCGGTCGTTCAGGCCACGTTCGAAACCGCCGATACGCTCAGCGACACCGAACGCGGCGCGGGTGGGTTCGGCTCGACCGGGCGCGGCTGATGCTGTTGGTTTTCATTCTGGCTGCCGGGCTGTGGGGCGTTGGCTATCTGGCTGGCGTGTCGCGCACCGCGCGGATGACATCCGTCGGCGTTTTGCTGTTGGGCGTGATCACGGCGCAGCTGGTTCTGCCGGACGGGCACCCCTTGCGTCAGGCGACTGGCGGCTCTGCAGCGATGTGGCTGATCTTGGGTGGTTTCGCGGTTCTGGTTCTGGTTTATGGAAGGGTGCTGAAAGCGTTGCGAAACCGTGCAACGCCCGCCACGAAGGAGCCCGCCATGCCATCCGACCAATTCTCTGAGACCGAACTGGAACGTTATGCCCGCCATATCGTACTGCGGGAATTGGGCGGGCCGGGTCAGAAAAAGATGAAACAGGCCCGTGTGCTGGTCATTGGCGCTGGTGGTCTGGGCGCGCCCGCCCTGCAATATCTGGCCGCAGCCGGGGTTGGAACCATTGGTGTGATCGACGATGACGAGGTCGAGAACGCGAACCTGCAACGTCAGGTGATCCACCGCGACGCGGATATCGGGATGCCCAAGGTGTTCTCGGCGCAGCAGGCCATGCAGGCGCAAAATCCTAATGTGATCGTTCTGCCCTATCACCGTCGTTTGACCGAAGAGATCGCGCAGGATTTGTTTGCCGATTTCGATCTGATCCTCGATGGGACTGACAATTTCGACACTCGCTATCTGACCAACCGCACGGCGGTTGCGCTGGGCAAGCCGCTGATCTCGGGTGCGCTGTCGCAATGGGAAGGGCAACTGAGCGTCTTTGACCCCGCTCATAACGCCCCCTGCTATCAGTGTATCTTCCCCGAGGCTCCGGCCTCCGGGCTGGCTCCTTCCTGCGCTGAGGCAGGCGTGATCGGCCCTCTGCCCGGCGTTGTGGGCTCGATGATGGCGGTTGAGGCGATCAAGGTGATCACCGGGGCGGGGCAGGCCCTGCTCGGTGAAATGCTGATCTATGACGCGCTTTATGGTGAAAGCCGCAAGATCACACTGTCACGCCGCGCCGATTGCCCGATTTGCGGTAAGTGAGCGCGCGCACTGGATCATTCCACTTCGTGTTCCTAGGTTGTGCTCAAAGGAGAGTTTCATGACCAACCCGATCCTGTCCGACTGGACCACACCGTTTGAAATCGCGCCCTTCGACACGATTGCCGACACCGATTTCGCCCCCGCATTGGACGCCGCCCTACAGGCTCACAACGCGCAGATCGACGCGATTGCAGGCGATCCCGACGCGCCGAGCTTTGCCAACACGGTCGAGGCGCTTGAGGCTGCGGGTGAGCAATTGGACAAGGTCCTGTCCGTCTTTTTCACCGTGGCCGGGGCCGACAGCAACCCGGCGCGTGAAGAGCTGCAGCGTGATTTCTCGCCCAAGCTGGCGGCGCATTTCTCGGGCATTTCGTCGAATAAGGCGCTGTTTCAGCGGGTGGCCGACCTGTGGGCCCGAAAGGATGATTTGAACCTGACCGATGAACAGGCGCGGGTTCTGATGCTGACCCATCGGGGCTTTGTGCGCGCGGGCGCAGCGCTGACCGGCGATGCGGACGAGCGGATGCAGGCAATCAAGGCGCGGCTGGCCTCGCTGGGTACATCTTTCACCCAGAACCTGCTGGCGGATGAGCGCGCGTGGTTCATGCCCCTGTCCGAGGATGATCTGGATGGTCTGCCCGATTTCGTCGTGGATGCGGCCCGCGCTGCAGGTCAGGAAAAGGGTGCGGACGGCCCGGTTGTGACCTTGTCGCGGTCGATCATCGTGCCGTTCTTGCAATTCTCGCCCCGTCGCGATCTGCGCGAGGTGGCGTATAAGGCCTGGGCCGCGCGTGGCGCCAAAGGGGGTGAAACGGACAACCGCGAGATCGCCGCTGAAATCCTTTCCCTACGCGAAGAACGCGCCAAGCTGCTGGGTTATGACAATTTCGCGGCCTACAAGCTGGAAACCGAGATGGCCCGCACACCAGACAAGGTGCGCGACCTGCTGATGCAAGTGTGGGAGCCCGCCAAGGCCCGCGCGGATGCGGATGCCGAGACCCTGACGCAGATGATGCAGGCGGATGGGGTCAATGGCCCACTGGCCGCGTGGGATTGGCGCTACTACGCCGAGAAACGCCGCAAGGCCGAGCATGATCTGGATGAGCCGGCGCTGAAACCCTACCTGCAGCTGGACCGGATGATCGAGGCCGCCTTTGCCTGTGCCAACCGTCTGTTCGGGTTGGAGTTCGCGCCGCTGGATGTGCCCCTTTACCACCCCGATTGCCGTGCGTGGGAGGTCACGCGCAATGGTCAGCATATAGCGGTATTCATCGGGGATTACTTCGCGCGCGGGTCCAAACGATCCGGCGCGTGGTGCAGCGCGATGCGGTCGCAGGCCAAGTTTCCTAAGGTGCAAGCTCCGGTCGTGATCAATGTCTGCAACTTCGCCAAGGGCGATCCGGCGCTGCTGTCATATGATGATGCGCGGACACTGTTTCATGAATTCGGCCATGCGCTGCATCAGATGCTGTCAGATGTGACTTATGAAAGCATCTCCGGCACATCAGTGGCGCGCGATTTCGTCGAACTGCCCAGCCAATTGTACGAACACTGGCTGGAAGTGCCCGAAGTTCTGGCCGAGTTCGCCACCCATGCCGAAACCGGCGCACCGATGCCGCAGGACATGCTGGACAAGGTGCTGAAGGCCGCCAATTTCGATCAGGGGTTTCAGACGGTCGAATATGTCGCCTCGGCGCTGGTCGATCTGGAATTCCACGACGGTGCGGCCCCCGCCGATCCGATGGAGAAACAGGCAAAGGTGCTGGAGGGTCTGGGAATGCCCCCGGCCATCGGAATGCGCCACGCCACCCCGCATTTCGCGCATGTGTTTGCGGGCGACGGCTATAGCTCTGGCTATTACAGCTATATGTGGTCCGAGGTCATGGACGCCGACGCCTTCGCTGCCTTTGAAGAGGCTGGAGGCGCATTCGACCCCGACCGCGCCAAGGCGCTGGAGGAAAACATCCTGTCCACCGGAGGCTCGCGCGAGGCCGAAGACCTGTATCTGGCCTTCCGGGGCCGGTTGCCGGGGGTCGAGGCGTTGCTGAAAGGACGCGGGCTAGTAGCCTAAAGCGCGGTCGACGAGGTGCAGGTAGGGTTCGCCCGCCTCGCCACGTCGAATGTTCTCAACGATCACCTGCGCGGCTGTCACTGGCCGCGTTTCCGAGGCGATATGCGGCGTGACCGTCACATTCGGATGCGCCCAATAGGGGTGGTCGATTGGCAAGGGTTCAACCCGGAAGACGTCCAGCGTGGCGTGGCCTATATGCCCAGCGTTCAGCGCATCCAGCAGGGCGTCGTCGTCGATCAGAGGGCCTCGGCCCGGATTGATCAGACATGCGCCCTTGGGCAGTAGGGCGAGGGTTTCCGCGTTCAACAGGTTCTCGGTCGCAGGGGTGTCGGGCAGCAGCAGAACGGCGATTTCGGTGCTGGCCAGCGCGTCGTGCAGCCCTTCATCGCCGTGCAGGCAGGTGACGCCGGGGATGTCCTTGGGCGAGCGGCTCCAGCCCGTGACGTTGAAACCCAACGCCGCCAGTGCCCGCGCGGATGCCTCGCCCAACATGCCAAGGCCCAGAATACAGACGGTGCGTTCAGGGGCCAGCGGTGGGGCCTCGGGTGTCCATGTGCCGTCTTGCAGGGTGATATGGCGGTCTATCCCCAGATGATAACGCAGCACATGGCCGACAACCCATTCGGTCATGCCTTGCGTCAGCCCGTGATCGACCATCCGCGCCAGCGGGACGGTCAGAGAGGCGTTGCCCGCGATCTTCTCGACCCCGGCCCAGAGGCTAAGCACGGCCTTGAGGTGCGTATAGGGGGTGAAATCCAGCAGCCCTCCATTCGGGGCATAGACCACATAGTCGACCTGATCGGCCGGCAGGTCGGTGGCAAGATGGGCATCCACGCCTGCTTGTTCCAACCCTTTGGTCAGCAGTGGTTCATACACGGGCCACAATTCAGGGCGCGCGGAAAACAGAACGTTTACGGGCATCGGGGGCCTTTCAAATCAGCGGGGACGGTGGATATGGGCGCTTTGCACAATACCGAAGGCCGCCATCAGAACAAGCATCGCCGAGCCACCGTAGCTGACCATCGGCAGGGGTACGCCCACCACCGGGGCCAGCCCCATCACCATCGACATGTTGACCGCGAAGAACAGGAAGAAGTTCAACGCGATGCCCAGCGTCACCAGCGACGAGAACCTGTCCTTGGTCGACAGTGCCGTGACCAGGCAGAACACAAGGATCAGCCCGTATAGCGTCAGCAGGGTGATGCCGCCGACAAAGCCGAACTCTTCGGCCAAGGTGGTAAAGATGAAATCGGTGTGTTTTTCCGGCAGGAAGTTCAGGCGCGATTGCGTGCCTTGCATGAAGCCGCGCCCATTCCACCCCCCTGATCCCAGCGCGATCTTGGACTGGGTGATGTGATACCCTGCGCCCAGGGGATCGGTCGACGGGTCCAGAAACGTATCAATGCGACGGAACTGGTAGTCTTTAAGCAATTGCCACTCGGTCCCGCGGCTGTTGAACACAGTGGCGATCAGGCCGACCACCGCCGCGATGACGGCGGCAAAATAGGCCCAGTGGACACCGGCCAGGAACATCAGTCCTCCGCCCGCCGCAAGCAGCAGGATCGACGTGCCCAGATCGGGTTGCTTCAGGACCAGCGCCGTCGGGATCAGGATCAGCGCAACCGGGATCAGAACCCATATAGGGCGTGAGGTTTTGTGCGAGGGGAGCCAGTCGTAGTAAGCGGCCAGTACCATCACCAAAGCCACTTTCATCACCTCGGAGGGTTGCAGCCGCATGAAGCCCAGATCAATCCAGCGCTGTGCGCCCATACCGATTGTTCCGAAAAGCTCAACCATGATCAGCAGCCCGATCGAGCCCAGATAGGCCAAAACAGACATGTTTCGCCAGAACCAAATCGGAACCAGCGCGATGATGAACATTACTGTGAGGCCCAGACCAAAACGCTCCATCTGGGGCTCGGCCCACGGGGTCCAGGATCCTCCGGCCACGGAAAACAGCATCAGGAACCCGGCGCTGGCTGTGCTGATCAGCAAAAGCGTCAGGGGCCAGTTCATGTACAGGAACTTGCGGAACCCCGATGGCGTGGATTTGACGGCGTATTCAAGATAGCTCATGCGCGGTCCTTTGTGGTTGGACGCGCTTTGGGGCGGCGGTCGCCTTCAAGCTGTTTCTGTTGTTCCTTTATGCGTTCCCGGTCTGCGACAGGATAGGCTTCGAGTGGGGGCGTGCCGTTGTAAAGCGCCTGTAGCATAATATCCCGCGCGACGGGTGCGGCGGCCTTAGAGCCGCCTCCGCCGTGTTCTACAACAACAGCGATTGCGTATTTCGGTTTGTCATAGGGGGCAAAGCTGACGAACAGCGCGTGGTCGCGGCGTTCCCATGGCAGGTCTTCATTTCGGATCACGCCTGCGGCACGTTCGGCCTTGGTGATGTTGCGCACCTGACTGGTGCCGGTCTTGCCAGCCATGCGCAGATCGTCAGCAATGATGCGGCTGCGATAGGCGGTACCACCCCGGTCATTCGAGACCGAGAACATGGCCTTGCGCACCTGTTCAAGATTGTTCGGGTTCACCGCCAAAGGTTCACCCAGGCCCGAGGGTTCTTCGACCCCATTGATCGAACGAACAAGTCTTGGCTTCACTTCACGTCCGGTGGCGATCCGTGCAGTCATGACCGCAAGCTGCAGAGGTGAGGCCAGCATGAAACCCTGACCAATCGACGCATTTGCTGTGTCGCCTACAAGCCAGCTTTCACCGTGTACCCGCTCTTTCCATGCCTGGTTCGGGGCCAGCCCGGCTGCAACTGCCGACATCGGAATGTCATGTTTGACACCCAGCCCGAAAACACGCGCCATGTCGGAAATCTTGTCGATACCGGTCCGCAGTGCCACATCGTAGTAATAGACATCACAGCTGCGCTTGAGCGAAAGGTTCAGATCGACTGTCCCATGCCCGCCGCGCTTCCAGCAGTGGAAGCGGCGGCTGCCCACCTTTAGATGGCCGGGGCAATAAACGGTATTGCCGGGGCCGATCACTCCGGCCTCAAGCGCGGCCATGGCGGTGATCATCTTGAAGGTTGATCCCGGAGGGTACGTGCCTTGGACTGTCTTATTCGCAAGCGGGCGGTAATTGTCTTGTGTGAGGGTTCGGTAATCCCCAACCGAGATACCGCGCACAAATAGGTTCGGGTCAAAACTGGGGGCAGAGCTGATCGCACGGATATCGCCGGTCTCACAGTCGATCACCACCGCCGCGGCGCTTTCACCCGCCAAACGGGCTTGCGCGTATTGTTGCAGATCGGCATCGACGGAAAGTTGCAGATCGGCGCCGGCCTCGCCTTCTTGCCGGTCCAATTCGCGCATGACGCGACCGGTGGCGTTGACTTCGACCCGCTTGGCCCCGGCCTTGCCGCGCAGGGTGCTTTCCTGCTTGGCCTCAAGTCCAACCTTGCCGATTTGAAAGCGGGGGATGCGCAAAACCGGCTCGGGATCGTCGATCTGGCTTAGGTCATAATCACTGACTGGGCCGACATATCCGACCACGTGGGCAAAATCCTCGTAGCGCGGATATTGCCGCGTCATGCCGACTTCGGGTGTCACCCCCGGCAGGGCGGGCGCATTGACAGCGACTTTCGAGATATCCTCCCACGTGACCTGATCAGCCAACGTGACCGGAAGAAACGGGGCTGAACGGCGCATCTCGGTCTTGGCGCGTTCCATTTCGTCTTCGGTCAGCGGAATCAGGGACGACAGCCGCGTCAGTACTTCGTCCACATCGCCTGCGTCCTCGCGGACCATCACGATACGGTAGGAAGGTGAGTTTTGCCCGATGACCTGACCGTTTCGGTCATATATACGTCCGCGCGTCGGAGGGATCAGGCGAATGTTGATGCGGTTTTCTTCGGCCAGCAGGCGGTATTCATCGGCCTGATCGACCTGCATATAACGCATGCGGGCGGCCAAACCCCCGATAAAGGCAGCTTGCAACCCGCCAAGAATCAAGGCCCGACGGGGTAAGCGTTTATAGGCCAATCCTTGTGACTTGGGCTTCTGTTGCTTCATCAGCGTGCCCCCATCGTGCCGGTTTCGGCGGCGGATATGCGTTGAACGCCGAATGCGCTCTGTGTCAGCAGAACGATCAAGGGGTAAATAGCTATTGTTAGAACCACTTGAATCACGACTGGCCCCAATGCCGCCTGTTGCACGGACACAATAGCAAGAATAACGCGGTTGAGCACAAAAACTGCCGTGATCACGACCGCTGATGTCATCCACTCACTTGGAAACCCGGCATCCCTCATGCCCAGCGATGCTGTTCGCAGATAGGCCGCGCCAATGACCACCAATGCCGCCAACAGGCCCGGTGGACGCTGAAGCAACAGGTCGGCGGTCAGCATCACAACCGCTATCAGCGGAATCGGCACAAATTCGGGCCGGCGCATGACCCACGCGAACGTCAACGCGATCAACAGATCGGGAAAGGGCCAGCGGTCCGGTTTTGTATCCAGCGGAAGAAGATGCATGAACAAGATCAGCATTGCCAGAAACAGATACAATGCACGCTTGGTCCAAAGCTGAGACGCATTCCTATCCATCTCCGACCTCTGCTGGTGTCAGGGCGGCTTCGGGACGTCGTGGTCCGACGATATCCCCCGAGTCTTCGATGGCAGGAGCCGAGTGGAACCTAAGAACACGCAAGAATTCCAGCCGTTCGAAATCCGCAGACAAGCGTACGCGCAGACGCCCGCCCGGATCGGCCGTGATCTGGCCGATCAGCAGGCCGCCGGGAAACACTCCGCCATCACCTGACGTGACAACACGGTCGCCCGGTCGTACAAGTTCGCGATTTTCCAGAAACTCGACGGCGGGTGCGGATGTGTTATCGCCCGCGATCAGTGCAGTCTGGCCCGAAGGCTGAATCGTCGCGGGAATAGCGCTTGAGGCATCGGTCAGCAGGATGACCCGGGCCGTGTCGGGGCCAACGCCCGAGATGCGCCCCACCACGCCAATACCGTCCATCGTTGCCCAGCCATCCATTATGCCGTCGCGTTCACCAACATTCAGCAAAACCGATTGCCGAAAGGGCGAGCCACTGTCGGCCATAACGACACCGGTGATATAGGTCAGGCGCGGGTCAAGCCGTACGTTGTTGAGGTCCAGAAGACGCGCGTTTTCCTGTTCCAACTGCAGGGCGGCCTCTTTCCAGGCGCGCATCAGGCGCAACTCGCTGCGCAGTTCCTGGTTCTGTTCGCTCAGCCGCTGATAGCTTTGGAAGTCACGGGCCAGATTGACGATTCCAGTGACTGGCACCATCGCCCATTCCATCGAGGGCACAACCTTGTTGACCACTTGCGCGCGGAACCGTTCAACCCGAGGGCTGTCGATGCGCCAGACGAGAAAGATGCCCAACAGGCAAAGCACAACAATCCCCAGCAACAAGCGGCGCAGAGGTGCCGTGTATTCATCGCGCTGTGATCGGTCGTTTGCCACAGGTTACCTTCCCGTGCTGCTCTTGCCCGAATTCTTACCCCGAAAAGGTGCGCGCCTTAGCTTTCGTAGTCAATCGCGTGGCGCAGTTGTTTTTCGTATTCCAGCGCTTTGCCGGTGCCCAAAGCCACACAATTCAGGCTTTCATCGGCAATCGACACAGCCAGACCGGTCTGTTCGCGCAGGGCAAGGTCCAGATCGCCCAGCAGCGCGCCGCCGCCGGTCAGCATCACGCCCCGGTCCACGATGTCGGCTGCCAGATCGGGCGGTGTGGTTTCCAATGCAGTCATCACCGCTTCGCAAATCTGCTGGACAGGTTCTGAAAGGGCCTCGGCCACTTGGGCTTGGCTGATCTCGATTTCTTTGGGCACGCCGTTCAGCAGGTCGCGGCCCCGGATATGCATTGACTGGCCCCGACCATCGTCTGGCATCCGGGCGGTGCCGATGGTGGTTTTGATACGTTCTGCAGTAGATTCGCCCACCAGCAGGTTTTGCTGACGCCGCAGGTAAGAGATGATCGCCTCGTCCATACGGTCTCCGCCCACGCGGACCGAGCGCGCATAGACGATGTCGCCCAGCGACAGAACGGCCACCTCGGTGGTGCCGCCGCCGATATCGACAACCATGTTGCCGGTCGGATCAGTGATCGGCATGCCAGCACCAATGGCGGCTGCAATCGGTTCGGCAATCAGGCCCGCGCGGCGCGCACCTGCCGACAGAACCGACTGGCGGATCGCTCGCTTTTCAACCGGAGTCGCGCCATGGGGTACGCAGACGATGATTTTGGGTTTCGAGAAGGTCGAGCGTTTATGCACCTTGCGGATAAAGTGCTTGATCATTTCCTCAGCAGTGTCGAAATCGGCAATCACGCCTTCGCGCATCGGACGGATCGCCTCGATCGAGCCGGGGGTCCGGCCCAGCATCAGCTTGGCGTCCTCGCCCACGGCCAGAACCTTTTTGACGCCGTCCTTGACGTGATAGGCCACCACCGAGGGTTCTGACAGGATAACACCGCGTCCTTTGACATAAACCAGCGTGTTCGCCGTCCCAAGGTCAATCGCCATGTCCGCTGTGAACAGGCCGCCCAGATTGCCAAAGATTCCCATGTTTTCAATGATCCCGTTCGTCAAAATTTCCACTGCCCGCGACTCGACGGTTCCGGGACGGATGTCTTATAGGGTGCCATCTCGCCCGGTAAAAGGGCTGATTCCGCGTCAATCAGCACCTTTCCGCCTTAATGATAGGGACTTTAGAAGGCAACATGCTCTCATATCAACATATTTACCATGCTGGAAATCTGGCTGATGTGCAAAAGCACGCTTTGTTGGCATGGGTGCTGGAATATTTGACCCAAAAAGAGAAACCATTGACCTATCTCGAAACACATTCAGGTCGTGGTTTGTATCACTTGGACGCGGATGAAGCAGTGCGAACAGGCGAGGCTTTGGCCGGGATAAAGCGGGTGCAGCGCGAAGGTTGGTTCGCAGCGGATCATCCGCTGTCTCGTGCGCTGACGCAGGTTCAGGCGACACACGGACGGCACGCCTATGCGGGTTCACCCCTGATTGCGGGTAATTTGCTTCGCGATCAGGACAGCATGCATTTGGCCGAATTGCATCCACAAGAATTCGGCGCCTTGTCGCTGGCCGTGTCGCGGTTCGGAGCAAAAACCTACAAGCAGGACGGATATGAGTTGGCGCATTCGCTGCTGCCGCCAACGCCACGGCGAGGAGTTCTGTTGATTGATCCGAGCTACGAGGTGAAGTCAGAGTATGACCGGCTGCCGGGTTTTATCTCTAAAGTGCATCGGAAATGGAACGTAGGCGTTATTGCCTTATGGTATCCAATCCTTGCGGACGGGCGGCACAAGTCGATGGTCGCGGCGCTGCAAGGGCAAGACTTACCAAAGGTCGAGTGTCACGAAGTCCGCTTCCCTGCCGCGCGCGAAGGGCATCGCATGATCGGATCAGGGATGTTCGTTGTAAATGCGCCGTTCGGAATTGCGGATGAGATGCGCCGTTTGGATGCGTTGTTTGCCAAGCTCTGAAGATGCCTGAATACACTTGATCAGGGCATTTGCGTCTTCGCGATACACGCCTTGGGTGTTTTTACAAAATCTGTTTTGGAAATGGGGTGTTCGGTCCTAGACTTTGGTCAGGGAGGTGCGCGATGGATCGCCGACTAGCCACGGTTCTGGCCGCTGACATGGTGGGCTATAGTCGCCTGATGGAAGCTGATGAGCAAGGCACGCTTGCCCGCCTGCGCACACACCGGATTGAGTTGATCGACCCTGCCATCGACAAGAACCGCGGAAAGATCATCAAGACGACGGGCGACGGAATGCTAGTTGAATTTCCCAGTGCCAGCGACGCCGTAACCTGTGCTGTCGAAGTGCAGAACCGGATGTTGCGTCGCAATGCGGATGTCTCGAAGGACCAGCGTATTCACTTTCGTATCGGCATAAATCTGGATGAGATCATTTTCGAGGATGGCGATATTTTTGGTAGCGGCGTCAATGTTGCGGCCCGGCTTGAGCAATCTGCAAATGCTGGTGAGGTTCTGATCTCGGGCGCGGTGCATGAACAAGTCTCGGACCGATTGGCGTTGCAATATGATGATCTAGGCGATCTGACACTTAAGAACCTGTCTCAACCTGTTCATGCCTATCGGGTCGCTTTGGATGGCACGGTTGCAGACGATGCGTCAGCAGGTGACGGCGATACCAAAGTGGTCAAACCCTCTATCGCGGTTTTGCCCTTCGCAAACATGAGTGGAGATACCGAACAGGAGTTTTTTGCCGACGGCCTTACCGAAGATTTGCTGACCGAGTTGAGCCGCCGGCATGAGCTGTTCGTGATCTCGCGCAATTCCAGTTTTGTCTACAAGGGACAGGCTGTGAATGTACGCGAAGTGGGTGCTAAGCTGGGTGCGCAATACATCGTCGAAGGTAGTGTCCGAAAGGCTGGCAACAGGGTACGTGTCACCGTTCAGCTGATTGATAGTTACAGTGATGGCCATGTCTGGGCTGAGAAGTATGATCGGGACCTGGATGACATTTTCACAATACAGGACGAGGTTATCTCGGCCGTGGTTGCCACACTTCCCGGTCGTATCGAAGCCTCGCAGCAAGAGGGGCTGACGCGCAAGAAACCTTCCAGTTTTGCAGCCTATGAATGCGTTTTGGCCGCGAAAGTCCTGCACCACCGCAGCACGCGCGAGGATAATGCCGAGGCGACAAAGTTGATCGATCGCGCTATTGAACTGGATCCGGATTACGCGCACGCCCATGCCTGGAGCGGTTGTATCCGCGGTCAGGCCTGGGGATACGGTTGGTGCGATGATCGTGAAGCCATGCTGGGCGAGTGTGAAAAGGCGATCCTCAAGGCCGCTTCTCTGGATGATAACGACGCGGATGTTCATCGTTTGATGGCTGCGGTAGAGATTTTGCGAAACAACCTTGGCCGGGCGCGGTATCATCAGGAACGCGCGCTGTCGCTGAACCCGAATTACGATCTGGTTGTGGTTCAGATGGGCGAATTGCTGACATGGTCGGGTCGTGCCGATGAAGGTGCCGAGTGGATACAAAAGGCGATGCGTCTGAACCCTCACCACCCTGCACGGTTCTGGAGCCATCTTGGAAAGGCGCGGTTCGGTGCTAAGAAGTATGATCAGGCATTAGAGGATTTCGCCCGGTTGCCTGCCCTCGACTCGCTTCAGAACGCATATGTCGCTGCCTGCCATGCGTGGCTGGGAAACCAGGTCGAAGCGCGAGCGTACGTTGACGCAATTTACGAGGCCCAGCCAGAGTTCAAGATCGCTGATATTGAAGGCATGCTGCACTACGCCAGCGATGAAGATTTTCGGCATTTTGTGGATGGGATGCAAAAGGCCGGGTTGTCCTGACCTTTGCGACGAAAAAGCGGCCCGCAAAGACGGGCCGCCGTTCGGTCAGGTCAAGTCTTTGTAGCTGATCTCGCGCGCATCAGCGCCCGGACCCGCTTTTTCACGCCTTACAATCAGGCGGTTCAGCGCGTGGATGTAAGCTTTGGCCGAGGCGACGACGGTATCGGTGTTCGCGGACTGACCGGTGGCGATCATGCCGTCCTCTTCCAACCGAACAGACACCGTGGCTTGGGCATCGGTTCCTTCGGTCACTGCGTGGACCTGATAGAGTTGCAGATGCGCTTTGTTGGGATAGATCGCACGGATTGCCTTGAAAGTCGCGTCCACTGGACCGTCTCCATGTTCGGTGGCGATGATATCTTTGCCGTCCATCTCAAGTTCGACCGTAGCCTCGGCTTGGCCGCCTGTGCCGCAGGTCACCTTCATCGACACGAGCTGCAAATAGTCGTCGTGCTGATCCATGGTCATCAAGGCAATGAGGTCGTCGTCAAAAACCTCTTTCTTGCGATCGGCCAGATCCTTGAACCGAACAAAGATGTCCTTGAGCTGGTTGTCGCCCAAATCAAAGCCCAGGGTCTCGAGCTTGTCGCGCAGGGCCGCGCGGCCCGAGTGTTTGCCCAACGGCAAAGACGTGCCGGACAAGCCGATATCCTCGGGGCGCATGATCTCAAAGTTTTCGCGGTTCTTCAGCATCCCGTCCTGGTGGATGCCGCTTTCATGCGCAAAGGCGTTCTTCCCGACGATGGCTTTGTTGAATTGCACATTGAACCCGGACACCGTCGCCACACGACGCGAGATATGCATGATCTTCGTGGTGTCGATACCCGTGTGCCACGGCATGATGTCATTGCGCGTGCGCAGGGCCATCACGACCTCTTCCAACGCGGTGTTGCCGGCGCGTTCGCCAAGACCATTGATGGTACACTCGATCTGTCGCGCTCCGCCCGCCACAGCGGCCAGCGAGTTCGCCGTCGCCATGCCGAGATCGTTGTGGCAGTGGGTGGCGAAAACCACCTCATCTGCACCCGGTACGGTCTCGATCAGGCGTTTGATCAGGTCGGCGCTTTCGGCCGGAGCGGTATAGCCCACCGTGTCGGGGATGTTGATCGTCGTCGCGCCCGCCTTGATCGCGATCTCGATCACGCGGCACAGGTAATCCCACTCGGTCCGGGTGGCATCCATCGGCGACCACTGCACGTTGTCGCACAGATTGCGTGCATGGCTGACCGTTTCGTGGATCTTCTCGGCCATCTCGTCCTGGGTCAGGTTCGGAATGGCGCGATGCAGCGGAGAGGTGCCGATGAAGGTGTGAATACGGTTCAGGCGTGCGTGTTTCACCGCCTCCCAGCAGCGGTCAATGTCTGCGAAATTGGCGCGGGCCAGACCGCAGATACGGCTGTTTTTCGAGCGCTCGGCAATCTCGCTGACAGCTTTGAAATCACCCTCGGAGGCGATGGGGAAGCCGGCCTCGATGATGTCGACGCCCATTTCGTCCAGCAGCTCGGCAATTTCGAGCTTTTCGTTATGGGTCATGGTTGCGCCGGGGCTTTGTTCGCCGTCGCGCAAAGTGGTGTCAAAGATCAAGACGCGGTCTTGGTCGGTCACGTTGGTCATGGGAATCTCTTTCTTCTTCTGTCCTAAAGCCTATGGCGCGCGGGCGTCCTCCTCTGAGCGGGCGCGCCGGATGGCACGCTCAGAGGCGGATTAGGATCAGTAGGCCACGCAGCGACGCACCGCGTAGGGCGGTGTCGGCAACAAGGATATCTGCGCGGTTGATCATGGGTTTGAGGTTATACAGACAGCGCTGCGAATGAAAAGACGGAATTTGCAGCTTGTTACCGGTCGTGTTTGTTTTTCGGGAAATATTGATTGGTGAGGGCAGGCTGCTAGGTGAAGAGGCATGCAAACGGCACTTATCATCGGCGCGTCCGGAGGGATCGGTTCAGCCCTTCACGCGCGGCTACTTGGGCAATCTGTTTCAGTTACGACCCTGTCGCGGTCTGCGGACGGGTTCGATTTGATGAATCCAGACAAATCCAACGCGATTCTCGGCACGCTAACTGGCCCTTATGACATGATCTTCGTCGCGTCCGGCGCGCTTGAGATCGAGGGGGCCGCGCCGGAAAAGTCGATAAAGGCAGTGTCTGCGCAGGCCATGATGGATCAGTTCGCGTTGAACGCGGTAGGCCCCGCTTTGGTGCTGGGGCACGCAGCCAGACTGATGCCCCGTGACAGGCGCTGCTTGATTGCCGTGCTTTCGGCCCGTGTAGGGTCCATCGGCGACAACCGGTTGGGTGGATGGGTCAGTTACCGCGCGGCCAAGGCCGCCGTGAACCAGATTGTGCATACAACCGCGATCGAATTGGCGCGGACGCATAAACAAAGTGTGTGCGTGGCATTGCATCCTGGCACGGTTCAAACTGCGTTCACCGAGAAATACGTAGGTCGTCATCCGGCAGTTAAACCGGACAAGGCGGCTCAGAACCTGCTGGCTGTGGCTCAATCACTGACCCATGCTGATACCGGCGGCTTCTTCGATTGGGCGGGTCAGACCGTTCCGTGGTAGCCTGAGCTACCCGTCCGAGGGCGTCTCGGTCGGTTGGGACGCGGGCGGGGTTTCCTCTGGCGCTGTCGTCTCAGCCTCGCCGCTGCTGGGCAAGACGTCGTTTTCCCAGGTGCCAGTCTCGACCTCCCCATTGGCATAACGCATGGTGCCGTCACCGTGGCGTTTATTGTCGCGGAAATTGCCCTCGTAGACGTCGCCGGTGGCATAGGTCGCGATACCCTTACCGCTGATTTTTCCGTCAACCCACCCACCGGTATATGTGAAATTGCGTGCCGTGGTGACGGTACCTTGGCCGTGCCGCTTGCCGTTCAGGAATTCGCCTTCGTAAACTGTGCCATCCGGAAAGCTGGCTTTGCCAGTGCCTTGGCGGTTTCCGTCAACCCATTCGCCCTCGTATACATAGCCATTGGCCAATTTCAGAACACCTGAGCCATGGCTCAGGCCGTTTCTGAACTGGCCCGAATAGACCACGCCGTTGGGATAGGTGACGGTTCCGCGGCCTTCGTAGATGCCAGCGATCCAGTCACCGTCGTATACAGTGCCATCCGGGTAAGTGTGTGCGCCTTTGCCGTGGGGCAGGTCGACGCTGAAATCCCCCACATAGACCGAGCCGTCAGGATAGGTCATCTCGCCGAACCCGTCGATCTGGCCTCCGGACCATTCGCCGTTATATTCAAACCCGTCTGCGCCAACAAAGCGGCCCTTGCCTTCTCGACGGTCATCGACATACGCGCCTTCGTATGTCGTGCCGTTCACATAGGTCGCCTTGCCGGTGCCCTGACGGCGCCCGTCCACCATGTCGCCTTCGTAGACGTCTCCGTTCGCCAGAACCTGCCGGCCTTTTCCGGTCATCCGACCTTCAAGCCACGCACCGCTATAGGTCATGCCGTCGGGAACGGTCAGAGTGCCTTCTCCATGGCGCTGCCCATTCAGGACGTCGCCTTCATAAACGTTACCGTTTGCCCAGGTGATTTTGGCCTTGCCCTGCTTGACGCCCTCGACCCAATCACCGTCATAGGTGTAGCCGTTCGGATTGGTCAGAGTGCCTTTGCCGTGACGCTTGGCATCTTTGAACCCACCTTCGTACCGTTGACCGTTCGCATAAGTCGCAATGCCGGTGCCGTTGATCGTGCCGTTAGCCCAGTCGCCCTCATAGCTGCCGCCGTCAGTATAGATGATCTTGCCACGCCCCTCGGGCTGACCCTTTGCAAACATACCTTGGTAGATCGACCCATTCGCGTATCGGGCAATGCCGCTGCCTTGAATTTCGCCTTCGGACCACTGGCCAGTGTATTCGAACCCGTCCGGTAGGCGATACGTGCCGGTTCCGTGGCGCAGGCCGTTCAGAAACGTACCTTCGTAGACGCCGCCGACCTCATCATCGGCCGTGATCACTTGTCCTTCCTGCGCGCTAACGGTTCCGGCCATCAAGGCCAGGGCCGTTACAGCAATTGAGGTGCGGAATGCATTCATGATCGTTCCAACCTGCCCGGTTATCATCCTTTTGCGCAAAACTAAGATACCGCAGGGGGCAGGGCAACGGCTTTTGCCGCATTTGCCTTTCACTCGCGCCGCGATCTGCTAAATGGCATAAGACTGACGAGGGCAAGAGGGCAGCATGGCCGACCGTTTCCGCATCACTCTGGCGCAACTCAACCCGACTGTGGGGGATATCGAAGGCAATGCGGCGCAGGCGCTTGACGCATGGGAACAAGCGCGCGCCGCAGGGGCCGACATGGTGGCGTTGCCGGAAATGTTCATAACCGGGTACAATACGCAGGACTTGGTCATGAAGCCTGCTTTCCATCGCACGGCCATGGCCGCTGTCGAGGCTTTGGCCGCGAAATGTGCAGATGGGCCTGCTCTGGCGATCGGCGGGCCTTGGGTGGAAGACGGCCATCTATACAACGCTTACCTGATTCTGAAGGGCGGCAAGGTCAGTAGCAAGGTGCTGAAACACCACCTTCCCAATGAAACCGTATTCGACGAAGTGCGCCTTTATGATTCAGGCCCTTTGGGGGGGCCTTACTCAGTTGGCAATACGCGCATCGGCAGCCCGATCTGTGAGGACAGTTGGCATCCGGATGTGGCCGAGACGCTGGAAGAGACCGGGGCCGAGTTCCTGCTGATCCCGAATGGTTCGCCCTATTTTCGCGACAAATACGATATCCGCCTGAATCATATGGTTGCACGTGTGATCGAGACCGGGTTGCCCCTGATCTATCTGAATATGGTCGGTGGACAGGACGACCAGGTATTTGACGGCGCGACTTTTGGCCTGAACCCGGGCGGAGAACTTGCTTTCCGAATGCCCGTTTTTGACGCGGCCCTGGCTCATGTTGATCTGGAGCGTGGGGACGACGGGTGGCGTATCGTTCCGGCAGATATCGTGCCGCAGCCCGATGCATGGGAGCAGGACTACCGCGCCATGGTCCAGTCTCTGCGTGATTACATGGGTAAAACGGGGTTCAAAAAGTGCGTGCTTGGACTGTCCGGGGGGGTGGATTCGGCGCTCGTTGCCGCGATTGCCGTGGATGCGCTTGGGGCCGAGAACGTGCGCTGTGTCATGCTGCCGTCGGAATATACCAGCCAGGCTTCGCTGGACGACGCCGAGGCCGTCGCCAAGGCGCTGGGCGTGCATTACGACTATGTTCCGATTTCGGATAGCCGGGCGGCCGTTACTGGGACTCTGTCCCAGCTCTTTGCCGGGCGGGACGAGGATCTGACCGAGGAAAACATTCAATCCCGTCTGCGCGGGCTGCTGCTGATGGCGATATCAAACAAGTTCGGCGAGATGTTGCTGACCACCGGTAATAAATCCGAGGTCGCCGTGGGCTACGCCACGATCTACGGCGATATGAATGGCGGCTATAACCCGATCAAAGATCTGTACAAGACACGGGTTTTCGAAACATGCCGTTGGCGGAATGCCAATCATCGCGACTGGATGAAGGGCCCCAATGGCGAAGTTATTCGGCCGTCGGTTATCGACAAACCCCCCAGCGCCGAGCTGCGCGCGGATCAGAAAGACAGTGACAGCTTGCCGGATTATCCGGTGTTGGACGCGCTTTTGGATATTCTAGTCGATCAGGACGGCTCGATCGCTGATTGCGTTGCTGCTGGTTTTGACGAAGCGGATGCCCGCAGGGTCGAGCATCTAATCTATATCTCAGAGTACAAGCGGTTTCAGTCTGCGCCCGGAACACGTCTGACAAGTCGTGCCTTCTGGCTGGATCGCCGCTATCCGATAGCGAACCGGTGGCGCGACCGCTCCTGAGATAGATTGTCGGTAATCCCGATCCAATTTCCCTAACTGTGATAAAGTGTTTCCACTCAATCCCCTTTGAGTGGGGTGGTAGCCCTTGTTTGGCAGTTTTCCTTGTCGACAGGCCGCTTTTTCGCCACATTTTAGCTGTATTATCGCCCAATGTCGGGCGGGTGTGACGCAATTGGGTTGGACAAACCGGACGGTTGACTCGACCAGGTAAGTTTGCGCGTCGCCTCAGATGTCTGTGTTAACGATTTGGTATCGCCATGCGTGAGGAATACGATAAACCGCTGCATTCTCCGTTACCGTGGAAGTCCATGGAATCGGAAGGTCAGGTTCTGGATGAAACCAAGCTGGACCTGGCGATTGCCGACCTGATGAACCAAGAGCATTCGGTCAAGTCGGAACCAGAGCCAACACCGCCAACGATTCCGGCATCCGAGGACAAGCCGCAAGAAGCTGCGCCTGACACTGTCATCGGGTTTTCTGCCTCTCTACGGCAAAAATGGGCTGAACTGGTCGGGGCAGCCTGAGCTTTTACGTTTTTTGGAAACTGTGCGCGATAGCCACAGATCACGAAAATAGTAACAACCACGACTTCGGTCGTATTGCCACTGGTTGTGCGACGGGCATTCATTGCGGTCCGAGCAATGATAAAAGAGCGGTAGATGCCCGGCCCGAAACCCACCCACGTGGAACCAGATTTGAACCTTCCGAAATCCGTGGATGTCGTGGTGATCGGAGGAGGAATTATTGGTGCCGTAACCGCTTTGGAGCTGTCCGAGCGGGGCGCACGGGTTCTACTTTGCGAAAAAGGCCACATAGCTGGTGAGCAGAGCTCGCGCAATTGGGGTTGGGTGCGATTGGGTTTGCGGGATCCTCGCGAAATTCCTTTGATGCTGGAGGCCCAGAAACTCTGGGATGGGCTTGATGACCGTGTCGGGCGCAAAACCGGATTTACCCGGTCAGGAATTCTGTTTGGTGCTTCGGGTCGCCGCGGGGCCCAAAACCTCGAACGGTGGGCGCAGCATGTTGAGGGATTGCAGACAGGCGCAGAATTGCTGTCTGGCACTGAACTGGACGCTGTGTTGCCGGACCACAAAACTGGATTGAACTACGCGCTTTACATGCCTCGCGATGGGCGGGCCGAGCCGCAGTGGGCAGCCCCTGCGATCGCCGAGGCAGCCCGCGACAGGGGTGCGGTGCTCATGACCAACTGTGCAGTGCGCAGCGTGGATGTGCAGGATGGGCGCATTGCCGGGGTTTTCACTGAACGCGGCCGTGTCGCCTGTGATTCCGCGGTATTGGCAGGAGGTGCCTGGTCCCGCCTTTTCGCAGGCAACGCGGGTATAGATTTGCCACAGCTCAAAGTGCTGAACACGGTGTTACGGGCTTCTCCGGTTGCAGGTCCCGAGACAGCTTTATGGTCGGACGACTTCGCAATTCGTAAACGTGCGGACGGAGGGTACACAATAGCATCTGGCCATGAGAATATGGTGGATATCGTCCCTGACAGCTTTCGATTGGCCCGGCGTTTTCTGCCCGCATTTCGGCAGGAATGGCGATCACTCCGGTTCCGATGGTCCAAACGTTGGGCGGTCGAAGCACAAGAGGACAGATCGTGGCTGCCTACCGATGTCACGCCGTTCGAGCATACCCGCGTTCTGGACCCCGATCCTTCGGGCAAGGTTCTTCGCCGCGCTTGGGCGAGTGCGCAGAAAGCAATTCCGGCCTTACAGGCAAGTGAACTGGTTCAGAGTTGGGCGGGGATGATCGACGTTACACCCGATGCCATACCTGTCATTTCGGGTGTGGATATGATGCCGGGTATGTTCATCGCCACGGGATTTTCCGGCCACGGCTTTGGCATAGCGCCCGGCGCGGGCCGCCTTATGGCTGATTTGGTCGCGGACACAACACCATGTGTTGATCCGGCCGCGTTTCGTCTGTCACGTTTTACCGATGGCTCACGCGTGCGGCCGGACCCAGGATATTAAGGGTTAGCCCATCATCTGATAGCTGATGGGGACAAAGCGGAAACCATCCCCGCGTGTTTCAACAAAACCTGCTGCAGGGAACGGCATATGGAATCCGATCATCGGGACTTTATCTGCGGCCAGCATACCCAAAACCTTACGGCGTGATGCTGTGGCTGCAGCCTTGTCCATGTCAAAGCGAACCTCCCATTCGGGATGCGCGAAAGACCAGACATAGTGGTTTGCGAGGTCAGCAGTCAGAACCAGACGCTGCCCGTTGCTTTCAAGGTGATAGACAGTGTGGCCCGGTGTATGGCCATACGCCGCGACGGCTGTGATGCCTGATGCGACTTCTCCGCCATCGCCAAGGAATGTCATCTTTTCAGCTTGCGGAGTGACCTTGGCGGCAACCAGATCGCCGACGCGGTTCCCTGCATCCTGAGCTGCCCAGAAATCATATTCGGGCGAAGCGGTCACAAAACGCGCGTTGGTAAATGTGGGGGCATCATTGGTTGTCATGCCGCCGATGTGGTCGGGATGCATATGGGTGAGCACGACGACGTCGATCTGATCAGCGGTAACCCCCGCATCCGCAAGAGCGGCCTGAATACCGCCCTGACCCAAGCCGGTGTCGAACAGAACCAGCTCGGATCCCGTGTTGACCAGCGTCGGGGTAAAGAAGAATTGTGCTTGGTCGGCAGGGATGAAATTGTCGGCCGAGACCTTGGCAAATTCCTCGTCCGAGGCACCGCCGCCGAAAATCTCTTTGGCGCCGTCACGCGGCAAACTGCCATCCAAAAGCGAGGTGACCGTGAAATCGCCCAGTTGAAAAGATTTGGCGATTGTCGAGTTCGCTTTGGTTTCGTTCGTTGCTGCCAGCACCGGGGTTGCAGCGGCGGCAAAAGGCAATGCTGCGGCTGATCCGAGCGCTGCGCGGCGTGTCAGTTTGATGGTCATGTCTCATTCTCCCTGTCAGAGCACCAGTTGTAATCCTAGATCGGTGAAGGCCACTTGCCAGTTCACACATCAGTGAAATGGGCTGCGTGAGCGAACATAGCATGTTAATTTTTGCTCATGTTACGATCCGCGCCGGATCTGAAGGCAGATTTGTTTCCTGCCGCCCCGTTTTCCTGCATGTGCTGGACAAAATGCCCATCCTGTGACAAGAGCCGCGCCAACAGGAGACACCTATGACAACCACCCGTTTCGCCCCGTCGCCCACCGGTTACATCCATGTGGGCAACCTGCGCACCGCGCTGATGAACTATCTGATCGCTCGCAAGGCAAGCGGCACGTTCATCCTGCGCATCGACGACACCGATCCCGAGCGGTCGAAGGAAGAATATGTCGACGCGATCAAGCAGGATCTGGAGTGGCTGGGTTTGCATTGGGACCGGGTCGAGCGTCAGTCCGACCGTCTGGATCGCTATGCCGAAGCAGCCGACAAGCTGCGCGAGATGGGTCGTTTCTATGAGGCATTCGAGACACCGACCGAGCTGGACCTGAAACGCAAGAAGCAGCTGAACATGGGCAAGCCGCCGGTCTACGACCGCGCCGCGCTGAACCTGTCGGCGGCCGAGAAAGAGGCTCTGCGCGCGGAACGTGGCAATGGTGTGTGGCGCTTCAAACTGGATCACGAGCGGATCGAGTGGAATGATGGTATTCTCGGCGGCATCTCGATTGATGCGGCGTCAGTGTCTGATCCGGTGCTGATCCGGGGGGATGGTCAGGTTCTGTACACCATCGCGTCGGTGGTCGACGATACCGAGATGGGCGTGACCGATGTGGTGCGCGGTTCGGACCATGTGACCAATACCGCGACGCAGATTCAGATCATTCAGGCGCTGGGCGGAGACTGCCCGCGCTTTGCGCACCACTCGCTGCTGACTGGCCCGCAGGGTGAAGCGCTGTCGAAACGTCTGGGTACGCTGGCCTTGCGCGATCTGCGCGAACAGGGCGTGCAGCCGATGGCTCTGCTAAGCTTGATGGCGCGTCTAGGGTCCTCTGATCCGGTCGAATTGCGTTCGGACATGGCCGAGCTGATTGACGGGTTTGACATTGGCCGTTTTGGCGCGGCACCGACCAAATTCGACGTGCAGGACCTGTTTCCGCTGACCGCAAAACACCTGCAATCGTTGCCACTGGCCGATGTGGCCGATGCGGTCGCCGATGCGGGTGTCCCGGCTGAGCTGGCCGAGTCGTTCTGGGCCATGGCGCGCGAGAACATCACAACTCTGGCTGATCTGAAGGGCTGGTGGGATCTGTGCCGCGACGGGGCCGAACCTTTGATCGCTGACGAGGATCAGGCATTCATCGCCGAAGCCGTTGCGCTGTTGCCAGAAGGACCGTTTGATGGTGAGACCTGGGGTGCCTGGACCAAGGCCGTCAAAGAGGCCACGGGCCGCAAAGGTAAGGGGCTTTTCATGCCGTTGCGCAAAGCGCTGACAGGGATGGAGCGCGGACCGGAAATGGCGACTTTGCTGCCTTTGCTGCAAGTGATCCGCGCGCGCGGGTGATAAATGCGCTCTGCGGCGTGCGTATTTTCTACCAAAGAATGGCCGGGCAAGCGTTCCCGGCCTTTTTTACAAAGAGTGGACCAGTTTTGCAGAAAGATGCTGCAGGCGGGTATCCACAAATTCGGTCTCATTCGGTTTCAACTGCTGGTGGCGCGGATAGCGAGGTTCGGCGCGGTCGTTCAGGATCGGAGCATCCCATCCATCAGTGGTGGCAAAAAAGCGGTCCGCCCCGGCTTCGCCAAAGGCCCGCAGATAGCCTTGTACAACCACGTCGATATAGCTGAGCAGCAAGGGATGGCGATTGGTCGGTTCGGCGTGACGGCCATGAGGCACTGCATAGACGGCGATTTCCACATCATGAGTCAGGGGATGTGTCACGGCTTGGGTTGCGGGTACTCGGTCATAGGCCCATTCGCGTTCATCCAGAGCGGCCCAATCGTTTCGAGGCACATGTGCGATCATACCTTCGATTTCGCTGTTCGGATCAGGGATGGCCGTTAGAAATGCCACCGGGCGAAGGTCCGTATGCCGCCACGCGCGGCGCCAGCCCTTCAGGCGGGCAGGGCGGGCATCCGGAAAATCGTGGGTCGCAAGGTTGACCAGGCTTCCGTAGCCAAAGAAGTAAGGGTCTGCCATGTGCCACTGTGTCCTTTGCGCCGATTGATGTATGTCAAACCGCTTTTTTGCAGGACATGCAATAAGGTCGCATCTTGAAATTTGGGAGGCGACCATGCGCATTACCAAACGGACGAATATTGCGGTGCGCCTGCTGATGTATTGTGCCGCGCATCAGGACAGGCTTGTGACCAAATCCGAGATTGCCGAAGTGTGCAACATCTCGGAAAACCACTTGGCGCAGGTGATCAATCAACTGAGCCAGCTTAACTATCTTAGCACGCAACGGGGTCGAAACGGAGGCATGACGCTTGCCAGACCCGCTGACCAGATTCGTATCGGGTCGGTCTTTCGCCATGTCGAAGGGAACCTGCCGCTGGCCGAGTGTTTTGCCGATGCAGACAACACTTGCCCATTGACCGATGCGTGCCGTTTGCGGTTGGCGCTGCAAGATGCTGCCGAAGTGTTTTATGCGTCGTTAGACGACATCACGCTGGACGCGCTGGTATGCGATAACGACCAACTGTTGCAGATACTGCAACCCGTGGCCTGCGTGCGATAGGATCAGTCACTGGCGCGCAGAATGCGGGCCGGTCTCACCGCGAGAGGGCGCAAAGCGAAGATCAGACCTGCGCCCAGCGTGACCAGAACTCCGGCCAGAACAATGCCAATGGCCGAGGGCCAGATGACCGCAAAACGAGTGTCAAAAATATAGGTGGCGACGGCCCATCCGCCCAGAATACCCGTCAACAGTGCCACGCTTCCGGCTGCTGCCCCCAAGAGAGCTGCGCGCATGGCGAAGCTGAGCAGGATGCGACGCCTGTCAGCGCCCAGCGTTTTCAGGATCGCGGCTTCATATCGTCGGGCCGGTTCGCCCGCCGCAGCGGCGCCGATCAAAACCAGAAACCCGGTCAACAGCGATACGCCTGCGCCGTAAGAGGTCGCAGCGGCCAGACCGGCCAGTAGGTCTGATACCCGGTCAATTGCGTCGCGCACCCGAATGGCAGTGATATTGGGAAACTGCCCGGCAAGGTCACGCAGTATCGGACCTTCGGCCTGTTCTTCGGCGTAGACTGTCGCGATGAAACTGTGCGGTGCTCCGGCCAAGGCGGACGGGTTTATCGACATGATGAATCCCATGCCAGCATTGGAAAAGTCGACTTCGCGCAGGGATGTCAGCTCTGCCGTGATGTCGCGCCCGAGGATGTTGACTGTTAGCATGTCGCCAAGGTTAAGCCCCATCTCTTCGGCTTCTTCCGCGGCGAAACTGACCTGAGGGGGGCCTGCATAGTCCTCGTCCCACCAGTCCCCTTTGGTGACACGCGCGTTGCTTGGTGGCGTTGCTGAATACGTAACGCCTCGGTCGCCGTCCAAAACCCAGTGATCACCCGCCACATCACGCGCAGGGCTGCCGTTGATCTGAGTGATGATGCCGCGCAGCATCGGAGCACTCTCGATGCGGTTGACCGCCGGGTCGGTTTCCAGACGTTCGAGAAAGCCGGGCATCTGGTCTTTTTGGATGTCTACGAAAAAATACGACGGTGCCACATCCGGCAGATTTCCCGAGATCGCATTGCGAAGTGTGCCGTCGATCTGACCAACTGCCGCCAAAACAGACAATCCCAGCCCAAGCGAAAGAACAACCGACGCTGCCCCTTCCCGTGGATCGGAAATGGCCGACAGCGCCCATCGCATTGCGGGTTTACCGCGTGCCCAGGGGGCGCTGACACGAGCCAGCTTGCGGATGGCAAATGCGGATAGGGCCAACAGCGCCAGCGCGCCGACCAACCCTCCGGCAGTCCAGAGCGTCAGGCGGGTCGATCCGCTGAACCAAGCTGCAGAGGCAACAAGCAATCCCAGCCCGATGACCGTCGCCATGAGGAATACAGGGCGCGGAAAAACGCGTGCCGATGAAAGGGCATCGCGGAAGAGTGTTGCCGCGCGGACCTGTTCAGTGCGGGCCAATGGCCAAAGGGTAAACAAAAACGCAGTTAGCACTCCATAAAGTGCCGCCTCGGCCAGCGGTTTGGGGTAGACAGAAAACACTGCGGGTACGGGCAGGCGCGCCTCGATCAATGGGGCAAGAAGCACCGGTGTCAGACCACCCAGCACAAGGCCCAGCAGGATCCCGATACCAGACAGGATCCCGATCTGGATCATATAGGTTTGGAAAATTGTTGCTCGATCCGCACCCAGTGTGCGCAGCGTCGCAATCGTTTCCGTTTTTTGTGACAAATAGGCCCGTACGGCGGCTGATACGCCGATACCTCCGACAGCCAGTCCGGACAGGCCAACCAACACCAGAAACGCGCTGAGCCGATCTACGAACTCTGCGATGCCGGGTGCCCCGTTTCGGGCGTCGGTCCATCGCATTCCGGTGCTGTCGAACGTCTTTTCTGCGGTCGTGGCCAGCTGGGCAAGGTCAGTGTCGCGTGGCAAGTCCAACCGGTACTTGGTTGAAAACAGTGTTCCGGGTGCCAACAACCCCGAACTGCCCAAATCCTCGGTGCGAACCAGTGTGCGTGGGCCCAGCCCGAACCCGTCTGCCGCTCCGTCGGGTTCATGGATAAGCGCAGCTGTCAGTACAAAGCCTTGCGAGCCAAGAGCAAAAGTTTGGCCTACCGAAAGGTTCAATCGGTCCATTAAAGACGGGTCCATGACCGCACCGGGCAAACCCTGATCGCCCTCAAGAGCTTGGGACAGAGTCATGGTGGGCTCTAATACGGTTTCGCCCACCAAAGGATAGGCATCGTCCACGGATTTTACTTGCGTCAGCGCGCGCTGCGCGGTCTCTGCCTGTCCGGTTACGGCCATCGACCGGAAATCGACGACTTCGGAGGTTGCCTCGGCCGCCTGTGCCATCCAAGCACGCTCATCGTCGGACGCGAAGCGATAGGTGAACTCTAACTGTGCGTCTCCGCCCAACAACGCGGCCCCTTCCTGTGACAGGCCGCTCTGAATTGCGTATCTGACCGAGCCAACAGCTGCGATGGCAGCCACCCCAAGCGCCAGACAGGCAAGGAAAACGCGGAAACCACGCAAGCCGCCGCGCAATTCGCGCCGCGCTAGCCGCCCCGCAAGGCGCAGGCTCATTCGGCGGCCTCTTGCCGTGTGTCTTCGGTAATCCTGCCATCGCGCAAGCGGATCACACGGTCGCACCTACGGGCCAGGCTATGGCTGTGGGTTACAAGAACCAATGTCGCGCCGTGGCGGTCCCTCAGGTCAAAAAGAAGATCGACGATTGCCGCGCCGTTGGTTTCATCAAGGTTTCCAGTTGGCTCATCCGCCAGCAATATTTTCGGTCGAGGAGCAGCCGCGCGCGCAAGTGCGACGCGCTGTTGTTCGCCACCCGACAGCTGTGCAGGGTAGTGTTCGTGCCTGTGGGAAAGGCCGACCGCATCCAATTCCGCTTGCGCATGGGAGAATGCATCTTTCTGGCCGGCAAGTTCCAGCGGCGTCGCTACATTTTCCAATGCCGTCATGGTTGGGATCAGGTGAAAGTTCTGGAACACCACGCCCATCGTGTTTCGACGGAACCGAGCCAAAGCATCTTCGTCCATACGGCTCAAGTCCTGGCCGAGTGCGCTGATCTTGCCGCTGGTTGCCCGTTCCAACCCACCCATCAGCATCAGCAGCGAAGACTTGCCAGACCCGGACGGCCCAACCAGCCCCAGAGTTTCATTCTGTGCAACCGAAAGAGTGATGTCATGCAGGATATCCACCCGACCGGCATTGCCATCCAGCGATAAAGCGGCATGTTCAAGGGACAGAACTGGTAGAGTCATGGGGCGATCCAAAGCGGGGGCGTTGATGATTGATATGGAGCGGTTATGATGTTGCGCAAGGCTTTGATCACGGTGCTTTTTGCCTGCTGGGGCGTCATGGCAACAGCGGAAACCGTTGTAATTGCCGCATTGGGGGATTCCCTGACGCAAGGGTACGGCCTGCCAGAGCGTGATGGGTTTGTGCCGCAACTTGGCCGTTGGCTTGAAGGTCAGAATGCTGACATCCGCTTGATCAACGCCGGTGTTTCAGGCGACACGACCGCTGGCGGTGCGGCAAGGGTGGGGTGGACCCTGACCCCCGAAGTTGACGGGTTGATCGTCGCGCTTGGCGGAAATGACCTATTGAGGGGAATCGACCCGGCCGTTTCACGCGCCAATCTTACAGCCATCCTGAAAACCGCGCAGGAGGCGGGTGTTGAGGTCTTGCTGGTCGGCATGCAGGCCCCGGGCAACTACGGAGCTGAATACAAGGCGGCCTTCGATCAGATGTACCCTGATCTTGCGCAGCAATTTGACACCGCTTATGCCCCTAGCTTTTTCACGGGTCTCACATCTGACGCAGACCCGAATGCAGCGCGCCGATTTATGCAACCTGACGGCATCCACCCCAATGCCGAAGGCGTTGCGTTAATCGTTCAGGACCTTGGGCCTTACGTTCTGGATCTTGCCAATTAAGCCCTAGGATGGATCAAACAACCGTAACCACGGTTCCGATCGGCACACGTTCGTAAAGATCGACAACATGTGAATTCAGCATCCGGATGCATCCGTTTGATGCGGCGGTGCCAATCGTCTGTGGCTGCGTGGTGCCGTGAATGCGAAAATACGTGTCGACCCCGTTCTGAAACAGGTACAACGCCCGCGCGCCAAGCGGGTTGTCCCCTCCGCCGGGTTGGACGTAGTCGTTATCCTTGAAACGGGCATAGGTTACCGGCTCGCGCTCGATCATCTCGTTGGTGGGGCGCCATGTGGGCCACTCTTTCTTGACGTCGATGGTCGCTGTTCCCGTAAACTCGAGCCCTGCTTTGCCGACTCCGCAGCCATAGCGAATCGCCTTGCGCGGTTCGGTCACGAAATACAGGTAGAAAGACCTCGGTACGACCAGAAGCTGGCCGGGCAGGAATTCTTTCTTGATCCGAACGTACTGGGGCGTCGGGTCGTATTCAGCAGTCTTCGTTTTTGCTGATGCAACGCCCGGCACAAGGCTTAGGGCGGTGGCGCTTGTCATGAAGCTTCGGCGTGTGAACATGTCGTATCTCTTCACTCGAAAAACAAAATCTTGAACAGAGTGTCGGAATGATATCCGATCCGGTCAATCTGCGGTGAAGAGTAACTGAAATGTGATGTCGTCAACGGGCCACACTTTTCGGGCCCTTTGAGAAAAAGGGCAGAGGAAAGCCTCTGCCCTTTCAATGGCTTATGCCAGTTGAATGTCGTCGGCGCTTTCGCGGCCGTCACGACCCGAGCGCAGCTCGTACGTGACTTTCTGGTTGTCGGCCAGACCGGTCAGGCCCGAACGCTCGACAGCCGAGATGTGAACGAAGATGTCTTTGCCGCCATCTTCGGGTGCGATAAAGCCGTAGCCTTTGGTGGTGTTGAACCATTTAACGGTGCCTGCGGGCATATCCGTATTCTCCTGTTTGGTGCTGCCCACGGGGATGCGGCAGCCTGGCGTCGTAGTCTGGATCGAATGACTGAGCGCCGAAAGAGGAGACAGTAGGTCGAAATAGAAAAACGTTAGCCCTTTGGATATGGCATTGGTGTAGGGATGTGGCAAGGGTGATCGTCTTTGTGTACCGTAATCGGTTCATAAGGCGTCATCGATCGCCCGAGTTAGCGGGTTTGCGCTGGCCTTCCGCTTTGCACCTAAACCGGAAGCTTGGCGACAATATCAGCGAATTTGGGTGATGCTATGAAACACCTTGGCAGTTCTTCGACAATTTCATCAATCGAATCGTAGACTTGGCTTGCCGCCGACCTGAGTTCAGTCGGAATCTCTTTGGGCGCGCGCTGTTCACGTTTCGGGAGCTTCATTTTCAGGCCGGTAAATTCCGATATGTCGTTTTGATGATCCCATATCGCATCATAGTGAACGCATAAAACGGGGACGCCCTCAAATACGGCCCATTCTTTTATCTGCTTGGCTTGTTGCAGAATATCCCGCTGAAACAGATCGCAATATTCGCCAGTCGCACGAAGGTGATAAAAATGCTGTCGGATCCAATCTTCGCCATACCGCTCTTTTGCCGAATAGACGGAAAAGGCCGAATCTTTGGTGGAACCGAAGCAAAAGACCACTCTGGTTTCGGCCGGCCACTCTAACAACGCCTGCGGAAAATCATGGGTCTTGTAGATGAACGGCGCTTTGAATTCGGCGTCCTTGAGACGAGCAACGAAGGCCGAGCGTTCTACAGCTGAAGGGTTTCTTTTTCAAAGTGCCTTGCTAAGGGCAAGATACGTCACGGTACTTCCGGATCGACCGTTGCTTGCGACTATGACGCAATGGTCGCGGTCTGATGTCTTTCCAAACCTTGCAATGCGTCCAATCGCCAAGAACAGCGATTGGAACACACGTTTGGAAATTCGGGTTCTCACCGGGCAAACTTCTTATGCTTCAACCGCTTGGGCTCCAGCGCGTCCGGTCCCAGACGGCGCTTTTTATCCTCTTCGTAGTCCTCGAAGTTGCCCTCGAACCACTCCACATGGGCATCACCCTCAAACGCCAGAATATGCGTGCAGATACGGTCGAGGAAAAAGCGGTCGTGCGAAATCACCACGGCGCAGCCGGCGAAATCGACCAGCGCGTCTTCCAGCGCGCGCAGGGTTTCAACGTCCAGATCGTTGGTCGGTTCGTCGAGCAGCAGGACGTTGCCGCCTTCTTTCAGCAGACGCGCCATGTGGACGCGGTTGCGCTCACCGCCTGACAGCAGCGAGACCTTTTTCTGCTGGTCGCCGCCCTTGAAGTTAAAAGACGAGCAATAGGCGCGGGAATTGACCTGTGCGTCGCCCAGCTGGATGATCTCGGCCCCGCCGGTGATCGCCTCCCACACAGTGTCGTTGTCCGCCAGATCGTCGCGGGACTGGTCGACGTAAGACAGCTGTACCGTGTCGCCCAGCGTGATGGTGCCGCTGTCGGGTTGTTCCTGACCGGTGAGCATCTTGAAGAGCGTCGATTTACCCGCACCGTTGGGGCCGATGACGCCCACAATGCCGCCGGGGGGCAGTGCGAAGTCCAGCCCTTCGATCAGTTGCTTGTCGCCCATGTGTTTCGATAGACCCTCGACCTCGATCACCTTGCCGCCAAGGCGCTGGCCGTTGGGGATGACGATCTGGGCACGAGTCAGCTTTTCGCGTTCGGACTGCTCGGCCAGCTCGTTATAGGCGTTGATCCGGGCTTTGGACTTGGCCTGACGGGCCTTTTGACCCTGACGCATCCATTCCAATTCGCGCTGCAGGGTCTTCTGTTTGGACTTGTCCTCGCGGGCTTCCTGCTCCAGCCGTTTGGCTTTTTGTTCCAGCCATGCAGAATAGTTGCCCTCGTAAGGAATGCCGCGGCCACGGTCGAGTTCCAGAATCCAGCCGGTGATGTCATCCAGGAAATACCGGTCGTGCGTGACGATCAGGATGGTGCCCTTGTAGTCGATCAGGTGCTGTTGCAGCCAGGAGATGGTCTCGGCGTCCAGGTGGTTGGTCGGTTCGTCGAGCAGGAGCATGTCGGGCGCTTCCAGCAGCAGCTTGCAGAGCGCCACGCGACGTTTTTCACCGCCCGAGAGGTTGGCGATGTTGGCATCGTCCGGCGGGCAGCGCAGCGCCTCCATCGAGACGTCGATCTGGCTGTCGAGATCCCAGAGGTTCTGGCTGTCGATCTCGTCCTGCAGCTTGGCCATCTCATCGGCTGTTTCGTCCGAGTAGTTCATGGCGAGATCGTTGTAACGGTCGAGGATCGCTTTCTTCTCGGCCACGCCCAGCATAACGTTTTCGCGGACGGTCAGCGATTCATCCAGCTGCGGTTCCTGAGGCAGGTAGCCGACCTTGGCACCTTCGGCGGCCCATGCCTCGCCGGTGAAATCCTTGTCGAGACCGGCCATGATCTTCATCAGGGTCGATTTACCCGCGCCGTTGACGCCGACAACACCGATTTTCACGCCGGGCAGAAAGCTCAGGTGGATGTTTTCAAAGCACTTCTTGCCACCGGGATAGGTCTTTGAGACACCCTGCATGTGGTAGACATATTGATAGGCGGCCATGTCGCGTCCTCTGGGTCGGGGAAATTGGGTTGATCCGCTTGATATCCAAGCGGGGCGGGCGGGGCAAGCTGGTGGTTTTGTGAATTTTGCATTCGGATGTGCGGCGGTAGTTGTCCGATTGTAGCAAAGGGGGAAGCATGGCGGATTTGGCGGCACTGATTGCAGGATGGGCCAAGCCGGGTCGGCTGGAATGGATTGGTCTGCGACCTGATCGCAGGGCCGAGGTTCAACCGGTTGATACTGTTTTGATCTCCGCCGATGGTTTGGAAGGCGACCGCGCTCGTGCGGGCAAGCGTGCCGTGACCCTGATCCAGCAGGAGCATCTGGTCGCGATTGGATCGTATCTGGGTCGCGGGCTGGTCGCGCCTGAAATCTTGCGGCGCAATCTGGTTGTTTCAGGGATCAATCTGGCCGCTCTCAAGGGGCGCGAGGTGCAAGTCGGTGAAGCGATTTTGCGCTTTACCGTGATCTGCGCGCCCTGCAGCCGGATGGAGGAGGCTTTCGGTAAAGGCGGCTATTCTGCCGTGCGCGGCCACGGGGGCTGGTGTGCTGAAGTCGTCAAGCCCGGCCGGGTCGTGCTGGGCGATGTCGTTCAGCCCGTTGATTGACAAGCCGTCCCAGTTCTGAACAACAGCACAGGATGGAACGTTTTGCCATACCATACGCGAGGCCCGGTCAGGTAATCGGTCTGTTCGGGGGGTCTTTTGATCCACCGCATCAGGGACATGTTCATGTCACGCGAGAGGCTATGAAGGCATTTGGATTGGATCGAGTATGGTGGCTGGTATCCCCCGGAAATCCCCTGAAAACACGAGGACCAGCGCCATTGGCGGAGCGTGTCCACGCCGCGCAGAACGTGATGCAGCACCCGCGTGTGGAGGTCACGGATATCGAGGCGGCGACGGGGACCCGGGCGACCGCAGATACTCTGGTGGCATTGCAGCGACTTTATCCGCAGGTGCGGTTCGTATGGATCATGGGGGCTGACAACCTTGCCCAGTTCCACCTCTGGCAAGATTGGCGAACCATCATGGATAACGTGCCTGTCGGTGTTGTCGCACGCCCAGGTGATCGTATTTCAGCGCGAATGTCTCCGGCGGCCAAGGTCTATGCGACGTATCGCATAGACGGGCAGGCGCGGCATCTTCTGGGGCGGGCGCAGGCCCCGGCGTGGTGTTTTGTCAATGTCCCAATGCTTGATGTGAGTTCAACTGAACTTCGCAATCGCGGCATCACGGCGAATGGGGTGTTGCCGGAATAGCCCCCACCGGAGCATAATCCTTTTGACCGGTTGTTCGCCCGCGATCTGTAGGATTTTAATTGGCTATGGCTGATCGTTTCACACGTCGTTTTGTTTTGGCTGGCCTTGGGGCAGCGATGGCTCCGGGCGTTGCCCTGGCGAACGCACCGCTGGTTTCCCTGCGGCCGCAACTCCGGGGCGCGCAACCGCTAGGGGCGGAACGTCTGATACAAGCTGCGGGTTTGCGCGGTGAGGTTGCTTTCGCCGTTGCCGATGCGCAGACCGGGGTCGAGTTGGAAGCGGTTGGAGGAGATCTCGGCTTGCCACCAGCGAGCGTGGCAAAAGCACTGACCGCGCTTTACGCGTTGGATGTTCTGGGCCCGGAATTCCGCTTTGAGACAAAGCTGGTTGCGGATGGCACCATTGAAAATGGCGTTTTGAATGGCGACCTGATCCTTGTGGGTGGCGGCGACCCATTGTTGGATACAGATGCCTTGGCAACGATGGCAGCCAATCTGCGCGAGGTTGGGATCACCGAAGTTCGGGGCGCATTCAAAGTGTATGATGGGGCGTTGCCTTACGTGTTCAGCATTGATCCAGGGCAACCTGACCATTTGGGTTACAGCCCTGCCATCAGCGGGATATCCCTAAACTTCAACCGTGTTCATTTTGAATGGAAACGGGCCGGAACCAACTACGATGTGACCATGGATGCGCGCAGCGCGCGGTATAAGCCCGCGGTGGACATGGCGACGATGTGGGTCGAAGCCCGCAAAGCCCCGATCTACACCTATGAAGCCAGTGCCCGGCAGGATCGCTGGACTGTTGCGCGCGCTGCCCTTGGCAACGGCGGAGCGCGATGGCTACCGGTGCGCAAACCCGCCCTTTATGCGGGAGATGTGTTTCGGACGCTTGCCCGATCCAACGGGATTGTCTTGGATCGGGTGCAAGTGACGCGCCAAGCGCCAGTCGGTCTTGCTTTGGTTGTGCATAACAGCGATCAGCTGGACAGCATTTTGCGCGGAATGCTCAAATACTCAACCAATATCACTGCCGAAATGGTGGGTATGACGGCATCAAGAGCGCGTGGCGCGGAATTGCAGAGTCTGACGGATTCGGCAGATGAGATGAACCTTTGGGCCGCCGAGACTTATGGGGTTGATGGCGTCGCAATGGTGGATCACTCGGGATTGGGGGATGCGTCGCGCATAGCCCCAAGCGCTCTGGTCAAGATGCTGGTCGAGGCGCAAAAATCTGGCGCGCTGCGTCCATTGCTGAAACGGTTTAATCTAACTGACAGTCAAGGCCGGCCTGTCAAGAACCACCCAATCAAGGTGGACGCCAAAACCGGGACGTTGAATTTCGTGTCCGGCCTGGGTGGATTTATTACGACGCCTGACGGGTCTGAACTGGCTTTCGCCATCTTTACCGCCGATGTTGATCATCGCGCAAAAATACCACGCTCTCAACGCGAACGCCCGTCAGGCGCACGAAGTTGGAATAGCCGGTCGCGCAGATTGCAGCGCGCCCTCATTGCAAGATGGGGAACCCTAAGCGGCAGTTAAGTCGTGTGACGCGCACGCGCGCCACGCTCGATCGCTGCAGCATGCAAGCGGTCGATATTCAACTCGTACCGGATTTCTTCCAACAAACGCAGCTCGGTTTCCGCCAGCGACCCATCAGCGGCTGCCACGTCGCAGGCCAGTGCATAGGCTGTTTCGTTCAATCGCGCGGGCAGGTTTTCGCGGATCAGGCCGAACAATGCGTCTAACCCGTCCTCTTGCTCGAAAAGGTCGAACACGATTTGCGATACGCGCCGGGTGCGGTCGGCATCGTATTCTGCAAAAACCGGGAGCATGTTCACCGCGCCTTCGATTTTGACCAGTTCAGCCGTGCGAATGGTTTCGTCCGACGCTGAAATCGCCACCATAATCGCAACAAGGCAATCCTGTGGGGACATCGGGTGAGGCACTTGATCGGTCATGGCGGGGTCCTGATAAAGCTGTTCTGAGGGCGCACGATAGGAGGGACCGGGATCGGGTTCAACGCATTTCGGCGGCCAAAGCGTCACAGGATGGGCAGAGGTCCGCGCGTTTTCGTCTGACGTAACACGAAATTGCTGCGGGTATCTCTTACGAGGCCGGACTTCAGTAAGCGCTGCATAATGAAATGCTCAAGGTCTTCGGGCGTACGCGCATAGACTTTCAAGATGAAGTCGTGATCTCCGGTAATCGATGCGCATTCGACGATCTGGGGTTCTGTCTCGACCAGACGCAGGAAGGACGCGATGCTGTCTTCTTGGTGGTCTTTCAGGGCGATGTGAACGTAGGCGATCGCGTTCAGCCCCACCGATTTTGCGGGTACGCGCGCGGCATATCCTGCGAGGACGCCTGTGGCCTCAAGATCTCGCACACGCCGCCAGCATTGCGAGGCCGACAGCCCGGTCCGGTCGGCGAGATCCTGCATGGACAGACGTCCGTCTGACTGAAGCTCTTGTAGAATGGCGATGTCGGCAGACTGAAGGATTTGGGTCATAACTTAAGAATTATCGAAATGTTTTGGTCAAAAATCTAGCAATTACTCACGCCATGAGGTCAATTTTACCACGAGTATGGGCTAAAATTCTATCAAGGAGGACGTTCCATGCCCAAATCCACCAAATACGTGGCCAAACAGGCCGACGCGCGGGGCCATATTGCTTATACTGCCGAAGAGGATGCGGTTTGGGCGGACCTTTATGCAGCGCAGCAGGAAAATGTGCAGCGCTACATGGCGCGTGAATATCTGGACGGGTTGAAGCGGTTGGAGATGCCCGAAACCCGCGTTCCGTCCTGCGCGGATATATCCGAGCGTCTTCTGGACCTGACCGGGTGGCGGGTTCAACCGGTTCCGGCGCTGATCGGGTTCAAAACCTTTTTTGGTATGCTGGCGGATCGAGTTTTTCCTGCAGCCTCGTTCATCCGGTCGCGCGAGGATTTTGACTATATTGAAGAACCCGACATCTTTCACGAAATCTTCGGCCACACGCCCCTACTGAGCGACCCGCGTTTTGCGGCTTTCAGCCATGCGATCGGCAAGGCCGGGGTGCAGGCGGGGGACAAGGACTATGCGTGGCTGATACGCCTCTATTGGTTTTCGGTTGAATTTGGATTGCGCCGACAGGACGGGCAGATCAAGGCGCTGGGCTCGGGGCTGGCGTCCTCGCCCACGGAACTGGTCTATGCTGTGGAAAGCGACATTCCTGACCGGGACCCGTTCGATATTCTGACAATCTTGCGCACGCCTTATCGGATCGACATGCACCAGATGGGGTACTTTGTACTGGGCGACCCCGAAGAACTGTTTGCCGCCGCTGATAGGGATCTGCTGGCTGATGTGCATCAGGCAAAGTGTTTGGGTCTGTTGCCTAATAAGTTTCCACCGAAAGTAACGGCAGCCGAGTAAGCCGCAGTCAGGGTTTCCGTTCAGAAAAACAGCGCGCTTTATTGACTCATGCTGCACCGGCACAATAGGAGGGGCCGGTCGGGCCGCATGGGGCGTCCGGCGCTGTATTTCCCGATGGAGCACCTAAAAAATGTCTGAACTGCGTGAAACCGCGATGTCGTCCAAGGCTTGGCCTTTCGAAGAGGCGCGCCGGGTCCTCAAACGCTATCAGAAGGGTGCGCCTGAAAAGGGGTATGTGCTGTTCCAGACCGGCTATGGCCCGTCGGGCCTGCCGCATATCGGTACCTTTGGCGAGGTCGCGCGGACCTCGATGGTGCGGCATGCGTTTGAACAGATCAGCGATATCCCGACCAAGCTGATCTGCTTCTCAGATGATATGGACGGGTTCCGGAAGGTGCCGACCAACGTGCCGATGCAGGATGAGTTGAGAGAAGATCTGCATCTGCCGCTGACCAAGGTGCGCGACCCGTTTGGCACGCATGAAGGCTTCGCGCAGCACAACAACGCGATGCTGTGCGACTTTCTGGACAGTTTCGGGTTCGAGTATGAATTCGCCTCGGCCACTGATTACTACACCAGCGGCAAGTTTGATGAGACGCTGCTGATCGCGCTGGATCGCTTCGACAAGATACAAGAAATCATGCTGCCGACCCTCGGGCCCGAGCGGCGCGAGACCTATTCATGCTTCTTGCCGATCAGCCCGAAAACCGGCCACGTGCTGCAAGTGCCGACGCTAGAGCGTAACGTGGCCAAAGGCACGATTGTCTATCAGGAGCCTGATGGCGAAAAGGTCGAAATCCCGGTCACGGGAGGCAACGTCAAGATGCAGTGGAAGCCCGACTGGGCTATGCGTTGGGCCGCGCTGGGCGTGGATTATGAGATGTCCGGCAAAGACCTGATCGATTCAGTCACGCAATCGTCGAAAATCTGCCGGGCGTTGGGCAAGCAGCCGCCCGAGGCGCTGAGCTATGAGCTGTTCAATGATGAGCAAGGGCAGAAGATCTCGAAGTCCAAGGGCAATGGCTTGTCGATGGAAGAGTGGCTGACTTATGCCGCACCCGAAAGCCTGTCGTATTTCATGTACCAAAAGCCCAAGACGGCCAAGCGTCTGTATTTCGACGTCATTCCCAAGGCGGTGGATGAGTATCACCAGCAATTGCGCGCCTATCCCGGGCAAGAGCTGAAGGCGCAGTTGAACAACCCTGTCTGGCATATCCATGGCGGTGAGGTTCCCGAATCCACGCTGATGGTGCCGTTTGCCATGCTGCTGAATCTGGCTTCAGTATCTGGTGCCGAGGACAAAGAAGCGCTGTGGGGCTTTATCCGCCGCTACGCGCCGGAGGCTACGGCTGAGACCCATCCCGATCTCGATCAGGCGGCGGGTTTTGCGGTTCGCTACTTCAACGATTTCGTCAAACCCACCCGTCAGCATCGCGCGCCGACGGATCAGGAACGCGAGGCGCTGGAGGCGTTGAAAGCTGCGCTTGAGGCTTATGACGGCCCGATTGAGGATGAGGCGCTGCAATCGGTGGTCTATTCCATCGGGCGCGAGCGGTTTGATCCGATGCGCGGCTGGTTCACGGCCCTGTACGAAGTGCTGCTGGGTGCGTCGCAAGGCCCGCGCTTTGGCGGGTTCATCGCACTGTATGGCGTGCCCGAAACCATCGCTCTGATCGACAAGGCTCTGGCCGGAGAACTGGTCTGATTTGACCTGATGCCGTGTGGGGCTACCCTTGGTTTAGGAGGTAGCCCCATGCGTCGACTATTGCTTGCTTTGTCCCTGAGTGCCGGTCTGGCCACGGGTGCGTTTGCCCAGAATGCCGAGATCGAGGCCAATATCGCCGCCCAGATACAGGCGTTTCAGGCGGATGATTTCGCCACTGCGTTCACATTTGCCAGCCCCAACATCCAACGTCTGTTTCAGACGCCCGAGAATTTCGGCGTGATGGTCAAGCGCGGCTATCCGATGGTTTGGCGTCCGTCGGATGTGCGGTTTCTGGAACTCCGCGAAGTCTCGGGTTTGCTGTGGCAGAAGGTGATGATCACCGACGTCGACGGCCGGGTGCATATTCTGGACTATCAGATGGTGCAGCGTGAAAACGGCTGGAAGATCAATGGCGTGCAGCTTCTGGGTAACGGCGATCCGTCGGCCTGATGCAACACCAACGTGCGCTGGCATGAGCGTTGGTTAATTCCTTTTCCTTACTCAGACTTATGCGTTCGGGGCATTCCCCCGGACACTGGGTTAATGCGCGTAGCTTTTGGCTGTGGCGCGATTGGGAAAGGGATTTCTATGAACAAGGCAATCACCGACGGCATGGTGTTCATGCCGCCTGCTTTCGCAAACGGTTTGAACGTCTGGTCCAGCGGAGACGGCACGCCGGGGTCGCCCACTTATGACGGATCGGGCACTGGCGCGTTCGTTCCTGCGGATGCGGATTTTGGCGGCTGTCTCGAGATCCTGAAGGTCAGCGCCACGCAAAAGCTGCGGTACATGGGTCAGACACCTTTGCAGCCGGGGTGTTATCTTCAGATCAAAGCGAGGGTGAAAGCGATCAGCGGTCCCTTGCCCGAAGTTCGGATCGCCGCATGGGCAGGGGGTGCAGGTGACAGGAGTGATCGAACAAGGCCCCGCAACCCAGCTTTCGGGATATGGCAGGGTTCAGGAAATCACCGCGATTGTTGGCACGGGTCAGCGCAACGGTGTTGATATGCCGTGGGGCGTCGCAGCGCTGTACGGCCACTTCGGATTGGACTTGGTCGGGTCAAACGGTGCCGTTGTTCGCGTTGATGATATCGAGATCACCGATGTCACAAGTGTTTTCCTACGCGATATGATCAGCCTTGTGGATGTGCGTGACTTCGGTGCGATTGGTGATGGCGTCGCAGATGATACGGCTGCATTTGTGGCTGCTGATCAGGCGGCGGCCGGGCGCCGTGTTTTCGTGTCAGAAGGGACATATGCGCTGACGCAAAACACGACCATCGCCTCTGAGATCGAGTTTGAAGGCACTGTCACAATGCCTGACGACAAGATGTTGCTACTGACGAAAAACTTTGACCTGCCCGCCTACATCACGGCTCTTGGGGACGAAGAGCTGGCCTTTAAAAAAGCGTTTCAGGCGTTGCTAAACAATTCGGATCATGAATCGCTAGACATGGGTGGGCGCAAAATTTCGGTCAACGGTCCGATAGATATGGCTGCGGCGGTTCCAAACCGACAGAGTGGTTTTTCCACGCGCCGCGTCATCCGAAACGGCCAGTTTGATGTGAAAAGCAATTCGGCTTGGGATACCGAAACTTTCACTTCGGTCGCCACCTATAACCCTTCGGACCCGACTCGCCTGACCAATGTCGCCAATGTGGCCAATATACCAGTTGGTGCGTTGGTTCAGGGAAACGGCGTTGGTCGCGAAATTTATGTCCGGTCCAAAAACGTGGGCGCGGGTGAAATTAGGTTGAACGCCCCCATTTTTGACGCCGCTGGCACCCAAAATTTCACGTTTTATTCGTTCAAGTACCTTTTGGATTTCATCGGCTTTGGCACTCTGCGCAAGTTCGGCATGGAGGAGATTGAGTTTCAGTGCAACGGTCGCTGTAGCGCGATCCGGCTTGCTCCGTCCGGGAGTACCTTTGCGGTGGCCAACTGTTTCATAAGCCGTCCGAAGGACCGGGGCATCACCTCGATTGGAACGGGATGTCAGGGAATGCTGATTGATAATTGTCAGTTCCTGTCGAGCGAGGAGTCGTTCAATGTGCCGGCCCGCAGGTCCATTGCCTTGAATGCGACGGCCAATGACGTCAAATTGCGACACAACCGAGCTGTCAGGTTCCAAAGTTTCGCTGTTCTGGCGGGGACGAACAACCTGGTGCTTGGTAACCATTTCTTCCAGGGCGACAGTATTGCCCAAGGCGTGCGCAGCGCAGGGCTTGTCATGATTGGCACATACAACAGCTCGACCATTTCCGAGAACTACGTCGACAACTGTTTTGTGCAATGGACGAACGAGAGGGATGCGAACCCGACTTACACGGCCGGGTTTTCGTTCAGTGCCATGACCATCACAGACAATATCTTTTACTGCAACGAGGTTGCGCCGTGGTTCAGCAATATCGTGATCCGCCCGCATGGCCCCGGGCATTTCCTGAATGGAGTCGTCATTGCTGGGAACAAATTCCGGTCGGTCAACGGGACTATTGATCGGGCTGAACGCGTGGACACGACTTTTGCGGGGCTGAACCATTTTAGGCATCTGAACGTAAGTGTCAGGGACAACACGTTTCACGGCGTTACGACCAAGGTCGAAAATCCTTTGCGTTTGCGGTTTTCGCAGAACTCAAACTCGCAAGTGTGGGGAGTTTGGGCTCAAGGGCGTTTACCATTTGGGGGAAAAGCACGTGGGTGTGATGCGGTCACAGTCCTGGGGCCGCTAAGGAATAGTTTTGGGCAAATCGTGCATGACACGCCTTATGTCCAACTTGAGCAAGGTGCAGGCAATGACGTGATCAACCTTCGCTGGTCGCAGTCACTTCGCGGAACGGTGTCTACCATGATCCGAATGGAGGTCTGATCTGCGGGTTTCAGAAATCCGCCCATATTGCGACCTTGATGCCCGTATCATCGCGGGCATCTTTTCGTTCCAACCCCAGAACCCATGTTGTCGGACTATCCTGCTTGCGGATCATGACTGAAGGGCGCACACGCCAATACAACGGGTCCCCTGAGCGATAGGATGTTTCTATCTGCAACAGCGGGTTGAGCAATCTGGGTGCGGACAGACCGGTCGTAATATCCAGCTTTCTGAAAAGCGCATCGTGAGTTCGGTATTCCAGCGTTGTGTCAATTGCGACCCACCCGCTGCCCCAGCCAGTCTGGAAACCTTTGCCGTAGGACAGTGTCGCCTTGTAAAGGGCCCATGCGTCACGGTGTCGGTGATGCACTCCGACGCCGAACTCAGCTGCAAAGCGCCCTATATTTTTCAAATCGGCAACCGGAACGCGGGCGAAAGCGGTGGCGTGCCCATAAATGTCACGGTTTTCTTCAAAGTCGAAACCCAGTGTCAGGTTCTCGCGGTACCCCCACTCCGCATACAGAGCTGACTTATAGTCGTACCCGTAGTCATCTTTGAAAACTGTGACCGACGCGGCAGCAAATGCCGAGTCCTTGGCGCGCAGCCAGGCGCCGGGCCACGCGGGGGACGCCATAAACAACAGAGCAAAAAGACAGCCAAGCCGGAACATGCGCAAAGCATCGGGCAGCATGGTTAACGGATCGTTAGTTATTCTTACTTTTTTGCAATTACCGGTTTGTGGCGCACCGTTCAGGAAACCCCGGGACCTTTTTAGAACTTGTGTTAGGCTCGACCAGAACAAGGGAGATTCCAGATGCCGCACATCGCGAAAAATGCCAGCGTCCAGACCGTAATCACCACATTCGAGATGACGCCGGGCACATGTCATGACCTGCTTGAAGCGCTGACCGATGCCTATGCCGAGTTCATTTCCAAGCAGCCGGGGTTCATCGCCGCAGGTTTACATGTCAATGATGCACAAACCCGGATTGCCAACTATTCGCAATGGGAACGGCGCGAGGATTTCCTGGCCATGCTACGCACACCGGAAATGCGCGACCGCAATCGTAGAATAAACGAAATGTGCAAAAGCTTCGAGCCGGTGATGTATGACGTTGCCGAAACATTTGGTACTTAGTGACCTAAATCAAAGCCGACCCCTTGGTATTGGTGCAAATTTCCGATGAATGAAACGGAGGTACGCGTCATGTATCACAATATTTTGGTCCCGATTTCCTTTGATGCAGAACGGGATATTTCCGGCCCTTTGAAACTGGCAGAGGTTTTGGCAACACCAGATGCTCAGGTCACTCTGCTTCACGTGGTTGAACATATCCCCAACTATGCGATCTCGTACATGCCACCCGAGTATCTGACCGAGGCGCGTAAAGCGCTTCAGGCCGAGTTGGACAGCCTTGCCGCCAAATTGCCCAATGCAAAGGGTGTCGTGATCGAGGGGCATTCAGGCCGTACTATCCTGGATTGGGCCAGTGAGCATAAACCTGACTTGATCATTATGGCATCGCACCGCCCAGGTATGCAGGACTTGCTGTTGGGCTCTACGGCGAACCACGTTGTGCGGCACGCGGCGTGTGCGGTTCATGTTGTGCGTTGATCGGCTCGAATATCTTCAGGGGCAAGGCGCCATGCCTTGCCAAAACCGCCATTCAACAGCGCGTCAGTGACTGCAAAGCGGACAAATCTGAAATCCGAAAAATCGACATACAGCTTGGCTTTTGGGCGTTGGCTTAGGTAGCTGTCACGTAGGTCAAAGTGTTCAGGTGTACCGGGCACGACAAATCCGGCTTGCGCATGCAGGGTCAGACGCGGATGGGTCAGCGGATCGCCGGTGTCGCCGGGTTCACCAACTAAAATGGCGCAGTTTGGATATGCGGTCAGGGCGCGCGTATGATCGGCTAACGCAGAGATCAGCGTCATGGGCAACCCATCTGGTGCCATGGCCAGCGCGATCCGAGAGACAGATGGCAACCCTGTATCCGGGCGGTTTACCGCCAACGCCCCGAAGGTCGCCGACGCAATAAGGTCGTAGGCCAGTTTTCGGGCGTAATCATCTACGGCTCGAAAAGGGTTCGTTTCTGTCATTCTTTGCCCCGCCTGCTCTGGTCCAAATTACTTTAACCTTTGATGTCTCGGTTCGCGACAGTTCCGATCACCAAAACTTAATCACTCGTGTTCGGACTCAGGGGGCTCGGAATTGCCGCAAACCGTGTATACTCAGACCGTATGACGACCCGAGAATCCTCCCTGCGTCCGGTCTTTACCGATCCGACCTGCCCAGAACGCCAGCGGCGTGCGGAAGTGACCCGTAAAAGGGCGCTGTCACCGGTTCGGATTATGCTGATGATTCTGATGCTTCCGGTCACAACTGCGGCGATTGCGCTGAGCGTGTTCATACGCACATCGGATTTTGAGCGGGAAGAGGCCGTGTTTCACCTTGCTGCGCTTGTCGGAGGGTGCCACGCGGCGCAAAAAATCCTGCCCGGTCCGTATTACGAAGGGCAACCTGGCTATCATTTGCGCAATGACCCGGATGCAGATGGAATCGCATGCGACTCTGGCCGACAAAGCGCGGTAGAGACGCCTTTGCAAGCGGAGAAACAGGTCGGTAACGCCAAATTCCTGCGCCCCTGATCCCTGCATGACCCGCGACGAGTTCAACCGTTTCTGCGACACTCTCAAAGCGACCACCCATGTGGTGCAATGGGGTGATGCGGATGTTTGGAAAGTGGGCGGCAAGGTGTTTGCGATCTGCGGCTGGAACAATGGCCAGGATGCTTTCACCTTCAAAGCCACCGATCTCGCCTTTGAGGTTCTAAGCGACGAGCCCGGTATCCGCCCAGCGCCCTATTTGGCTTCGCGCGGGATGAAATGGCTGCAGGTACACGAGGAACGCGGGATGAGTGACGCGTCGCTGCGCGAACATATCGTGACCTCTTATGATCTGGTCGTTGCGAAGCTGACCAAAAAGTTGCGGGCAGAGCTGGGGGTTTAACCCTTCATCGCCTGCAGCAATTCCAGCAACTGTTTGCGGTCATCATCATCGGCATAGTCACCGATAGCCAGACGCTCGGCAATGCGCAGGCGCAGGCGTTCCTGTTGGGTGCGGACCTCTTCACCTGCGGTCTCAGCCAGGGTTTTCATGATCGCCGCCACGGCCTGCTGGCGCTTGGTGGTTGGGTTGGCGATGTAATCCACAAGGCTCTGCTGCCCGGAATCGAGGATGTTTTCGGCCAGATCGCGCAACTGCTCACCATTGGGCAGCAGCGGGGCGGGTGTATCTTCGGGCGGCAGGATTTCCGGCGCGCTGCGCGGGGTTTCGGCCAAAGCATTCGCGCCGTCGACAAAGGCCTCGGTAATCATCCGCGTGATCCTGATCGCGCGCGAGTCCTTGAACAGGGCCGAGGCGATGGCCACGCCGTAGTCGGTATAGACCCAAGGATTGACTCGCCGCCCGCCGCGGCCCTTGGGTTTTGAGATCACATTTTGTGATTGCAAATCGGCGACTTCGGCATCGGTCAGTTGAAAGCGGTAGCCCTCGAACAGGTCCTTGTTGCGCGACACGGCCTGATTGAAGGCGCTGACGGATTTTCCATAGAACTGTGCCAGATCCTCGGCCAGCACCACGCGGGTGCCACGCACGCGGTGAATGGCGCTTTGGACCTCATGCGTGCTGGGCAAGGTGTTCGTCATGGCAACCTTTTGGAATCACAATTTGTGATTTCAAACGTGAAGCAGAGAGCGCCGGGCTGCAACTGTGAAGTGTCAGCCGTCGCAAATTGCTGAGGCTTAAAGTTGAAATTACCTCGAAAAACAAACTCTCAATATGAGATTATTTGGCGGCGTGTTAATATGTTCTTGGCGAGGTTGCATAAACCCAGCACAGCGCAATCTCGTCCCATGAGGGAGGAAAATGATGTTTGCGCGAATTACTCAATTTAAAATGAAGCCCGGCACCCGTGACGCCGCAACTGAGAAGATGAATGCACTGAAATCCGAAATTATGGGCATGCCCGGCATGCACAGCTTTACCAATGTCATGAATGAAGACGGTTCAGGCTATGTGATCTCGGTGGTCGAGAGTGAGGAAACATCGAACGCGAACGCCTCGAAAGTGGCCGAGCTCTGGGGGCATTTTGCTGAATTTATGGAAGGCCCTCCCTCACCAGTTGGGTATGATGTGATTGCCCATTGGGATAAGGGGTGAGCACGGACCCGCGCGAGAAACACTCGCGCGGGGTATAGGCGTTCGAGACTTATACAATCAAACTAAATACCGTGGAAACGCGCTGAGGCAAAAATCAGGAATGGTCATATTCCGGATGGGTTAGGACAGTTGAGCCCCAGCACATTCGCGGAAAATCCGCACCGGGTCAGCAGCGCCGTCCAGCGAGAATGTCGCCACATGATCCTGTGTGAATGCGTAGGCTATTTGGTTGTACTCCAACCCATCAAGAACGTTTCCGAAACCCGTATTTGTAACCGTCAATGACTTTGCGTCGTCGGAAAGAACATGGTGGGATGTGGCAATTTCGATCGGGGACGATCCTTCGAAGCGCATTGCGAACCACGGGGTCTGTGTCCAATCAGAGTTCGATTGGGTCACGGTGATTGTATAAAGCGGCTTGGACGGCTCGTAGGTAAGGAATATTTTTGCTGCGTCGGTCTCGTGCGAAAGCGTGCAAATTTGACCAACGGTTGCATCCCACGCGTAGGCAGGGGTGCTGAGGATCATTAATAACAAAACGGCTCGCATAACCTGAACCTAGCTACAGAACGCAGCTGGGCAAGGTGGCAGAATCAAATTTCGCCATGCGCGGCATCTTTGAATTACGTCTTTAACGGTCTACCGTTTCCTCCGCTTCACATTCCCACCCCGCTGGCCCGGCCTGCCAGCCGTTGACCGTCCGCGCGCATTCACTGCGTCTTCCGAGGCCTTCTCGACCGCCCATTGGCGCGCCATGGGGTCGTCGGCGACGGCCAGATCGACCGCTTCCAGACGTTTGATCTCATCCCGGATGTTGGCGGCCTCTTCAAATTCCAGATTCTCGGCAGCTTTGCGCATTTGTTCGCGAAGGCCGTCCAGATGCGCCTCAAGGTTCGCGCCGTGCATCGGTTTGTCGATGGTGGCGGTGACACGGTTCATGTCGACGTCGCCCTCATAAAGCCCGGCCAGAACGTCCTCGACATTCTTCTTCACCGTCTCGGGCGTGATGCCGTGTTCCTCGTTATAGGCGATCTGCTTGGCGCGGCGGCGGTTGGTCTCATTCAGCGCGCGTTCCATAGAACCGGTGATCTTGTCGGCATACATGATCACCCGACCATCGGCGTTCCGCGCGGCGCGGCCGATGGTCTGAACCAGAGAGGTCTCGGACCGCAGGAAGCCTTCTTTGTCGGCGTCCAGAATGGCGACCAGCCCGCATTCCGGGATGTCCAAACCTTCGCGCAGAAGGTTGATGCCGATCAGGACGTCGAAGGCCCCTAAGCGCAGGTCGCGCAGGATTTCGATCCGCTCGATCGTGTCGATATCCGAGTGCATGTAGCGCACCTTGATGCCCTGTTCGTGCATGTATTCGGTCAGGTCCTCGGCCATGCGTTTGGTCAGCGTCGTGACCAGCGTACGGAACCCGTTGGCGGTGACTTTGCGTACCTCGTCCAGCAAGTCATCGACCTGCATGCTGACGGGGCGGATTTCGACCTCGGGGTCCAGCAGGCCGGTGGGGCGGATCACCTGTTCGGTGAAGACACCGCCGGTCTGTTCGATCTCCCACTTGGCAGGGGTGGCCGAGACAAAGACGGATTGCGGGCGCATGGCGTCCCATTCCTCGAACTTCAGCGGGCGGTTGTCCATGCAGGAGGGCAGGCGGAACCCGTGTTCGGCCAGCGTGAATTTGCGCCGATAGTCGCCCCGGTACATGCCGCCGATCTGCGGGACGCTGACGTGGGATTCGTCCGCGAAGACAATGGCGTTGTCCGGGATGAACTCGAACAGGGTCGGGGGCGGCTCGCCCGGCGCGCGGCCCGTCAGATAGCGCGAGTAGTTCTCGATCCCGTTGCAGACGCCAGTGGCCTCGAGCATTTCCAGATCGAAATTGGTGCGCTGTTCCAGACGTTGCGCTTCCAGAAGTTTGCCTTCGCCAACAAGTTGATCCAGCCGGATGCGCAGTTCCTTTTTGATCCCGATGATTGCCTGCTGCATTGTCGGTTTCGGCGTCACGTAGTGGGAGTTCGCATAGACCCGCACCTGCTCCATCGTCGCGGTGCGCTCGCCGGTCAGCGGGTCGAATTCGGTGATCTGTTCCAGTTCTTCGCCGAAGAAGGACAGCTTCCATGCACGGTCCTCAAGGTGGGCGGGCCAGATTTCGAGGCTGTCACCGCGCACCCGGAACGACCCGCGCTGAAACGCCTGATCGTTGCGGCGGTATTGCTGGGCGACCAGATCAGCCATCACCTGCCGCTGATCATATTCGCTGCCCACCTTCAGATCCTGCGTCATCGCCCCGTAGGTCTCGACCGAGCCAATACCGTAGATGCAAGACACCGAGGCTACGATGATCACGTCATCGCGTTCCAGCAGAGCCCGCGTGGCCGAGTGGCGCATCCGGTCGATCTGTTCGTTGATCTGGGATTCTTTTTCTATGTAGGTGTCGCTGCGCGGCACATAGGCCTCGGGCTGGTAATAGTCATAGTAGCTGACGAAATACTCGACCGAGTTTTCGGGGAAGAAGCCTTTGAACTCACCATAGAGCTGCGCGGCCAACGTCTTGTTGGGCGCAAGGATGATAGCGGGGCGCTGGGTTTCCTCGATCACCTTGGCCATAGTGAAGGTCTTGCCCGTGCCGGTCGCGCCCAGCAAAACCTGATCACGTTCACCGTCCTGAACGCCGCCCGCCAACTCCTTGATGGCGGTGGGCTGGTCCCCTGCGGGCGCAAAATCAGTTTGCATGACAAACGCCTTGCCGCCTTCCAGCTTCAGGCGGGCGCGGACATCTTCAGAGATCAGTTGCGTCTTGTCGGAATGTGCATAGGCCATAAGGGGGGATTCCTTTCGCGCCTGATTTTGGTCTGTTTTTGTTCTTGTTCAAGAGGGCATTTCCAATCGCTTCAATTGCGACAATTGCGGGCTTGTCCGGGCGGCGCGTCTGACGCATAAACACCCCTAGCCAAGCGAGTACGGAGAGGCGACATGCGCGCACGGATTTACCAACCTGCAAGGAATGCCATGACTTCGGGAATGGCCAAGACCCGCAAGTGGGTTCTGGAATATGCCCCTGCGTCTTCGCGCGAGGTTGATCCGCTAATGGGTTGGACGTCGTCGTCCGATACGCAGACACAGGTGCGCCTGAAATTCGATACCAAGGAAGAGGCGCTGGACTACGCCAAAGACAACGGTATCGAAGCCATTGTCAGCGAGCCGCATAAGCGCAAACCAAATCTGCGTGCACGTGGGTATGGCGAGAACTTCGCTACCGACCGGCGCGCGCCCTGGACGCACTGAATGGTCCACATTCGCCTGGCTGATCCCACCTCGGATGGTGTGCGGCAACTGGTGCAGGCTCACTTTGCACATAGTGAAACGGCAGGACCGGCTGAAAGCAATCATACTATGGATGCGCAGGGACTGGCCGGGCCGGACATGCGGTTTTGGGCTGTGTACAACGACAGCGGGCCTGTCGGATGCGGCGCGCTGAAAACATTGCCGGACGGCACCGCCGAGGTGAAGTCCGTACATGTTCTTTCATCTGAACGGGGGAAAGGGCTGGCGCGCGAGATAATGAACCACCTAGCGAATTTGGCGCGGGCCGAGGGCGTTTCGGCATTGGTTCTTGAAACCGGAGCGGCGCATCTTGGGGAATATGACGCCGCACGTAAGCTCTATGAAGCTCTGGGCTACGCATATTGCGGACCGATTTACGGATATGAGGCAGACCCAAATAGCGCGTTCATGCGATTGGACCTTAACCCAAAGGCTTGAAACTCGGCCGCGCGTCAGGGTCGCAAATACCGCGTTGACTTATGGGTTGGCGTTGTCCAATAAAAGCGAACTTGCGCCCACGTAATTCAACTGGATAGAATATCCGACTTCTAATCGGGCTGTTGGGGGTTCGAGTCCTCCCGTGGGCGCCATTTCATCTGACGGCTGAGTCTTGACTAAAAAAGACCGAACCCTTGGCGACTAGCCAAGGGGATTTGCCAACACTGTCGCGATGGCTTGTGCCTATTTGGCGAGAACCAGCCGAGCCAGAAAATACAATCCAACCACTGTGATGATCAGGAAAACCGGGTTCCCGACGATTTGACCGATCCAGGTTGATACGCCGAATTCTCCGAAATTGAACCCGCCCAAACTGAATTTCGATGTAATTCCATAATCAAACATTTTGACAGCACCCCACAAAACAATGGGTCATTATGACATAAATTTTGTAAAAATTCTTCGTCTCAGGTGAGTGATACGTAAGTGTCTGAAAATTAAGATCTTACACCACCCATGTTTTTTGGGAGCGTGAAGGCGCGCCACCAGAATCACCCAGGTTTCAGAAGGGTTTCTGACTTCGAAACGTTTGAAATCGTGAAGGTATCATTCGATCTTCGATCTGCAATCGAGTCTGAGTAGAGCTTGTGACTTGCAATACGGATGCCCCGACCGCGAGAAAAAACGTTGCAACCGGTTGCAAAAATGAACATTGTTACGCTGAGAAGAGGATTCGGGAGGCCTCCATGCTAAATATCGGATTACTGGGAGCAGGACGTATCGGACGTGTGCATGCAGATGCAATCGCCGGTCATCCCCAGTCCGAGTTGGTGGCAATCTCTGACGCAGTGACCGAGGCGGCGGATACTCTGGCGACCCAATACGGTGCCAAAGCGGCCAGTTCTGAAGAAATTATCGCTGATTCCTCGATAGATGCGGTCCTCATTGCTACGCCAACCGACACGCATTCTGATTTGATCCAAGCCGCAACCAGCGCAGGAAAGGCTGTTCTGTGCGAAAAGCCCGTGGATTTGGATCTGGAGCGTGCTCAAGCCTGTCAAATGGCGGTTGCTGAGACAGCTCAACCTGTGATGATCGGGTTTAATCGTCGGTTCGATCCCAGCTTTTCGGCCCTTAAAGCTGCGGCTGATCAGGGGGAGATCGGAAAGCCCGAGATGCTATCTATCACTAGCTTCGATCCGGCGCCTCCTCCGATCAGCTATGTCAAAGTGTCAGGCGGCCTGTTCCGCGACATGATGATCCACGATTTTGATATGGCGAACTATTTGATGGGGCAGTTGCCGGAACAGATTTCTGCCATTGGCAGCGCGATCGTCGATCCCGAAATCGGACAAGCAGGCGACGTGGATACGGCTGTTGTAACAATGACTTACAGCAGCGGTCAGATCGCCGTCATCAAGAATTCACGGCGTGCGGTCTACGGTTATGATCAGCGGATCGAGTTGTTGGGGTCCGACGGATTACTGCAAGCCAACAACGTATTGGAAAACGCTGTGGTGAAATCCACGGCTCAAGGCGTCACAGGTGCCAAGCCAACGTATTTTTTCCTTGAGCGTTATATGCCAGCGTACCGCGCCGAATGGGATGCGTTTGTGAGGGCAGCGCAACACTCATCAACTATGCCGGTCACTCTTGCAGATGGAGTGGCCGCCCTAGCCATGGCCGAGGCCGCGACCCTTTCGCTGCGATCTGGTCGGGCAGTTACCCTATCTGATGTTTTGAAACCGGTTGCAAAATGAGTCGATATACGGAAACTGGGAACAGCTCCGTCAGCTTCCGGAGTGGAGGAGATTCGGTCCGTCCGAATGATTGGGGCTGAGACCCCGGCAAAAAAGACAAACTGTTCTTATGGGAGGAAACCAAATGAATAAGTTCGTAAAAAGCGCTCTGGCGGCCAGTGCGATGGCGCTGGCGACCGTGACCGGCGCGGCTGCGGAGGGCGAGAAGTACATTCTGGTCAGCCACGCCCCTGACAGCGATAGCTGGTGGAATACGATCAAAAACGGCATCGCCTTGGCGGGCGAGCAGATGGGGGTCGAGGTGGAATACCGTAACCCTCCGACCGGCGATCTGGCGGACATGGCGCGGATCATTGATCAGGCGGCTGCCTCTGGCCCGAATGGGATCATCACCACGCTGGCCGATCCAGACATCCTGGAAGGTCCAATCCGGGCTGCGGTGGATTCCGGTATCGACGTTATCATCATGAACACCGGCACGCCTGAGAAAGCGCGCGAAGTGGGCGCTCTGATGTATGTTGGCCAGCCAGAATATGACGCGGGCCTCGCTGCCGGTCAGCGCGCCAAGGCTGATGGCATCGGGTCGTTCCTCTGCGTGAACCACTACATCGTACAGCCATCCAGCCAGGAGCGTTGTCAGGGCTTCGCCGATGGTCTGGGCGTCGAACTGGGCGAGCAGATGATCGACGCGGGGCAGGACCCTGCCGAAATCAAGAACCGGGTTCTGGCCTATCTGTCGGCTAACCCGGACACCGACGCTGTTCTGACACTTGGCCCGACCTCGGCTGATCCGACCATTCTGGCGCTACAGGAAAACGGCATGGCCGGTGACATCTACTTCGGCACATTCGATCTGGGCGGTGAAATCGTCAAAGGTATCAAGGACGGCACCATCCAGTGGGGCATCGACCAACAGCCCTTCCTGCAAGCCTATCTGCCGGTTGTAGTTATGACCAACTACCACCGTTATGGCGTTCTGCCGGGCAACAACATCAACTCAGGCCCCGGTTTCGTAACCGCAGACGGTCTGACCAAGATCGAAGAGTTCGCGGGCGAATACCGCTGATCTTCTCAATCACAGCGGGCACCAATTGGGCGTGCCCGCTGTACCCCCAAAACTCAGAACCCCGCGCAAGGGAGGACAACGATGTCTGAGTCAGTTCAATCCACGGCAGGCGGCGACGAACGGATCAAAGAGATCTCACCACTGCGCCGCGCTCTGATCCGCCCCGAATTGGGTGGGATGGTCGGCACTGTCGCCGTATTCACCTTTTTCCTGCTGTTCGCCTTTGACAGCGGCATGTTCACCGCTCAGGGGGTCATGAACTGGTCGGTCGTTTCAGCTCAGTTCATGATCATTGCTGTTGGGGCCTGCCTGCTGATGATCGCCGGTGAATTTGACCTGTCCGTTGGGTCGATGATCGGGTTTGCGGGCATGATGATTGCTATTTTCTCGGTCACAATGAGCTGGCCGGTCTGGATGGCTATCATAATCACGTTTGTCCTATGCGTCGCCATCGGAGCGCTAAACGGCTACATCGTTGTCCGAACAGGCCTGCCCAGTTTTATTGTTACGCTGGCGTTTCTGTTCATTCTGCGCGGATTCACGATTTACCTGCCACAGACGATTGAACGTAAAACCATCATCGGCGGGATCAAGGACGCAGCCGAAGGCGATTGGCTGGCATCTATCTTTGGCGGCAAGGTCGGGCAGGGCCTGTTCGTTTGGCTGGGTGACAACGGTATTATCGAGGTTTTCGAACGGGGTACGCGTCAGGGTCAGCCGGTGGTGGACGGCATTCCAATGCTGATCATCTGGGCTATCGTAATCATCATCTTTGGCCATGTGCTTTTGACCAAGACCAAATTCGGCAACTGGATTTTCGCAGCTGGTGGCGATGCCGAGGCAGCCCGGAACTCGGGTGTTCCAGTCAACAAAGTCAAAATCCTGATGTTCATGTTCACGGCCTTCTGCGCGACGGTTTTCGCCACCTGTCAGGTGATGGAGTTCGGATCAGCCGGTGCGGATCGTGGTCTGCTGAAGGAGTTCGAAGCGATCATTGCTGTGGTTATCGGTGGCGCATTGCTGACCGGCGGCTATGGCTCGGTCCTTGGCGCGGCGCTCGGCGCGCTGATCTTTGGTGTGGTTCAACAGGGACTGTTCTTTGCCGGCGTGGAAAGCTCTCTGTTCCGGGTGTTCCTGGGCGTGATCCTGCTGGGTGCGGTGATCCTGAACACCTATATCCGTCGCATCATCACAGGAGAACGCTGAGATGACCGAAGATACCAAGTTCCATCATGGCGACGCGCAGGATCAAAAGCCGATCATTCGGATGGTCGACATCCAGAAACATTTCGGCTCGGTCATTGCGCTTGCTGGTGTCAGCTTTGACCTAAAACCAGGGGAGTGTCACTGCCTTCTGGGCGACAACGGTGCGGGCAAGTCGACCTTCATCAAGACCATGTCCGGTGTGCACAAGCCAACAGCAGGCGAGATATTCTTCGAAGACAAGCCTATGCACTTCGAAGACCCGCGCGATGCGATCTCCGCTGGGATCGCAACGGTGCACCAGCATCTGGCCATGATTCCGCTGATGAGCGTCAGCCGCAATTTCTTCATGGGCAACGAGCCGACGCGCAAAGTGGCCGGGATCAACTTCTTCGATAAGAAGCTGGCCGATGAGATCACCATGGAAGAGATGCGCAAAATGGGCATCAACCTGCGTGGTCCGGATCAGGCCGTTGGCACATTGTCTGGGGGTGAGCGTCAGACGGTGGCAATTGCGCGGGCTGTGCATTTCGGCGCTAAGATTCTGATCCTGGACGAACCGACCTCGGCCCTTGGTGTGCGTCAGACCTCGAATGTTCTGGCGACCATCGACAAGGTGCGCAGTCAAGGTGTGGGCGTTGTCTTCATCAGCCACAACGTGCGTCATGCTCTGGCCGTGGGGGACCGCTTTACCGTTCTCAATCGGGGTCAGACTCTGGGCACTGCAAAACGTGGTGAGATCACACCAGAAGAATTACAGGATCTGATGGCAGGTGGTCAGGAACTGGCTCAGCTGGAAGGCTCACTTGGCGGAACGGTTTAACGCCGTTCCCCCAACCCTGGGCTCAAGCGTCCAACATTTAACGAAAATTCTGGAATGGCCAAATTGGCCTTGTGTTGAAAGGGATCACAATGGGCAAAACAGTCCGACTGACCACAGCGCAAGCTTTGGTGCGCTATCTGGGCGCGCAATTGAACGAGGCTGGAGAGCCGTTTATTGCAGGCGTCTGGGCCATCTTTGGCCATGGGAATGTGGCTGGGCTGGGCGAGGCGCTGCATGCAGTGAAAGACAGCTTGCCCACCTATCGCGGCCATAACGAGCAGACCATGGCCCATTGCGCGATTGCCTATGCCAAGCAAAAGCGGCGGACGCAGACGATGGCGGTGACGTCCTCGATCGGGCCGGGGGCCACGAATATGGTGACGGCGGCAGCGTTGGCCTATGTGAACCGCCTGCCGGTCTTGCTGTTGCCCGGCGACGTGTTTGCGACACGGGGGCCTGATCCGGTTCTGCAACAGCCCGAGAATTTCAGCGACGGTACGGTCAGCGCCAATGACTGCTTCCGCCCGGTCAGCCGTTATTTCGACCGGATCACTCGGCCTGAACACCTGCTGACCGCTCTGCCGCGGGCGTTCCGCACCATGACGGACCCCGCGGATTGCGGGCCGGTCACGTTGTCCTTCTGTCAGGACGTGCAGGCCGAAGCTTATGACTATCCCGAAAGCTTCTTTGAGCCCCGCGTCTGGTATCAGCGCCGCATCCGCCCGGATGAAGGTGAGCTGGCCCGCGCAGTGGCGGCGCTAAAGGCGGCCAAACGGCCGGTGATCATCGCGGGGGGCGGGGTGCACTATTCGGATGCGACGGAAGCGTTGCAAAGCTTTGCGGAAATGCACAACATCCCCGTCACCGAAACGCAGGCGGGCAAGTCCGCGTTGGCCTGGGACCATCCGTTGAACCTGGGCCCCGTTGGCGTGACTGGGGGTGAACCGGCCAATGATGTCTGCGCCGAAGCTGATCTGGTTTTGGCAGTAGGGACGCGGTTGCAGGATTTCACAACTGGGTCATGGGGCCTGTTCTCGAACCCGGATCGCGAGATGGTGTGCCTGAACACCAACGCCTATGACGCTGAAAAACACGGCGCGATGCCGCTGCAATCGGACGCGCGCGTGGGTTTGGAGGAGTTGGGCACTTCCCTTCAAGGCTATCGCGCCGATCCGGTTTCGGACACGCTCAAGGCGGATTGGTACGGTAAGGTCGATAAACTGACGGACGCGCCCGGCGACGGGAACGCTCTGCCGACGGATATGCAGGTGGTGGGCGCAGTCCAGCGCGCCTCGCATTACGATACGGTGGTGATGTGCGCCGCTGGGACCATGCCGGGTGAACTGCACAAACTGTGGAAAGCCCCGCGCCCTGGCGCATATCACATGGAATACGGCTTCAGCTGCATGGGGTACGAGATCGCGGGCGCCATGGGCATCAAGATGGCCGAGCCCGAGCGCGACGTGATCTGCTTTACCGGCGACGGCACCTATATGATGGCCAATTCCGAGATGGCCTCGGCCGCGATGATGGGTGTCTCGTTTACCGTGGTGATCACCGACAACCGGGGCTTTGGTTGCATCAACCGCCTGCAGATGGGCACCGGTGGGGCCGAGTTTAACAACCTGTTGGACCATGCGGTGCATGAGAACCCGTCCAATATCGACTTTGCCGCTCATGCGGCGGCGATGGGGGCGGCCTCGGTCAAGGTCGGCTCGATTGCCGAGCTCGAGGACGCGCTTGCCAAACGCGCCGATATCAAGGGGCCGTATGTGGTTGTCATCGATACCGATCCCTACCCCTCGACCGAATATGGCGGCACGTGGTGGGAAGTGGCGGTGCCCGAGGTCAGCATCCGCCCTGAAGTGAACGAAAAACGCGCGGCTTACGAGCTGGCGATCAAGGAAAGAAATACCAAATGAGCGTGAAAATCGGAATCTCTCCGATCGCGTGGCAGAATGATGATCTGCCGGATCTGACGGCTGCGTACACCATGGAGCAGGCGCTGAAGGAGTCGCGTGAGATCGGCTATACCGGCGTCGAACGCGGCCAGCGGATGCCCGGCGATACTGAAGGTTTGCGCGCCTATCTTGAGGCGAATGACATTGCGCTTTGCGGTGGTTGGTGTTCGGGCGCGTCGCTGGTGAATGATTTTGCCACCGAACGCAAGGCTGTGCGCGAACAGGTCGAACAATTCGTGGCGCTGAACAGCCCCTGTATCGTATACGCCGAATGCTCGAACACCGTTCAGGGTCAGATCGGAACGCCGGTGAACGACCGCCCGAAACTGTCGAAGGATGAAGTTCTGGCCTACGCCGCTAAGATCAGCGAATTGGCCAAGTGGATGGCGGATCAGGGTATGCCCATGGCCTATCACCATCACATGGGTACGATCATCGAAAGCGAAGATGACGTGAACTGGCTGATGGAAGGGTCGGGCCCCGAGGTCAAGCTGTGCTTTGACACCGGCCATTTGCTGTTTGGCGGCGGCGATGTGCTGGCCACCCTGAACCGCTGGGGCGACCGGGTGCATCATGTGCATTTCAAGGATATCCGCCCGCAGGTCGTACAGGATACGCGCGAGAACAATCGCAGCTTTCTGGATGCCGTCATTGCTGGGGCCTTCACCGTGCCGGGAGATGGCTGCATCGACTTTCAGGCCGTCGCAAACGCGCTGAAGACGATGGATTACCGCGGCTGGATCGTGGTTGAGGCCGAACAGGACCCCGCCAAAGCGCCACCCTACGAGTATTCGAAGAAGGGTTACAAACACATTGTCGAAGTCTGTGGGGAGGCTGGGCTGACGATCACTGCATAACTCACCGCCCGATGGGCAACACCGAAGCCATGAGAAAGGAGAAAATCATGGTAAGCCAAGAGCTTGGATATGTCGGATATTTTGACCGGGAATCCTGTGATCTGGATGAATTCAAGGTGTTGACCTCTCAGGCCCTACAGGCGTCAGCGGTGCCGCATGCGGCGGGCATTGAAAAGAACGTACCCGTTTATGACATGAGTGCCCTGCGGCCTGCGCTAGAGGATGGCGCGCGGCGTCAAGCTCTGCTTGCGGAATGGGGGCAGGTGTTGAACAGCTCGGCCGGGGTGATCGCGCTGAAAGGTGCTTATGCGGATACCACCGTGATCGACCGGGCGACGGAGGTGTTTCAACAGATCATCGACGAAGAGCGCGAAGGTGGGGCAGGCGAAGGCGATCACTTTGCGGCCTCGGGTGCCAACGACCGGGTGTGGAATGCGCTGCAAAAGCAATGCATGAAGGATCCCGAAGGCTTTGCGCTTTACTTCGGCAACACCTCGATTGCCGCCGCGTGCGAGGCGTGGCTGGGTCCGAATTATCAAATGACTGCGCAAGTCAATCAGGTTCGCCCCGGTGGTAAGGCACAGCAAGCGCATCGGGACTATCATCTGGGGTTCCAAAGCGCCGAAAGCGCGGCGCGGTACCCGGCCCATGCGCATTTGGTGACAGCGATTTTGACCTTGCAGGGCGCGGTGGCTCATTGCGATATGCCGGTCGAAAGTGGCCCGACCAAGCTGTTGCCGTTTTCGCAGCTTTATGCGCCGGGCTATCTGGCGTTTCACGATGCAGCCCATCGCGATCATTTCGAAGCCAACTACATCCAGCTGCCACTGGACAAAGGCGATGCCGTTTTCTTCAACCCGGCGCTGTTCCATGCGGCGGGCGAAAACCGCAGCGCGGATATCAACAGGATGGCAAACCTGCTTCAGGTCTCTTCAGCCTTTGGGCGCGCGATGGAGGCCATCGACCGGCGCGCCATGTCGCTGAGGGCGTTCCCGGTGCTGGTGGCGCTGAAGCAGCGTGGCGATTTGTCTGGGCCAGAGCTGGAAGCGGCCATCGCGGCCACTGCCGAGGGGTATCCGTTTCCGACCAATCTGGATACGGACCCACCGGTTGGCGGAAACGCTCCCGCCAGCCAAGCCGATATCCTGCGCAGTGCGGTATCCGAAGGGTGGACAGAAGAACAGCTGGCACAGACGCTTGCAGCGCTGGAAACCCGACAGGCAGCATAAGGCAATATCGGGCGGGCGAACATGCCCGCCCAACACGGAGAACACGAGATGGCGGACCTTTTGAAAAAACCCTTCGGCACGCGCGGTAAGGTGCACGATATCACCCCGGCCAGTGCCGGTTGGCGCTATGTCGGGTTTGGTCTCTATCATCTTCGCGCGGGCGACACAGCTTCTGAGGTGACTGGCGACCGCGAGGTTATTTTGGTCATGGTAGAAGGCAAGGCGCAGATCACCGGAGCCGGACAGGACTGGGGCGTGCTGGGCGACCGGATGGACGTGTTCGAAAAGACCCCTCCGCATTGCCTGTACCTGCCCAACGGGACCGACTGGCAGGCGGTGGCGGAAACTGATTGCGTTCTGGCCGTGTGTTCCGCCCCTGGCAAAGGCGGACATCAAGCGCGTAGTATCGCGCCGGACGGCATTACTCTGACCGAACGGGGCAAGGGTACCAACACGCGCTACATTAACAACATCGCGATGGAGGGCGAAGACTACGCCGACAGTCTTCTGGTAACCGAGGTCTTTACACCCAATGGCAACTGGTCCTCTTTCCCAAGCCATCGCCATGACGAGGATGATTTTCCCCGCATCACCTATTTGGAAGAGACCTATTACCACCGCCTGAACCCCGCCAACGGGTTCGGCATTCAGCGCGTCTATACCGATGACGGCCAGTTGGACGAGACGATGGCTGTAGCCGATGGCGATGTTGTGACCGTGCCGCGGGGCCATCACCCTTGCGGCGCGCCCTATGGGTTTGAGATGTACTATCTGAACGTCATGGCAGGCCCTCTGCGCAAGTGGCGGTTTGTTCCGGCCCCTGAGGTCGAATGGATCATGGAGCGAGATAGTTGACCCAAGATTTTGCGAACTACCCCAGTTTGAAAGGCAAAACCGTCGTAATTACCGGCGGCGCCGGTGGTATTGGAGCGCGGACCGTCCGGGCGTTTGCCCAGCAAGGCGCGATAGTCGGGTTTCTGGATATCAACGCTGATGCCGGGCACGCACTGCTGGCCGAGCTGGAAGGCGAGCATGCATTCGCGCAGTGCGATCTGCGCGACGTCGACGCGCTGCGCGACGCACTGGAGCAACTGTCCGAGGAACTGGGCCCGGCGCATGTTCTGGTCAACAATGCGGCCCATGATGATCGCCACGTCTGGCGCGAAGTCACGCCGGAATATTGGGATGAACGTATGGCGACGAATATCCGCCACATGTTCTTTGCCATTCAGGCTGTTGCGCCCGGTATGATCGCGGCCGGCGGCGGCTCGATCATCAATCTGGGTTCGAATTCCTGGTGGGAATGTGGCGCAGGGTTCCCGGCCTATGCCACGGCGAAATCCGCCGTGCATGGCTTGACCCGCACAATGGCGCGCGAATTGGGCGATCACCGCATACGCGTCAATACTGTCGTTCCCGGCTGGATCATGACCGAGCGCCAAAAGGACCTGTGGGTCACGCCCGAGGCGCTGGCAAAACAGGTTGACCGCCAGTGTCTGCCGGACCCGATCGACCCGGTCTATGTGGTGCGGATGGTGGTTTTTCTGGCCTCAGACGATGCCGCCATGTGCAGCGCCGGGAATTTCATGGTCGAGGGTGGCTCGATCTGACCCTGCTCTTTCGCGGCATCCGGCTTGTGGGGGCCGCGACCCGTTGACCATGTGTGTCTTACTTCTGCGGTGGTGCCCCAAAAGCGCGGATCACGGCGCGGGCGGCGGCCTCGACCGGGTCTTGCGTTTCTTTCAGGATAGTCACGCGATCAAATCGGTTTGGGTCGCTGTTGACTGCTGCGCGTAGGGCATTCCCAAAGGCCATCCGCAGTTCGGTGCCGATGTTGAACTTGCAGATCGACGTGTCGCGCGACAGCCGCGTGCGCTGTTCCACCGGGACGCCCGAGCCGCCATGGATCACCAAGGGGACCTCGGTCAATGCGTCGATTTCGGCAATGCGGGCCTCGTCCAATCCGCCTTCTTTGTCTTGTTGCAAATGTACATTGCCGACCGAGATCGCCATCGCATCGACACCGCTTTGCCGGGCGAATTGCGCCGCCTCGGCGGGGTCAGTTCCGTTCGAGCCTTCGCCGCCGGAATAGCCGACAAATCCGATCTCACCTTCACAGGAAATCCCAGCCGCATGAGCCATTTCAGCAATGGCGGCGGTCTCGTCGATATTCTGCTGCAAAGGCTTGCGAGACCCGTCGAACATCACCGACGTAAAACCGCTGTCCAGCGCGATCTTGCACTCCTCATACGTATAGCCGTGATCCAGATGCGCCACGACAGGGGCCGAGGCGTTTTCAGCCAGGTGCCGGAACATTTTTCCCAGAATGGGTAAGGGCGTATGCTCGCGACAGCTTGGTCCGGCTTGCAGGATGACGGGCGCATTTTCGGCTTCGGCTGCGGCCACATAGGCGCGCATGTCCTCCCAGCCCAGCGCTACCAGCCCGCCAACAGCATAGCCCTGCTCGTAGGCCGGTTGCAGCACATCTTTCAGCGTAACAAGGGTCATTTGAACTTGGCGATCATGTCTTTGATGCCCGGAATCGTTTCGATCTGATAGGCATGGGTGGGTTGGAAGTACTGCACCAGAGACCGTTGGGTCAGGCCACCGAGGATGGTGAAGTAATACATCTCGTACCCTGGCAAGACGCAGCAGGGGTGATACCCGGTGTCTATACAAACAGTCGAGCCATCGACGATGTGATAAGCATCGCCAGGGGCGTTATCTTCGCGCTGTAACATCTGCAGACCCGAGCCCCAGTTGGGTTTGAAGCGGAAATTATAGGTCTCATCATGCCGCGTCTCATCGGGTAGGCGGTTGGTGTCGTGCTTGTGGCTGGGGAACCCTGACCAGCCACCTTGACCGACGGTGAACAACTCACTCACCAGCAGCCGGCCCACTTTGTCGTGCTGCTTTTGACCTAGAATATGTTTGATCTTGCGATGGGTCTTGGTGTCATCGCTGCCATATTGCACAAGGTCATGTTCACGCACGTCGAAAGGATCCAGCACCTTGTCGTATTTCGCACCAGCTACAAAGACCTCGGCGGATTCAGATACGCAGACCATTTGCGCTTTGGCACCCACGGGAACATAGGCCCCTTCGGGTTCGCCATCCCAGACGTCTTCGCCCCGGTTTCCCAAAGCGGGGAAGGGGACGCCTTCCACGTCGACATCGACGCTGCCGGTTGCCGGAACAATGCAGGTTTCATATCCGGGTACCTGATATTCGAACGCCTCGCCCTTTTTCAATTTGACGATGTTGAAATAGTTCAACGGCACTGTCGGGTCATCAGTATCCACAATGGGTTTGTTCTGGTTGTCGAATGGGGCAATATGCATGAGACCTCCTAGGTCGTTGGACCGGGATGGGACGCCAGAAACGCATCCAGCTCAGACGTCGTTGGCATGGCTGGAGAGCATCCGGGTTTAGACACGACAATGGACGCACAGGCCGACCCGCGCATCACCGCGTCTTTCAGCGGATACCCCGCCGCGATCGATGCCAGCAGACCTGCCATAAAGCTGTCGCCAGCGCCCACAGGTTTGATCGCGTCGACAGGGTAGATGCCGGTTTCGATTTCTTGTCCGTTGGCCAGTGTTACTGCGCCTTTTTCACCCATTTTGTAGATTACGACGCGCCCCGGTTTCCCAGCCAGTTCTTGCGCTTTGGCAAAGCTCTTTTCTATACCGCCAGCCATGAAGCCGAATTCTTCATCGTTTCCGACAATCAGGTCGCTGGCCGCGCCCGCGCGCGACAAAACATCTGCCGCCACTTCCGCAGACGGCCAGCTGTAAGGACGGTAGTCGATGTCGAAAATCACCGGCAATCCGGCCGAGCGGGCGTTTTGAAGGGCGCGGAATGTGGCGCTGCGCGAGGGTTCAGCCGCAAAGACAGTTCCGGCGGACAGTACGGCTGTGAATGAAGTGTAATCTACTCGGTCGACGTCTTCTTCGGTGACCTGAAAGTCGACCGCTCCGTTCCGGTAAATGACGTTCTGGAAATCCTCGGTCCGGCTTTCATACAGCGCCAGAGAGGTGCGATGTTCACCCCCCAGAACGCGGATGTAAGATGTGTCCACTCCGTAATGGGCCAGCCTGTTCATGCAGAACCGCCCTACCGCGTCATCCGAAAGCGACGTGACCAAAGATGCCTGACTGCCAAGTTTTACCAGCCCGGCGCAGATATTGGCCGAAGATCCCCCCAGGTCGGCTCCAAAGGCGCCGGCATCTTCGCTTTTGACACCGACAGGATCTGCAAACAGGTCAATGCCCGCGCGCCCGAAAACAGCAAATCGGTTTCCTTTGATCCCATCCATCAGGGTGCTCACGTCGTGTCCTCCGGCGAAATAGGGCGGGCAGGGATGGTTGGTCCTTGCGTTGAATCGATTCACACGATACTCATTTTGCAACCGGTTGCAAATACAATGTTCGGAGCGGTTGCAAGTGCCAAAAATCGGAATTGGAATCGTCGGCGGCGGCTATATGGGCAAGGCTCATTCGGTCGCTATGGCCGCGGTGGGGGCGGTGTTCAACACAGCATTGCGACCCCGACTTGAGGTGATCTGCGCGTCGACGTCGCAGAGCGCAGAGCGGTATCGCGCAGCGTATGGATTCGCGCGGGCGACCAGCGACTGGCGCGCCTTGGTCGCCGACCCAAAGGTCGAGGCAATCGTGATCGCCTCTCCGCAGTCTACGCATCGCCAAATAGCCGAGGCTGCCATTGCGCTGGGCAAGCCGGTGTTATGCGAAAAGCCTCTGGGCGCTTCACTGGAGGACAGCCGCGCCATGGTGGCAGCCGCTGAAGCGGCCGGCGCAATTAATATGGTTGGGTTCAACTATATTCGAACCCCCGCCAGTCAATACGCACGACAGTTGATTGCCAGCGGCGAGATTGGCGACGTCACCTGGTTTCGAGGGGAACATACCGAGGATTTCTATGCCGACCCTCAGGCCCCAGCGACCTGGCGCACGACGGGCATGGCAAACGGCACTATCGGTGATCTGGCCCCACACATGGTCAACGGTGCGATGGCACTGATCGGGCCTATCACCCAGGTGATGGCAGATGTGGAGACCGTCCACCGCCATCGACCGGGCGGAGAGGTCACGAATGACGACCACGCCCAGATGATGTGCCGGTTCGAAAATGGCGTCATGGGGAACCTCTATTTCAGCCGCGTCGCGACGGGACGGAAGATGGGGTACGCCTATGAGATCTCTGGCACCAAAGGCGCGATCCGCTTTGATCAGGAAGATCAGAACGCCCTGTGGCTGTACCGCCGCGAAGGGCCTGAGGCGTCGCGGGGCTTCACCAAGATCCTGACCGGTCCGGCGCACCCGGACTATGAGCCCTTCTGTCAGGGACCGGGCCATGGCACCGGGTATCAGGACCAGATCATCATAGAAGCGAAGGATTTCCTTCAGGCCATCCATACAGGCCAAAGCTTCTGGCCGACCTTCCGCGACGGGCATGAGGTGAACCGCGTTCTGGCGGCGGTGCTTGCGTCCTCGAACCAGCGGCAATGGCAGGACGTCAGTCAATTCTGATCGAATACACGACAAGACAACAGAGAGACTAAGATCATGGCAAAGCTGAAATGGGGCATGATTGGTGGGGGTGAGGGCAGTCAGATCGGGCCCGCGCACCGGTTGGGCGCGCTGGCCGATGGGATGTTTGAATTCACCGCGGGCGCGTTGGACCATCGCCCAGAAGTCGGGCGAGAATATGCGCAGCGTCTGGGCGTGGCGCAGGACCGTGCCTATGGCGACTGGCAAGAAATGTTGGCTGGTGAAAAAGACCGCCCCGACCGCATTGATCTGGTGACGATCGCCACCCCGAACGCGACCCATTTCGAGATCGCCAAAGCCTTTCTCGAGGCCGGTTTCCACGTGCTATGCGAGAAGCCGATGACCATGACCGTGGAGGAGGGCGAAGAGATCGTGCGCGTGGCCGAAGCCTCGGGCAGGATCTGCGCGGTGAACTATTGCTATTCCGCCTATCCGATGGTGCGGCAGGCCCGTGCGATGGTGCGGGCGGGCGATATCGGCAAGGTGCGTCTGGTGGTGACGAATTTCAGCCACGGCCACCACGGCGATGCAACTGACGCCGACAATCCCCGCGTGCGTTGGCGCTATGACCCAGCAATGGCGGGCGTCTCTGGTCAATTCGCCGATTGCGGTATCCATGCGCTGCATATGGCGAGCTTCATCAGCGATGACGAGGTCAAGACCCTGTCGGCGGATATGGCCTCGACCATCCCCAGTCGCAAGCTTGAGGATGACGCCATGATTAACTTCCGTACCGAAGGTGGCGCAGTGGGGCGGTTGTGGACATCCTCGGTGGCGATTGGTCGGCAGCACGGATTCGACATTCAGGTCTTTGGCGAAACCGGTGGTTTGCGCTGGGCATCCGAGCAGCCCAACCAGCTTGTCTATACCCCGGTGGGAGGGCGCACTCAGATCATCGAAAAAGGCGAAGGGGGTTTGCACGATGACGCGCAGCGCCTCTCGCGCGTAGCGATTGCCCACCCCGAAGGGTTCCCGCTGGCGGTGGCCAATATCTACTGCGATCTGGCCGATGCCATCCAAGGAGAGACCCGAGACGGGCTGCCAACCCCTGCCGACGGCGTCCGATCCATCGCAGCCGTTCACGCAGCAGTGGCGTCGTCCAAAAACGGTGGGGCTTGGACAGACGCGCGCCCACCGATGTTTCGCTGATTAGGGGCGGGGGCGCAATGTGCCCCGCTCAATCACCCGACAGGGAAAGATGCGGGCTTCGGGGTAGCGGTCGGGGTCTTTCAACATCTCTTCCACAAGATCGACCGACGCCGTGATGATCTGCTTGATCGGCTGGTGGATTGTCGTGAGGTCAACGCTTTCCCAACGCGACATCTCCATGTCGTTCAGGCCGATGATTCCGATATCACGACCCGGCTTTATCCCGTGATCGCTCAAGGCTGACAATGCGCCGATTGACAAAATATCGTCGCCACAAAAATACCCCTCGGCAGGGGTATCCGCCAACAGACGCAGCATTTCGGCGCGACCTGCCTCGAACGAATAGGCACCCGCGAAGGAATGCGAAACGTTCAGGTCGGGGTGTTTTTCGACCTCTTCCATGAAGCCGCGATAGCGGTCCATGGCAGAGGTCGCATCTTTGGGGCCACCCAGATAACCGATGCGTCTGTACCCTCTTGTAAGCAACTCTCGTGCAGCCATGCGCCCACATTCCACGTTGTCGATCCCCACCACGTGAACTTCGGGCGACGTGGCAGAACGCCCGAATGTATGCACCACGGGAACGCCTGCATCGTGGAACGCCTTGGCAAAGCTTGGCGGCAACGTCGAAGAAGCCACGATGGCCGCATCGACCGAGTATTGCCGCAACATCCTGACAGAGTTTGCGGGCTGAACTTCGTCCGTCAGGTTGACGATCAGGGGCCGCAGGCCGCGTTCCTGAAGGGTGCGGGTGAACAGATCAAACACCTCAAGAAATATGGGGTTGTGAAAGTTGTTCGAGATCAGGCCGATCAGTTTGGTTCGCCCCGTTGTCAGCGACGACGCCAAAGCATTTGGGCTGTAGCCTAGTTCGGCAGCGGCCTTTTCGACTTTGCTGCGGGTTTTGGCTGAAACCGAGGCGCCTTCGGTAAAGGTGCGCGACACAGCAGACCGCGAAACTCCGGCCAGCGCCGCGACATCTTTCAGTGTGACACTCATGATGTGGGCCTAATCGATTTTTGGGAAGAAATTGGTGCGGTCATGAGGAAATACTACGCAATATTGAACCGCGGTTGCAATCGGTTGCAACGGCATCGTTGCAGCAAGAGCAAAGAAAACTGGGCCTGTATGCGAAAACTTGGTCGACCCCAAGGTTAGCAGAAACAGGTATCATCGACACAAAAGGCACTTTCGGCTGCATCAGACAGAAAAGTTGCGGCCTGATCTTTCCTGACGCATCAGGCAAAATAACGGGCCGCTGCTCACGCTAGTCAACGTCCTCAAAGCTTGATTACAGCCATCTTGTCCTGAGTCATGTCATGCATCGTATAGCCGATGCCGCCCGTGTTGTATCCTGATTGCCTCCGTCCCGCGAAAGGCATCCAATCGACCCGGAATGCCGAGTGATCGTTCACCATAACGGCGGTTGCATCCAGATGTCTGATGGCTTGCATGGCCGTGTCCAGAGCTTTGGTGAAGACAGCCGCCTGAAACGCGAAAGGCAGGCTGTTGGCGGCGGCGAACGCATCCTCGATCCTGTCGTAGCTATAGACGCAGACCACGGGTCCAAAGACTTCGGATGTTGAAACCCGAGCGTCGGCGGGTGGGTTCAGCAGGACGGTGGGCGCATATGTAGTCGGGCCCAGCTTTCGTCCGCCAGTCAGCAAGGTTGCGCCACCCTCAACGGCCTCGTCCACCCATTCGGCAACGCGATCAACTTCACCTGGGCGGATCAGGGGGCCGCATTCGTTATCTTCCTGACGCGCATCGCCAACCTTAAGTGCGGACGCCGCCTTGGCCAGCTTTTGCGCAATGTCCTCTGCGATGCCCGTGGGCGCGAAAACGCGCTGGACCGAGACGCAGACCTGCCCGGAATGATAGAACCCGCCTTTGGTCACGAGTGGGATCATTCCCTCAATATCGGCGCTTTCATCCACGATCACGGGTGCGGCCCCGCCATGTTCCAGCGCACATCGCACTCCGGGGGCCAGCTTGGACCTCAGCATCCAACCCACCTTGGCCGAGCCGATGAAAGAAAAGAACCCAACGCGCGTGTCGGTGATCATCTGCTCGGCCACGTCGTTGTGGCAAATCGCGAGGTGGCACCAATTCTCAGGTAAACCGGCCTCATGCAGAATTTCGACAAATGCCTTGCAGGACAGTGGCGTATCCAAAGCGGGTTTGACGATCACTGGGCAGCCTGTAGCCACTGCGGGGGCGACTTGGTGAACGATCAGGTTGAGCGGATGGTTGAACGCGCTGGCCGCGACAACCACGCCTATCGGTTCGCGCTGTGTAAAGGCGACCCGACCCGAGCCCGCCGCTGTCAGGTCCATCGGGATTTCTTTGCCAGCCATATGGCCAATCTCGTGGACGCACAGCTCGACCCCGTCGATTGCGCGGGTCACTTCAATGCGCGCGTCGACCAAAGGCTTGCCACCTTCGCTGGCGATCAACATCGCCAATTCGTCGGTCCGTTCAGACATGATACGGGCGGTGTTTTTCAGAACCTCGATCCGCTGAAAGGCCGGCAACCACGCGTCGCGCGACCGGTGTAAACCATGGGCCACGCCCAACATGGAATCCACATCATCCCAGGTGTTGATCGCAACATTGCCAATCTTCTCAAGATCAAAAGGGTTGAGAACGTCCAGAGTGTCGCTCATATCAGGCACACCTTTGCAGCCAGCTCATCAATCAGAACACGCTGGTTTTCGCTGTAGTCCACCGGCACGTCAATCAGGTGAACGCCGCCCGCCTGGAACGCGTTTTCGAAGGTTGGGATCAGATCCTCGGTACGTTCGATCCGATGGCCGGTCGCGCCGTAACTGTTGGCGTATTGCACGAAATCGGGGTTGTCGAATTCCAGCCCCCAGTCGTCGAACCCCGCATGCGACTGCTTCCACCGGATCATCCCGTATGAGCTGTCATTCAAAACAGTCACAACCAGATTGAGGCCAAGTCGAACCGCGGTCTCAATTTCTTGACTGTTCATCATGAACCCGCCGTCGCCACAGATCGCCATGACCCTGCGGTCGGGGTAAAGCTTGGCCGCCATCATGGCCGAAGGCAACCCGGCCCCCATGGTGGCCAGAGCATTATCCAGCAGAACGGTATTGGGCTGATAGGCAAGATAGTTTCGCGCGTACCAGATTTTATAGATGCCGTTGTCCAGCGCAATGATATCGCAATCGCCCATCACTCTGCGGGTATCGGCTACAAAACGCTGTGGGATTACGGGGAAACGTGGGTCATCGGCACCTTCAGATGTATGCTGGTCGGTCTCTTGCTTGACGCGCTGGAAATAGCTTCGGTCGAAATCTAGCGGGCCGCCCAGTTTATCACCCAGCCGTGCGATGGATTGTGCCAAATCACCGACGACTTCGACCTGCGGGAAATAGACCTGATCGACCCGCGCGGCCTTGTAATTCACATGGATCACCTTGGTGCCGCCTTCCTCCATGAAGAAGGGCGGTTTTTCGACCACGTCATGGCCAACATTGATGATCAGATCGGCCCGTTCGATGGCGCAATGCAGGTAATCGCCATCCGACAGAGCAGCCGTCCCAAGAAACAGGTCGGATCGTTCATCCACCACGCCCTTGCCCATCTGCGTGTTGAAGAAGGGGATCTGCGTGTCTTCGACAAATTTGCTTAGCGCGCTGCGAGCGTGCTTGCGGTTGGCTCCGGCACCCAGCAGCAGCAAGGGCATCTTCGCCGACCGGATCATTTCAGCGGCTTCGTTCAGGACCGTGTCGCCCGCGACAGCGTAGTGGCGCGGATGCGGCTCGAGCACATGTTCCGTTGTGTCTTCAGCAGCGATATCTTCTGGCAATTCAAGCAGGACCGCGCCAGGGCGTTCCTCTTGTGCGACGCGGAACGCCTCGCGGATCAGGGACGGGATGGTGTTGCCGTGAACGATCTGCTTGGACATCTTGCAGATCGGGTCGAACAGACCGACCACATCAATGATCTGAAATTGGCCCTGTTTCGACTTCTTGATGGGCTTTTGGCCTGTGATCATGATCAGAGGCATGCCGCCCAGATGCGCATAAGCGGCAGGAGTCGCAAAGTTGGTGGCCCCTGGCCCCAGTGTTGCCATGCAAACACCCGCCTTGCCGGTCAAGCGCCCGTAGGTCGCCGCCATAAATGCCGCGCCCTGTTCATGGCGGGTCAGGACCAGCTCAATCCTTGAGGTCCGTAAGGATTCCAGCACATCCAGGTTTTCCTCACCCGGTACGGCAAAGATATACTCGACCCCTTCGGCCTCAAGCGCTGCGACGAGCAGATCAGAGGCTTTTGTGACAGACGGTGCGTTTTGCGAATGATCGGACATGATGTCTCCTGATAGCGCACCGGATCCGCGCACGAATCCGGCGGTGGCGAAGGTCACAATTGAACTGAGATGAATGGTGCGATGTTATTCCGCTGCTTGCAATTGCGCAGGTTCGGGATACAGCTCGTGCATCGAAACGGATCGGCCATTGTCCAACACGATACGCGCATGGTGTCGTTTCAGCTGGCGCGGTTCGGCCACACCGCAGCTGTGGGCGATTATGCCGACCTCTTTCTTCATGTTCCGGGCATAGCTTGCCACACGTTCCGATTTACTGGTTGGATCAAGGCCGAACTGCAGCTTGGTATTGTGCGTGGTGATTCCGGTCGGGCAGGTATTCTTGTTGCACTGCAACGCTTGAATGCAGCCCAGTGCAAACATGAACCCACGCGCTGAATTCACAAAATCCGCACCCGCGCAAAAGGCCCATGCCACCTCGGACGGGTTGATCATCTTTCCGCTGGCGCAAACTTTGATCCTGTCGCGAAGCCCGTTCTTCTTCAGCATATCTACAGTCAGAGGCAGACTTTCGCGCAGTGGCATCCCCATGTTGTCAATCAGGCTCATCGGGGCCGCGCCGGTACCGCCATCCGAGCTGTCGATGGTCACAAAATCCGGCGCGCTTTCTGGCCCACGTTTCAGAATCTCTGCGCACAGATCGTCAAAGAACCCATACGACCCTATAACCGCTTTAAAGCCGACCGGCTTGCCGGTGATGTCGCGCACATAAGCGATCATATCCAGCAGATCGCCCACGCTGTCGATTTCTGGGTGGCGGTTCGGGCTGATCGCGTCCTGACCTACTTGCAACCCGCGGATTTCGGCGATGTCCTCGGTCACTTTGGCGCCGGGCAGGATGCCGCCTTTGCCGGGTTTGGCGCCTTGGCTCAGCTTGATTTCAAACATCTTCACCGCATCATGGGCCGCGACAGTGCGCAACTTGTCCTCGTCAAACCCACCCTCGGGTTTGCGCACCCCGAATTTACCGGTGCCGATCTGGAATACGACATCCGCACCGCTTTCCAGATGATAAGGCGATAGACCGCCCTCGCCGGTATTGATCCACATGCCCGCTTTCTTCGCCCCTTGGGACAGCGCCCGCACGGCTGGGATCGAGATCGCGCCATAGCTCATGCCGGAAATGTTGAACATTGAATCCGTCGTATAGGGGTGGCGTGCAAAGGGGCCAACTGTAACATCCGATGGTCCTTGCGCATCCTGTTCCAGTGTCGGGAAGGGGCAGTTGGCGAAATATACGGTACCCGTGGGGCGTAGATCCCGTGTCGAGCCAAATGCGACGGTGGAGTCCACGTTCTTCGCAGCCCGGTAAACCCAGGATCGTTCCGCCCGGTTGAATGGCATTTCCTCGCGGTCCTGGGCAAAGAAATACTGACGGAAGAATTCCCCCATATGTTCGAAGAAATACCTGAACCGGGCCACAACCGGATAGTTCCTTCGCAGTGTACTTTCCGTTTGTGTCTTGTCCCGAAAGTAGGCGACGACAACCCATAGAGCCGCAAGTCCGACAGCAAAGACAAAAACCAAGGACAGGATTTCCAAAACGCTGAGGAGGGACGTTGATAATTGCGACATGGCTTGGCTCGTCTGTTGTGATCGACCAAAATTCGCCAGGATCAAGCGGACTTCTAAGTCGAAGAATAAGGATGCAACCTAGATTGGGAGTTCCGAGTCTTTGTTCCAGCAGCAATCACGATTTTGCTAATAAGCGTCAACAAAGCCGTGATGGCGAAAGCCTGTTCACTTTTATATTGGCCTCTGTTTCCCAGAACACTTTTGTTTTTCTTAGCTGATGAGCAGTGCACACACATCTTTGGGGATTAGTACTCAAAGCTTAAGCACCTCAGGCTCCGCCGGATCGTGTGTGCTCACAGAGCGGTCACACAGGTTTGACCCGCTGTCGTCCCGCGCTGTGTTAGGCAAAAGCACTCACATTTTTTATGTCCACGTCCTCAACGCAAAGGCCACCAAAATGATCCGAGTCGTCCTCATCACTGCCAGCATACTCTTTGTGGCCGCCTGCGAAGGTCCAAGCGGCGGCAGCGCAGAAAATCAAACGCAAGAGTTCGAAGAGAGCTTTCGCAATCAGGGCAGCTGATGCTCCAACGTCGGGCTGAATTCGTTTCGGCCCGACGTTTTTTGGGGCAGACGCCGCAAGACTGGTAGAACAATAGGTTCTGAAACCGCGCACCTGTCGTGCGTTTTGCAGTATCAGAGGTTACGCATTCTGAACCACGGGTTGTTGGGCATCTGAGCTTGATGACAGGTTCAATCCACCTATCTGCGCCAGCAGGTCCACAATCCTGTCGACGCTCTGTCTATGTTTCAGAGATGCAAAGACAAACGGCCGCCCGTTGCGCATCCTCGTCGCGTCGCGGTCCATGACGTCCAGCGATGCACCGACATGGGGCGCTAGGTCGGTTTTGTTGATGATCAGGATGTCGGATTTGGTGATCGCGGGGCCACCCTTTCTGGGGATTTCTTCGCCAGCAGCCACGTCAATCACATAGAGCGTCACATCCGCCAATTCCGGACTGAAGGTGGCAGATAGGTTGTCGCCGCCGCTTTCGATCAGAACAACGTCGACATCGGGGTGCCGGGCCTGCATTTCAGCCACGGCCGCAAGGTTGATCGAGGCGTCCTCGCGGATCGCCGTATGTGGGCAGCCACCGGTCTCGACACCGATGATCCTGTCTTGGGGCAGAATCTGCATCCGCATCAGGGCCTCGGCGTCTTCACGGGTGTAGATATCGTTGGTAATTACACCGATCGAAAGACGGTCGCGCAGTGCCTCAGACAGTGCTGCGGTCAGCGTGGTTTTGCCTGCGCCGACAGGGCCGCCAATGCCCACGCGCAGAGGGCCGTTCATGCTGGTCATGTTCGGAACATCCTTGAATATTGGGTTTCATGTTTCATCGACGCAATGTCCGACAGGAAAGCTGTGGACGTCAGATCGTCCAGTGTCGCATCCAGAGCGTCCGTTGCGACGTGCTGACATAACGGAGTCAGATCTCGGATCAGGCGTTGGCCTTCGGTTTGTCCCAAGGGCACCAGACGCATTGCGCATGCGACCAGATTGGACATGAAGGCTTGCAGATACATCTGTGCCGTCAGCGGCAGAGGCAGGCCGTTCAGTTTTGCGGCATAGCCCAGAGCCACGGGATAGGTCAGGGATGGCAGGTCAACTGACCATACTTCTGCCGTGACAGTGCTAAACGCTTCCCCCAAAAGGCGCGTTTCCATCAAACGCTCGGACGAGGGGCAAAAAGCGCGCGCCATCCTGTCGATTTCAGCAGTCGCATCCGCCGACCCAGCGTGGGCAGCGGCCAGAAAGATGCAATCGGCGCGCCCTGAGCCCTGCTGGATCACATCGGCTATCCACTCCTCCGTTTCGGCGGCCGAGGAAACGCTTCCACTTTCAATGGCCCATTCCAGACCGTGGGAATAGGCGAAGCCGCCCACAGGGTATGCGGGCGACAGCCATTGCGTCAGCGTCAGGATATCGGCGTCAGTGGGCGTGGCCATGGGTCCTGCCGTGGCCATAGGCGCCACCTTCGGGGGTGAAAGGCTCGCGGATTTCGCACACAGTTGCCCCCAGTTTCAACAGCATATCGCGGATGACGTGATCGACCTGTACCAAAAGGCGATCCGGTTCTACCTGACACGGTGTGTGGCGGTTGCCGATATGCCACGCGATGCGGGTGAGATCGTCGGATGTGACCTGAAGCAGCGCTTCAGGCGCGGCCTGAATGAGAACCTCGCGCCCGTCTTCCAGAACCAATGCGCCGCCATGGTCCAGTGATGTGGTCTGGGACAAATCAATAAGGATTTGTTCGCCGCTGTCGCAGGTCAGAACTTTGCGACGCAGAAAACGGTCTTCGTAGGTAAGCGACAGGTGATCAGCGGGATCACCGTGCGTATGGTCACTGTATCGACGAGCAGTGCAGAGCAGGGAGGTCATAGTTTGGCCCCCTCTGCAGCGCGTGCGGTCAGAGCCAGATCGAGTCCGCAAACACCCTGTGAACGATCCGGTCGCGGGTCAGGCCGCGTTTGTGCAGTTCCTCGTCGCTGAGCGATTGCAGGAACTCGACTTGCCGAACCCGTGTCTGAGCTTCGGCCATGCGGAACAGCATGGAATTGACGCGTGTTGCGAAGTTTGCGATCAGGCCGAATAGCGAGAACCGCGTCGGGGTATGAGTTGCTGAATGTGCCATTTGGACCCTCGTTTCCGTTGGTCCTCCCATGAGCTTTAAAATGTGTCATGTCAGCCTCATTGAGTAGTGGGTTTTTGGTCATGGCCGCGTTGCAAATGCCGCAACGCAGCACAATTTTTGGTCAAAACATAAAGTACCGCTGGGCCATCGGCAGAACCTCGGCCGGTTGGCAAGTCAGCAATTCGCCATCTGCGCGGACCTCATAGGTTTCGGGGTCAACCTCCACCTGCGGCGTTGCGTTGTTCAGCAGCAGGTCGCGCTTGCCGATGTTGCGGGTGTTTTCGACGGCAACGGTTTGCTTGGCCAGTCCCAGTGTATCACCAATCCCCGCAGCCTGCGCCGCGCCCGAGACGAATGTGATCGCGGAATGCTCGACCGAGCGCCCATAGGCCCCAAACATAGGCCGACTATAGACCGGCTGCGGTGTGGGGATCGATGCATTCGGATCGCCCATCTGCGCGCAGGCAATGGTGCCGCCCAGCAGAACCATCTCGGGTTTGACCCCAAAAAAGGCGGGGTTCCACAGCACCAGATCGGCGCGTTTGCCTTCTTCGATACTGCCGATCTGATGGCTCAACCCGTGGGCAATCGCCGGGTTGATCGTGTATTTGGCGATATAGCGGCGCACGCGCATATTGTCGTTCTCGCCGGTCTCCTCGGGCAGGCGGCCGCGCTGTTTCTTCATCTTGTCTGCGGTCTGCCATGTGCGGATCAGAACCTCTCCGACCCGACCCATGGCCTGACTGTCGGACGCGATGATGCTGAAGGCACCCATATCGTGCAGGATATCCTCGGCGGCAATCGTCTCACGCCGGATGCGGCTTTCGGCAAAGGCCACGTCCTCAGGGATGGATTTGTCGAGGTGGTGGCACACCATCAGCATATCCAGATGCTCCTCAACCGTGTTCACGGTGAAGGGGCGCGTCGGGTTGGTCGAGGACGGCAGAACGTGGTTCTCGCCACAGATCTTGATGATGTCCGGGGCATGGCCGCCGCCTGCGCCCTCGGTGTGGAAGGCATGGATCGTGCGGCCCTTCATGGCGCCCACGGTGTTCTCGACAAAGCCGGATTCGTTCAGCGTGTCAGTGTGGATCATCACCTGCACGTCCATCGCATCGGCCACCGTCAGGCAGCAGTCGATGGCGGCAGGGGTTGTGCCCCAATCCTCGTGCAGTTTCAGAGCACAGGCCCCCGCGTTGACTTGTTCTTCCAGCGCGGCGGGCAGCGAGGCGTTGCCCTTACCCGCAAAAGCCAGATTCATCGGAAACGCGTCGGCGGCCTGCAGCATCCGCCCGATATGCCAGGGGCCAGGTGTGCAGGTGGTGGCCAACGTCCCATGGGCCGGGCCAGTGCCGCCGCCCAGCATGGTGGTCAGGCCGGAATGCAGCGCATCTTCGATCTGTTGCGGGCATATGAAATGGATATGGCTGTCGAACCCGCCGGCGGTCAGGATACGCCCTTCGCCCGCGATGGCCTCGGTGCCGGGGCCGATGATGATGTCAACACCGGGCTGCGTGTCGGGATTGCCGGCCTTGCCGATCTTGGCGATGCGTCCGTCTTTCAGACCCACATCCGCCTTGTAGATGCCCGAGTGATCCACGATTAGCGCGTTGGTGATGACCGTGTCCACGGCCCCCTCGGCACGCGTGGCCTGAGACTGCCCCATCCCGTCGCGGATCACCTTGCCTCCGCCGAATTTGACCTCTTCGCCGTAAAGCAACGCGTTGTCTCCGGTCCCCCCGGTTGCGGCGGCCCCCGCGCGTTCTGCGGTCAGGTCGCGTTCGACCTCGATCACCAGATCGGTGTCGGCCAGCCGCAGTTTGTCGCCGGTGGTGGGGCCGAACATGGCGGCATAGTCAGAGCGTTTGATTGTTGCTGGCATCAGAGTGACCCCATGACCTTCTGGTTGAACCCGTACACCTTGCGCGCCCCTCCGATGGGGATCAGCGAGACCTCGCGCGCCTGACCGGGTTCGAACCGAACGGCGGTGCCCGGCGCGATGTCCAGACGCAGGCCATGTGCGGCGGCGCGGTCGAAATCCAGCGCCGGGTTGGTTTCGGCGAAATGATAGTGCGAGCCGACCTGAACCGGGCGGTCGCCGGTATTGGCGACCATGAGGGTGATTGCCTCGGCGTTCGCGTTCAGGGTGATCTCACCCTCGGCTGGGAACAGCTCTCCGGGGATCATTTGTTTAGCTTTACCATCAATGCGACGGCGGCCAGCGCGACAACCGCCAGACCGACGCCCAAAGTGGCATAGTCTGTGCCATGCGCGTGGACATGTGTGCCGTTGTGGGCCGCAGCGGGGCCAGCAAGGATCAGGGCGGGGAAGAGCATACGGGTCATATCAGTTTTCCTTTGTTAGCGAATAGGGTTGTGGACGGTCACCAGTTTGGTGCCATCAGGGAAGGTGGCTTCGACCTGAACTTCGTGGATCATCTCGGGTACGCCTTCCATGCATTGCGCGCGGGTGATCACTTCGGCCCCGGCTTGCATCATGTCAGCCACCGATCGGCCGTCACGCGCACCTTCGACCACCGCGTCGGTGATCAGGGCGATCGCCTCGGGGTGGTTCAGCTTCACGCCGCGGGCCAGCCGTTTGCGGGCGACCTCGGCGGCCATGGCGACCAGCAGTTTGTCTTTTTCTCGGGGGGTCAGGTTCATGTCAGATCATCCAGCATCGGGGAAGCGTGTCATTGTTCAGCCGCCGTAGCATCGGCATCAGCGTGCGGCGGAGGGTAAAGCTGTTCTCGGCCAGCACCCGGATCACCAGCAGATCGTCCTGGATCAGCGAGGCTCCGGCGGTGTCGGGCAGCATGTCGCGGATGGGGCCCAGCTGGCCTTCGGCGGTGGGTGAGGCAAAGGCCACCAGCGCCATTGCCCCCGCACCGCCTGCAATATGCGGTTTGGACAGATGGGCGTGCAGATCACCTGTGAATTGCATCGCGTCCAGAAACAGGGGGGTGCCATCGCGCAGGATCTCGATCCGGTCGCGCAGGCGGATGTCGGTCAGGGTCTCACCCATGGCCATGCGGCCAAAGACCAGCGGTTCCACCATCAGCGCGGTGGCATCCGGGGCAAGGTCGATCTGCAGCCGACGATCCAGCGCGCTGCCGTCGAACAGGATGGTTTCCTGAGGCAGCCAATTCAGCCGCGCGCCCGAAGCGACGTTCAGGTGGTTCACGATCTGACCCGAGGGGCCGGGTTTGGCTTTGTACGCGCGTTCGCAGGCTTGAGTGGTTAGCGTCAGAGTCGTGTCTTTGCCCGCGTGGCCGGTAAAGCGGAAAGTGTCACCTCCGGTGATCCCACCTGCGGTGTTCAGCAGTACAGCGTCTAACGCGTCACTATCGGTGCGCGGGAACAGGCATTTGAAAGAGCCTGACTGCCGGAATCCATCCAGAACCGAGGTTTTGCCCAATCGTTTGGCACTCAGCCGAATCGCACCCTGTGCGCGCGGCGGTTGCGCGGCCTGCGTGGGCAATATCGAGGCATGATGTGTAATGGGGCACCTGCGGATCACGTTGTTATGCCGCCTGTTTCACCGTTTGGGCGTCGGAACTCTATTCTTCCGTGTCGGATTTGGGTGGTGTTTCGGCGTGACGGATTAAATGTTAGGCGATTGCGTTAAGGGCTGCCTAAAAAATGAACAAAATCGGCGGATCGAGGGAAATGATCTGTCAACCAGTTGCTAAATTCTCTGCGATGCAGAAACCGTATGGGTGCCCGCCACGGGGACGATCCCTGGGGGTGTGTGACGGCTGCGCGAATTGGACCTCGGACACAACCGCCACACGGAACGCAACAACAGTTGCAGGGATCAGGTAGAAGAAAGGCGCGCTGCTGCGCAAGCCCTCACCTGCGCCCTGCCAGGAGGATCTTTATGACATCTCTCAAATCCACACTTGCCGGTTCGCTTGTCTTTGCTTCCATGGCAACCGCCGCGCTGGCCGAAGAAGACACCATCAAGGTGGGCGTGCTGCACTCGCTGTCGGGCACAATGGCGATCTCGGAAACCACGCTGAAAGACACTATGCTGATGCTGATCGACCAGCAAAACGCCAAGGGTGGCCTGCTGGGCAAACAGCTTGAGGCGGTTGTCGTCGACCCCGCATCGGACTGGCCGCTGTTCGCTGAAAAAGCGCGCGAGCTGCTGACTGTGCATGAGGTGGATGTGATCTTTGGCAACTGGACTTCGGTCAGCCGGAAATCGGTTCTGCCCGTGATCGAAGAGCTGAACGGCCTGCTGTTCTATCCGGTTCAGTACGAGGGCGAAGAATCGTCGAAAAACGTCTTCTACACCGGCGCCGCGCCGAACCAGCAGGCGATCCCTGCGACTGACTACTTCCTGGACGAGCTGGGTGTCGAGAAATTCGCGCTGCTGGGCACTGACTATGTGTACCCGCGGACCACGAACAACATTCTGGAAAGCTACCTGAAGGGTAAAGGCATCGCGGACGAGGATATCTTCGTCAACTACACACCGTTCGGTCACTCCGACTGGTCCAAGATCGTGGCGGACGTTGTCGCGCTGGGCGCGGATGGCAAAAAAGTTGGCGTGATCTCGACCATCAACGGTGACGCAAACATTGGCTTCTATAAAGAACTGGCCGCTGCGGGCGTCTCAGCCGATGACATTCCGGTCGTGGCCTTCTCGGTCGGTGAGGAAGAACTGTCCGGCCTGGACACCACCAACCTTGTGGGCCATCTGGCCGCGTGGAACTACTTCCAGTCGGCAGATACGGATGCGAATGCCGAATTCGTCGAGACATGGAAAGCCACCATGGGCGACGAGCGCGTGACCAACGACCCGATGGAAGCACACTATATCGGCTTCAACATGTGGGTGAACGCCGCGACAGAAGCCGGCTCGACCGAAGTCGACGAGGTGCGCGCTGCGATGTACGGCCAGGAATTCCCGAACCTGACCGGCGGTACGGCGGTCATGCTGCCGAACCACCACCTGGCAAAACCGGTTCTGATCGGTGAGATTCAGGAAGACGGTCAGTTCGACATCATCAGCGAGACAGATGTTGTGCCGGGTGATGCCTGGACCGACTTCCTGCCGGAATCGGCGGTTCTGATCTCAGATTGGAAAGAGCTGGGCTGCGGTATGTACAACACCGAGACCAAGACCTGCGTTCAGACGCTGTCGAACTACTAAACGACACGCAAGGCGGGTGTGATCGCCCGCCTTGCCCTTAAGACACCTCGGGTTTCACCACATGTTACGACTATTCCTTGCGGGCCTCGCAATCCTATGCGCCTGCCTGACTGCCAACGCGCAAGAGGGCGGTTTGCAACCGATCCTGCAAGAGCATCAGGAGATCATCGCCAAAAGCTCGCGCAAGACGATCGGGCCTGCCATTGACGCGATTGCAAGCAGTGGTTTGCCGCAGGCGCAGGTGATGCTTGAGACATGGGCCGCCAAAAACGTGTGGATGCGCAAGTCCGACGGCCTGTTCTTTGCCGGCAAAAAGGGTGAAGGGCGGTCGTATGAGCTGACCGACTTCGACACCGGAGAGGTCGTCGGGACGTTTGAGAAATCCGACCTGAAACAGTTGAAACCCAATAGCGGCATCCGCGCGATGATCGGCACGGCACTGGTACAATTCCAACTGACCGACCCGAATCGTGCAAAACGACTGGCCGCTTTGACGTCTATCCAACGCGATCCCGAGGGCGCTCTGCTTGAGCCGCTGCGCGCGTCGATTGATGGCGAACCCGATGCCGATCTGAAAGCGCAGAAACAACGCCTCGAGCGGTTGCTGACCATCGGCTACGACGAAGATATTGCAGCCCGTGTGGTCGCGATTGAGGAGATGTCCGACGATCTGGGTGTGGACGTGCGCGCGGCTTTGAACCCTCTGGTCGTGACCAGGCTGCAAACGGCGACAGACTTACCTTCGGATGTGAATATCGCCGGTGTTCTGCAACCCGGCTCGGATGACCTGTCGCGTGATGCGGCCTATGACCTGTTGGTTGCCAGCGATTTGGCCGCGCCGCGTGTTTCGGCGGATGACATCCGTGCGGCGTTGGCTGCCAATATCGACGGAGGCCGCGTGGGCGGTGTTCCGGTCGCGCAACTGAACTCCGACGCCGCCCGCGCGCAGGCTTATGCGGCGCTGGCCGAAGCCGGAACTGTTCCCGCGTTGATAACGCAGACTGACATCGATGCAGCGCTGGGCGCGCATGTGTTCTTTGAAACCTATGCCGAGCCTTCTCCTGAAGTCACAGCCGCCGCCGAAAAGGCGCTGGACCAAATCGAACTGAAGGTCGGCCTGAACCAGACCCTCGACCTGACGCTGGACGCGATTTCTCTGGCCTCGATCTATTTCCTCGCGGCCATCGGTCTGGCCATCACCTTCGGTGTGATGGGCGTCATCAACATGGCCCATGGCGAGTTCATCATGATGGGCGCTTACACCGGATATGTGGTGCAGCAGTTCATCCCCGATCATACGCTGTCGATCATCGTAGCGATCCCGATGGCCTTTGCCGTCACCTTCGCCATGGGCGTCGCGATGGAGCGGTTGGTGATCCGTTGGCTGTATTCGCGTCCGCTGGAAACGCTGCTGGCGACATTTGGTATCTCGATTGCCCTGCAGCAGTTGGCCAAGAACATCTTCGGCACGCAGGCCCGCCCGCTGACTGCGCCCGGCTGGCTGGACGGAGCATGGGTGCTGAACGATGTGGTCTCAATCAGCTATATCCGCATTGCGATATTCGTGCTGGCGATGATCTTTCTGGGGCTGTTCCTTTATATCATGAAACGCACACGGCTGGGGCTTGAGATGCGCGCCGTGACGCAGAACCCGCGCATGGCTGGGTCTATGGGCATCAATCCGGGTCGGGTTAACATGCTGACCTTCGGGCTGGGCTCGGGCATCGCCGGGATCGCGGGTGTCGCGATTGGCCTGTTCGCCAAGGTGACCTCCGATCTGGGCAGCGACTATATCGTGCAGAGCTTCATGACGGTGGTTGTCGGCGGTGTCGGCAATATCTGGGGGGCACTGGCGGGGGCCGGCATGATCGGCTTCCTGCAAAAGGGGATCGAGTGGATGAACCCGTCGAACACCCTCGCGGCGCAAACCTACATGATCATCTTCATCATTATCTTCATTCAGTTCCGGCCAAGGGGCATCATCGCCCTCAAGGGCCGCGCGGCGGGGGATTGAGCCATGGAACGTAGCTTTGTCGCCAAAAATCCCTCGGTGCTTGTCTTTCTGGCCATCCTGTCCTTGTTCACCTTGGGCGTTACCGTCCTGTCCGAAGGGTTCGGCATCGGCGTGATCTCAACCAGTTTCGTCAAGACGCTGGGCAAGACCCTGTGCCTGTGCCTGATCGCCGTGGCGATGGATCTGGTCTGGGGCTTTACCGGCATCCTGTCCCTTGGCCATTTCGCCTTTTTCGGGCTGGGCGGCTACATGATCGGCATGTGGCTAATGTACGAACGTACCCGCCTGATTGTGGTCGAGTCACTGTCGCAAGCCGAAATTCCTCCGACGTCATCCGAGGTCGTGGACGCCATCGGCACGCAAATCTTCGGCGTCGTCGGGTCGTCCGAGTTCCCGCTGATCTGGGCCTTTTCCGACAGCCTGTTCCTGCAACTGGCACTGGTCGTGTTGGTGCCCGGACTTCTGGCGCTGATCTTTGGCTGGCTCGCGTTCCGCAGCCGGGTGACGGGTGTCTACCTCTCGATCCTGACCCAAGCCATGACCTTGGCTCTGGCGCTGTATCTGTTCCAGAACGACAGCGGCTTGCGCGGCAACAATGGCCTGTCGGGCTTGCAAAACCTGCCGGGTGTCACTGCCTCACAGGACGTGGTGTCGGTCTGGTTCCTGTGGGCCTCGGCACTTGCGCTTGGCTTGGGATACATGCTGGCGGCATGGGTGGTGTCGGGCAAGTTCGGCTCGGTCATTCGCGGCATCCGCGATAACGAGGCCCGGGTGCGGTTCCTTGGCTATTCAGTCGAGGTCTACAAACTGGCCGTCTTCACCCTGACCGCCTGCATCGCGGCCATTGCGGGCGCGCTTTATTACCCGCAGGCGGGCATCATCAACCCCGAAGAGATGGCCCCCATCGCTTCGATCTATCTGGCCGTCTGGGTCGCCATCGGCGGGCGCGGTCGCCTGTACGGTGCCGTCATCGGCGCGGCGTTCGTCAGCCTGCTCAGCACATGGTTCACAGGCGGGCAGGCTCCGGACATTCCGCTGGGGTTCTATACAATCAAATGGGTCGACTGGTGGCAGGTGCTGCTGGGTTTATCCTTCGTGTTGGTCACACTGTTCGCCCCGCAGGGGATCGGGGGGCTGTTCGACCTCTGGACCAATCGTCGCGCACCGCAGCGCCACGGCGCGGCCCTTGGGCCCGATGAAAGCGCACTGCGCGAGAAGGAGGCCACGGAATGAGTACTTTGCTAGAAGTCAGCGGCGTTTCCGTCTCCTTCGATGGGTTCCGCGCCATCAACAACCTGTCTTTCCAGATCGGCAACGCAGAATTGCGCGCGGTGATCGGGCCGAACGGCGCGGGCAAGACCACTTTCATGGATATCGTCACCGGCAAAACCCGACCCGACGAAGGCCGCGTCATATGGGGCGAGAAATCCGTATCCCTGCTGCGCATGAGCGAGGCCAAGATCGCGCAGGCCGGGATCGGGCGGAAGTTCCAGAAACCTACAGTGTTCGAAGACCAGAGCGTGCAGGAAAACCTGCTGATGGCGTTGAAGAACAAACGCGGATGGCTGGGCGTGCTGTTCTATCGCCCTTCAAAGGGTGATCTGGAGAAAGTCGAGGAACTGGCCGCCGAGATGGGCTTGAAGGACGAGTTGATCCGCAAATCGGGCGAACTCAGCCACGGGCAGAAACAATGGCTCGAGATTGGGATGCTTCTGGCACAGGAGCCGCGCTTGTTGCTGGTCGACGAACCCGCCGCAGGGATGACGCCGCAGGAACGCGAACACACCACCGACCTGCTGGTGCAGGCCGCCAAGACCCGCGCCGTGGTTGTCGTGGAACACGATATGGAATTCGTCCGCCGCCTGAACTGCAAGGTCACGGTGTTGCACGAGGGCTCGGTTCTGGCCGAGGGGTCTCTGGACCACGTGACATCAAATCAGGACGTCATTGACGTCTATCTGGGGCGTTAGACAATGCTGACACTGACTGACTTGACTCTGCACTATGGGCATTCGCAAATCCTGCACGGCATCTCGATGCAGGCTGCGCTGGGCGAGGTGACCTGCGTAATGGGCACCAATGGTGTCGGCAAGACCAGCCTGATCAAGGCGATTTCCGGTACCCACCCGCGTTCGGGCGGTGGGTTGGAGCTGAATGGCGAAGTGTTGCCGCCCTTGCCCGCACATAAGATGGCATGGAAAGGAGTGGCGTATGTTCCGCAGGGTCGCGAAATCTTCCCATTGATGACTGTTCGCGAAAACCTTGAATCCGGGTTTGCGTGCTTGCCGAAGGACGAGCATTTCGTCCCGGACGAGATTTTCGATCTGTTTCCCGTCCTGAAGCAAATGCAAAATCGCCGGGGAGGCGACCTGTCGGGCGGCCAACAGCAACAACTGGCAATTGCGCGTGCCTTGATCACCAAACCCAAACTGCTTTTGCTGGACGAGCCGACCGAAGGTATCCAGCCCAATATCATCCAACAGATTGGCGATGTCATTCGGCATCTCAGAAGCAAGGGTGAGATGGCCATCGTTCTTGTCGAACAGTATTTCGACTTTGCCTACGACCTTGCCGACCGTTTTGTCGTGCTCAGACGTGGTTCCATCCTGATGGAAGGCGCAAGGCAGGACTTGTCGCGAGAGCAGGTTTTACAGGGCGTGACGGTCTAACGTCTAGCAACTTAAGACGAAAAACGCTGTACGGCCCCCGAGCGAGCGAGGGGTCGTTTTGCATTTTGTGGCTTAGGTTTTCCGGTCAACTTCGGAAAAGTGCACTAATTTTCGGTGTTTTGTCGGGCTTTTGGGCTTACGCGAGCTGTCAAAGCACGATTCGTGTGGGTGGCGAATCTGTGAATTTTTGTGTTTGGCGGTCATGTTCAGCCTAACTCTGGCCACAAATCCGCCCAAGTTGAAAAAAAATTCCCGTTATGCGGGAAAACCTTTTCGTTTGGGGGGAAGTTCCATCGCGACTCGCTTGGTATCAATTTTGTTAACGGGGATGTGAACCTCGTGTGTGTGCGGTCATTTCGCACTTGGTAAAACAGTCTGGAGTACAAATTATGAAGAATTCAATTCGCAAGATTTTCCTGAAACTGCGTGAAGACGAGCGCGGTGCGACCCTGGTTGAATATGGCATTGCCCTGTTCGTTGCCGTTGTTGTTGGTGGTACGGTTTTGACCGGACTGGCTAACGTTACAAGCGACAACTTCTCGGATGCGGTTAGCGCCTCAACTCGTACTGGCAACACCGACTAAGTCGACAGGCGTGATAATCTGATTTCCCGCCGGATACTGGCGGGAAATCAAACACTTATAATTTTGTCAGTTTGAAAGCCGATTTGTTCATCAGAAAAAAGCAACTCGCCTACACCTGACAACAATTGCCGACTTCGGAAATTGGAGGGCACTATGCGCGTTAAGTCTTTTTTGATGACATTCTTGGGTGTCGGTTTGGCAGGCGGTGCCGTTCTTATTGCCCAGGACCAAATTCAACGAAATCAGGAAGCCGCTGCAGACGCATCTATCGTCCGCGTTGTTGCAGTTGCTGAAGACATTCCATTTGGAACGCCGATCGAAAGGTACAAGCTGACCACGATCGAATGGCCGGCAGAGTCGGTGCCGACTGGCGTGTTTACCAACTTTGATGATGTTCTACCTGAACCCGGAGCAGACCCGCGCCGCGCAAAGCGCGCATTGGCACAGGGTGAGATTTTGCTGGCTTCAAAGGTCTCGGACTTTGGTGAGAAAGTCACGATTGTACAGACGATCGGGGAAAACAACCGGGCGGTTGCCATCAGTGTTGATGCGCAAACCGGCGTTGGCGGTTTCGTAACACCTGGCGATTTTGTAGATATCGTGTTGACCCGCGGGTCCAACGATGAGCTGCGCGCCATTACCATTCTTCAAAATATTCGCATTATCGGCGTCGACCAGACTGCGGACGAGGAACTGGATCAACCCGGTATCGCACGGACCGTGACGGTTGAAGTCACCCCGCAACAAGGTCAGCGTTTGGCCTTGGCGCAAAAGGCAGGCCAGTTGAGCCTCTCACTGCGTTCGCTGAACACAGAAGACGATGAGCCGCTCGAAGCAGTGCGCCTGAGCGATATTCTTCTGGAAAAGTCACCAGCAGAAGATGGTGAACCGCAGCCGATTGTCAAAGTACGTCGCGGTATTTCCGAGGTCGAGGAGTTCAGGGTGGAAAATCCCACTGCGGCCTCTGCCGAACAGGACGTCCCCGTCACGGACACGTCCGGGACAGTGAACTAAAGCACGGAGAGTTTGGGAGGTTTTGACAATGTTTTCGGTTAAAGAGTTCAAAAAAGAAGAAGACGGCGCAATTCTGGTTTTTGTTGGAATGAGCCTGGTTTTCATCTTCGGCTTTGTCGCGCTGACTTTTGACCTTGGCCGTGTCGTTTCCACCCAAACCGACCTTCAGTCCTATGCTGATCACGTTGCGCTGGCTGCCGCCGGTGAACTGGACGGCGAAGGAGATGCGATTACCCGGGCTGAGGCCGCTGCCGCTGCGATGATTGCAGACGAACAGTTTTTTGCCGAAGGCGATCGTGCATTGGCCTCGGCCGCAGACTTCGATATTCGGTTTTTGACCGGTTTGCCCAATGACGCGCGCGACGAAGCCTCTGTCGCCAGTTTTGTAACAACCGATCCGACTTTGGCCGTCATGGCTGAGGTTACTGCAACGCCCCGGACAGTTTTCCTTCCATTCTCGCGCGCTTTGGCAACTCTGCTTGGTGCGACCCCGCAAGATGCCGAGGTCAGCGCACAGGCGATTGCAGGTTTCACGGCCTACGCGTGTGACGTGACTCCGCTAATGTTCTGCATCCCTCCGGGTTGGACTGCTAACGCGAATATCGGATCCACGATCAAGCTGCGCACTGGTCAGGCCAATGCTGAATGGGGTCCGGGTAACTTTGGGTTTCTTGACCCGACCGATTTTGGCATCAATCCGGAGGGGCCATGTGCGGGGCTGAACGGCTCGAACCTGTACATTTGCCTGATCGCTGCCGAAGGTAACAAAGGTCGTTGCGTCGTGCAGCGGGGTGTTGATACCGAACCCGGTCAGCGCCAGGGCATCGGTGGAGCAATCTACAACTCGCGCTTTGACTATTTCACGTCGACCCTGAGCAATAAACGCAACGATCCCGCGTATGCACCGGGGCCGCAGGTTATTTCCGGTTGGACCCAATCCGCTGGCAACGGCAATGGCAATGGCAATGGAGGTGGCAACAGCTGCATCAGCGGTCAGCCGACAGCTTCTCTGGACACTATGCCGTTCCCGCCGGATGACTGTTTTGCAACTGATACCTGCGGTTCGCTAGTCCCCAACAGCGGTGGTCGGTTTGGAAATGGCGATTGGTCCAATGGTCGTCAGGATTATCTGGATGTGAACTATGGCGCGGGCCTTGATCCTTTGAACAATCCGCTGCCGGTAAACAATTCCGACGGAGCCAATGTGATCCGTAACATGCCGACTGGACTGCCATCTGCAGGCGGAACAACGCGCTACCAAATGTATCTTGAAGAGATCAATCAATTCTCAGGCGGTCCTATCCTGTCTAATCGCTCGGAAACAGGGCGCGCGCAGTGCGCCACGCCTGCATCGACTGATCCCGACCGCCGCACCTTTATTCTGGCTGCGATCGACTGCGCCGCGAACAACGTTCAAGGCCGTGCCTTAGATGTTCCGGTTGAGGAATATGTCAAAGGCTTCATGATCCAGCCTCTGGCGAATTCATCGGGTACCGATTTCGACATTTACCTTGAAGTGGTCGAACAAGTCGGCGGCGCCGGTTTGGGCGGCAGTGAAGATGACGGTATTTTCCGCGATGTCGTGAGGTTGTACCGGTGAAACGTTTGATCTCGCATATCCAACGCCTCAAGCGCTGTGAATCTGGCGCACCGATGGTCGAATTCGCGATGATTCTTCCGCTGCTGCTGCTGTTCATTGCAGTGATTATCGAAGGCAGCCGGATCACCTGGGCACATCAGGCGGCTGCTGCCGGTGTCCGCGACGCCTCCCGGATGATCGCAAGGACGGCTCCGATTGATTTGTGTGCAACGGCCACTGGGCCGGTCACACTGGGCGGTGACTACGAAGTGACAGCGACGACAATCGTCACAAACCAGCTTGGCGGCACCTCGATCATGCCGATTGGTACATCCGTCGTGGACGTGATCCCCACCTGCCTGCGTCGCAATGGCGCCTATAGGGTCAACCCGGCCTCGGTGGTGGAAGTGACCGCTCAGGTTCGCGTCGAGTTCTTGTTTGGCAACGTTTTCAGCTTGTTCGGTGGCGCTCTGGGCCCGTTGAACATGGAAATCTCGGATCAAAGCAGGGTGTTTGGCATATGACACGTTTGGTTGACATCTTTCGCAAATTCCGTACGCAAGAACGCGGTGCAGCCCTTGTTGAAATGGCGCTGGTCGTTCCGATGTTCCTTCTACTGATGTTTGGCATCGTGGATTATGGTCGCCTGTACTGGTCGACGACAACTGCTCAGAAGGCGATGCAAAAAGCAGCACGGCTGGCAACTGTAGGTCCTGCGCAGTGCGGAGCATTGCCTGCGTCACATGAGTTGGTAAACAATCCAACAGGCACTCCTCGGTTCGGAACCTTGTGCCGCGTAGGTGGCATCTGTGAAGTGCCGAACTTGCCTGTCCCGTGCCGTCTGGACACAAGCACTGCCTACGGTGAGCGTATCTGGGATGAAATCCAATCGCTTCTGCCACCGGGCACAACCCCGACGAATGTGCAGTTCGCCTATACTCACGATCCACGCTTGGGTTTTCTGGGTGGCCCTTATACGCCAGTTGTTACGGCCGAATTGATTGATGTGGACTTCGATTTCGTAATGCCGCTGGCCGGACTGGCAGCACTGGCTTCCAATAGCCCGGCGGTAACTTCAAACACCCCAAATAGTATTTCCCTTCCCGCGATGAGCACTTCGGTTCCTGCCGAAGACTTGGGCATCGGGGCAGCAGAGTAAGGAGAAAGATAATGAGTGGAAAACAGATTTCAGTATTGTTGATTTCGCCCGACGAAGAGATCTACTCGGCGATTGAAGGGTCTCTTGCTGAACAGGAGAACTGCCAGTTCACTGGCCGAAAAGACACGGTCTCGGGTGTGAACGGTTCGGCCATCTCGCTTACGGCGCTGAATGATGTGGTTCTGTTCGACGTCGAGGAAGACAGCGACAAAATGCTGGAAACAGCACAGAGCATCTGCGATGCGCGGATGCCCAACGCAATTATCATTGCGCTGGCCCCGGAAGATCTGCCGCTTGAAAAAGCTCGACAGCTTAAGAAATTGGGCGTCGATGACGTTTTACCCCGGACCGCGATCAACGAGGAGATCGTGCCGCAGGTTGATGCGATCCGGACTCGTCGCCAAGCTCAGTTGCCTGCGGTTTGGGGCGGTCATGCAACGCTGGGCAAAGTGATTGCCGTGGCAAAATCTCGTGGTGGTGTTGGTTCTTCGCTTGTGGCTGCAAACATGGCCAACGAGTTGCAGCAGAAAGAAGGTTTCTTCAAGAAGAAAGCGGCCAACGAGGTTGCAGTGGTTGATCTGGACTTCCAGTTTGGTTCCATCGCGGCCCTGATGGACGTGGAAGAAAGCGATGCCATGTGGCGCATGGCAATGGACGAAAGCATTCCTGACACTGCGTTTCTGGATCAGGCAATGGCCAAAGCACCATGCGGTGTAGATGTTCTGGCAGCTCCATCACGTTATGGCCCGCTATCTGCCATCAAAGCCGAACAGATTGACGCTATTCTGGACAGTTTGCGCCGGTCTCACGACTACGTTGTGATTGATCTGCCGCGTGCTTTGGTCGAGTGGATCACTCCGGTGCTCGCTCAGGCGGACCGGCTGTATCTGGTTACGGATGTGGCCGTACCGTCGGTGCGCTCTGCCCGCAAGCTGATTGATTTTTATCACAGCGAAAACCCGGCTTTGGACATTCAACTGGTTGCAAGCCTTGAGAAAAAGCCCTTGTTCCCCGCGGCCCATCACCGCGCGGCGACCAAGCTACTTGAAAAAGACTTCTCGTATTGGGTGCCAAAGGACGAGCGTACAGTGCGCGAGTCCGTTGATCGAGGCGTTCCCTTGCAGGACGTGTCCAACCGGGCACCAGCGACACGGGCGATCAAGAAGCTGGCGGATGACACGCGGGCTTCTCTGCCGCCGCGCGTGAACAGCTGACGCCCGTTCCCCAAGCCGTGATGTAAGATAAAGTAAAAGGTTGAAAGAATGTTTCGTGAATTTGACAGAACGAGCCGTACAGCACCCAGCGCACCCAAGGTCGTTCCCTTGGATACCAAGAAGCTGGACTCTAACGTATCAGACATCGCAGCCTTTGAAGCCGAGAAAAAGGTCGTTGATCGCGAAAGACAGCAGGATCGTATTGACCTGAAGGCGCGGATGCACAACTCGCTGCTGGACAAGCTGAACCTCGCTGTAATCGACAAGGTTGAAGAGGACACTCTGCGCGGCGAGATTGGCAAGCACGCTACGGATCTGTTGCGCCATGAAGGCCGTGCGATGCGCAGCGAAGAGATCAAAGAGCTTGTCGAAGAGCTGATGCATGAAGTCCTGGGCCTTGGCCCGCTCGAGCCGTTGCTGGCCGACCCGACGATCAACGATATCCTGGTCAACGGCCATGAGCAGATCTTTGTCGAACGCGCTGGTATCCTTGAAAAAACTGAAGCCCGGTTCCGTGATGAACGCCACCTGCTGCGTATCATCGACAAAATCGTTAGCCGGGTTGGTCGCCGTATTGATGAACGTCAGCCTTGGGTGGACGCGCGTCTAGAGGATGGTAGCCGTGTGAACGCTATTATTCGGCCTTGCGCTTTGGATGGCCCTGCCCTGTCGATCCGTAAATTTGCACGCGTTCCTTTGACGATGCAGCGTTTGGTGAACAACGGCGCCCTGAACGACAGTGCCGCAAATCTGCTGAGAGGGCTGGTTGACGCCAAGATGAATGTTCTGATCTCGGGCGGTACAGGCTCTGGTAAGACGACGATGCTGAACGCGCTTTCTTCTTACATTGGTGCGAACGAACGGATCGTGACAATCGAAGATGCTGCGGAACTCCAGCTGCAGCAGGAACATGTGCTGCGCATGGAGACGCGTCCGGCTGGTCTGGACGGAACAGGAGCTGTGGCGCAGCGTGACCTTGTTCGAAACGCGCTGCGGATGCGCCCGGACCGTATCGTCGTGGGCGAGGTACGCGGTTCGGAAGCCTTTGACATGCTGCAGGCCATGAACACAGGCCACGACGGATCGATGACTACGGTCCACGCGAACAGCCCAAGAGATGCCCTGTCGCGTGTCGAACAGATGGTCCAGATGGGTGGAATGGAACTGCCGCATTCGGCCATTCGCGCCACCATTGCCTCGGCAGTGCACTTTGTTCTGCAGTTGAACCGCATGTCAGACGGTACCCGCCGCGTGACTTCCATTGCTGAAGTGACCGGCATGGAAGGGGACATTGTGACCATGCAAGACATCTTTGTCTTCAAGCGCGAAGGTAAAGATGAGAACGGCAAAGTTTTGGGACGGTTCATGGCAACCGGTATCCGGCCGAAGTCGAGCGAAGCATTGGCCGCTGCTGGGGTAGACCTGTCCACCGTCCAGTTCACCTAAGGAGGCGGGTCATGTTCGAGCAAATTCGATCATTCTTTTCCAATCTCGATATCAACGGAATTGTTGGGCCCGAGATGGAAATCTTCGGTTTTGATGCGCGCTTTGTTCTCGCGTTGGCTGTTTTCCTGGGGGCTCTGATCGCATGGGAAGGGCTGCGGCAATTCCTGCGGCGGGGTGAAAACCGTGAAGAAGCGATCAATCGTCGCGTTCAGTTGCTAAACGAAGGTAAGAGCGGCGAAGATGTTTTAAACCTGCTTAAACCGCAGGAAGCCAAACCGCTGATCCGGAATTTCCCGTTTGTGGGGGATCTTCCGGCAGCGTTGAAAGCGTCCGGTTTGAACATGGCCCCCGAGGTATTCCTGATAGCTTGTGCTGCGGCCTTTCTTGTCTGCGCAATTGGCGGTTCGCTCGTGTCCAACCCGGTGCAGGTTGTGCCAATCTCGGCCGTGGTTTTCTTGTTTGGCCCGCTTGTTGTCCTCGGAAGCACGTTGAGAAAGCGTAAGGCCATGCTGATCAAGCAACTGCCTGATGCGTTGGACCTTATGGCCCGGGGTTTGAAAGTTGGGCATCCGCTGAACACGACGTTGCAGAGCGTTGCCGAAGAGATGCCTGATCCTATCGGCACCGAGTTCGGGCTGATTGTCGACCAAGTTGCCTACGGCGAAGAACTGCCGGATGCCTTGAAGACCCTTGCTGAGCGTATTGACGAAGAAGACATTCAGTACCTAGCTGTTGCGTTGATGATGCAGCATGGTACGGGGGGTGATCTTGCCGGAATCCTCAGAACTCTGGCGCGGGTTATTCGCTCGCGGATGTCGCTGCGTCGTAAAGTCAAGGCGATCTCGGCAGAAGGTCGAATGACCGCATTTATCCTATCCAGTATTCCCGTCCTCATTGCCGTCTTTATGACGATCATGACGCCGACCTACTACGGCGATGTTTCGGATGCTCCGTCGTTCTGGCCGGTAATGGGGTTGATCGCCGCGGCAATAGTTCTGAATGCCATCATATTGTTTAAGCTGGTGAATTTCCGGATATAAGGAGTTTCCCCGATGGAATATATCAACTCTATTCTTGCTGACGAAATTGGGTCACAAATCCTTTTGCTTGCAATTGTGGTCCTTGGCGCAGTGCTCGCCTTTTTCGGAATTTCGTCCACTTTCAGAGAACGTTCAACCGCTGCCGATCGCATGGCGCCAAGCCGGCCGCGCCAAAATCTGGCTCGGGGAACGCCAGATAAACTGGAAGGCGAAACGCCGACCGGCCTGAGCGCAGCGCTTATCCCAGCCGATGCAAGCGAGCGTCTCGAAGTCGGGCAGGTGCTAGCCAAGTCTGGCTTTCGCGGGAAGAACGCGATTGCGGGTTACTACTTTATCCGGTTGGGCCTGGCGACGTTTTTGCCGATGACCTTTATCTTTTTGCTCAACTGGCAGCCGCCGAACAACTTTGGCGCGCGGATTGCAGAGTATATGGGCGGTCTGGACTTGCTGGCCACTCTTAGAAACGTAGTCATTTTGGGTGCGATCGGGTTCTACGTTCCTCATCTGTGGATGAAAGCCCGCATCAAAGAGCGCAAATGGCAGATGGAGAGCGCCTTCCCGAACATGCTGGATCTTCTGCAGATTGGGATCGAAGCTGGTATGGGATTCGATCAGGCGCTGCTGAAAGTGGCCGTCGAAATGCAATTGGTTGCTCCAGAACTGTCTGAAGAAATACTGATCGCGCTAAGCGAGATTCAGGCAGGCCGGGATCGTGACACAGCTCTTATGCGTATGGCGCGTCGAACCGGGATCGAGGAAATGAGTGCTTTTGTAAGCGTTGTTCTTCAGTCGACCCGGTTTGGTGTTCCGCTTGCTTCTGCCTTGAACACTTATGCAGAAGAGATGCGAGAGCTGCGTGAAGTGCGTGCTCAGGAAAAGGCCAATAAGCTGCCTGTTCAAATGTCTGCGGTCTTGGCGACCCTGATGTTGCCAGCTATCGCAGGTCTGATCCTGGCTCCTGTTGTGATCCGTTATATGGAGACCTTTGGTGGAAACTAAGGCTCAATTCGGTGTTAACTGAAGGACAGAATGCAGGGTCAAAACCAGCCCCGAAGACCCGATCGCGATCCCCATTGGAAACTCTCGCGATTGGGCAGTTGATTTGAAGCGCGGAGACAGGGTTTTGGCATAACGTCGTACCAAGGCCATCCCAACAAGCCCCAGACCCATACCTGCGGCCAAGAGCAATAAATAGTCGGGAACTGCTGGGCTTGGAACAATGAGAAACACGACAGGAAGCATCTTGGCGTCCCCGCCGCCCAGCCATCTGACTGCGAACAGGCCAAAGCAAAGCAGAAAGCACGCTCCGCCAATCATGAGGCGCATGAACAACTCGTGCCATTCCAGAAACGGGGCGGTGGCCACGAAAATGACCAGGCCGATGATGCAATAGGTGTTAGGAATTCGCAGCTGAGTGAAATCAGTCCACGCTGTAGCCGCAAACAGCGGCGCGAACAGCCATAGGGCAATCCAATTTTGCCAGTCTAATTCAGGCATTAAGCCCTTGCTTGATGCAGTTTCCCGTACAGCGCCTCGCGCTCTTCGACCGACACTAGTCTGCGTGCCAGCATATGGAAATTATCCAGACCGGTTTTCGAATAGATATGTTTGAGGTGTGTCCTGACAGTTGCAGGTCCAATTCCCAACTCAGCTCCGATACCTTGGGATGATATGCCACGAGACACCAATACGCACACACGCCATTCGGCACGGGTAAGCCCGGCAGGGTTTTCGGTGCTCAGGATAGGCACTTCAATACTTGTCTTGCGGATGGTTGCGACGGTCTGCCGGGACAATGCCTCGGTCACAAGGCCAGCGCGCCGGCTCTGAAACGTCTCGGATAACTGTGGAGCAATCTGTTCGATTGCCTCCTTATAGCCGGGTTCGGGATTCTGACCAAAGTGCAGCTCAAGAAAGTCTATTTCGCCAGCCTGATGGTCCAGACACAGGAACAGGATGTCCGAGATTTTGCGATGCGCAATCCAATCCGTCAGGACCGGTGACAGTTTCGCAGGGTCCTCGCCATCTTCACGCAAACTGAAAACAGATGCCCTTTTCGGCACGTTGCGAAAAGGTCCAAGCGCGTCATTGGCATAGGACAAGAACAGAGGGCGGCTGATTGATGGATCGCGCGTGTCCGAACGCGCGGCCACCCTGTGGGCGCCTTTGTTCAGCCACAAACGGCTTATGACGGCGCAGTCTGCGCCGAAGGCTTCCACTATACCATTGAGAGCTGCGTCCAGAACAAGGCCGCCCTGACTCCAATGAATGAAATTTATGATTGCTCGTGCATGAAGCGCATTTGGCAGCCACGCTCCAGTTTGAGCCTTCCCCCCATTCATACTTCACCATTCCATACTAATTACAACAAAAATGCGGCTTACGCCAAAAGCGGACAAATGCCCACTCGATTCTTTAACGATTCTTTTGAAAGTCTAACGTACCACCTAAAAAATTAACTGAAAATTAATGGAACATAAATTTAGAGCAACGAACGAAAGTTGTGACTTTATGGCCTCCTTTCTGGGGACAAACGAGCGAGCTCCTTTAGACTGTTTCTTTCTTGGCGTGTTAAGCGCTCTGGCTTGAGTCATTATGAGTGTTCATAATGTGAGTTATGACGATAAAAAAGTTCATCAAAGATCAGCAAGTTTAAGCTCTTCAGAATGTGCTCTCAGGTGTTTCAATGTGGCGCGGATAAGTGTCATTATGAGAACTCTTCGCATTTGGCCCTAAGGGCGCATCTTGAATCAGCTAGCTTGGCGACGGCTTTAGGCTTTTGACAAGAATATTGGATTCACAATTAAACCTCTGTAATTAAAAAGTAAAAAACTCAAAAATGACCAAACATTAACTGATTTTCTCATTTCTTGTGTATTTGTTTACCTAACATCGTTGCAAGTTTAATAGGTTGTTGAGAAATTTTCGGATGGGCCTCCATACTCATAGAACGCAGAAATGCGCCTTCACTCGCTGGAAGAGGAGCCAGAGAGTGAAAATTGGGAAATGGGAGGAATGAATGACTAACAAATCTGTCACACGCCGCGGCGTGCTGAAGTCCGGTGCCGTTGCGGGAACCGGTCTGGCCCTGCCTACGATCTTCACCGCTTCGTCAGCAGCAGCCTACACTAACGAGCCCACAGGGTCTTCGGTTACCCTTGGTTTTAACGTTCCGCAGACCGGGCCATATGCCGAAGAAGGAAATGATGAACTTCTGGCGCAACAGCTGGCGGTCGAGCATCTGAATGGCGAAGGCGATGGCGGTTGCCTGAACACCTTTACGTCCAAGGCGCTCAAGGGGAACGGTATCCTTGGCAAAAAGGTCGAGTTCGTAACCGGTGATACACAAACCAAATCGGATGCAGCCCGCGCTTCGGCCAAGTCGATGATCGAAAAAGACGGGGCCGTGATGATCAACGGCGGATCGTCCTCGGGCGTGGCCGTTGCGGTTCAGGGTCTTTGCCAAGAGGCAGGCGTGATCTTTATGGCGGGTCTGACCCATGCCAATGACACCACCGGTAAAGACAAGAAAGCCAACGGTTTCCGCCACTTCTTCAACGCCTATATGTCGGGTGCCGCGCTGGCGCCGGTGCTGGCGGCTGAGATGGGCAAGGAACGCCGCGCTTATCACCTGACAGCTGACTACAACTGGGGCTGGACCCAGGAAGAGTCGATTGTTGCTTCGACCGAAGCCTTGGGATGGGAAACGGTCAACACAGTCAAAACACCACTCGCGTCAACGGACTTTTCGTCCTACATCGCTCCGGTTCTGAACTCGGGCGCGGATGTTCTGGTTCTAAACCACTATGGCGGCAACATGGTGAACTCGCTGACCAACGCGATTCAGTTCGGCTTGCTGGACAAGGTGGCCAACGGCAAGGACTTCAAGATTGTCGTGCCGCTGTATTCCGAACTGATGGCCGCTGGTGCGGGTGAGAACATCAAAGGCGTTCTGGGTTCGATGAACTGGAACTGGCAGCTGCAGGATGAGGGCACCAAGGCCTTCGTGAAATCCTTCGGTGAAAAGTACGGCAAGCCGCCATCCAACTCGGCCCAGACCTGCTATGCGCAGGTTCTGCTATATGCCGATGCGGTCGAGCGTGCGGGTACGTTCAACCCCTGTGGCGTTGTCGAAGCGCTGGAAGGGTTCGAGTTCGACGGTCTGGGCAACGGTAAGACGCTGTACCGCGCCGAAGACCACCAGTGCTTCAAAGATGTGCTGGTCGTGCGTGGCAACGAAAACCCGACCAACGCCTATGACACGCTGGAAATCGTCGAGGTGACCCCGGTCGAACAGGTGACCTATGCACCTGATCATCCGATGTTCGCCGGCGGTGACCTGGGTTCCTGTAACTCGGGCGCATAATCCGCGCCTCAGAATTTTCGACGAAAATTCTTGTACCTGAAACTGGGCTCTCCTGCTGACGCAGGGGAGCCTGCCTTGAAGGCAACAAAAGGGGGGGGACAATGGACGCCATACTTCTTCAAATCCTAAACGGGCTCGATAAGGGATCGGCATATGCGCTTATCGCGCTAGGGCTGACGTTGATCTTTGGCACGCTGGGTGTTGTGAACTTTGCCCACGGGGCTCTGTTCATGATCGGCGCTTTTTGTGCTGTTACCCTGCAAAAGCTGTTTAGCCTCAGCTTTCAGACCATCGACGAAACCCAGACGGACTTTCTGGGTAATCCGCTGAAGGTCGAGACACCTTATGTCGAGGCGTGGTTCGGTCCCGAGGTCGGTGCGTCAATCATCGACTGGTCGGTGCCTCTGGCGATCTTGTTCGCGATCCCGATCATGCTGTTGGTCGGCTACGTGATGGAACGCGGGCTGATCAAGCATTTCTACAAACGCCCCCATGCGGATCAGATCCTTGTGACATTTGGTCTGGCTATCGTACTGCAAGAGGTCGTCAAGTATTTCTTCGGGGCCAACCCGATCCAGACCCCGCCGCCCGAAGCGCTTAATGGCTCTATCGATTTGGGCACCATGATCGGGTTCGATCCGAACGCAATCATTTATCCGATCTGGCGTCTGGTCTATTTCGGCTTTGCGGTTGCCATTATAGGTGCAGTCTTCTCATTCCTGCAATTCACCACCTTCGGCATGGTTGTTCGCGCAGGTATGGCCGACCGGGAAACCGTGGGTTTGTTGGGCATTAACATCGACCGCCGATTTACCATCATGTTCGGGATCGCTGCGGCGGTGGCAGGACTGGCCGGGGTGATGTACGGGCCGCTCAATCCGCCGAACTATCACATGGGGATGGACTTCTTGGTCCTTAGCTTTGTTGTGGTTGTTGTAGGTGGCATGGGATCGCTGCCTGGTGCCGTGTTGGCGGGGTTCTTGCTGGGGGTCCTCGAGAGCTTTGCCTCGACCACTTGGGCCACGACCACGATTCCGGGCATCAACCAGATCATCATCTACCTTGTCGCCATCATTGTGCTGCTGCTGCGGCCACGCGGGCTGATGGGGCGCAAAGGCGTGATGGAGGACTAATCCATGTTTGGACTGAACAAGAAAGACACCGGGCTGCTGATCATCGTTGGGATTCTGACGCTACTGGCCCCCTTCATCCTGAACCCGTTCCCGGCGGACAGCGCCATGGCGCAGTTCAACGCGGGCTACCCCGACCTGATGCAGCGGTTCGTGATCTTTGGCATCTTCGCCATCGGGTTCAACATCCTGTTTGGCCTGACCGGATACCTGTCCTTCGGCCATGCGGCCTTTCTGGGCGTGGGATCGTATTCGGCCGTTTGGATGTTCAAGCTGCTCAGCTATAACGTCATCCCCGCCATCGCGCTGAGCGTGGTGATCGCTGGGTTGTTCTCTTTGCTGATCGGTTATGTCAGCCTGCGGCGGTCAGGGATTTATTTCTCGATCCTGACGCTGGCCTTCGCACAGATGAGCTTTGCGCTGGCCTATTCGGTGCTGTCGAACCCCAAATTCAACCTGACCAACGGGGAGACTGGCCTTCAGGTCTATGCAGATGACCCGCAGATTCTGCAGGGGGCCAATGCGCCCGACCTGCCGCACCTTTTCGGATTACCCATGCGCGCGACCTACACGCTGGACATTGGCGCGTGGAGCTTTGACTTCAACGCAGGCTACTACCTGTGTGCGGTTGTCATGATGGTCGTGTTTTATCTGGCGATCCGCATCTTCCGGTCGCCTTTCGGGATGATGCTGCGGGCGGTGAAGTCGAACCAGCAGCGGATGAACTACACCGGGCTGAACTCGAAACCCTATACGCTGGCGGCCTTTGTGATCTCTGGCATGTATGCCGGTCTGGCTGGTGGCCTGATGGCCGCGATGGATCCGCTGGCCGGGGCCGAGCGGATGCAGTGGACGGCCTCGGGCGAGGTGGTTCTGATGACCATCCTTGGGGGTACCGGAACGCTGATCGGTCCGGTTCTGGGCGCGGGCTTCATCAAGTATTTCGAGAACATCTTCTCGAAAATCAACGATAACGTCCTGCACAGCTGGTTTGCCTTCCTGCCCGACGGGTTGGAGGACGCGGTGGTGTTCATCATCCACCCGTTCATCGGCAAAGGCTGGCACCTGACATTGGGTATCCTGTTCATGTTGGTGGTGATTTATCTGCCTGGCGGCCTTGTCGAAGGCGGACAGCGGGTATCGAACTGGTTCAAACGTCGGAAATCCGGTGCGGATGATGCGCCTTCGGGCAAAACCGAGCCAGCGGAATAAAGGAGGCGACTATGGCAATTCTACGTGTAAAAGACGTCAGTAAACGCTTCGGTGGCCTAAAGGCGCTGACGGACGTGAACCTGAACGTCGAGGAAAATTCGGTTCATGCCATCATCGGCCCCAATGGCGCCGGCAAGTCGACCCTGCTGAACTGTCTTGTGGGTAAACTGATGCCGGATGCCGGGTCGGTCCTGTTTGACAACAATTCGGTGCTAGGGCTCGAGCCGTTTCAGATCAACCAGATGGGCATCAGCCGTGTGTTCCAGACGCCCGAGATATTCGGTGAGCTGACGGTGATGGAGAACATGTTAATCCCGATTTTCGCCATGCGAGACGGGGCGTTTCGGATGCACGCCTATGAGACGATTGCCAATGAAAAGGACATCGTCGAACAGGCCGAAGCGATGCTGGTCGAGATGAACATGGCCGACAAGCGCGAAATGCACGCCGCTTCCTTGTCGCGTGGTGACAAGCGTCGGCTTGAGATCGGCATGTGCCTTAGCCAGAACCCGCGTCTGTTGCTGCTGGATGAACCCACGGCTGGTATGGCACGAGCCGATACCAACAATACGATCGACCTGCTGAAACAAATCAAGGATGAACGCGACATCACCATCGCGATCATTGAGCACGATATGCATGTGGTCTTCAGCCTTGCCGAACGGATTACCGTGCTGGCACAGGGCACACCCTTAGTGGAAGACGTGCCAGAGAACATTCGCGGTAACCCCAAGGTTCGCGAAGCCTATCTGGGCGAGGCAGCGTAAGGAAAAGCTATGAATCAGAAACCGGACTTTTCGAAAAACGCCAATATGGCCACAACTGCGCCCGCCTTTCTTTCGGTGTGGGATATGCATTCGTACTACGGCGAAAGCTACATCGTTCAAGGTGTCAGCTTCAACGTGCACGAGGGCGAGATTCTGGCTCTGCTCGGCCGGAACGGGGCTGGTAAGACCTCGACCCTACGCTCGATCGCGCGTCTTGGTGACCCCGAAGTGCGCCATGGCGAGATCTGGCTGGACCACCAGCCTCTGCACAACAAAACAAGCTACGAGGCCGCAGCGGCAGGTCTTGGTCTTGTCCCCGAGGATCGCCGGATCATCCCTGGCTTGACGGTCGAGGAAAACCTGCAACTTGCTCAGATTGCGCCACCAATTGGCTGGTCGCTTGAACGTATCTACGAGTTGTTCCCCCGTCTTGGCGAGCGCCGCAAGCAAGAAGGCGTGACCCTGTCAGGTGGTGAGCAGCAAATGCTGGCCATAGCGCGTGCATTGGCACGCGACATCAAGGTTTTGCTGTTGGACGAGCCCTACGAAGGATTGGCCCCGGTGATCGTGGATGAGATCGAAAAGACTCTGATCCACGTAAAGCAACAGGGCATGACGACGATCATCGTTGAACAAAACGCCGTGCGTGCATTGGAATTGGCCGACCGCGCAATCATCCTGGATACAGGTAGTATCGTGTTTGACGGCACTGCCAGCGAAGTGCTGGAGAATACGCAACTGCGTGAGGAATATTTGGCGATCTGATCAAGACAATCCGTTGCAAAGCGTTAAGGCGGGGTGGGGAACCACTTCGCCTTAGTTGTTTCAGGGCTGCAAAAAGGGCGATTGAATTCGAACGACGGTTGGAGGTTTTCCTGCCTCTACGGGAAACCCCCAATATCTTGCAAATACGAAATACCTTAATTGTAAATCATCCAAGGTTTTACCAAGGACATTTCCCCCTTTGAGGGGCTGGCTTCTTACCCCCTCGGCCGGCCCCTCAGTTCCTTGGATCAGGCCGTTTCTTCCAGTTTTGATATCGCTTGCTGGACCAACGAGGGCAGCTTTTCGTTGTGGTCGTAGTTAAGTGCATGAGGGATTTCGGATACGGGTGACTTCCGATACCCTTCGGTGAACAGCAGAAACGGAACCTGCGCACGTTGCGCGGTTTCGGCATCGACTTCGCTGTCGCCAATAAACAGGCGCGGACCGGTTGGGGTGACGGCGGCGAAACTGGCGTGAAGATGCGCGGGGTCGGGCTTGCGTGTGTTCAGAGTATCACCGCCAAAGACGGTTTCGAAGTGATGAGCGAGGCCCAAATCCTGCAGAATATCGCGGGCGGGGGCCTCGGGCTTGTTGGTGCAAATGCCCAACACGCATCCCATATCGCGCAGCTTCTGTAGCGCCTCGGAAACACCGGGATAGGGTACGGTCAGCGCACTGGATGCGGCGGAATAATGTGCAAGTGTACGCTCAGTCAGTTCTGCATGGCGATCAAGTGGCATGTCGCAATGCCTGATGACACGTTCGACCAATTTGGGAAGGCCATTCCCAACGAATTGCTGGATTGTCTTTTGTGGAAGATGGGGGCGTCCCTCGTCCTGCAGCATGCGGTTCGCGGCGGCCGCGATATCAGGCAAACTGTCGATCAGCGTTCCGTCCAGATCGAACATGAGCGTTGCAGTCATGGAAAACCTCGGGCGTTTGAATTGTCGCATCAGGCTTAGCCCGATCGCCAAAGCAGCGCAATTCCACGCGGATGAATGAGGTATGATTTTGACGCTTGACATACCTGAGTAAAATTATCAGATTAAGGATCAAGACACCAAGCCAACCCGGATTCGGGTCAGCCAGCCACTGAAAACGCGAACAGAAATCGGCCTTTCGCCCGTGACCCTCTGGAGTTGACCTGATGAATGTGCAGAACCCGAACCCCACGCAATCCTACCCCGTATCCATGCTGCCGGCACATAAAGCCGAAGAACTGACGAAAGGCGGAAATCTGGCTCATATTGAGCTGGGTGATCAGCTTTACACCCTGCGCATCACCCGCGCTGGCAAACTGATCCTGACGAAATGAGCGCGCGTTTTGCCCGCGGCGGGGCTACCGTTGGTCGACTGGCAGACCTTAGCCCTATTGAAGCCAGCGCGGTTCTGTACTTGCGGCAGTGGAGCGATGCAGCGTTGGCGCGCGCAGATGGTTTGGCGCAAGAATCCGATCAGGACAGTGTCGCGACGAGTGTTATGGATCGCTTGTGTTCACTCTGTGCTCATCATGGCAGACGACCGTTGATCCGCCACGGACTGGGGTGTTCCTGTCTGGGCGCGGATGAGAACTGTTTCGCGCAGATGATCGCCGCAGCCTCGGAAGGTGCGCGCGAAGACACAATGATGTTGGCGGCGCTTATCGTCCGTCCGGATTTCGCGCCCGCCCTTGCTGCCTTGTCCGAGGAATTGGCGCTGGCATTGCGTCGCATGTCAGTCGCGGCCCCGCTTCCTTCGACCGGCCACGTAACCCCCTCTGCCGTGTTGCATTAACAGCTCGGTCAGGCTCAGACCCCCGTCCCAGTTAGGCCGGGGGTTTGTTCATTCAGCAACACCCGCAACCGGCATGGTGGTGATCGCAGGCGGGGGCAGGGGCATAGTCGCCGACCTCGGTCAGCACATCACGCAGCGCCCACAGGATCATGTCGACGTCATCCGCCTCGATCGTCAGGGGCGGGCGGATTTTCAGGATATTGTCCTTGGGCCCTTCGCTGCCGATCAGGATGCGGTGATCGCGCATCCGGTTCTTGACGTATTTGCAAATCTCGGTGCCCTCGGAGCCGTCGGGGTTGATCAATTCGACCCCCAGAAACAGGCCCATGCCCCGCACGTCGCCAACACAGCCGAAGTCGGCCTCGATCCCGCGCAACCCGTCCATCAGCTGCGCGCCCATTACGCGGGCATTGTCCTGCAGCCCCTCGTCATCGACGATGTCCAGCACCTCTTTCCCGATCCGGCAGGACAAGGTTGATCCACCAAAGGTCGAGAAGAACTCGATCCCGTTGTCAAAGCTTTGCGCGATTTCTTTGGTGGTGACCAACACGCCCAGAGGGTGCCCGTTGCCGATGGGTTTGCCCATGACCAGGATATCAGGCAGGGCGCCCTGATGCTCAAAACCGAAATAATACTCACCCAGACGTCCCAGCCCAGTCTGCACCTCATCAGCGATACAGACCCCTCCTGCGGCGCGGATTTTTTCATAGACCGCAGGCAGATAGCCTTTGGGCGGGATAATCTGCCCGCCGACCGAGGGGAAGGTCTCGGCGATGAAACCGGCGATGCCGTGGCCCTTGTCCTGCAAGGCGGCAATCGCCGGGTCCACAAGATCCGCGAATTTTGTAGCGCGGTCGGGATCATCGCGCTTGAATGATCCGCGATAGTCGTCAGCCACTTCAACCAGTTCGACCCAAGCCGCCTGACCCACGCCGCCGGGTTTATTGAACTTATAGGCCGAGATCGCGACCGCCGCATTCGTATTGCCGTGATAGCCGTGATCGGGCGTCACGATCCCCTTGGCCCCGGTATGGGCGCGGGCAAGCCGCAGGGCCAGCTCGTTCGCCTCGGTGCCGGAGTTGACGAAGAAACAAACCTCAAGGTGGTGGGGCAGTTTCGAGAGTACCTTATCGGCAAAAGCGGTCTGCGCCGGGTGCAGATAGCGCGTGTTCGAGTTCATGCGCCTCAGCTGATCCGCCGCCACCGCCTGAATGCGCGGATGCGCGTGGCCCACATGGGGGACGTTATTATAGGCGTCCAGATAGGGGCGACCCCATTCATCGAACAGGTGGTGTTTCCACCCGCGCACCAGCATGACCGGGTCGTCATAGGTCAGACTGAGGTTGCCGCCAAAATGGTCGTGCCGCCCCTGCAGGATCGCCTGCTTGTCGGTCGGTTGATAGAACACCTTGTCATCAGGTAGGTTCAGCAAGGCCGCCGGGTTGGGGCAAACCGCGTGCCACAGCTCCATCTCATCGGGGTCACCAACGCCGGGCCAGTCGTTCTGCATCCCGTCCGTGGTCATCGCCAGCTGGAAATGCACATGCGGGGCCCAGCCGCCGTTCTGTGTGGCGTCCCCCAATCGCGCGAACGCAGCGCCCTGCGCCACCGGATCACCGGGTTTCAGCCGATCACAGACCTCGGGGTCCAGATGACCATAGAGCGTATAGAACGCGTCCCCCTCGGGCGTTTCGTGATGCAGGATCACCACGCCGCCATAGTCCAGATGGGCGTCGCGGTTTTCCACCGCCTCAACCCGTCCGCTCATCGGCGCGTGCAACACGGTGCCCGCCTGGGCGAACACATCCACCGCCAAGTGCACCGTGCGCCGGTCCGAGGCTTTCCACGGCCCCTTACGGAACCCCGGCTCGGCATAGATCAGGCGCGGCTCATTGTAATAGCCCAGCCACAGGCCCTCGCCATATTCCTCGCCCACGCGGGCGGCCTCGGCCAGTGGCATATGAAACGGGTTCTGCGGCCAGACGCAGTTTTCCACCGACAGCGACCCCATCGGAAGATCAGCCAGATCTTGTCCAAACATCGGTGCGAACTGTCCGCGATGCGCGGCCAGATAGTCGAGGACGCGCTCGGCCCCATCTGTCACAGGCAGCCCGCAGGCCACGCGCAGCCGCGCCGCCATTAACCCGCCATTGACTGAAGCGTTCTCAAGAAACCGCCAGGCCGGGGCCTGGCTGATGGTCACATACGGATCATCCGGGTTGTCGACGGCCATCAGAGTCGAGTTCACCACCGACACCGCCAGCCGCATCCGCAACAGCGGCCAGATCAGATCAACCTCATCCGCGCGCAAGCGGTTCGCGGCGTGATAGCCCTGCACCAAGGCGGTCAGCGCGCGTTCGGGCTGAGGATGGTCCAACACGATATAAGCCCCGGCAATCGCCAGATCGCAGATGCGGGGTGCCGCGCACATATCCCCCAGATCAATCAAGCCCGAGACGCTCTGCCGCTGGCCCATCTCACCCTCGACCAGAACGTTATAGTCATTGGCGTCATTGTGGATGGCTTGTTTGGGCAATTCCGTCAAAGACGCCTTGATCGTATCAAACCCGGCACAAACCTCGGCCAGCAAAGCGCGCCGCGCCGGATCAGAGATCGCCTCAAGCTGATCCGCAACCCAACCCGCCTGCATCATGTCCCACTTGAAACCATCGCGTTGCAAACCGTCATGCGAGAACCCTTCCAGCGCACGGTCAGTCGCCCCCAACGCACGGCCCAGCTTCAGGATCAATGCCTCGGATTTCGGCGCGGCCTTGGCATAGCACTCGCCAGGCAGACGCTCCAGCAGCCAAACCAACCGGGGCTGTCCGTCCGGATCCGCAATCTCGGGCAGCAGACTGCCGTTCAGATCAGGGAAAACCTTGGGAAACGGCAGACCCGGTGCCTCAGTCGCGATATGCTCCAGCGCCTTGACCTGAAGATCGACGAATTCGGCCTCGCAGCCTGCGCGCATGACCTTCAACACATAATCCTGACCATTGGTGGCATGGACGATGAAATTCAGGTCATACTCGCCATCCAGTCGCGTCAGCTTGGCCTCCAGACCCCAATGCTGGCGCAATGCATCGGCCCAGAACTGCGTCATGTTTTCCATTCCCAAACCTGCCCCGATTGCAAACGGGATCCTCTTCATCTGGCTAAAAATATCTTCGGGGGGAATCGCGCCTTGGCGCGATGGGGGGCAGACAGCCCCCCTGATCAATTACCCCAAAGCGCGCAACCGCTTGATCAACGAGGACGTATCCCACCGCCCGCCGCCCAGCTTCTGCACATCCTTGTAGAACTGATCGACCAAAGCCGTCACCGGCAGAGATGCCCCTGTTTCATCCGCCGTATCCAGACAAATCCCCAGATCCTTGCGCATCCAGTCGACAGCAAAACCATGGTCGAAATGGTCGTCCAGCATCGTCTCGTAACGATTGGCCATCTGCCAGCTGCCGGCCGCCCCCTGGCTGATCACCTCAACGACCGAGCGCCCGTCCAATCCGGCCTTTTCAGCGAAATGCAGAGCTTCACTCAAACCCTGCACCAAACCGGCAATGGCGATCTGGTTGCACATCTTGGTCATTTGACCTGCGCCGCTGTCGCCGATGCGGCGGCAGATTTTGGAATAGACCTGCATCACCGGTTCCGCTGCATCATAGGCCGCTTGATCCGCACCACACATGATCGACAAGACCCCATTCTCGGCCCCAGCCTGACCGCCCGAGATCGGAGCGTCCACAAACGCGATATCTGCGGCTTTGCCTGCGTCGTAGAGCTCACGCGTCACCTTGGCGGATACGGTTGTGTGATCGACAAAAATCGCCCCCTCGGACATGCCGTGAAACGCGCCGTTCTCTCCGGTGCAGACCATGCGCAGGTCATCGTCATTGCCCACGCAAGCTATGACAAATTCCGCGCCCTCAGCGGCTTCGCGCGGCGTCGTCCCCATTGATCCACCATGTTGGGCCACCCAAGCTTCGGCCTTGGCTGTGGTGCGGTTATAGACGGTGACATCGTGGCCTGCAGCCTGTAGGTGACCGGCCATCGGATAGCCCATTACACCCAAACCCAGAAACGCGACTTTTGCCATGTGGAGATCCTCTCTGCTGTCCGACAACCACCTAGCGCAGCAGTCCGGAATGTTCAGCAGAGACAAATCAAAGCTGCGAGGAAAGGGCAACCCTGTGCTAAGGGTTCCCACCCAAATCTTGAAGGATTGGACAGTCTGGACGGTCATCGCCTGCGCAGGCGTCCACCAGATGACCAAGCGTATCCCTCATCGCGTTCAGGTCGGCGATTTTGGCCTCGATCTGCGCCAGATGCGCGCGCGCGATTTTTTTCACATCAGCGCTGGCGCGGGTCTCGTCTTCGTACAAAGCCATCAGGGTCCGGCAATCTTCGATGGTGAATCCCAAGGCGCGGGCGCGGCCCAGAAAGTTCAGCTTGTGCACGTCCTGGCTGCGAAACACACGGTACCCGTTGTTGTCCCTCAGTGGTTTAACCAGCCCGATGTCTTCGTAGTAGCGGATCGTCTTGGCGGGCAGGCCTGTCCGGGTCGAAACATCTCCGATATTCATGAGGTCACCGTCTGAGGTTGGTGTTCTGCCTGCCGCTCGGGTAGCGTGGCCCGCACCCGTCGCAGGCGCAGGGCGTTGGTCACGACAAAGACGCTGGACAAGGCCATCGCCGCTGCCGCCAAAGCTGGGGACAGCAACGGTCCGCCGAAGGGGAACAAAACACCCGCCGCGACCGGAATCAACACTGCGTTATACCCGAATGCCCAACCCAGGTTCTGGCGGATGTTGCGCATTGTCCGGCGGCTGATCTCGACCGCATTGGCGACGCCGCGCAGATCTCCGGACATCAGCACAACATCGGCCGTTTCGATCGCCACATCCGTGCCCGTGCCGATGGCAATTCCAGTATCAGCAGAGGCAAGCGCAGGCGCATCGTTGATACCGTCACCCACAAAGGCCAGCGCACCGAACCGGTCGCGCAGTGCGTTGACCGCGTTTAGTTTGCCGTCGGGCAGAACCTCGGCGGTGACATGATCTATACCCAGCTTGTCGGCCAAGGCTTGCGCAGTATGTGCGTTGTCTCCTGTGACCATGGCCAGAGTCAGGCCCATCGCGTGCAACCGGTCTAAAGCCTCGGCCGTCCCCGGCTTGATCGGATCGGAAACCGTCAGCAAAGCAGCAGCCCGACCGTCCACGGCAACGAACAAAGGCGTGGCCCCTGCGGCGGCGCGTTGATCTGTCTCGGGCGTCAGCTCAGACAAGTCCACGCTGCCCTGATCCATAAACCGAGGCGACCCGATCAACACCTCGCGCCCTTCGACCACGGCCCGCACGCCCAATCCGGTCAGAGACTCAAATTCGACTGGCTGCAGCAGATCCGCAGGTCCGGCGCGTGTGATCGCGGTGGCAATCGGGTGCTCGGACCGCGCCTCAATCGAAGCGGCCAGACGCAGAACATCATCGCGGTCGAATCCGTTGACGGTGGTGATGCTTTCCAATTCGGGCCGACCCAGTGTCAGAGTGCCAGTCTTGTCCAACGCGACCACCTTTGCCTGCTGCAACTGTTGCAGCGCGTCGCCCTTGCGGAACAAAACACCTAACTCAGCCGCGCGCCCGGTGCCAACCATGATCGAGGTCGGCGTCGCCAGACCCATCGCGCAAGGGCATGCAATGATAAGGACCGAAACACCGGTGACCAGCGCCATTGGCAGCGCCGGCGCGGGCGCAAAGATCAGCCAGACCGCAATGGTCAGCAGCGCAATGACCAGCACGGTTGGAACGAACCAAGCAGTGATCTTATCGACCAACCCTTGAATTGGCAGCTTAGCGCCCTGCGCCTGTTCGACCATGCGAATGACCTGCGCCAGGACCGTGTCGGCCCCAACCCGCGTTGCACGGACGCGCAACGCGCCGGTGCCATTCACCGTGCCACCCACAACCGGGTCGTCTGGTGCTTTGCCGACCGGAATGGGTTCGCCACTGATCATGCTTTCGTCAATGTATGACGTACCCTCCAGCACCACGGCATCCACTGCGACGCGTTCACCGGGGCGGATTTGCAGAATGTCACCCACCACGATCTGGGCAATGGGACGATCTACAGTGGCACCACCTTGTTCAACCCGAGCCGTCTTTGGTTGCAGGCCCACCAATTTGCGGATCGCAGCGCCGGTGCGGCCCTTGGCTCGCGCCTCCATCGCGCGCCCCAGAAGAATAAGGACAACGATGACCGAGGCGGCCTCGAAATACACATTCGCGCTGCCTTGCGGCAGGAGACCCGGTGCGAATGTGGCGACAATCGAATACAAGTAAGCCGCACCCGTGCCCATCGCGACCAGCGCATTCATATCCGGTGCGCGGCGTAACAGGGATGGAACACCCTTTGCGTAAAACACTCTTCCCGGTCCAGCCAGCAAAGCCGTGGTCAGCGCGAACTGAATCAAATAGCTGGTCTGCATCCCTATGGTCTGATGCACCCAGTGATGAAAGGCCGGGACCATGTGCCCACCCATTTCAAGGACAAAGACGGGCAGAGCCAGTACCGCAGCTATGAGGGTCGTGCGCGTCAGTGCTGTGGCTTCTTGCGCCTTATCCGTCGCTCCCTCATCCACCGGCGCGACATGCGCTGGATAACCCGCGTCAGTGCATAGCCTGGCCAAGGCTAAGGGATCGCTGGCCCCCTCAACGTACTGAATTGTTGCGCCTTCGGTAGCGAGGTTGACTTGGGCGCTGATCACGGCCGGGTCGGCCTGCAAGACACGCTCGATCCGGTCCACGCACGAGGCGCAGCTCATCCCCTCGATCTTCAGCGATGCTGTGGCTGTTGCGGCGGGATATCCGGCGGCGTCCAGCGCATCGGTTAGCCGGGTGATCGGGCCGTCGTGGGTAACCTGCGCCACTTTGGTTGCGAAATTCACCGAAGCATCGGTCACACTATCCACGGCGCGCAGGGCGGTTTCGACACGTCCCACGCATGATGCGCATCCCATTCCGGTTATGTTCAGCCTGGTTTCGTGTACGGCTGTCATCCGACTCATCCCGTGTAGATCTTCGTTCCTTTAAATGGGGGTTCCAGTCACGGGAAGGTCAAGGGGTTGCGTGGGTTTTCAACGCATAGCTGCCATGCGTTTGGGGTCAGCGATCTGAAAAAACCTCGAGCAAAAGCGAGTTGTATTGGGCGGGCGGCGCGCTGCGGACAGCTTCTGGAGACGCGAAAAACCCCAGCATCAGAATGGCCACACACATCAACATGCCAAAAAGGCAGAAACTGGCGAGGTTCAGTGTCGAACGCAGCATGATGGTAATCCCTGTTTCCAATGTGAGGGCGGATCGCAATTCGGTTCAGCCCCGTCTTGCCAGTTCCTGTTTTAATTTTTCGTTCTCGGCCTGAAGTTGCGCCAATTGCTGACCAAGCGTGTTCAGATGGGGGCGCAGTTCGGCCTCGGTAAAGCGAGGTGTGATATGGCGGGGGCAGTTCCAGTCCAGCCCCTCGACCCGGATGATCGCGGCGCGTTCCGCGGGCGTTTCCGCCCCGTCGGGATAGAGGCTGGCGGCGGCGGCTTCGCCTTCGGTAAAATCGACCCGACCCAGTATTTTCAACCGCCGTTGGTTGGCGTAATCCATCAGGATCATGGCAATCCGGTCGTTTCCGTCCAAATTTCCGCGAGAGATATACTGTTTGTTGCCCGAGAAATCGGCGTATCCGATGGTTGTCGGCCCAAGCACCCTTAGAAACCCGATTGGCCCGCCGCGATATTGCACATAGGGCCAACCGGTCTCGGACACAGTAGATTGGTAAAACCCGTCCCGCGCCTCGATAAACGCTTTTTCCGCAGGGCCGATCTGATGCCCCTTTTGTGGCCCGCTTTCTATGAATTTGGCATAGGTCTTGGCCGATCCCATTCTTTCCTGATGGGCGCGGACGGCGGAAGTAAAGGTCAGTTCAGAAAAGGCGCGGGGCATGGGTGATCCTTTCTAGAGACCCAGATCAGACAGGCCGGGGTGGTCTTCGGGTCTGGGGCCTTGGGGCCAGTGAAACAGACGATCTTCTTCGTCAATCGGCAGGTCATTCAGCGAGGCGTGGCGTTTGGCCATCCGGCCATCTTCGGCAAATTCCCAGTTCTCGTTGCCATAGGACCGGAACCACTGACCGCTATCGTCATGCCATTCATAGGCATAGCGTACGGCAATTCGGTTTTCTGTAAATGCCCACAGTTCCTTTATCAGCCGGTAGTCGAACTCTTTGTTCCATTTGCGGGTCAGGAAGGCGTGGATGTCTTCGTGGCCCGACAAGAATTCGGCGCGGTTCCGCCATTGGCTGTCCTCGGTATAGGCGGGTGTCACAAGATCGGGGTCGCGGCTGTTCCAGCCGTTTTCCGCCATACGGACTTTTTGTGTGGCGGTCTCAAGGGTGAAGGGTGGCAGAGGGGGTCGGCTCATATCTTGGTCTTTCAGGTCAGTGCGGCGGCAAGCAGCGCAAGGGTCAACAGGAAGGGGACATACTGAGGGGAAAATGGGCTGTTGCGGCGTTTCATCGTCTAGCTCCAAGGTTTACTGATCGGTACATCTTGAGGTCAATGTGTACTGATCGGTAAACTTTTGCAAGTCTCAATTTGAGAAAATTTTTGAATGACCTTTAAAGAGCTATAATCTAAAGGCTTCAGGGGTTGAGTTCCCGGCAATCTTGTCGCGAAATGAAACCATGGTTATGTACTGATCAGTACACTCAGGAGCCGAATCATGCGCCCGAACAAACGCGACGAGCTGGTCCGCAATGCTCTGCAGGTTTTTTACCGGGATGGCTTTCACGCCACCGGTATGGACAAACTGGTGGCAGAGACAGGTGTGTCGAAGACCTCGATGTACAAGCATTTCCGAACCAAAGAGGAATTGATCGTTGCCGCCTTGCGCTTGCGGGATGAGAATTTCCGCAACTGGTTCTATGGCCGGATCGACGCGCTTGCCGACACGCCCGCGCAAAAACTGCTGGCCAGTTTCGATGCCTTGGGAGAGTGGTTTGAAGAGGACGGCTATCGCGGATGCATGTTCATCAAAGCCGGGGCCGAATATCAGGACAAAGACCACCCCATCCATCTGGAAGCAGCCGAGCACAAACGTCTGCTGCTCGAATATTTCACTGATTTGGCCCGCGACGCAGGCGCCCGCGAGCCTGAAAAGCTGGGATGTCAGATTCTGCTGTTGAAAGAAGGAGCGATTGTCACTGCTGTTCTGCTTAAAAGCTGTGATCCTGCGCGCGACACCAAGGAAGCAGCGCGGGTGTTATTGGCGAATGCGCTGCCGGTCTGAGGCGTTACGTTTAAAAGACGTTGCGTAGCAAAGCTCCTGGCGCATTGGATTGCCGGATCGCGGGGGTTACCTTCAAGGAAACTGACTTGAGGGGACACGAAATGTCTTTGTTTACGAATTCCGCCAATTGGGTAACCGAAGAACATCGGATGTTCGCAGAGATGGCGGACCGTTTCATGCAGGATGAATTGGTCCCCAACGCCGAACGCTGGAACGATCAGGGGCAAGTTGATCGAGCGTTCTGGCACAAGGCTGGGGAAATGGGTCTTATGGCCGGGTCGATTTCCGAGGAACATGGCGGTGTCGGGGGCGGTCTTGGTTTCGACGCGGTTACGATGTACGCGCAGGCGTCGCACGGAGATTGTGGATGGGGTTACCCGATCCAATCGATTGTGACCCATTACATCACCGCTTATGGCAGCGAAGAGCAAAAGCAAAAATGGCTTCCCAAGCTGGCTTCGGGCGAAATGGTCGGCGCGTTGGCGATGACTGAGCCGGGAACTGGTTCCGATGTTCAAGGCATTCGGACAACTGCCGAGAAAGATGGCAATTCATACCGCATTAACGGCTCGAAAATCTTTATTACTAACGGTCAGTCGGCTGATCTTATCCTTGTCGCAGCAAAAACGGACAAATCGCTGGGCTCGAAAGGTGTTTCGTTGGTGGCGGTCGAGACCGGAGGCGCGGAGGGGTTCCGGAAGGGGCGCAACCTCAAGAAGTTGGGGATGAAGGGCAACGACACGGCCGAACTGTTCTTCGAGGACGTAAAGGTGCCGATGACCAACCTGATCGGCCCGGAAGAAGGGCAGGGCTTTTATCAAATGATGAAGCAGTTGCCGTGGGAGCGTATGACGATTGCGATCATCGCACTTGGCGCGATCGACTTCGCGATTGCCGAGACGGTGCGTTACACGCAAGAACGCAAAGCCTTCGGTCAGCGGGTTATGGATTTCCAGAACACACGATTCAAACTGGCCGAGTGCAAAACCAAGGCCGAGGTTCTGCGCAGCTTTGTGAATGACTGTATCGCTCGGCTTGAAGCTGGAACGCTGGACGCAGCGACGGCATCGATGGCCAAGTATTGGGGTTCCGAGGTGCAGAACGAAGTCATGCATGAATGCCTGCAGTTGTTCGGAGGCTATGGGTTTATGATGGAGTACCCAATCGCGCGCCTCTACGCCGATGCGCGTGTTCAAATGATCTATGGTGGCACCAATGAGATCATGAAGGAACTCATCGCACGTTCCTTGGACACATAAAGCCCGACGGGATACTCCCGCCCGTCGTCGACGTTTCTGAAGAAACATCTCCTTTCGTTGGGCCGGGCAGGCGCGGGCGCAGCCCGCGCCTGCCCGGCCCCTGCTGTCCGCGGGACGCAAGGCCTAAGGCCGCGCAGTTTTGCTCGGTAAGTCTTGTGTATTGGTTCAGGCTAAAGAGATTTGATCCTGTAGCCATGTTCGAAACGATCGGAGCGGTTCAGATTCCGCTCGGGATTGGGGCCAGACAAGAAAAAAGTCGCCAAGGCTGACACTCGGGCCGTTCCATGCAAGCACCAGTTTGCCTGTTTTCAAGTCGTTTTCGATCAAATAAGTCGGCAGCAACGCGACCCCCAGCCCGTGGATTGTCGCCTGACCCATCGTCGAAAACTGGTCAAATAGCATGCCAGAAATACCGCTAACGGACCGGCCTTGTACAGCGAACCACCTTTCCCACGCATCTGGCCGCGTTTCCAAGTGCAGCAAGGGTGCACTCAAAAGCCAGTCGGGGTTATCGTTCTGTGTCGGAAGCAGATCTGGCGCGCAGACCGGCAGAACATCTTCCCGCATGATCGGCAAGTAATTCACACCGGCCCATGTCCGCCCGCCAAAGTGAATCGCGGCGTCGAAGTGTTCGTTTTCAAACTCAAACGGTCTAAGACGCGTGTTCAGGTTTACGGTGACTTCGGGGTGTTTGCGGGCGAAATCCTGAAGGCGGGGGGCCAACCAGTGCATCCCGAACGCTGGCAGAATCGACAGATTGAGTGAGCCGCCGGTCGGGTTGGCCTTCAGCTTCAGAGACGCCTGAGCAAGCTGACTCAGGCTGGACCGGGCGACCTGAACATATTCTTTTGCCGCGGGCGTCAGGTTCAGTCGCATCTGGTTGCGTTGAATCAGATCGACGCCCAGTTGCTCTTCCATCGCCTTGAGTTGTCGACTGATCGCGCTTTGGGTCAACGACAGCTCTTCGGCTGCAGCCGAGGCGCTGCCTAGCCGGTCTACCGCTTCCAAAGCCAGAAGCGACGGGATTGAGGGTAGGAAACGACGGGGCGCGATCATATGATAAATCCTCATACCTTTGGGACGGAATATCACTGGCATTTGCGCTGCGCCAGCCCGATACACATCACAGGCATTTCCTTTGCTTAAGCTGCTGAATGCCTGCAAGAAGGGGGCGCTGTATTTCTGATGTTGCCGCCAGGTTGAACCAAAAGGACCCGCAAATGGATCGCGCTCAGATCGTTCATGAGAATTTCCTGACCCGTGTTGCGCAACGCGATTTCCCCCATGGTACGTCTCCTCAGTCGGGACTGACTGCGCCCGAAGCGGTATCTCTGTTTCGCTCGCAGGTGCTAAGCCGGGCGCTGGATCGCACCAGCCGCGCAATGCAGAAGGCGGGGCAGGGGTTCTATACCATCGGCTCATCCGGGCATGAGGGGATGGCGGCTGTGGCCCATGCACTGCGCCCCACGGATATTGCGTTTCTGCACTATCGCGACGCCGCCTTTCAGATCGCGCGGGCCGAGCAGGTGCCGGGCCAGCAGATCGCCTGGGACATGCTGCTGAGTTTTGCCTGTTCTTCCGAAGACCCCACCTCGGGCGGACGGCACAAGGTGCTGGGGTCCAAGGCGCTGACCATCCCACCGCAAACCTCGACCATTGCCAGCCATCTGCCCAAGGCGGTGGGCGCGGCCTATTCCCTAGGCGCGGCGCGGCGGCATGACCCCGAGCATCGTGAACTGCCCGAGGACGGCATTGCGATGTGTTCTTTCGGAGATGCCTCGGCCAACCACTCGACCGCGCAGGGGGCGATCAATACGGCGGGCTGGACCAGCGTGCAATCAACGCCCCTGCCTTTGTTGTTTGTGTGTGAGGATAACGGGATTGGCATCTCGGTCAAAACACCCAAAGGCTGGATACAGGCTTCGATGGAGCATCGCCCGGGCATCACGTATTTTCAGGCTAATGGGCTGGATATCTACGAGACCTATGCCGTCGCGCAAGAGGCCGCCGATTATGTGCGTACCCGCCGGAAACCTGCCTTCCTGCATCTGAAAACCGTGCGCCTTTACGGTCATGCGGGGGCTGACGTGCCCACCACCTATATGCCCAAATCCGAGGTCGAGGCAGATGAGGCTAACGATCCCTTGCTGCATTCCGTGCGCCTGCTGGATCAGGCCGGGGCACTGTCACCTGATCAGGCGCTGAAGATATACCAGGACACTTGCGCCCGTACCGATCGGATCGCTGCCGAGGCTGCCACGCGTCCTCATCTGGGCGGCGCTGCCGAGGTGATGGCCAGCCTGATCCCGCCCAAACGCGACTGCAAACCTACCAACGGACCCAGCGCCGAGGCGCGCAAAGATGCGTTTGGCGGGGATATGCGAGCAATGAATGACCCTCAGCCCATGAGTCGCCTGATCAATTGGGCGCTGACTGATCTGATGCTGGAACATGGCGAAATCGTCTGCATGGGTGAGGATGTTGGCCGCAAGGGGGGCGTCTACGGCGTCACGCAAAAGCTGCAACAGAGGTTCGGGCCGGACCGGGTGATCGACACGCTGCTGGATGAGCAATCGATTTTGGGGCTGGCGATTGGCATGGGCCATAACGGGTTTGTGCCGATCCCCGAAATCCAGTTCCTCGCTTATCTGCACAATGCCGAGGATCAGATCAGGGGCGAGGCCGCGACGCTGCCGTTTTTCTCGAACGGGCAATTCACAAACCCTATGGTCGTGCGGATTGCCGGGCTGGGCTATCAGAAGGGGTTCGGCGGGCATTTCCACAATGACAACTCGCTGGCCGTGCTGCGCGATATTCCCGGAGTGATCATTGCTTGCCCCTCGACCGGGGAAGACGCGGCGCAGATGCTTCGTGAATGTGTCCGTTTGGCACGCGAGGAGCAACGCGTTGTGGTGTTTCTGGAACCCATTGCGCTTTATCCCATGCGTGATCTGCATGAGGCGCAGGATGGGGGCTGGATGACGACTTATCCCGCGCCGGATCGACGGACCGCGCTGGGTGAGGTGGGGGTGCATGGCGACGGCACCGATCTGGCCATCGTGACCTATGGCAACGGGCATTACCTGTCGAAACAGGCGTTGCCAGAGTTGGAAGCGGCGGGGCTGAACGTGCGGATCATCGACCTGCGCTGGCTGGCCCCGTTGCCGATGGATGCCCTGCGCGCGGCCACCAAAACATGCGCGCATGTTTTGGTCGTCGACGAATGTCGTCGCACCGGCAGCCAGTCTGAGGCGTTGATGACTTTCTTCGTCGAAGAAAGTCCCGCCACCCCAATCGCCCGTGTTGTCGCCGAGGATAGTTTCATAGCAACCGGCCCCGCCTATGCTGCGCCCTTGCCGTCAAAAGACGGGATCGTTGCCGCCGCATTAAACCTGACCGGAGGCCGCGCATGACCCGTACCGCTGTTCTGATCTGCCCCGGTCGAGGCACCTATAACAAGCCCGAGCTGGGCTATCTGCACCGTCACCACGCGCAGCGGATGGACCTGTTTCACAGCTTCAATGCCCTACGTGCCGAGGCGGGGCAGCAGGCTGTGACTGCGTTAGATGGGGCCGACCGGTTCACGGTCAATACCTATTCGCGCGGGGATGTGGCTTCGGCTCTGATTTATGCGGCGTCTTTGGCGGATGCGCAGGCCGTGGCTGATGATATCGAGGTTGTTGCGGTCACGGGGAACTCGATGGGCTGGTACAGCGCGCTTGCTGCGGGCGGTGCGTTGTCGCCGCAGGACGGGTTTCGGGTGGTGAACACCATGGGCACGCTGATGCAAGATCACCTGATCGGCGGGCAATTGGTCTATCCATTCATCGGTGACGACTGGGTAAACGACTCTGCTCGGAAGGAGGAGTTGCTAACCGAGGTCGCGCGGATCAATGCGCAGGATGGCCACACGCTTGGCCTGTCGATTGATCTGGGCGGGATGCTGGTTCTGGCCGGGGATGAGGCGGGGCTGACTGCGTTCGAGGCGTCTCAGCCCGGCCAGCAGGACCGGTTCCCGATGCGTCTGGCCAATCACGCCGCGTTTCACACGGCGCTGCAAGCCCCGGTCGCCGCCGAGGGCCGCGCGCGGTTGGGGGCCGACCTGTTTGGCCAGCCCGAGCGCCCTCTGATCGACGGACGCGGCAAAATCTGGTGGCCTGCAGCGACGGATACGCAAGCGTTGTGGAACTACACTTTAGGTCACCAAGTCACCGAACCCTATGACTTCACCCGCGCCGTCCAAACCGCAGCGCGCGAATTTGCACCGGACCTGTTTATCGTTGCCGGACCCGGGGCAACCCTTGGGGGCGCAGTGGCACAGTCTCTGGTATTGGCGGATTGGCGCGGCTTGGCGAACAAACCCGCGTTTCAGGCGCGGCAGGATGCGCAACCCTTCCTGATTGCCATGGGCCGCGATGATCAGCGCGCACTTGCAACCGGCTGATACAGTCTTGATGATCTGCTTATTCGCAAGGAGCCCGACGTGAGCGACCATGACCAGTCCCTCTGGCTGAATACCGGTAAGGAGCATGTGGCCAGTAGCCTTTTGACCAGTGATCTGGCGGTTGATCTGGCTGTGATCGGTGGTGGGTATACTGGCTGCTCGGCGGCTTTGACGGCGACGCAGTCCGGCGCATCGGTTGCTCTGCTTGAGGCGCAGGAAATCGGGCATGGTGGATCGGGCCGAAATGTCGGCTTTGCCAATGCAGGTCTGTGGCTGCCACCGGACAAAATTCGTGCGTTTTTGGGAGAGGCGGCAGGCGACCGCCTTATCGACCTGCTAGGGGCTGCGCCGGGCGATGTGTTTGACCTGATCCAGCAACATGGGATCGACTGTTCGCCCGTGCGCAACGGTACCCTGCACTGTGCGCATTCGCCTGCCGGGCTTAAGGACCTGAAAAACCGGCATGCACAACTCAGTGCGACCGGTGCCCCGATTGAGCTTTTGTCAGCCGACGAAACCCGCCAGCGCACCGGTAGTGCGGCTTTTCACGGTGCGGTTTTTGATCCGCGTGCGGGGACGATCCAGCCGTTGGACTATGTCCGCGGGCTTGCGCGTGCGGCAGTTGAGGCGGGGGCGCAGGTCTTTACGCAAAGCCCGGTTCAATCGCTGTCGCGTGACGGCGATGTGTGGGTGTTGACCACAGCAGAAGGTACTGTTCGGGCCAAAGCATTGATCCAGGCCACAAACGCTTATCACCGGGGTTTGCCCGGAACGGCGCCTGCATATGTACCGGTTTACTATTTTCAGTTCGCGACAGTCCCGCTTTCGGACAACCTGCGCGCCAGTATTCTGCACCAAGGCGAGGGTGCCTGGGATACTGGCCTGATCATGACCTCGTTCCGGTTGGATCACGAGGGACGCTTTATCATCGGGGCGATGGGCGATCTAGGGCATGCAGGTAGCGGGGCCCACAGGGCGTGGATCAGACGAAAGATGGCCGAGCTTTATCCGCAACTGTCTGACCAGCCCCTGACCCAAGGTTGGCATGGTCGCATTGCGATGACGTCAGACCATATTCCCAAGATCACGCAGATTGGCCCGAATGCCTTGGCAGCGCATGGGTTCTCGGGCCGTGGTATCGGCCCGGGTACCGTTTTTGGCCGTCAAATGGCCAAAAGCCTGTTGCGCAACGATCCGGGTCTGCTGCCTGTCCCGGCAGTTGCTGAGTACTCGGAAAGTTGGACCGGCCTGCGGCGCGCCTATTTCGAGACAGGCGCGGCGCTTACGCATCTGATTAAGGCGCGGTTCTGATCCTAGACGGATCGCGTGATGCCACCGTCTACGCGTATGTTTTGCCCTGTGATGTAGCCTCCGCCTTCGGACGCCAGCATTGCCACGATCGAGGCGATCTCATCATAGCTGCGCCCATAGCGGCCCAGCGGGATACGGGCGCGGAACTCTTCTTTCTCGGGCAGGCTGTCGATAAAGCCGGGCAGGACATTGTTCATGCGGATATTGTCGGCGGCGTATTGGTCCGAAAACAACTTGGTAAAGGCGGCCAGTCCGGCGCGGAACACGCCCGACGTTGGGAAGACCGGGTCCGGTTCGAAGGCGGCGAAAGTCGAGATGTTGATGATCGACCCGCCCCCTTGCGATTGCATGATCGGCGTGACAAGGCGGGTTGGGCGAACGGCGTTCATGAAATAGACGTCCATGCCTGTGTGCCAATCCTCGTCCGTCAGCTCCAGTACCGATGCGCGGGGTCCATGCCCGGCCGAGTTGACCAGAACGTCGACCCGCCCCCAATGGGTCATCGCGGCGTCGACCAGCTTTTGCAGATCTTCTGTAGATTGGTTTGAACCGGTCACGCCAACACCGCCCAATTCATGCGCCAGTGCCTCGCCTTTGCCCGAAGAGGACAGGATACCGACCTTGAACCCGTCTGCAGCCAGCCGCCGGGCAGAATCCGCACCCATGCCGCTGCCACCGGCTGTGATAAGCGCCACTTTGGTCATGTGATCTCTCCGTTTGTTGATGACCCGAAAATGCGCCTCGTCGGCGCATTTGACTAATCAGTTCTTCTGTTTCTATGTTGTAGAAAATCTACAGGATGGTCATATGACCGCATTACCCCCGCTCAATGCCCTACGCGCGTTTGAAGCCTCGGCGCGACATCTCAACTTTCGACTGGCAGCAGAAGAGTTGGGCGTGACGCAAGGGGCGGTTGCCCAACAGGTGCGCGGACTAGAAGCGCGATTGGCCGAGAAGCTGTTTGATCGCCTGCCACGTGGTCTTGCGCTGACCGAAGCCGGACGCAGGTTTCATGCCCCTCTGCGCCGCGCTTTTCGTTTGATCGAAGAGGCGGTCACCGATCTGTCCGGCGACAGACATGTTACGATTTCGGTCACGCCCAGTTTCGCGTCGAAATGGTTGGTGCCACGGCTAAAGGACTTTTCCTCGCGGTATCCGGATATCGCCGTTCAGATCGACGCGCGCGAGCGGTTGGCAGATTTCAAAAGCGACGGGGTCGATATCGCCGTGCGACAGGGTCGATCCCCATTTGGCAGCGACTTATCATCGGTGCCTTTGTTTTCGACTGAATTCATTGTGGTCTGTAGCCCTTCGTTGGCCACCCAAGTCAAAGCGCCGCAGAACCTGTCAGGCGCAATCCTTTTGAACGACACCCACGGTCTTTGGCCTCTGTTCCTTGATCGGGCCGGAGTCGTCGGCAAGCCACGAATGATGAACTTTAGCCAGACAAGCCTTGCCATTGACGCGGCTGTGTCCGGGCAAGGGATAGCGCTGGCCAATGCGCCATTGGTCGCGGCCGAACTGGCGTCAGGACGCCTTGTTCAACCTCTGCCTGACGTATTGGTCGAGGATCTCGGTTTTCACATCGTCGTGCCAAAACGCCCCCGACAACCTGAACTGGTTGAGGTGGTGCAAAAATGGCTTTTATCTCAGGTCTGAAGGGCGCGCGCGGTGGACTCGATCCTGTTACGTACCCAGCGATGAGCAGGATCGTTTGCCGACCTTTGATGCCAGACCATGTAGATCGAGACCGGCTCGCATTTAAACGGCAAGGGCGCGCAGTCCAGCGCAGCCAGTGGCCCGCGTTTCATCAACGCGGTGTCGGTCGAGATCAGGTCGCTGCCTTTTACAAAGGATGGGATGGCGTTGAAATGAGGCAAGGTGACGGTGGGTGGTCTGATCTGGCTTTGGTCTACGCCCCGCATCACCGCTCGCGAACTGCGGCCATCGGGAAACCGAACGTCAACATGTTCAGTCGCACAGTAGGCGTGCCAACTGTCCGGCGGACAGCGTCGTTCTGCATCGTAAAAGATCATCAATGGGCTGCAGAGAATACGTTTCTGAAAGATGTCCGGCCCATCCGGCGGCAGGGGCGTCAGCATCAGCTGGCACCGGTCGCTGCGCAACAAGTCCGGATCGGGAACACCCGAAGGTATGAACCCTAGCCGCAACCGGACGCCCTCGGCTCGTGTGGCGCGCAGCAGTTCGGGAAAGATCAGTTCGCGCGGCATGTCGTTGGTGGCGATCTGAAATTGCATGTCCTCGAGCATCGGATCAAACGGGCGATTTTCGGTCAGCGCCCGCATTGCATCCAGCACGTTTTGCGCTGGGTCTTTCAGCGACAAAGCCCGTTCGGTCGGGGTCAGCCCCTGACCTGAGCGGACAAACAGCGGATCACCTAGAACCTGCCGCAATTTGGCCAGCGTATGGCTGATCGCTGATTGCGTCACGCCCAACCGGTCGGCCGCTTTCGATACCGAACTTTCTTCGAGAATGGTCAGAAACACGCGCAAGACCTTACCGTCCAGATCAGTAAAATCAGTTTTCCTCATGACGTGTATGATTATTCATGAATGGATTTGCAGTCCAGTGCGCAATAGGTGACTGTCATCATCAGGAGGTGTGCGATGGGAATCCGCTTTTTCTCGGACAAGAACCGCCCGGTTCATATGGGGCAATACCCGCTAGAACGGTTGGCACGGCAGTCGGATTTGCCTGATCTTTACGAGGTGATGCCCATGCCAACACTTGGCTTTCATCGCCCTGAGTGCCCTGAGAGCATCGTCAATGCGATGGGCGAGTTTCAAGCGATGCTGGATACAATCCGGGATGGGTTCGTGAATCCGGTGGAGTCCGAGGTGCCTGCCGATCTGACCGGTCGTGCCAACCATCTAAAAGCGTTCGGCTATTTCAATGATGCCTCAATGATGGGGTGTGGTCCTCTGCCGCCCGAGGCATTGCTGACCGAACCCCGCCGAAACCCCGATGTCGACCGTCTGGCCCATGCGCTGAAAACACGGCAGACCAAGACATTGGCTTCGGGGATCGACCTGATCATGGCCGATCTGAAAGAAAGCATGGAGGCCAAACCGCGCCCCATGGACACCCATCGCCATGCGATTGTCTTTCTGTACGAACACAACCGCGACCCGGACCCCAACGAGCCCGGCGCAGATTGGATCATGGATGCGCAAGACCACCGCGCTTGTCTTCTGGCGACCGAAAACGCCGTGGTCATCGCCAACTACATCCGCATTCTGGGCTTTGACGCGCGGGCGCATACGGTCATGTCCTCTGAGGTTGATCTGGGTAAGCTGGCCGTCGCGGCGGGGCTGTGTTCGGTCGAAGACGGAGAGCTGGTCGCGCCGTGGCTGGGTAAACGGTTCGGACTGGCTGCGGTCACGACCGAGATGGAGATCGCCCACGATCAGCCCCTGCGCCCCATGACGCAGCAGCCGTGGTTTCCAACCCAAGGTCCGGCGTGGTGGCTGGGCGCGGGCTTTGCCAAGAACGCGCTGAACCGCGACCCTTATGCCAAACGGCGCTATGTGGACGGGGCGCATCCGTTTGAGACCCTCAAGCGGGTGGAAAAACCTACAACTTATATCGACGAGGAAAACGTCGCCCGGGTCCCCAAGCGTGCCGACATGTTCGCCCGCGCGCAGTTCGGGGATATGGGTAAGCATCTGCAAGACGGGGCCAAGGGCGGGTATTATGTACGCAAGGCCGCGCCCAGTACCGCGCAACGCCGCGCGCTGGGCGCGTTCGTGTTGCTGCAGGATGGGGAAAGCGCCGATACCGCGCCACCAACCGACGCTGCACGCAATGCCGCGAATATCAAGGCGGCCACGTATTTTCTGGGGGTCGATGCGGTGGGCCTCAGCCGGTGCCCGGACTGGGCGTGGTACTCGCATGACGCAACGGGCGAGGAGATCACGACGCCCCATGACCAGGCCATCAGCATGATCATCGACCAGGGTTATGAGACGATGGAGGGCGCCAGCGGCGATGACTGGATCAGTGTCGCGCAGTCGATGCGCGCTTATCTGCGGTTTTCGTTACTGGGTGGAGTGATCGCGCAACAGATCCGCAATCTGGGCTATAAGGCCCGCGCGCATACCGTAATGGATGGCGAGGTGTTACAGCCGCCACTGCTGTTGTTGTCTGGGCTGGGCGAGGTCAGCCGGATCGGGGAAGTGATCCTGAACCCTTATCTGGGGCCCCGCCTAAAATCCGGCGCGGTGACGACGGATATGCCTATGTCGCATGACAAGCCGATCGATTTCGGTCTGCAGACCTTCTGCGAAAGCTGCAACAAATGCGCCCGCGAATGCCCCTCGGGTGCGATCACTGCTGGGCCGAAGCTGATGTTCAACGGCTATGAAATCTGGAAATCCGACAGCCAGAAATGCGCCACCTACCGGGTGACCACGCCGGGTGGGGCGATGTGCGGGCGGTGTATGAAGACCTGCCCTTGGAACCTTGAGGGCATCTTCAAGGAACGCCCCTTCCGCTGGGCCGCGATGAATATTCCCAAAGCCGCGCCCGCGCTGGCGCGGTTGGATGATGTGGTGGGCAATGGCGGGCTGAACGATGTCAAGAAATGGTGGTGGGATCTGGAGCTGCAACCGGACGGTGCCTATCGCCCGACTGACCACCCGCTGAACCGGCGCGATCTGCAAACCGACTTGGACCTGAAATACGAGGATCAGACTCTGGCCGTTTACCCTGCCTATCTGGCCCCGCACCCCTGGCCCTATCCGTTCGCCATGGATCGCGAGGCTGGGATTGCCGCCTATGAGGCCATGGTCACGGCCGAAGAATACAAGGCGCGCAAAGCGGCGGGTGATCTGTCGGTGATCCACCGCTATACCATCGCGGGCGATGCCCCGGTTATGCGCGTCGCACTGACCAAGGTCGACAAGATGACTGCGGATGTGACCAAGTACGAATTCTCGACGCTGGACGGCTCACCACTGCCCGAATGGACGGCGGGCGCGCATCTGGACGTGCTGGTCGCGCCGGAATTCCTGCGGCAGTACTCTATGTCCGGTGACCCATCCGACCGCGCCACCTATCAGATCGGTGTATTGCGTGAGGATGAGGGGCGCGGCGGCTCGGCCCTGTTGCACCGGATCTTCAACGAAGGGCGCAAGGTCTTCATCTCGAAACCCATCAACCATTTCGAATTGGACGAGGGCGCAACCAAGACCTTCCTGATGGGTGGCGGGATCGGCATCACTCCGATGATCGCTTTTGCTCACCGTCTGCATGCCTTGGGCAAACCGTTCGAGCTGCACTATTCCGCCAGTACCCGTGCCGGTGCCGGGTATCTGAAAGATCTGGCAGCGATGCCTTGGGCGGATCACGTGCACTATCATTTCTCGGACGAAGGCACACGGGCCGATCTGGAAGCCGTCCTGTCGGGTTATCAAGACGGTTGGCACGTCTATACCTGCGGTCCTGACCGCTTCATGGACGGAGTTATGCAAGCGGCTGAGCGTCAGGGCTTTCCCGAAGAAGCGCGGCATCTGGAGTATTTCTCGGTTCCCGAACAGCCGGACTATGAGAATCACGCCTTCACCCTGCGGCTGGCAAAATCGGGTCGAGATCTGACTGTACCCGCCGACAAAGATGCAGCGCAGGTGCTGAACGAGACAGGCATTCACGTGGATGTGAAATGCGCCGACGGCATCTGTGGGGTCTGCAAATGTAGCGTGATTTCGGGTGAGGTCGAACACCGCGATTTCGTTTTGTCCAAGAAACAACGTGAGAGCGCTATCATCCTATGCCAAAGCCGGGCGGCGCAGCCGGATGGTGTGATCGAGATCGACCTCTGAGCCAAGGTCAGGAAACGACTTTTTTATCTCAAAAATTGGTCGCTCCAACCATGGACGTTGGGGCGCCGCTGCACTAACGTCCCTGCCGAACCCTAGTGAACCCTGATCAACAGGTGCGAGGTATTTTCATGGATTATCACAGTCCCGCCAGTTTTGCCGAGGCGTCGGCTCTGGCTGCAAACGCAACGGGCGTCACCCGCTTTCTGGCCGGTGGAACGGATGTTCTGGTGCAGTTGCGCTCGGAACTGGTCACGCCCGATACGCTGATCGACATCAAGAAGATCGACGGTGTCAGTGACATCACCCGTAATGCAGACGGCAGTTGGACCCTCGGCGTTGCCGCAACCGGTGCCGAGATGAGCGAACATGCTGAACTGAGCCGCGACTGGCCCGGCGTGGTTGAGGCGATGGACCTGATCGGTTCGACTCAGGTGCAGGGGCGGGCAACGCTGACCGGAAACCTGTGTAATGGCTCTCCGGCGGCGGATTCTGTGCCTGCGATGGTTGCCGCTGGTGTGACCGTTTCTGTCACTGGCCCAGATGGAACGCGTGAGGTGGCTGTCGAGGATATCCCAACGGGACCCGGCAAGACCTCACTTTCCAAGGGTGAGGTGATCTCGGCCGTAAACATCCCTGCGCGCGGGGACAATGCGGGTGACGCGTATCTGCGGTTCATCCCCCGCACCGAGATGGACATCGCCGTTGTTGGCGTGGGTGTCAGCCTGCGTCTGGACGGTGACACCGTGACCGAGGCCCGCGTCTCGCTGGGGGCTGTTGCACCAACTGTCCTGCTGGTTGAAGAATGTGCCAAGGCCATCATCGGCAGCACTCTGGACGATGCTGCGTTGGACGCGCTGGCGGCTGCGGCATCGGCCGCCTGTAACCCAATCGACGACAAACGCGGCACGATCGAATTCCGCACCGAGGTCGCAGGCGTTCTGGCCAAGCGCGCCGCGAAAATCGCCTATGCCCGCGCGAAGGGAGAGAAAGCATGAGCAAGCTCCAAGTAACGACCACCGTGAACGGCGATGAGGTCGATTTTCTGTGCGACCCGCGCGAAACCCTGCTGGATTGTCTGCGCGACAAGCTGAACCTGACCGGCGCGAAAGAGGGTTGCGGTACTGGCGATTGCGGCGCGTGCTCGGTCACGGTTGATGGCCGTCTGGTCTGTTCCTGCCTGATGCTGGGCGCTGAGGCCGAGGGTAAGACCATCGAAACCGTCGAAGGTATCGCGGATGGTGACGTGCTGCATCCGCTGCAGCAGAAATTCATCGAACATGCAGCCCTGCAATGCGGCATCTGCACGCCGGGCATTCTGGTGGCGGCCAAATCGCTGTTGGAGAAAAACCCCAACCCGACCGAGGAAGAAACCCGGTATTGGCTGGCGGGTAACCTCTGCCGCTGCACCGGCTATGACAAGATCATTCGCGCCGTCATGGAAACGGCAGAAGAATTGCGGGAGGCTTCGTAATGGCTCTGGACGATCGTAAAACGGATTTCACTTTTGTCGGCACCCGTCCGAACCGCCCTGACGGGTTGGACAAGGTGACGGGCCGCGCCAAGTTCGGCGCGGATATGTCTGCGCCCGGCATGCTGCATGGCGCGATCCTGCGCTCACCCCACGCCCATGCGCGGATCGTGAAAATCGACACATCGAAGGCTGAGGCGCTGAAAGACGTCAAAGCCGTCGTGACACGCGCTGATTTCGCCGACGTGCCGTTCAAGCCGGGTTTGGCTGGCGAATTCTGGAACGTGCTGGAAAACGTCATGGCCGGTGAGAAGGCTCTCTATGATGGACATGCGGTGGCTGCGGTGGCGGCAACTTCGGCGCTGGCCGCGCGGGATGCGCTGAAGCTGATCGAGGTTGAGTACGAGGTATTGCCTCATGTGACCGACGTTGACAAAGCGATGGCCCCGGATGCACCGGTCATTCGCGAAGGTGCGGCGGATTATTCCGTGCCCGAAGGGATGCACCCCAACGTTGTGCGGTATCACGAAAGCGGTCATGGCGATGTCGACGCAGGCTTTGCCCAGGCCGATTTGGTCCTCGAAGATAGCTTTGTCACCGAGGCGACCCATCAGGGCTATATCGAGCCGCACGCCTGTCTTGGCCTGCTGGGCAATGACGGCAAAGGTGAGCTTTGGTGCACTACCCAAGGCCACTGGATTGCGCAAAAGACATGTGCGGCATTGCTGGGCATCGAAACCTCGCAGCTGCGCGTTACCGCGTCCGAGATTGGCGGTGGATTTGGCGGCAAGACCACGGTCTTCATCGAACCGGTCGCGCTGGCGCTGAGCCGCAAGGCGAACCGCCCGGTCAAGCTGGTCATGACCCGATCCGAAGTGTTCCGGGCGACAGGGCCGACCGCCTCGGCCTCGATGGATATCAAGATCGGCATGAAGAAGGACGGCACGATCACCGCCGCGCGGGGTGAGTTCCGTCTGCAAGGCGGCGCGTTCCCCGGTGCGCCGGGCGATATGACCGCCATGTGTGCCTTTGCGGCCTATAACCTGACAAACGTCAAACAGATCGGCTATGACGTGATGGCCAACCGCCCCAAGCAAGCCGCTTATCGCGCGCCGGGCGCGCCGATGGGGGCTTTTGCGGTCGAGTCGGTCATTGATGAGATGTGCAACAAGCTGGGTCTCGACCCGATCGAGGTGCGTCTAAAGAACGCCGCGCATGAGGGCACCAAGGCCAGCTATGGCCCGCGTTATGAACGCATCGGTCTGGTGGAAACGCTCGAGGCCGCCAAGGCGCATCCGCATTATTCGGCGCCGTTGAAGCCGGGGCAGGGACGCGGCGTCTCCTGCGGTTTCTGGTTCAACCACGGGGGTGAAACGTCGGTAACCTTGGCGTTGTCCGAAGACGGCTCAGCCCAGTTGATGGTGGGCACGCCCGACATTGGCGGCTCGCGCGCGTCGATGGCGCTGATGGCGGCCGAGGTGCTGGGCATTCCATATGAGAACATCCGTGTCACCGTCGCAGACACCGCAACGCTGGGGTATAACGACGTCAGCCACGGTAGCCGGGTGACCTATGCTTCGGGTCTGGCGACGATCAAGGCGGCGCGCCATGCTGTCGAAAAACTGTGCGAACGTGCAGCGGCCAAATGGGATATCCCGGTTGAAGCCGTGAAGTGGGAAAACGGTTGCGCCGTGCCTTCGGGCCCGAACGCGGGTGACTTTGACCCGATGCCGTTGGCAGATATCACCGCCAAAATGGGACGCACCGGGGGTCCGATCTCGGGCCATTTTGAGGCGACGCCCGAAGGCGCAGGCGTGTCCTTTGGCACCCACATTGTTGACGCTGAGGTCGACCCGGAAACCGGCAAGACCACGATCACCCGCTATACGGTCATTCAGGACGCCGGTAAGGCGATCCACCCGACCTATGTCGAGGGCCAGTTCCAGGGCGGTGCCGCGCAAGGTATCGGCTGGGCGCTGAACGAGGAATATATTTATGGCGAGGATGGACGGTTGCAGAACTCGATCTTCCTTGATTATCGCATTCCGGTCGCCAGCGACCTGCCCATGATCGACACGGTGATTGTCGAAGTGCCCAACCCCGGCCACCCCTTCGGTGTGCGCGGCGTGGGTGAGACGGGCATCGTGCCGCCCTTGGCCGCCATCGCCAATGCTGTGTCCAACGCGGCTGGCGTTCGGATGAAGCAACTGCCGATGTCCCCGCCGCGCATTCTGGCGGCGCTCAAGGACAATGGTTGAGGTCCACCTCTGGTCCGGCCTCCGGTCTTTGACCGGGGGTCAGCAGGTGGTGGAGGTCGAGGCCAAAACCACCGGCGATCTGCTACGGGAACTGGTCAGGACGCATCCGCAACTGGAAGGCCCAATTGAGGCGGGCGTGTCCATCGCCATCGACGGACGCGTCATCGCAACCGGTCTGACCGAACCGATCCCCGAAGGCAGTGAAGTTTACCTGATGCAGCGTTTGCGCGGCGGTTAGGACGGCGACCAAGGCTCGCGCCCGACCATGCGGTCGGCCTCGGCCGTGATGTCATTCATATGTTGTTCAAGGCTGAGGCGCAGGGCCTCGATCTGCTCGTCCGAGGCTTTGCGCGGCACGGTTTCCTTCCATTCCCGGCAAATAAACACGCCCTTGTTGCGCCAGGGACGCGGCATTAGCAACCGGTCCCATGTGCCTGCCTCGCGACCATGTTCCGCGGAAAAGGTAATCCCGAACACCCGCTTGCCCGAGGTCCTTGCCCAGACCAAGGGCACCGTGGACAACACCCTTTCCGGACCGCGCGGACCGTCGGCGGCGATGCCGATGGAAATGCCCTGTTTGATCTTGCCGATCACCGCCCGCGACACGGCAATGTTGTTCGATTTCTTACTGGTCATGGCGATCGTGTCCATACCGAACAGCTTTTGCACTCGACCAACCATGCTGCCCGCGCGCGCAGACGAGGTGATGGAGCAGATGGGCCCCTTGTCCAGCGGGTAGAAATAGGGCGATTGCGCCAGCCTTTGGTGCCAAAGCACCACGATGACCGGTTCGCCCTGTTCGGCCAACTGGTCCAGTTCCTCATAGCCAATACGCTGCCATTCGGTGTTGCGATGGACCAGCCGGATGTACCACGCAATGCGCCGCGCGGCCCAGTTCAACAGGGCTTCACTATCAGCGATCTTCTTGCGGATACTCACGGGCGGGGTCCTTCTGCCAAGCAAATTGTGTCTTATAGAACTCAACGCCATGCGCAACTTGTTTGTCGCATAGGTTTAGAGCAACAGAATCTGAAAAAGCCTCTTGAGTCCGCCGCGCGGCTGGCATATCTGATGCGCACCTTAGGGGTATAGCTCAGTTGGTAGAGCGACGGTCTCCAAAACCGTAGGTCGCGGGTTCGAACCCTGCTGCCCCTGCCATTAAAATCAAACACTTAGACGCGTTTGTATTTGCCTACCCGAAATTTTTTGTGCGGTTTTTTGTGCGTTATTCAAAAAAACAGAACCCGATTCCATTGCGTCTAGTCGCATGAAACGGTTTGCAGCTTGGGTTCGATTTTCTTGTGCTGATAGTTGAATATGAACACAATTAGAATCATCTAGTGCGGGAGCACTGGTATCTTGGCATGCATCCAAGACCCCTCACCTATCAGCGGCAGCAAAACGAAACGCGAGCGACATAATAGCGTTGGCCTTGGCCATCTGTCGCTTCAGAATTTCCGCCAGCTTCTTCAATATGTAGGGATGTCAATACACAACTAACGGCCGGTGTTGACACTGCGCGTAGAACGGGCAGGTTCGTAATAGAATTACGAGGCTCAGATATGGACGCACCTATTATCCAACTTGTGCTTTTTCTCTTGTTATTGATTTTCGTGATCTGGCTCTACATTCTGCCGATCACGATGGCGGGACGCCGCAACCGATCCGGTCTCATCTGGTTTCTGATAGGTCTTGTCGCATCACCCTTATTGGCGATCCTGTTGTTGCTTGCATTGGGTGACGCACCAGGACGACCGACGGCCTGACCGTACGCGAAGATAATGTAATTTGCTCCAAAATCCCTGACGACGGACGTTCAATTTGGGCTATTCCTTCGCATTCCGGTTTCCTCGGCCCAGCGATTGGCATATTGTCCGGTGAAACACCCAAGGGCCGGATGAGGATACATGTCGCGTTTCGATGGATATTTCCTGCGACAATTGCTGATTCTGTTCGGCTTTTTCACTCTAATTCTGGTGGGGGTCTTCTGGATCACTCGCTCGGTTAGCCTGTTTGACCGCGTAATCAGTGGCGGACAGTCGGCGCTTGTGTTTCTGGAATTTACCGCCCTGACTCTGCCGACGCTAATCCGAACCGTGATGCCAATGGCTGTATTTGCTGCGGCCGTCTACGCAACCAACCGGCTGAGTCGTGAAAGTGAATTGACCGTAATGCTGGCGACCGGGTCCAGCCCGTGGCGCCTTGCGCGCGCGGTTTTCCTGTTTGGTCTTGTGTCTGGCGCCATGATGGCGTCGATCAGTATTTTCCTGCGCCCTGCCTCGGTCGAACAGCTGGAACTGCGTCAGGCCGAAGTCGCAGGCGACGTGACCGCTCAACTGTTGAACGAAGGTGAGTTTCTGCACCCGACCACTGGCGTCACGGTATATATCGGTCGGATTGACCTGGATGGGACTTTGCACGAGGTCTTTGTGTCCGACCGCAGGGATGAGGCAACTCCCGTGAGCTACTCCAGTAAAACGGCCTATCTGGTCAATGGCGGTTCGGGTATCCATCTGGTTATGGTGGACGGTGTTGCTTTGCGCCTGGATCAAGAGGGCAAAACGCTTTCTTCGACACTGTTTGAGGACGCCTCGTACGACATCTCAGGGTTAACGAACACCAATCGGATGACAGAACGAAGCCTCGAGGCGATCCCGACCAATGAGCTTTTTCAAAACCGGGCGGAAATAGCAGCGGCGGAAGGATTCACTGAGGGTGAATTGATCGAGGAGCTGCATCAGAGGTTCTCGTGGATCGCCATTTGCGTCGCCGTTTCAATGGCCGGATACGCAACCCTGATGCTGGGTAGTTTTTCGCGATTTGGCCTATGGCCGCAAATCTTCGGTGCCTTTACGATTTTGGTGCTTTTAGAAGGTGTGCGCGGTTTTGTTTCGCCCATTGTCGTTGCCGATCCGGGGTTGTGGATCGTGCTGTATTTGCCAGCAATTATCGGTATCCTGATATCATGTCTGTTCCTGCTAATCGCAGGGAGGCCGTTGGTAAGAGGACGGTCCAGACTGCGGCAGGCGTCTGCGGCTTAGACAGGTTTTCTCAGATCAGTCAGGCAATCCCGAATGTTGTCAAACGCGGGGCTGGAACGGCGCGTGACCAGATAGAGTGGCAACATCAGATCTCGCGCGTCGGGCACAGCCGTCAATTCGCCAGATGCCAGATGGTCGGCGATAACGTAGTCTGGAAAATAGCCGATCCCGCCCCGCCGCAGGATATAGCGAAGCGCCATCATGCAATTGCCCAGAAACACTGTTTGTCCCGATGCACTGCGCGCGGTTGAGCGAACATGGTCCTGATAGACCTCACCCAGTTCCAGGTTGACGAACACCGGGTCGCCGCCCGAGCCTGCGGATTTGACGAGCCGCAAGCGCTCTGGGGCTAGTTCGTCAGAAATGATCCGTGTGTCTGACGGTTTTTCGTGGGTAAGGGCCGCGTCCAATACATGTGTGGCGACCGCGTCGATCATGTCCAGATCGTGGTCGTAGTTAAGGGTCAGTAGCAACTGGCCCAGTTTCTGCTCAAATCGAACAGCAAGATCGACAAGCAATGGATCCCAGATGCTGAGTTGCGCTCCAAGACGCAGAGCTATCCGGTTTGTCGATTGAGCAGGCAGATCCCGCGAAGCAAAAGACCACAGAGACAACATCTGCTCGGCATAGGGGCGGAATTGTCGACCAAAATCAGTCAGGGTGGTGCCACCTGCACCGCGGTTAAACAGCTGTTTTCCAGTCGCTTCCTCGATCGACCGGATACGGGCACTGACTGCGGTCTGTGTCACGTTCAGCTTGCGGGCGGCGGCGTGGAACCCTCCGGTTTCGGCCACGCATAGGAAAGTCTCGAGCGCTGTGATTTGCATGTTGAAAGTATTTTTTCATCGAATTGATAAAATCAAATCATTTTTTTGGAGGCATGGTTCCGCGCTACTCTGTGGTGAACGATGTGCATAAGGACCGTGTCATGCTGGACAAAAGCCACAAACCCACCTGGACCAGTTTCGAAGAGGCGACGAAAGCCGATTGGGATGCGGTCATGGAGTATGAAGAGGCGTACAATGCCGCTTTGCCCGACCGTATTCTGGACGCGATCCGGTCGCTGGACGAGGAATGGACGCCATACCCGGTCAACCGCTATCAGCATAGTTTGCAGGCCGCGACCCGCGCCTATGAGGATGGGGCTGATGAAGAACTGGTGGTCGCTGCCCTGATCCATGACACCGGCGATATCCTGTCGCCATACAATCACGGTGAGCTGTCAGCGGCGATGATGAAGCCCTATGTCAGCGAGAAGACCTATTGGATATTGAAACATCACTGCGTGTTTCAGGGTTACTACTACAACCACCATCTTGGCGGCGATCGAAACGCCCGCGACAATTACCGCGACAGCCCGTACTGGGAAGACTGCCGCTATTTCTGCCATGAATACGATCAGAAGGCGTTCGACCCGAACTACCCGACCAAGCCGCTGGAGTTTTTCGAGCCCATGCTGCGTCGCGTATTGAACAAGGGCGAGGGGCACATGGAATTGCACGAGACTTCCGAAGGTTAACAGGACGCCATCAGCCGATAGACGATCTGCGCGGCGGTGAAATCCCACGCCGCGTTGCCATCGGGGGCCAATTCGACCACGTCGAACCCCACGCATTTGCGGCCTTTAAGGGCATGTTCGACCAACCGCAGGGCTTGGTAGTAACCGAGCCCGCCCGGAACCGGGGTGCCGGTGGCAGGCATCAACGAAGGGTCCAGACCGTCCACGTCAAAGCTGACATAGACCAGCTCGGGGAAGTCCTCGGGCAGGTCGACGGCATGGACATTGCCTGTGACCAGCTCCTCGGCATCCACATGGAAGACGTGGTTTTTCAGACGGCTTTGCGCCTCTTGGGTGGAAAACGCGCGGACGCCGAATTGGGCCAGTTTGATGCCTTCTTCAGCCAGCAGATGCATAACTGACGCGTGCGAATGCTTCTCGCCCTGATAGGCATTGCGCAGATCCGCATGGGCGTCGATCTGGACGATGCCGACGGGTTGGTTCAGCGCCCGCGCCACACCCATCACTGCGCCGTAGCTGAGCGAATGTTCCCCACCCAGCGCCACCGGCACTTTGCCTGCGCGAATGGCGGCCTCGGTGCGTTGGGCAAGGCGTTCCATCACGTCAGGGAGGGGGCCTTCGCAATCCAGCGGGTTTTCGGTGAAAATGCCCTCGACGCAGGGCTCGGTATGGCCGGTGATACGCTCCAGTTCGTTGCTGGCTTCGATGATGGCCTCGGGGCCTTTGGCGGTGCCCGAACCGTAGGACACGGTGCGCTCCAGCGGCACCGGGATCACGCGGAACCGCGCGTCTTCGGTGCGCTCGGACGCGGTGAGTTCACTGTCGAGGAAAATGCTCATGAGAGGCGGTCCTTAAAGTCGTCATAGCCGAATTGTTTGATGATCTTCAGCTCGTCCGTTTCGCTGTTCCACAGGGCGATGGTCGGCAGGGGCACCCCGTTGAACGTGTTGGTCTTGACCATCGAATAATGCGCCTGATCTAGGAAGGCAAAGCGCTGCCCTATCTCCAGCGGCTGGTTCCACGTGTAGTCGCCGATCACGTCACCGGCCAGACAGGAGGGGCCGCCGAGGCGGTAGGTATGGCCTGCCTCGGCCTCGTCCATCAGGGTGGGACGGTAAGGGGCCTCGATCACGTCGGGCATGTGGCAGGTGGCCGAGATATCGGTGATGGCGAGATTCATGCCATTGATCGGTAGGTCGAGGATTTCTCCGACCAAAATACCCGCGTCCAAGGCGACGGCCTCACCGGGTTCCAGATAGACGTCGACGTTGTACGTTTCTCGGATGGCCCTGATAAAAGCGATCAGCCCTTCGCGGTCATAGTCGTCGCGAGTGATGTGGTGCCCGCCGCCGAAATTCAGCCATTTGAGCTGCCCGAGGAAGGGTTTAAGCTTCGGCTCGACCGCAGCCCATGTGCGCTGCAGAGGCTCAAACCCCTGTTCGCAGAGCGTGTGCATGTGAAGCCCGTCGACGCCGCTCAGGGTCTCGGCGGTGAGTTGGCTGACGGGTGTGCCGAGGCGCGAGCAGGGCGCGCAGGGGTCGTATTTGGGGATCTCGCCTTCAGAATGTTCCGGGTTGATACGCAGGCCGACCTGAACGTTCGCGGCTTGCGCTTTCGTGAGAAACCGGTCCTTTTGCGCGGGCGAATTGAAGATGATGTGGTCCGACAGCGACAGGATTTCTTCGATATCCGCGTCTTTGTAACCAGCGCAGAAGGTTGCAACCTCACCGCCATATTCTTCGCGGCCGAGGCGGGCCTCGTAGATGCCGCTGGCGCAGGTGCCGCCGAGGTGCTGGCGCACCAGCGGGGCGAGCGAGAACATGGAGAAGGCCTTGAGCGCGCTCAGGACATGCGCGCCAGATTGTGTGCCGATATCAGAGAGGATGCGTAGGTTTCGCTCGATCGCCTTTTCGTCGACCACGAAGCAGGGAGTGGGGACGCGGCTGAGGTCGAAATTGCGAAAGGCACCGGCGTCGCCGGCTTGGGTGGTCATCATGTCGGACATGTCAGGCGTCTCCGATTGTAGAGAGGCCGGGGGGGCCAGCCCCCCGGTCCCCCCGAGGTATTTTTGGCCAGATGAAGCAGGGCGGCCGTGGGGACCGCCCGCGCGGATCAGAAGGTGACCGGGCCGTCGAGTTCGTGGACCTGCCACGGCAAGCCGTGGGTGTTCAGCATGTCCATGAAGTCATCGGGATCGAGCTGTTCCATGTTCCAGACGCCGGGCTCGGTCCAGTTGCCTTTCAGCACTTGGGCCGCGCCGATCATTGCTGGAACGCCGGTGGTGTAGCTGACGGCCTGGCTACCGACCTCGGCATAGCATTCCTCGTGGTCGCAGATGTTGTAGATGTAGAAGGTCTTTTCGCCTGAGCCATCCTTGGCCTGACCTGTGGCGATGTCGCCGATGCAGGCTTTGCCCTTGGTTTCCGCGCCCAGATCGCCGGGATCGGGCAGCAGGGTTTTCAGGAACTGGATCGGGATGATTTCCTTGCCGTCATGCATCACTGGATCGATGCGAGTCATGCCGATGTTCTCCAGCACCTTGGCGTGCATGATGTAGGCGTCGCCAAAGGTCATCCAGAAGCGCGCACGCTCGATCTCGGGGAAGTGGGTGCTGAGGCTCTCCAGTTCCTCGTGATACATCAGGTACATGTTCTTGGGGCCGATGGCGGGAAAGTCGAACTCGACTTTGTGGGTCATGGCGGGGGAGTGTTGCCACGCGCCGTTTTCCCAGTGACGCACTTCGGCCAGCACTTCGCGCAGGTTGATTTCCGGGTTGAAGTTGGTGGCGAATTCCTGATCGTTGCTGCCGCCATTGGCGTCCAGAACGTCGATCTGGCGGATCGTGTCCAGCTTGTGTTTCTTCAGCCATTTCGCGAAGACGGATGTCACGCCCGGATCGAAGCCCGAGCCGAGGATGGCGGTCAGGCCGGCCTCTTTGAACCGCTGCTGATAGGCCCATTGCCAGTGGTATTCGAACTTAGCCTCATCCTCGGGCTCATAGTTCGCGGTGTCGATGTAGTGGATACCGGCCTCAAGGCACGCATCCATCAGGACCAAGTCCTGATAGGGCAGGGCGAGGTTCACAAGGATTTCCGCACCGGTCTCTTTGATCAGCTTGACCGTGTCTTCGACCTTGTAGGCGTCGAGTTCGGCGGTCTTGATCTCGACCCCAACGCGTTCTTTCACGGCTGCGGCGATGGCATCGCATTTCGATTTCGTGCGGCTGGCCAGAGTGATCTCGGTGAAGATGTCCGAGTTCATCGCCATCTTATGCACGGCTGCGTGGGATACGCCGCCGGCGCCGACAACCAGTGTTTTGCCCATGGTCTGTCTCCTTCTTATTCGTAATAGGTGTAGCCGTTGATTGAGTCGCGATAGGCGCTCATCAGGGATTTGCGGTCTTTTGCCATCAGAGTACCGGTCGAGATCGCCTCGTCCACCATTTTGCGGAAGGCGGCGACGCAGTCTTGGGGATCGAACTCGACATAGGACAGGACCTGACTGATCGTATCGCCCTCTTGTTCATGCAGCAGGTCGAAGCCGCCATCGGCGCGCAGGTCGATGGTGACGACGTTGGTGTCGCCAAACAGGTTGTGCAGATCGCCCAGCGTTTCCTGATAGGCACCGACAAAGAAGACGCCCATGAAGTATTCGCCGTCTTCGGGCAGGGAATGCACCGGCAGGCTGGGCGAGACGCCATCGGCCAGAATGAACTGGTCGATCTTGCCGTCGCTGTCGCAGGTGATGTCGCTTAGCACAGCGCGGCGGTCCGGCGTTTCGTTCAGCCCCTGCAGCGGCACGATGGGGTGCAACTGGTCGATGGCCCAGACATCGGGCAGGGATTGGAATAGCGAGAAGTTGCAGTGGTAAATATCAGCCACTTTCTCAAGCTGGTCGTCCACATCCGTGTCCAGTTCCTCACTGGCCGCCAGCGCCTTGAGGCGGGCCATCAGCGACAGGTAGATGCGTTCGGCCCGGGCCATCTGGCGCAGGTCGACATAGCCCCGGCGGAACACGGCGCGCAGTTCGTTGCGGTAAAAGGTGGCGTCGTTCCAGCATTCCTGCAGACGGTCTTGGCTGAGGTACCCGTGAACGGCGGCAAGGTCGGCGACCATGTGATGATCGTCGGGTTCAACCTCGGGGCCGGTGGGAGCGTCATAGAGGGTGCTCTCCAGCACGTTGAAGACCAGCATAGACGAGGTCGCCACCACGGCGCGCCCGCTTTCGGTGACCAGCGTGGGGTGCGCAATTTCGGCCTCATCCATGGCATAGGCGACGGTTTCGACCACGTTGGCGCAGTATTCCTCGACCGTGTAGTTGATCGAGTTCTCAGCGGCCTTTTTCTCACCGGTATAATCCACGCCCATACCGCCGCCGAGATCCAGATGGGTCAGCGGCACACCCTCGCGCGTGAGTTCGGTGTAATATCGGCACGCCTCGCCCACGGCGCGGCGCACGTCGTTGACGTCCTGCACCTGCGATCCCAGATGCGAGTGTTGCAACTTCAGGCAGTGCAGCAGCCCCGCCGCCTTCAGCTTGTCCACCGTGGCGACCAGTTGGTCCGTGTTCATACCAAAGGCCGAGCGGTCGCCCGAGCTTTCTTCCCATTTGCCGCTGATCTGGTTGGTCAGTTTCACCCGCACACCGATCAGGGGTTCGATGCCCAGTTCGTTGTAGACCTCGATCACCGTGTCCGCCTCTTTCGGGCTTTCCAGAACGATGACGGTGTTGAAACCAATCTTGCGGGATAGGATAGCCAGCTGGATGAACTCGGCATCCTTGACGCCGTTGCAGACGATCAGCGCCTCGGGGGCCAGACGATGGGCCAGCGCCACAACCAGTTCGGGCTTCGATCCGGCTTCAAGCCCATAGTTGTATTTCTTGCCGAACTCGACGATGCGGTCGACCACCTGTGCCTGCTGGTTGACCTTGATCGGAAACACGCCGCGATAGGGGCCTTTGTAGCCCACCCGCGCGATGGCGTCGGCAAAACTTTCGTTCAGATGCGCGATCTCATGTTCCAGATAGGAACTGACCCGCAGCACCATCGGCGCCTTGATCCCCCGGTCATCCAGATCGGCCAGAATACCCGGCAAGCTGATCGCAGCCGCGTCGGGGACCAGTGGGTTTCGCAGGCCGATCTCGCCCTGCTCTGTCACCTCGACAAGGCCCTTGCCCCATTTCTCAACTCCGTAGATGGAATGCGGTGCGTCGGGCGTCTGTTTCAATCAAGTCAGTCCTTTGATCCGTGGGGGTGCGGTTTTGCGCTTGCCCATACGGCAGCAGTTTGATTCGTCCAAGTGTAATCTATGTGACGGGAACTGACGAAGTTACGCGCAAGTGCAGACCGGGATCAAGTGATTGTCCCAATGGCAGTCTGGGTGGGCTGAGATGCGGACTGAGGAGGTGAAGGCTCCGATCTGCCCGGTTCCGGTGGTAAAGACAAATCCCGTGGGGCCGGGGCCGATGCCGCAGACATCCTCAAGACTGAGAGCGGCGGTCAGCGCGCCGGCAGTGACGTCGAATTGATGCAACGCATTGCCGCGCGGGCATGTGATGGCGACGCTTTGGCCGTCTTTAGTAAAGGCGATGCTGCCGGCGTAGCCCTGAAGCGTGTTCTGGTCGGCTGCTGAGGCGGCCAACAAGCGGGGGTCCTCGCCGCGCTGGTGTAGACCCAGTAGCGGAGGATGCTGCGTCCTGTCCCCCTGCCATTGCATCGCAAACGCCACCAGCCCGTCAGACCGCACCGCCAGATGGCGGATCGAATTCTTGTGCAGCGCTCTTGGCAGCGTGACCTGCTCTAGCACCGTGCCCGCCAAGTCCAGATAGGCCAGGCTTGGCTGCATCACGGGTAGGTTCAGCTTACTGCGCCCGGTCTCGGGGTGGGTTTCGATCCCGCCATTTGCCACGACCAGCGTCTTGCCATCAGGCATCAGGCGCACGTCATGCGGACCAACCCCGCCCGAGGGAAACTCGCCTTGTCGTGAATATGTCGCCGTGTCCCAGACGCCGATCACACCCGTGCCCGCCTCATAGTCGTTTTCGGTAGTGAAGAGTTGCGAGCCATCCGCTGAAAACACGCCGTGGCCATAGAAATGGTGACCTACGGGTGCTTTCAGCCGCGCCATCTCAGCACCTGCCGCGCAGTCGATGACCACAGCGAAAGTACCTGGTCGTCGGGCAAACGCGACGGCCTGCGCGCGGGATGGGTGGGCAGCTGCAGCATGGCCACGAGCTGGCAGCGGAAGGGAAAACTGAATGTCACCGTCTACTGCTAGCCCGACAAGCCGGTAGGAGTCGTCTGGAAAGAGCGCAGCGGCAAGAAAATCAGGCGCGCCGACCGCTGCCCAACCGCGCTTCGGGACGAGACCTGTAGCCACCAGGCCGGCCAGAAAATGACGTCGGTTGGTCATCCGTCAATCCCCGTCCAATGAGTTGAACCCGGCGCTGATACCCAAAGTCGGGCCTAGCCGAGTTGCGGCAATCTGACGGGCATCTTCGATTGACTGCTGCAGAGCCTCGATACGAAGCCGTCCTTGCGGTGACGACACTCCGTCAAGTGTCGGATCATCCAAGGATTGTGCGCGGAGGATTGCTTTATCCAATGCACGATTGAGATCGGCCGAAATTTCGGGGTGGTTTGCGGATAGATGTGTTGCCAGGTCTCTCAGTGCGATCAAAGATAGCTCTACGTGCCTCAGCGAGCGGCCAGAGCGACGTGCCTCGGCGCGCTTGGGACGGGGTCGATCGAAAGTCCCCATCGGACGCCCCAAACGTGTTTGGGCGGTGAATTCCAGCCCTGTGACCAGCGATTTATATAACTCTTGCAGGGCTTCGTCATCCGAGCGGTAAGGGCTGTCGGCACCTGGCTGGGACAACGATGGCGCATAGACTTTCCATTCTTCCGACATGGCGTTGGCATTGCTGTTGATGTCAGTCGTGATGGCACGAATGAGCGCGCAACGATAAACCTCTGTACCCTGGTCCGAAAAATGAGGTTCGAAAATCATCTGTTCCAAAGCAAAAAATCCGCGACCGGCGATCGAGGTTTCAGCGAAGAGTTCAGGGGTTTCGACAGCGGTGTCCTCCGAAGCAATCAGCCCGGACAACGCTTTGGCTGTGAACCCCTTGGTGTCGGGCCAGAAAGCCAAAGCAAACGCACGATCGTCCACTTCGGATGGACCAAACCTAAGGTGGCTGGCGGAAATCCATTTGTCGAAAGCAGCGTGATAAGCGGCGCGCAGTTCAGACGATTCAGATGTACAATCGGCCTGCGCTGTTGCGGAGAGCACAAAGGTCGACTCTGACAATTCAGAAAATCTGGGCAGTATGTGTTCTTCAGTCACATCCGCAAGAACTTGCCCACGATCCTGTGCCGACACCACTGCAGGCAGACATATTGATAGGGCCAAAGCGAATTTACGCATCATAGACTCTCTAGAAAGCGGATCAGGGCGTCGCGATCGGGTTTTGGCATGGCAGTAACTGCGTCACGAGCGGCCTGTGCTTCCCCTCCGTGCCACAAGATCGCTTCGAGCAGCGAGCGTGCGCGCCCGTCATGCAGAAACTGGGTATGACCCGAAACCTGTTGTGTCAGGCCCACTCCCCACAGAGGAGCAGTGCGCCATTCCCGGCCTGTGGCCCGCGCTTCTGGGCGGTTGTCGGCCAAACCTTCGCCCATATCGTGCAGCAACAGATCGGTGTAGGGCCAGATCAATTGGAAACTGTGCTCGGGGCGGTCTTCCAAGCGGTGGGTCACATATGACGGGGTGTGGCACGACGTGCATCCCGTTTCGTGGAACACCTGTTTTCCGCGGAGAACTTGTGGATCGCCCAAGTTGCGACGCTCGGGCACCCCCAGATTCCTGCTGTAAAAGGTGATCAGGTCCATGCCTTGCTGGTCGATCTCGAAAGTGCGGTCGTCGCGATCGCCATGCGGCGCCTTCACGCAATCCACCTGCAATTCAGTACAATCGCCGTGGCCAGCAGGATAAAGCGGGCTTGAAATTCCGATATCTCCGGCAAAGGCCGCTGCCGATTGCTCCATGATCGTGGGCATTCCGGCTTTGTGGCCAAAGCGGCCCGTCATGGGCTTTGCATATTCTATGGCCCAAACGATATTGGGTCGTCCGGAAATGCCGTCTCCGTCTGCGTCGTCGGGATCGGCCTTGGCCAGTAGGTCTTCGACCGGAATCGCTTCCAGCAATCCCAAGCCGATCATTTGTGGCGCGACCCGCGGGCTAAGCATGGCCTGAGGGTGTAACGGCCCGTAACCCAGATCTGCGGCGACATATGTCGGTTTGCGCAGCGTGACAGTTTCGCCATCTGCAAGCGTAACGGGGACGTCCTCATAGGTGATGTCCAGCCGGTATTCCGCCGGATGGCCGGGCAGCGCCAGATCTTGCATCTGCCCGCCATAGTTTGGTTCAGGTTGCGTGGCGATGTAATCTTCGATCTCGGTAGGGTTGGCCCCGCCGGGGATCGATATGCGCAGGAACATCGACACGGCACTGTCATTCAGCCTATTTGGCGTATGACCGCGCCCGTCTTTGATGTGGCATCGCTGGCACGACCGCGCATTATAGAGTGGGCCCAGCCCATCTGACGCCAATGTCGATGACGGAGAAGAGACCCAGAGTTTTTTAAAAAGCCCATTGCCGACCTTGAAGTCCAGCTCCTGTTCGAATTCCAGATTGCCTGACGGTTGCGAAAACGCGTCCGCATCCGTGCGCAAACGAACAGTCGCCGCCCCTGCGGGCAATTCTTCGAACTGTTGCGGTGCGCTGAAGTCTTCAGGCGGGGCGGTCACTTTGGCGATCCGCGCGGCCTCGTCGTCGGTTCTCGGCAGAAAGTTGAGGTGAAGGTCCTGCAATTCGCCGGACAGTGAGGGGGTGGCCGCCAAAGCCGCCACCGCCAAGATCGAAAGTTTACTCGCCTTCGTCCATTTTCGATGCGTTGAGATGCGCATAATTGGCTTCGCCAATCCTTTCATACAGATCAAGCTGCGTTTCGAGGAAGTCGATATGACCCTCTTCGTCGCTGATCAATTCTTCAAACAGGGACATGGTTACGTAGTCCCCGGCTTCGCGGCAGAATTCGCGGGCCTCAACATACAAAGCGCGCGCGTCGTGTTCGGCGGCCAGATCGCATTCCAGCGTTTCTTTGGGCGTTTGTCCGATCCGGAGAGGGTCCAGCTTTTGTAGGTTGGGGTGGCCTTCCAGAAAGATGATCCGTTCGATCAGCTTGTCTGCGTGGCCCATCTCTTCGATACTTTCCTCGCGGCTTTTCTTGGCCATATGGCCAAGACCCCAATCTTCCTGCAAACGGTAGTGCAACCAATACTGGCTGACCGCTGTCAGCTCATGCCGCAGGGATTTGTTGAGGTATTCGATTACTTTGGGGTCGCCCTTCATCTGCACTCTCCTGTGATACTTCGCTGCGCAACGCGCGAAGTTGCATGGGGACTTCCAGCTTATCGCTGGAACGCATCGTGTCTAGGAAAAGTGGCATGCATCCGCCACAATCCGCTGATTTTCCAAGGGCATGATAGATTTTGCCCGGGGTGATCACTGCATGGGGGTCCGACGCGCGCATCCAGTCGATCGCGGCATGGATTTCGGTGTCCGAGATGTTCGTGCAATGGCAAACGATCATGGCAAGGTGCCTTAGGCTGTTAATCTGACTATAATAGTAGGTTAATTGACAGAAGTTCTGCGTCATACTGTCATTCAGCTCTCAAAAGCCCGAGAGGCGGCGGTGAGCCGCCTCTCGGCCAAGGTCACTGAAATACTGCGTTCGGGTTATCCAGACTGTCCGAACCTTCGATGCTGATCTGATCCAGCTCCAGCGTCGTAACGATCCGTTCGATTGTTTTGGTCTGGTCGACCAGACCGTTCACGCCGCCCATGATCAAGGCTTCGCCACCTTCGTTGCCGCGTTCCAGCATCTGGTCATAGGCAAAACCGGCTTCAGCAGTCGATTTGATCAGGCCCAATGCCTGCATGGTGTTGGCCAGCTTAACCTTCATCTCGGCGTCCAGCGCCGGGTCGGTCGCGGTGACCAGATCGGACAGTGATGCCCCTGAAATCGGAGTTCCATCGATCCGGGTGTAGCTGCCTAGATAAACGTTCTGGATGCCCAAGCCGTCGTAATAGTGGCTGTTATGGGTGTTGTCAGAAAAACAATCATGCTCTTCTTCAGGATCATTCAGCATCAGGCCAAGACGCATCCGCTCGCCCGCCTGTTCGCCATAAGACAGCGAACCCATACCCGTTAGAATTGCGTTGACACCTGCAGCTTCGTTTTCGGTCAAAGCAACGCGCGCGTCACCACCTTCGGCCCACTGGGTTGCCATCCACTCCAGGTCGCTGACCAACAGGTCGGTGGCTGCGCTTAGGTATTGACCGCGTCGGTCGCAATGTCCGCCGGTGCAGTCGTCACCTTGGGCATAGTCGGTCCACGGACGGTCACCTGCGCCAGCATCATGGCCGTTCAGGTCCTGACCCCACAAAAGAAACTCGATCGCGTGATAGCCAGTGGCCACGTTTGCCTCGATCCCGTCTGCTTCGTGCAGGGTTTCGGCCAGCAATTCAGGTGTGATTTCCGATGCGTCGATTGTTTCGCCCGACAGCGTAAAGCTTGGATTGGCGATGACGTTCAGTGCTGCAAGCTCGTTTTCATCGGACGGCCCGTCGTAGGCGGCATCGACATAGTCGATCAGACCTTCGTCCAGAGGCCACGCGTTCACCTTGCCTTCCCAGTCATCAACAATGGCGTTGCCAAAGCGGTAGACCTCGGTCTGTTGATAGGGAACACGGGCGGCGATCCATGCCGCGCGGGCAGTGTTCAGGGTTGCATCTGACGGGTTGGCAATCAGCGCGTTCACTGCAGATTGCAACGTCTGGGCTGCAATCAGGCTGTCTTCATACTTGGCTTCGGCAATATTGGCGTAAGTGGTCAGAACATCAGTTTTCGCCGGGGCAGCGACCGCAGAAACGGCGCAAAGTGTCAGGGCGCTTGTGGTTGCAATCAATCTGGTCATTGGGGGCAGGTCTTTCATCTCAGAAATTCAGATCCGGCGCCACGAAAGCGTCGGCTGCCTGATAACTGAGTGAATTAGTCGACTATGTCAACCTGAGTTTTACTGTCAGGTATTAGGGTGTGGAGACTTCCCCAAATATAGTGGGCTTCCATCTTCAAGGCCGCACCTGTAGGAGGTACGACCAGTTTAAGTTAAAGTTAGTTGATTGGTTTTTTTGTGCGTAGGATTTGTTTTTCGACTGTTTTCGCGGCACTGTCGTTTTTATTTTTCAGCCAGGCTGGTCCGGCAACAGCGTGGCGCGATAGAGAGCCGAGTGGTGAAGCAGTTCACTCTGGTTCCGGCTTTCTGATATCCATGACAGTCGCCACTTTTGATGTGCTAGGGGACGTCTCCGCCAGTGGGGTTGCAGACGACAACGCGCTGATCGCTCGGGCGATCTCGGAATTGTCAGACCCTTATGGATTTTTGGGCATTCCGGTCGAGGCCGAGTGTTCAGTGACGTCTGCGCGTGTGGTTCTTTCGGGTCACGGGCTAGGTCGCGGGACGTTGGTGGCCGGTGATGTTTTGGATTTGAAGTTCGAAGCGAAATATGAAGTTGCGTGCCAGGATGCAGCCGTGTTGAAGCGATTTGGGGAAACTCTTACCCCTTTTGCCAACACCAAAGGTTTCAACATCCATATGGCAGATGCGGGTCTATCCTTGCAAAGCTCCTGAAGTGCGGAGCCAAGCTGGGCGTCAGGAATTACTTCAGCCCGGCTCAGTCTTTAAAGGTAATGCGACTCCAGACGCAGTCATGATCCGACAGCGGCTTTCCATCTTTTGATATGGACGTCACGATACCTGTCTCTAACGGGGTCAGTTTCCGACCAGCCAGCCAGTCCAGTTTCATCTGACGTTCGGGATGCGGCGTGATAAGGCTGGGGCGTGTGGTGAAACCCGGCGCGGTGAAACCCCAATCATAGCCCTGAGATTCGGCCAATCCGAACAGGGTTTCGTCCCTCCAGTCAAAGGCGGGGGGTATATGATTGCCGGTGTTCAGGTCTCCTCCGATCAGAACGGGCAGACCGGGCGCGAATTCGTCTATAGTTTGCAACAGCTTCTGGAATTGACCGAAACGATGCGCAGCATCGGCATTGCTTTCCAGATGTGTGGACACCAGACATACAAGCCCACGGTCGGTTGGAACCACCGCAGCGATCGCCATGCGACCTCCGATTCTTGGCTGCTCTGGGTCAGCGGCGCCGGAATCGGTGCAGAACCAGTGTCCGTGATCGTCCAGCCGGATCAGCGCCGTACGTTCGAACGGAACCGAGGACAAGATCGCGTTGCCATGCCAACCGAGAGAATTGGTAGCGTCCGTGCAATAGGAGCGTTCGGTTGCTCCGCCCAAGCCAAGCTCGTGAAACTCGACTCCAAAAGCATAGGTCATGCCAAGTGCGCTTGCCATTGCCTCGGTCGTGTGCCGTTGCGCCGTGCGGGCCATGCCGTGGTCCACTTCGGACAACAGAACGACATCAGGAGAAACACTTTGCAGATGCGCGGCCGTCTCTTCCGGAAACAAACAGCGCTCAACGTTCCAGGCGGCGACCGTGAATTGTGACGGCAACTGGTCTGCCTTAGGTGTTCCACCGACCTGGACAGCATTCAATGCCGGAAGATCATCAAGCAAATGGCGGTGTGATTGCGCCGTGCGATCCGCCGACAGGATTGCGGCCCGCTGGTTCGGTGAAACCGCAGGTAGCGTCGCAAGGGTTTGAGTAATCACAGTCGCAGCCCCGTATCCTTGTCGAACAGGCGCAATGCTTCGGGCTTCAACTTGATCCGTGTTTCCCCTGTATGGGCTGTATCTTCTTTACCAATCATGACCGAGAACGGCTGGTCTTCGATCCGCCCATGCAGCAGGCGATGAGCGCCCAATTCCTCAAGGATATCAACATGAAACTTCACCTGGCCTTGGTCGTCCAGCTCTACATCTTCGGGGCGTATTCCCATTGTGATCGGGCCGCTAAACGCCTCAGGGGCGACCATTAACCCGTCATACCCATTTATTTTGACCTGTTTCTGATCGATTTCAGCCCGGATCAGGTTCATCGGTGGTGCCCCCATGAACGAGGCCACAAAGGTCGAGGCGGGGTTGTGATAGATCTCGGACGGAGTGCCGATCTGTTCGATCCGGCCCGCGTTCAGGACGATGATCCGGTCGGCCATCGTCATCGCTTCGACCTGATCATGGGTCACGTAGACGGCTGTGGTGCCAAGGCGGCGTTGCAGGGCCTTAATCTCGATCCGCATCTGGTTGCGCAGTTTAGCATCTAGATTGGACAGCGGCTCGTCAAACAGGAACAGCGCCGGGTCACGCACGACGGCACGGCCCATGGCGACGCGCTGACGTTGGCCGCCCGACAGCTGCGCTGGTTTGCGGTCCAGATACTCGGTCAGATTCAGCATCCGGGCGGCGTCTTCGACCTTGGCTGCGATATCGGCGGCCGGGGTGCCGCGATTCTTGAGGCCATAGCCGATATTCTTGCGCACCGTCATATGCGGATATAGCGCATAGTTCTGGAACACCATCGCGATGTCACGGTCCGCCGGATCCACGTCATTGACCACCCGGTCGCCGATTTTCAGCGTACCTTCTGTGATTTCCTCCAACCCCGCGATCATCCGCAGCAGGGTGGATTTGCCACAGCCCGAGGGGCCGACCAGCACGACAAACTCGCCGTCCTGAATGGTGAAGCTTGTGGTCTGAACCGCCTTAAAGCCGTTGGGATAGACCTTGCGGATGCCCTCTAATGAAACCTGAGCCATGCGCGTATTCCTTATTTATCGGATTCTGTGAGGCCCTTGACGAACCAGTTTTGGAAAAAGACGACGATCGCCACGGGTGGGATCATCGCGACAATGGCCAGCGCCAATGCCTGCCCGTGTTCTGGGATCTGACTATCTGTGTAGGACAGCACGATCTGTTTGATGCCCCGGACCAGGGTGAAAAAGCTCTCATCCGTCGTGATCAGTGTCGGCCACAGATATTGGTTCCAGCCAAAGACAAACATGATGATGAAGATCGCAGCGATCATCGTTCGGCTAAGCGGCACAAGGATATCGACAAAGAACTTCCATGGGCCTGCGCCGTCGATCCGGGCGGCCTCGGCCAGCTCCTCAGGGACGGACATGAAGAACTGACGGAAAAAGAACGTGCCGGTTGCGGATGCGATCAGCGGTACGATCAGACCGGTATAAGTGTTTGTCAGGCCCAGTTTCTGGATCGCCTCGTATGAGGGCAGGATGCGGACTTCAAGCGGCAGCAGAAGCGTGGTGAAGATGACCCAGAAGGCCAGCGTCGCGAACCGCAGACGGAAATAGACGATGGCATAGGCCGCCATCATCGAAATCACGATCTTGCCCACCGCAAAGCCGATGCCAAGGATGAACGAGTTCATCAGCATCAGCGTACCATCCACCGTCTGGGTGAACCCACCCTTTTCGAACATTGCGGCATGGAAGTTCTTGCCCAGATTGTCGCCCAGCGTCAGCTGCAACCCCTCGCGGTGGATCGTCACCGCGTCATGGCTGGCCGTGGTCAGCGCCAGCAGCGGTGGTATCATCATCAGCAAAGCGCCTAGGATCAGGACGGTGTGATCGCCGATCGCGCCCCATTTGATGCGGCGGGGACGATGGGTTTCAGCGGGAGTTTCGAGTGTTGTCTCAGCCATGTCCAAAGCCCTTACGTATAGTGAATCCGGCGTTCCACCAGCCGGAACTGAAACACGGTCAGCAAAAGAACCAGCACCATCAGGATGACCGATTGCGCCGATGATCCGCCCAGGTCGTTGCCTCGAAAGCCGTCCAGATAGACCTTGTAGACCAGCGTCATCGGGTTGTTGCCCGGCTCGCCCTTCATCAATGCATCGATGATGCCGAACGTGTCGAACAGGGCGTAGGTGATGTTGATGATCAGCAAGAAAAATGCGGTGGGGGCCAGCAGCGGGAAGGTTACCTGCCAGAACCGTCCGGTGGCGGATCGGTTGTCGATCATCGCGGCCTCGCGCACCGATCGGGGGATGGATTGCAGGCCCGAGAGGAAGAAGATGAAGTTCACCGGGATCTGCTTCCACACGGCCACGATGACCATGGCGGTTGCAGTTGCGTTGTAGTCCACGCCCAGTTTGAAATCCCACCCGAACATCTGAAAGAACTTGGTCAGCGGTCCGGTGCTTTGATCAAAGAACAAGATACCCATGAAGCCGGCAACGGGCGGCGCGATGGCATAAACCCACATCAGCAGCGTGCGATATGTCTTGGCGCCTCGGATTACCTTGTCTGCCTTCACAGCCAGCAACAGCGCGATGGCCAGAGAGAAGAACGTCACCAGAACCGAGTAGATGATCGTAAATCCGGCGACACGCTTGTACTGGTCGTTGCCCACAAGCGACGTGTAGTTCTCGCCACCCACAAAGGTCGAGCCAAACCCGAAAGGGTCCTGCAGATAGAATGAGGATTGCAGTGCCCAGCCCGCAGGCCAGTAGAAAAAGATGGCGATGATCATTAACTGCGGCAGCAGTAGCGCCACAGGCAGCCAGATATTGTCGAAGCCCGCACGTTTCATTGAGTGGTCCAGTAAGAAAAAGAGCGATGGCCGCGCCGTGACAGCGCGACCATCCCTGGGGGTGATACGGGTGCTTAGCCCTGGGTCTTGGCGAAGCGGGCCAGCAGTTCGTTGGCTTCCTCTTCGATGGTTTTGAACGCGGTTTCCACGTCAGTCTCACCTGTCAGGATACGGCCATATTCACGGTTCATGATGTCGCGGATCTGAACGTAAAAACCCATGCGGTAACCCTTGGTGTTGTCGCCCGCCTTGTCTTGCAGCTGGTTGACGCCAACTTCGGCAGCCGGGTAACGGTCATAGTGGCCGTCTTTCTTGGCAACTTCATAAGCGGCCTCGGTGATCGGCACATAGCCGGTTTCCTGATGCCAGAAATACTGGGTTTCAGGCGCGGTCAGGAAGCGGAAGAATTCGGCCGTGGCTTTGTTCTCCTCGTCCGATTGGCCGGACATGGCAAACAGAGCGGCACCACCGATGAAGGTCTGTGTGGGCTCGGCGGTCACTGCTTCCCAATAGGGCAACTCGGTCGCGCTGAATTCGAACGGCAGATCTTTCTGCAGCAGGCCGCCGAACGAGCCCGAAGAACCCAGCCACATGGCAACTTTGCCTTCCTCGAACGGCTTGGCGTTGTCGCCCCAGCCGGTGCCGTACCATTCGAACAGACCGTCGTCTTTCCACTCGGACACAGCGGTGAAATGCGCTTTGATCGCGTCGTTGTTCACCAAAATCTGCGTGTCGGTGCCGTCATAGCCGTTGTTGTTGGTCGCAAACGGCAGGTTGTGGCGCGACATGAAGTTTTCGGTGAAGATCCAGGGCAGGTGCGACTGGCTTAGCGCGATGTAGCCTGCGTCTTTCAGCGCGGGGGCGGTTGTCGCCTGGAACTCTTCCCAGGTTTTCGGCGGGGTAACGCCTGCCGCTTCCAGCGCGTCCATGTTGTAATACAGGATCGGCGTGGAAGAGTTGAAGGGCATGCCGATCATCTTGCCGTCGCTGTCGGCATAGAAATAACGCACACCGGCGATATAGTCGTTGATGTCGAAGTCGACGCCATTGTTGGCCAGAAGGTCCTGAACCGGGATGGTTGCGCCCTTAGCTCCGATTACGGTCGCGGCACCGGCGTCGAACACCTGCATGACGTTGGGCTGTTCGCCCGCGCGGAAGGCGGCGATACCTGCGGTCAGGGTTTCTTCGTAGCTGCCTTTATAGACCGGAGTGATCTTGTATTCGTCTTGCGAGGCGTTGAAATCCTCGGCCAGTTTATTGACGGTTTCGCCCAGCTGGCCGCCCATGGCGTGCCACCATGTGATCTCGGTTTCGGCAAAGGCCGCGGTCGCGGAAAACGCGACAGCCGCAGCGGTTGCGCAGAATGTCAGGTTGGTCATGTCTCTCTCCGGTTTGGTGGTTCCCGCGCTTGCGGCCAACACACCAGTTCGCGGGGCTGGTGCCCCTTGCAGCATAAAAAAACAGAGCAAACGGGCATGGTCCGCCTGCGAATGCACAGTGTGTGCACACGTGGTCACATACGCGGTTCCTGTGACAGTTCGGTGAAAGATTTATTGCAATATTGACAAATTATATGGAAACGGAGGACAGCTTGTGGGTGGCTGACGACAACAGTAAACCTGCCGAAAGGCCCCGCCGTGTAACGGCGCAAACCGTCGCTGACGCCGCCGGGGTTTCGCGGTCTGCCGTGTCGCGCGCGTTTACTCCGGGCGCGTATCTTGACGCGGGTAAGCGCCGGAAAATTCAAGAAATTGCGACACATATGGGGTATCAACCAAATGCGTTGGCCGCAGGGTTGAAGGGCGGACGCTCGCATCTTGTGGCGGTGTTTATTGGCAATATGCGCAGCGCGTATGACTCGGAATTCGTGCATCGCTTGGTCGGTCGATTGAATGCTTTGAACAAGTGGCCGGTCCTGATTGATGGCGAAGATGATCGGGCCGGCTCCGCCATCGACCAGGTGCTGCGCTACCCGCTGGACGCTTTGATTCTGCGCGGCGGCAGTATGCCTGAGTCGGTAGTGACGCAATGCAGTAAATTCGGCGTCCCAATGATCTCATCAGGGCGCATCGTAGATGCATTAGGCGTAGACAATGTATGCTGCAGAAACGCGCGAGGTATGCAGATAGCGACTCGGGTTTTGGTTGATCGCGGTCGTCAACGATTTGGGTATATCGCGGGCGCAACAGGGTTTGGGTCCTCCGCTGACCGCAAAGCTGGCGTGATGCAAGCGCTGGGGGATGCCGGTCTTTCTTTGGTGGCAGAAGAGGTCGGAGAGTTCACAGTTGAAGCAGGATACCGTGCAGCGATGAGGATGCTTGAAGCCCACCAGCTGGACACGTTGATTTGCGCCAATGACGCAAGCGCCATCGGTGCCCTGACAGCTGCGCGAGAACTTGGCTTGGATGTCCCGGGATCTTTATCGATTGTAGGCTTCGATGACATTGAAATGGCGGGCTGGCCCATGTTTAACCTCAGCACAGTAAACAATCCAATTGACGAGGCTGTCGAGCAGGTGATCTGGCTGCTAGAGCGGCGTCTTTCCGACCCGGCAAAAGAAAGTGAGACAGTGTTGATTGACCCCTTCTTCGTTCCGCGCGGGACACACTGAAACGTGTGGGAAGAAATGGTAGCGGAGGAGGGACTTGAACCCCCGACACGCGGATTATGATTCCGCTGCTCTAACCAACTGAGCTACTCCGCCATGGGTGAGAGGCGATTTAAGCGAGGGGCCCAAGAGGGTCAAGAGGGAAATGGCCCCGGTGCGAGATTCTTTTTTAACCCAGTCTCACGTCGTTCCGGTATCGGAGTTATCCACCTCTACTGCGCTTTTGGCGATGCGACGAATGAAGTCGGCGCAGGTGTCGGGTGCGGTTATCGGGATCATGTGACCCAGCCCCTCAAGCCGCTCTTCGGACAGGCCGAATTGAGCCATCGGGGCGCCATGTGCCTCGGGTGAAAGGATCGCGTCCTGTGCGCCATACAGGATGCCTCCGGGGGTTTTGAGGTCACCGTAGCGGGCCACTTGCCCCTCAAGGCTTTCGTCAATGCCGACAATGTCCTGCGAGGCGGTTATGAATGCCGAAGCGCGCAGGCCTAAAGCCCCACCAGCGCGGTCGAGAAAATCACTAGGTGCCGGTTCGGGATCAAACACCGCGCTAAGTGTATGTGGAGCAGTTTTTGCGGCAATTGGAACGGCAATGGTGTTGCCGATAAAGGTGCGCAGCCATTGGGTGCGGATCTCTAGCGGTTTAAACACAGTGGGCGGCCCGGGCATCACCTGTGTCAGCGGGGCCAGCAGGGCCAATGCTTTTGTTTTTTCAGGATAGTCCAATGCCATGGCCAATGAGACCGCCCCCCCGAGCGAATGCCCAACAAGGATTGCATCAGACACGCCTTTGTTTTCCAGAAACTCCTGTATCATGCGGCCCTGTTCCGGTAGTCGGCCCAGTTCAGCAGTATCGCGGGTTGAGTAGCCGCAGCCGGGGCGGTCCACAGCGAGGACGTGGTAATCATCGGCCAGCAGGTCGACCATCGCATAGGTATAGTGTTGCAGCTGCCCACCGAGGCCATGAATCAGCACAAGCGTCTGTTTGGAAGGGTCGCCTTTTTCGACATAGTGGATATTGCCCCCACGCACAGGAGTGATCTGACCCAGTTGAGGAACACGGACAAGCCCGTCGCGGGTCAGTTTTCGGGTCCAGACATTCATGACCACGAAAAATGCGGCGATCAGAAGGACAAGGATCAGAATTACGTTCATCTCAATTCTCCGCGTGTTGGGAAGGAAGGGGTTGGTAATGTTCTAACCCCGAGCGCGCCAGACGCTTTTCAAATTCGGATACAGTGCCGGGCCATAGCGTGGTGTTGCGGCCTTGTGCGTCCTGATACCATGACGTACATCCGCCCGCCTGCCAAACGCTGTCCGTGTGCCGGTTCTGCATCTCTTGATTGAAGGCTGCCTGTTTTTCGGGGTCGGGCGTTACAACCTGCAGACCGTCGCGCTGCATTTCGTCCAAAACGCGGCCGATATGGCGAACCTGTGCTTCGATCATCAGCACCACAGAATTGTGCCCCAATCCCGTATGGGGCCCAAGCAGAATGAAGAAGTTCGGGAAGCCTGCAATCGCAGTGCCCAGATTGGCTTTCATTCCGTCAGCCCATGCGTCGCGTAGGCTTACACCGTCGTCGCCCGAGATATTCAGGTATTCGACCATATCGGTGACGTGAAATCCGGTGCCCCAGATCAGTATATCGGCCTGCGATTGGGATCCATCCGCAGCCGTGATCTGATCGCCCTCGATTGAGGTCACGCCCTGCGGCACAACAGACACGTTGGAACGCGCAAGAGTTGGATACCAGTCGTTCGAGCTTAGGATACGCTTGCAGCCAATTTGGTAGTTGGGCGTAAGCTTGGCGCGCTCGTCCGGGTCACTGATTGCCTTTTCCATGGCAGAGCGCCACATCTTCATGGCAAAGTTCACAGCGCCTTTTTCTCCGCGAAATACCCGGTGGCGGTATTCGAACACCATGTAGATCAGCTTGCGGCGCAATTTGGGTAATATGGGAACACGCTGATACAGCCTGCGGACCCATGGCGCGATTGGGCCATCCGGGCGCGGCAGAACATATGGGGCGCTGCGTTGGTAGATTGTGACATGCCCCGCCATTTTCGCGATCTCGGGGACGAATTGGACTGCGGAGGCTCCGGTGCCGATCACCGCGATACGTTTACCCGACAAAGAGACGTCGTGATTCCACTGGGCAGAGTGGAAACTTGGCCCCGTAAAACTGTCCGCGCCGGGGATATCGGGAATGCTGGGCACGTGCAGTGCGCCTATGGCGGAAACCAGTATCCGCGACGACCAATGCTGCCCGTCTTCGGTTTCAACCTGCCATTGGGCTCCGTCCCACCGCGCGGATTTAAGCTGTTGATGAAAATGGCACAGATCGTACAAGCTTTCGTCTTGAGCGACTTTACGCAGATAAGCCTGGATTTCCGCCCCGCCTGCGTATGCGCGGCTCCAGTCGGGGTTCAGATGAGTGGCCATTGAATAAAGATGCGAAGGCACATCGCAGGCCACGCCGGGATAGGTGTTTTCACGCCATGTGCCGCCGATATCGCCCGCTTTTTCAAGGATCGCGATATCGGTAATCCCGCGCTTACGGGCCTCAATCGCCATAATCAGCCCCGAGAACCCGGCACCAATTATCAGCATGTCGGTCTTATGTTCCATGCGCCCCTCCCAAAACGATCCAGATGGTATGTGAAGGATATAGGCAGGGCAGGGCGCGTGGATAGGGTCTCGTAGGGTCAGGGGTAGATCACGGTTCGATCAGGCGCGCAGTTTTTCACCTTTTGCATCGAACGGAGGCTCTTGCAGGATGGTGGCCTTGTGCGGGTGGCCCAACACCATCACTTCGACCTCATCACCGGGTTGAGCGTTTTTGACATACCCAAGCGCCAGTGACATGCCGACCGTGTACCCATAGGTGCCCGACGTTACACGACCGATGCCTTCACCGTCTTTGAAGATCGGCTCACCGCCGGTCGCGTCGGCGTTGGACGCGGTCACGTCGGCCTCATCCAGATGCAGCAGGACCAGCTGCTCTCGGGCAGGGTTTTCAAGAACCTTTTGCGCGGCCTCCTTGTTCAGGAAGTCTTTGTCGAACTTGCACAAACGATCCAGCCCAACCTCATGTGGCCAGTATTCGGGGCTGTATTCGCGGCTCCATGACCCATAGCCTTTTTCGACCCGCAGCGACATCAGCGCGCGGCTGCCCACTGGGCCTGCACCGAATTCTTTGCCAGCTGCCAGCAGCGCCTCATAAAGCTGCGCCTGATCTTCGGTCTTGCAGTGCAACTCCCACCCCAAATCACCGGTGAAGGACACGCGAAGGGCCAGAACTTCGACGCCTGCAAGCTCGATCATGACCGAACGCATGAACGGGAAGTCCTCGGTCGCCAGTGACGCGTTGGTCAGGCGCTGTAGGATCTCACGCGATTTCGGACCGGCGACGTTAAAGCCGCACATCGCTTCGGTGTGGCTTTCGAATGTGGTGCCTTCGGGCAGCGGAACCTGCTTGAAGAAGCGTTTGTGATACCGCTCGGCCATGCCCGATCCGATGATCCAGAACTCATCCTCGGCCATGCGGGTGACAGTAAAGTCACCTGCAATGCCACCGCGTTTCGAGATCAGCGGCGTCAAGCAGGACCGGCCAACTGCCTTGGGCATGGTGTTGGCGAAGACTGCATTCAACCAGTCCTCGGCACCCGGCCCTTTGCAGACGTATTTGGCAAAGTTCGAGATATCGATGATACCCGCCCGCTCGCGCAACATCTTGCATTCTTCGCCCACAGGGGCCCACCAGTTCTGGCGGGTAAAGCCGTTGGTATCCACCGTGCCCGGCTCATCCGCGAACCAAAGCGGATGTTCCCAGCCAACATTCAGGCCGAATACCGCACCCATGGCCTTTTGGGTCTCATAGATCGGGCGCACGCGGGCAGGGCGGCCAGCGCCGCGCTCCTCGTTCGGGAAGTGAATCGCAAAGCGGTGGGCGTATTGGTCCTGCACCTTGGCTTTGGTGAATTCCTTTGTAGCCCATGTGTCGAACCGGGCCATATCCCAGGCGAACATGTCGTATTGGGTTTCGCCTTCGATGATCCACTGTGCCGCCATCAAGCCCATGCCACCGGATTGAGAAAAGCCGGGTATGATGCCGTTGCAGCAGAAATAACCGTCCACCTCGGGCACCGGCCCCATCAAGACATTCGAATCCGGCGACCAGATCATCGGGCCGTTGATGACACGCTTGATCCCGGCCTCACCTACGGCAGGCAGGCGCTCGATGGCGTTCATCATGTTCTCTTCGATCCGCTCCAGATCGTCCGGGAACAGGTCATGGGCAAAATCCAGCGGCGTGCCGTCTTCGGCCCAGAATTTCATGTCTTTCTCATAAGCACCGACCAGCAGGCCGTTGCCCTCTTGCCGCAGATAATATTCTCCATCCCGATCACTGACCGAGGGCAGGCGGGTGCCATGCGCCTGCACATCTGCCATTGCCTCGGTCACGAAATACTGGTGTTCGGTGGGCTGCAGAGGCAGCTCGATTCCCGCCAGCCGCGCCACTTCGCGGCCCCACAGACCGGCGGCATTCACAACCCAGGGCGTTTTGATGTCACCTTTGGGGGTGCGCACGATCCAGCTGCCATCCTCTTGCTGATCGGTCGCTGTGACGGGGGTAAAGCGATGGATCTCGGCCCCGCGCTGGCGCGCGCCCACCGCATAGGCATTGGTCACGCCCGACGGGTCCACATTGCCGCCATCGGGTTCGAACATCACGCAGCGGATGCCGTCATAGTTGACCAGAGGGTTCAGGCGTTGGGCCTCTTCAATGCTTATCTCATAGAAATTCATGTCATATAGCTTGGCCTTGGCCGCCTGCAGGCGAAGCTGATGCTCGCGCTCTTGGGTCTGCGCCAGATAGAGCGAGCCGGGCTGGAACACGCCGCAGCTTTGGCCGGTCTCGGCCTCAAGCTCTTTGTACAGGGTCATGGTATAGTGCTGAATGCGGCTGATATTGGTGCTGTCATGCAGCCCGTGGATGTTCGCCGCCGCGTGCCAAGTTGAGCCCGAAGTCAACTCGTCCCGTTCCAGCAGCACCACATCTGACCACCCCAATTTGGTCAGATGATACAGGATAGAACACCCGATCACCCCGCCGCCAATTACCACCGCCTGTGCATTCGTTTTCATGAGCCTGCCATATCCAAGTTGGGTTCTTCGCGCTTTGTGTCACCAAGGGTGTTGCGCGGACAACGGACATAAATTTCAAGTTGAGTTGAGCGAGTTTAACCTGACGCTAATCTCAGAATTCCAACCGATGAGCGCGCCCGTAGGCGGCCAGTCGCGCGTTCAGGGTCTTTGCCTCAGGCGCGCCGGATTCCAGAGCGAACACAAAGGCATGGGTCAGATAGAAACAGGCCGCGTCGATATCCTGCACCGCTTCGCGTTCGTCTGCGGCAATCGTATAATAGCGAATGAGGGCGCCATGATCGTTGTGATCATGGGCCTCAAGCAGCAGGCGATCCAGATCGGTCTTGTCCATCGGGTCTCCGTCAGGGCCGATCAGCAAAGCAAAAAGCCGACTAGCCCGCTATCTTACTCTGCGCGACCGTTTTCGATCTGCGAGGCAACCCAATGGTGGAAGTTATGGGTCGGACCGTCCATCGCGGGCGAAAAACGACCTCCGTCGAACAACACTCCGTGGCGGCCTTTCTGCATCCCTTCGACTACAAAGACGTCTTCTTCGAATACGGTCTTCCACAGCTGCGCATTCGAGGCGCGCAAGCCGTCGTGCTGTGGTGTCTCGTCGATGCTTTTCGCATAGTAGAGCTCGATGTGTTCGACCGTGTTTTCCTGGTCGACCGGCTCCAGCACAATTGCGAAGGCGTGGTCTCGCTGCACGCCCAGCAGGACATTCGGGTACAGCGCCACATATTCCGCGCCCTCATTCCATTTGTCGCTCAGGCCGTCAAAATCATCAAAGGTAGCGCCGTCTTGGTCGGTCAGCTGTCGATAGACCAATGTGCCCTGACCCGAGTAATGCCCGCGCTCTTCGATATTGTAATGGTCTTCCAACCGGGAATAGCTGTTCAGGCCGGGGTGGACCCAAGGCAGGTGATAGCTTTCGCAATAGTTTTCGACTGCCAGCTTCCAGTTGGTCTTGACCTCAAGCTTGAACGAAGAGGTCTCGCCACCGTGATGCACCGGTTTGTCGAACTCTTTCCAACGGTCCATTAGCGCGGCGTGGGCGTTCTCGAATGCGGGGGCGTTGCCGTCCACGTTTACAAAAATCACGTCGCGCCAGACATACGAGCGGACCCGGACAAGACCCAGATCTTTGCGGTCAACATCCTTGTGTGTGTTGTGGCCGGGGCCGCCCACATGAGGGGTCGCGCGTAGCTCGCCTTTCAGGCTGTAGCACCAGCTGTGGTAGGGGCAGCGGATCGCGCCGCCGATCTTGCGGGGGGTGTCGACCAGTATCATGCCCCTGTGGCGACATGTATTCTGAAATACACCGATTTCACCATCCCGGTCGCGCACGATCAACAGGGGCATGCCCAGAAAATCGACCGGTTTGGCATCGCCTTCCTCGGGAACGTCCTTGCCGAACCCGATCCCTGACCAGTTCGCATATAAGACGGACTTGCGTTCCTCGGCAAAGACGACCGGGTCGATGTAATGCTCGTTCGGCAGACCGTTGGCCACATTCAGATCGGCCAGAACCGAGGACAGCGGGCTATATTTGTTCATCGGGCTCTCCTGAGGGTATTGCTGGATGCGTTTCATCCGTTTTGGCGGAAGGGCCTGCCTTTTCTCAATATCAGAAAACCTCATCACTGGGTGACTTCACCTAAACCGAACCATCCCGTACCTCTTGAAGGATCCAGTTTTTCAACGCGCGCGCGCTTTCAGACAGTTCGTCATCCGGCCGCCCTACAAGGTAGAATTGGTTAGGCGCGGTCAGGTGATGCGGCCCAAGGGTCACCAGTTTTCCCGATTGCAGCATGGGTTGAATAAGGCGCTGCCAACCAAGCACCAGGCCCGCCCCTTTGCGCGCCAGCTGCAACGCTACCGAATAGCTGTTCACGCGGGATACGATCGGGATTTTACCGGGGTAGCCAAGCTGCTGGAACCATTCGGGCCACGTGGTCCAACTGCGGTCATCCGATTCAAGATGAATCAGGCGCTGCGCGGCAAGCTGTTCCAGATCGGCGCCGGTCAGTTGCCGGGCCAGTTCAGGGCTTGCCACGGGGGTCAAGTGGTCGCGAAACAATGGTGTATGCGATAGGCTCGGGTCACTATCGCGACCATAGCGAACGAAAAAGTCGATATCCGGCCGGTCACGGAATGGTCTGTCCTGCGCGATTTGATCCACGTTGACCTCGGGCATCTCGCGCCAGAATCGGATCACAGCCGGCGACAGCCACAGGGCTGCTACGGCGGTCGTGGATCCGACAGTGACCTTACCCACCGACACGCGACCACGAATTGTGGCCAGAGTCTTTGAGATGTTGGAAAACGAAGATGACAGTGCCTCGAACAAGGCTTTTCCGTCTTCTGTCAGTTCAACCCCGCGATGCTTGCGTTGAAAAAGGGCCGTTTCCAAATCGCCTTCCAACGCCTTGATCTGGTGGCTGACAGCGCCGGGCGTCACCGATAACTCTTCGGCCGCATTCTTGAAACTCAGATGCCGCGCGGCGGCCTCGAACGCGGCAAGCGTTGTCAGCGGGGGTAGGTTGTAGTGACGTCTGGACATGATTGCAGGGACCTTGGGCAGTGCATTCGCATGAGTTTAGTTCATGTCAATATCGGGGTATCCGTGCAAGAAAACCAGTGTTCTCAGGTTTTTTGAAAGCGATTGGACAAAGCGATCAACCGGCTTGCGGCCCCGCACGGACGCCCGGGGTGACGGTATTCAAAGCAGGCATCTGTGTCGTTTCCTGCAAACAGGTTTCGCAATCAGTGACGTAGGACGCCTCCGAATCCCTCAATCTGGACCACAAGATCGGAGGACTGCCCAATGAACATTCGCACCGCAACCCGCGCCGGAGGCCGTCAGGCCCGCCGCGCCCTGCGCACCGCGCCGAACTTTGACATGCTGCCTGGCCTGACCCGAGGCATTCCTTTGTGCGAAGTTATGGATGGTGCGCAAGTAGACCGTATCGATGCGGCCTCGATGGACATTCTGGAAAATGTGGGTGTTCAGTTTCGAGACCCTATCGCGTTAGAGGATTGGAAACGGGTTGGGGCCAAGGTCGAAGGAGAGCTGGTCTATCTGGACCGCGGGTTGGTGCGTCAGCTGATTTCCTCGATCCCAAGCGATTTCACCTATCACGCGCGCGATCCGCAAAAGAATGTGCGCTTGGGCGGACCGCATTCGATCTTTGTGCCGATGACCGGGGCGCCGTTTTTGCGCGATCTCGATGACGTGCGCCGCAATCCGACGCTGGATGACCTGGCGATGTTTCATAAGCTGTCGCATATGCTGCCAGCGTTGCATTCCAGCGCGCACCACATTGTCGAACCCTATGACCACCCGATCAGCCAGCGCCATCTGCGGATCACCTATTCGTCGATGAAACATTCCGACAAGACTTTCATGGGCATGACCACCAGCCCCAAAAACGCCGAGGACGTGATGGAGATGTGCGCCATTCTGTTCGGCCAAGACTATCTTGAGGATCACCCCGTCACGACCGGTAATTGCAACGGCAACTCGCCACTGGTCTGGGATGAGACGATGCTGGGCGCGATGCGGGCGTTTTGCCGTCGCAATCAGCCGGTTCTGTGTTCGCCCTTCGTCTTGGGCGGCGCAAACACGCCTGCCAGCGTTCCGGCCACGGTGGCGCAGCTGAACGCCGAGGCGCTGAGCGCGCTGGCCTATACGCAGGTCATTCGCAAGGGCGCACCCGCGATCTACGGGCATTACCTGTCAACCGTTTCGATGAAATCCGGCGCGCCGATGGCGGGCACACCCGAGATCAGCCTGATGAATTTCATGATCGGCCAGATGGCGCGGCACTACGGGGTGCCGTGGCGGACCTCGAACACATTGGGCGGGGCCAAGACCTTTGACGCGCAGGCCGGATACGAATCCGCCACTACCTTGCAGGCGGTGATCCATGCGGGGGCCAACTATATCTGGCATTCGGCGGGGTGGAATGAGGCCGGGATGCACTGTTCCGTGGCCAAGTTCATCGTCGATGCCGAACAATGCGCGATGGCCTATCGTATGGCCGAGGGGCCGAAGTGGGGTGATTTCGATCAGGCTTTGGCGGCTGTGCCGGATGTTGGCCCCGGCGGGCATTACCTCGGCCATCCACACACGCAGGACAATTTTCAAAGCGCCTTTTTCATGCCCGAACTGTTCGACAACAACTCGATCGAGCAGTGGCAGGCCGAAGGCAGCATCGAGGTTACGGAACGCGCCCTGAATCGCGCCAAAACTCTGCTGGACGAATATCAGGAACCGAAACTGGACGAGGCGAAGGATGAGGCCCTGTTGGACTATATCGCCCGGCGCGAACGCGAAATCCCGGCCGCTGACGAGTTGAATCAAAGCTACTGAAATCATCTCCCCCGAAACTTGCCCGCCCGTCCCATCGGACGGGCTTTTTCAAACCAGAGGTACTATGGACCTGACAGGAAAAACTGCCCTTGTGACCGGGGCCGCAGGCGGGATCGGAGCCGCCATCGTGCAACGCTTGCGCGCCGCCGGGGCACAGGTTGCCGTGGCTGACCGCGACGTGGCCGGGATCGCTGCCGACGCCCACTTGCCCGGAGACCTGCTTGACGCATCTTATGCCGACACGCTGCCGCACGCCGCCTCGGATGCGCTGGGCGGGTTGGACATCGTGATCAATAACGCAGGTGTCATCACGCGCGGGGCCGTGACCGAGACGACGGACCCGGACTGGGTGCTGTCGCTGGGCGTGAATGTCGAGGCCCCGTTCCGCATCTGCCGCGCCGCCATCCCGATCATGACTGCAGCGGGGGGCGGTGCCATCGTGAACACTGCGTCTTGCTGGGGTTTGCGCCCCGGCCCGAACCACGCTGTCTATTGTATGACCAAGGCCGCCATTGCCTCGCTGACGCAATGTATGGGGATGGATCATGCTCATCAGGGTATCCGCATCAACGCGGTTTGTCCGAATGAGGTGAACACGCCGATGTTGCGCTCGGGCTTTGAAAAACGCGGTTTCGATCCCGACAGCGCCGTTGCCGAGTTGGGCCAAACCGTCCCGCTGGGCCGCATCGCCGAGCCCGAGGACATTGCGGATGTGGTGATGTTTCTGGTCTCGGATGCGGCGCGATATATCTGCGGGGCCTTATTGGAAGTGAACGGAGGCAAACCCGTCGCATGACCCGTTTTGAAGGAAAAACCGCCTTGGTGACAGGCGGGCGCAGCGGGATCGGGCGCGCCATTGCCCAGCGTTTGCTGGATGAGGGCGCGCAGGTGTTCACCGCGCAGCGCGGCGCGGATGCCAATGGGCTCGAGGCCGATTTCAGCGACCCGAACAGCCCGCAAGCCGTGGTCGATCAGGTCGTCGACAGGGCAGGGCGGCTGGATATCCTGATCAACAACGCAGGCATGATGCAGGAGGCCCAGGTTGATGAAATGAGCCTTGAGGATTGGCAGCGCACTCTGACCGTCAATCTGACCGCGCCGTTTCTGCTGATCAAAGCCGCGCTGCCGCATTTGCGAAAGGAAGGGGGCAGCATCGTCAATATCGGCTCGATCGAGGGTTTGGGCAGCAATCCTGGCCACGCCGCCTATTGCGCCTCAAAGGCCGGGCTGCATGGTTTGACCCGCGCCGTTGCCGTGGATCACGGGGCCGAGGGCATTCGCTGCAATGCCGTTGCACCCGGTTGGATCGACACGGAACTGAACGTGGATTTCATCGCCTCGATGCCGGACCCCGAGGGGTTTTCCGAGGATATCAAACGCATCCATCCCGTCGCACGCACTGGCCAACCCGCCGAGGTTGCGGCGTTGGTCGCGTTTCTGGCGTCGGACGAGGCCAGCTTCATCACCGGCCAGATCTATACGGTTGACGGTGGGCGTATGGCGAAGCTGAGCTTGCCGTAATCACTCTTTCCGTGCCTTCCATTCTTTCCACCGCAACACCGCATTCGCGCCCAGTTCTCGGAAGGGTTGAGGCGGCAGGCGTTTCGGGGGCTGTTCCGCCTCAAAATGACGGGTGATGTCCGAGCTGTGTCCGCAGGCCCGTTCGGCTGCCGCAATCCCGGTAAGCGTCCCGCGCGCGGTGCCTAGCCCATTCTGGACGCAGCCGGAATAGACACCGGGTTCAATCTCGCGCGCGACGGATACACCGTTGAGGCTCAGGCACAGATGACCAGCCCATTGGTATTGCATTTGCAGACCCGCCAACTGCGGAAACCGCTGATCGAACTTGCCTTGCATGACGCGGGCGGCCCGGTTTAGATCGCGCGCTTTCGCCGCCATACCGGGGCGCAGCGCGGCGCAGGTGCGGGTAACGATCCGGTTGCCGCCCTGACCGCTATCAATCCTACGCATCGTGGTTCCCATCGGGTCGGACGGGGTCACACCCCAGCGTGACTGCCCGCCGATATGGGACATCTGCTCGGCGTCCAACTCGGGCGTCATGGCGGCAAAGAGGAACAGTTGCATCAGCCGGTCGGTCTCGATCCCGAAGCTTTCCAGATGCCCGTTCACCGTCAGGATCACCGTGCCTGTGCCGACCGACCCTTGCGCCGTTTGAACTTGCCACGCGTTGTCTTGTTTCTGAAACCCCGTGACAGCCGAGTTTTCAAACACCGCGACCCCATGTTCGACCAGCCCCGCTGCCAAGCCGCGCACATAGCCCGCCGGTTGCAGCATCACCGTCCCCGGCGTGTAAAGTCCCGAGCGATAGTGGCGAGACCCGGTCAACTCATGCATCTGCTGTGGGTCCAGCATTTCACTGGTCTCGCCGAGACTGGCCAGATGTTGCGCGTAGCTTTCGTTATGAGCGTGACCGGCTGCGCTGACCGCGCCATTCACCTTTCCCGCCGGGTCGAAATAGTTCGGGTCGATCTGGTATTGCGCAACGGCCTCACGGGCAAAGGCGATGGCCTGCCGGTTCAGCGCGATCATCGCCCGGTCATCGCCCACTCCCGCATAATCATCCGAGGCCAGATCATGCGGCAGGTCGATCATAAAGCCCGAGTTCCGCCCCGCAGCCCCCTCGGCGACACGTCCGGCCTCCAGCGCCACGATCTTGGCGTCGGGCTGCAATTGGGTCATCCGCCGCGCCGCAGACAATCCGGCAAACCCCGCGCCAATGATGGTGAAATCGGCGGTAATTTTGGTGTCCAGTTCCCGCGCGGGCGGGGGATCGCCAAGAAGGACGCTCCACGCCGCAGGCCCACGGTGCCGGGGCAGGGTGCGGGCGGTGTAGCTGCTCAATCCACCGCCTCATCCGCGTCATCGGCCAGATCAATCCAGATGGTTTTGAGCTGGGTGTATTGATCATGCGCGTGAACGGAATTATCGCGCCCGCCAAAGCCTGATTGCTTGTAGCCGCCGAAGGGCGTGGTTATGTCACCCTCGCCAAAGCTGTTCACCGTGACCGTGCCCGCCCGGATCGCCCGCGCGCCGCGAATGGCGCGTTTGACATTGGCCGTGAAGATCGAGGCGCACAGGCCGTACTCGGTGTCATTGGCGATCTTGATGGCCTCATCGAAACCGGACACCTCGATCACCGACAGCACCGGGCCAAAGATCTCTTCGCGCGCCAGCACCGCGTCGTTGCCGGGCACCTCGACCACCGTGGCCTCGACAAACCCGTCCTTGGCAGTGCCGCCGATCACGACATTCTCGGCCTGTTCCAGATAGCCGCAGACCTTGGTGAAATGCCCCTCGCTGACCAGCGCGCCCATGCGGGTTTCCGGGTTCAGAGGTTCGCCGATATTCCACTGTTTTGCGTGATGGGCGATGCGTTCCAGCAACTCGGCCTTCACGTCCTTATGCACGATCAACCGCGACGAGGCCGAGCAGTTCTCGCCCATATTCCAGAACGCGCCATTGACGATATGCGCGGCAACACGGTCGAGGTTTTCGGCATCGTCCATCACGATGGCGGGGTTCTTGCCGCCCATCTCAAGCACCACCTCTTTGGCATTGCTTTCCGCCGAATAGGTCAGGAACCGCTTGCCGGTGACAGTGGAGCCGGTGAAAGACACCATGTCGATATCCATATGCCGCCCGATGGGCTCGCCCACCTCGGTCCCGCCACCGGGCACGATGTTCAGCACACCGCGCGGCACCCCGGCTTCCTTCGCCAGTTCGGCCAGCCGCAGGGCGGTCAGCGTTGTTTCAGCTGCCGGTTTCACCACCACCGAACAACCCGCCGCCAGAGCAGGCCCGATCTTCCACGTCAGCATCAGCAAAGGGAAGTTCCAGGGCAGTACCAGACCCACGACGCCAATCGGCTCACGCACCACCATGGCGATGTGATCGTCGCTGGCGGGCGAGACCTGATCGTAGATCTTGTCGATCGCCTCGGCGTGCCATTTCAGGCAGTGAATGGTCTCGGGCACGTCCACGGTTTCGCAGTCGTAGATGGTCTTGCCGCTGTCGATGCTCTCCATCACCGCCAGCTCGCGGGCATTGCGCGTCATGAGCTTGCAAAGACGGATCAGCACGTCCTTGCGTTCGGACGGGTGGAGTTTCGACCAACGGCCATCATCAAACGCCTCGCGCGCCTTTTCGACGGCAAAATCCACATCCGCCGCACCACAGGCGGCGATATCTGTCAGTTTCGCGCCTGTTGCGGGGTTCACCGTCGCAAACGTCTGGCCCGAGATCGCGGGGCGATAGCCGCCGTCGATGAACGCCCCTGTGGGCAGGTCCAGCCCCGCAGCGATGGATGTGTATTCGTCCTGTGTCAGCAGTTCCATGCTTTATCCCTCCGCCACGATGTCAGCGATTGTCTTTTTCAAAACGCGCGTCACCTGTTCCAGCGCGCGCTTGTCATCCTTGTTCAACCCTTTCAGCGGAGGCCGCATCCCCCCCGCATCAATCCCGTTCATTGTGACGCCGTGCTTGATTGTCTGGATGAACTTGCCGCCCTGTTCCAGCACCCGCATCAGGGGCATCATCGCTGACATTATCCGGCGACCTTTGGCGAAATCGCCTTCGACCACGCAGGCTTGATACAGAGCCACATGCTCGGCAGGCAGAAAATTCGATCCGCCGCAGACCCAGAAGGGCGCACCCCAGGCGAAGAATTCCAGTGCCTGGTCATCCATGCCGCAGCCCAGCTGGATATGAGGGTAGTCGCGCGCCAGCAGATGAACCCGGTTGATATCGCCCGAGCTTTCCTTGATGCCGCAGAAGTTGCGGCTACGGCCCACGCGGTCAAGGAACTCCTCTCCCATCATCGTACCGGTGCGGTGTGGATAGTTATACAGCATGACGGGCAGGTCGGCGGCCTTGTCTATGGCCAGCGCGTTCAGCGCGTTTTCCCGGTCAGTGGGCACCGCATAGGGCGGGCTGGCCAGCAGGATCGCGTCCGCGCCGATCTCTCGCGCGCCCGAGGCCAACGCAATCGAATCCGCTGTCAACATCGCGCCGGTGCCGACCACCAAGGGCAGACGGCCCTTCAACTGCTGATGCGTGAAACGCGCCAGTTCAAGCCGTTCTTCGACCGTTTGGGCATAGTTCTCACCCGTTGATCCGCCCGAGATCAGTCCATGCACGCCATGGTTGATCAGAAACTCGATCACCTGCGCCAGAGCATCCCAATTCACGGACCCATCGGCGTGGTAGGGCGTGACTACGGGGGTATAGATCCCCTCAAACTTGAAAATCGGGTTCATTGCGTCCTCATGCAGGTTTCGACAGGGGCGCGCCCATGGGCACATCCAGCGCGTCAGGCATCACGAACAGCTCAATCTGATCGCGTGACAGGTTCCAGTGGTCTTCGGCCAGCTGCGCAGCAGCCGCCTCATCGCCCGCCTCGATGGCGGCGATGATGGCGTCGTGCTGGGTGCTGGCCTGGGACAGGTTTTCAGTCATTTTGGCGGTCTGTGGCCGATAGAACGTCATCCCGATCCGGGCGTGATCAATCAAAAGCCGATTGAACGAGGGCAACAGGTAGACATTTCCCGACATCTCGCCGGTCACGTCATGGAACCGATTGTTGGCCAGCGCGCGGTCCTCGGCGGACCCAGCACGCAAGGCGGCCTTGAATGCCTGCTGAGCATCTTTCAGTGCGTCGATCTGCGCGCGCGTGGCGTTCTGCGCGGCCAACCGCAGGATGGCACCGTAAACCATCGGTGCGGCCAGAAAGAAATCGCGTAGGGTGGTATATGACATCTCGGACACGCGCGCAGACCGGTTGGTGCGCAGGTCCAGATAACCCTCACCGGCCAGTTGTCGGAACACCTCGCGCAGGGGCGTGCGGGACAGGCCGAACGCATCAGACAGATGTGCCTCATCCAGATCGGTTCCAGGCTGCAGGCGCAGGGTCAAAATACCGACCTTCAGATGTTCGGTCAGGTCCGCTTTGCGGGATTTGCTGTCGTCTTTCACCTGGTCCGCTCCATTCTTGATCGATTCGTGTCTGGTCTTTCATTCTGTATTCTATAAAAATACAAGTTGTATACAGAAAAGAATCGTGCAGCATAGCGCCCCATAGAAACCGGATCTGTTCATGCGCAAAACGCGGCACATCACCTTCATCTTGATCGAGGAATTCTCGCACCTCGCATTCTCCTGCGCGGTCGAACCCTTGCGGATCGCCAACCTGGTGAGTGAGCAGACGCTTTATGATTGGACGTTAATTTCAGAAGATGGAGAGAGGGCTGTTTGCTCGAACGAACTTGTGACGCTGGTGCATGGTGGTTTGGGCGATCTGTCAAAGACGGATCAGTTGTTCGTTTTGTCCGGCATTCATATGCGCAACCACGTCACCCGTTCGCTTTTGGCTACTCTTCGCCGGGAACGGGCGCGGGGAACCGCCATTGGTGCCTTGTGTTCCGGCGCGTGGCTGCTGGCCGAGGCGGGGTTTCTAGACGGAATGCAGGCCGCGATCCATTGGGAGTACCATGACGCCTTTATGGAAGCATTCCCCGAGGTGAATCTTGTTCGCAGTGTCTTTGTGGCGGATGAAAAGCACATAACCGCATCCGGAGGCACAGCGACTGCGGACCTGATGCTGCACCTGATTGAGCGGGATCACGGCGAAGAGCTGGCTGTCGCTGTGGCCGACCAGATGGTTTACAACGCCGTGCGAAATGCGACCGCTAAACAACGCGTATCGCTGCAATCTCGCAACGGGATGCGCAATGCCCATCTGGCCAAGGCGATCCACATAATGCGCGATTGTATCGAGTCTCCGATTTCTCCATCGCAGATCGCCGATGGGCTTGGCATTTCAACCCGACAGTTGGAGCGTTTGTTCGGCAAATACCTAAACACCTCACCTAAGAAGTATTTCATGGAACTGCGGCTGGAAAAGGCGCAAAGGCTGTTGCTGCAGACCGAAGCCTCGGTCACAGAAGTTGCCATGGCATGTGGTTTCGAAAGCCCCGGTCATTTTTCGCGGGTGTATCGCTCAAGTTTCGGGGTCACGCCGCATGCGCAGAAAAGCAAGATCGATTGATTTGTGGTGACGGGGGGAGCCGCTCTGTCAATTGGCGAGGTGGGCTGGACATGCGCTCACCCCCGTGTTCCCGCTTGTACCCCCTCGTTAAAATCCAACTGGTCAACAATTCCGCGAGATTGACTGTGTTTAAACCTTAATATGGGCGTAACTATTGCCAGAACATGTCATCTCCGCGCTGTTTTTTGGCGCGGAAGCGATCATCCTGCCTCATTTCAAATGCCTCTTCTGGGCCACAGTTTGGCCCTTAAAGATAAGTTAATCTTAGGCATGTTTGCCTTAAGCGCGAGTTTGTGGCACTTTTGTAAAGTCAGAAATCAGACTGACATGTTAATTTATGGCAGAAAATCACATTCGAATGGCCTTGAAGTTTCCCATGTCCTTCTCAGGAGTTAAAGCTGGAGGACCGAAATGAATTTAGAAACTCAAGAAACTGCAATTTTCTCGGGTTTGCACGGCTTGCCTGTCGAACAGCGCGAGGCGCAGATTTGTGAAGCGGCACAGTCAGCCCAAACGGCATTCGAACAGATTTCCCAAAGCGCATCCTGCAACATGGAAGCGAGTGGTGATTTCCAGAAACGGGTTTTCAAAATTTTTCGGTGGTATTTCTTGTCTGCCTTCTGCACCCGGTTGTTGTCCGAATCCGTCCATCGGCTTGAGCATCAGACCCTGCAGGTATCTATGGATATATGCAGCGCGGTCAAAATGATCCTTTCCGAAAGCGATGTGGAAGAGTCGATGGCGCTGGTTCGGGTTGAAAAGACTTCTCCGATGGTGGTCAGGGCCAACGACATCGGTGCGCGCGGACATACTGTGGGATGGGTCGCCGCTGGGCTGCACGAAAAAGGCCGGAGCTTTCCGGGCGAGATTGAAAATGCTCTGGCAGGAGCGTTGGCTGCGTCCCGCCGTCTGAACTAATTTATAGCTCTGAAGTGTTCAATTGCGCGGCAAATGGCGGTGATGCTGCGCAATAACGCTTTGTCGGCGCAGGGACATTAGACTTAATATCCGCACATCTACATATTGTATTGTAAGGTGGTGCTGCTGGAGAGAATTGAACTCTCGACCTCTCCCTTACCAAGGGAGTGCTCTACCTCTGAGCTACAGCAGCGCTGTGGGCGGGTGATTAGACTCAAACGAAACGCGGCGCAAGGGTGTCTGGACGGTTTTTTTCGCCTCCTGTAGAGAAAGATCATGGCAGACAAAGATACACCAAAAAAACACGGCAAATCCGGCGATCCGCGCGAGGAGCGACTGAAGGCTGCGCTTAAGGCGAACATGGCGCGACGTAAGGCGCAAGCCAAGGCGCGGGCGGTATCCGGAGAGAAGACCGATAAGGACGAGGGATAAGAGCACATGGATTCGATTCTGGTTACGGGCAATGGTCCGTTGAACGGTCAGATACCGATTGCGGGGGCCAAGAACGCATGTCTGACGCTTATGCCAGCGACGCTGCTAAGCGAAGAGCCGCTGACGCTGACAAACGCACCCCGGCTGAGCGACATCAAGACGATGACTGCCTTGCTGCAATCGCTGGGGGCCGAAGTGTCGGCGCTGCAGGACGGACAAGTGCTGGCCATGTCCAGCCACAACCTGACCAGCCATACCGCTGATTACGAGATAGTGCGCAAGATGCGCGCCTCGAATCTGGTGCTTGGTCCGCTGCTGGCGCGTTTTGGTGAGGCCGTGGTCTCGTTGCCCGGCGGCTGCGCGATTGGTGCGCGACCTATGGATCTGCATGTCGAGGGACTTGAGGCGCTGGGCGCTGAGATCGAGTTGAAAGACGGGTATCTGCACGCCAAAACGTCGGGTGGGTTGAAAGGGGCCGTGCATGAGATGCGGTTTGCCTCTGTCGGCGCGACCGAGAACATCGTCATGGCCGCCACGCTGGCCAAAGGCACCACAGTGCTGAAAAACGCCGCGCGTGAGCCCGAGATCGTCGATCTGGTAGAGTGTCTGCGGAAGATGGGTGCGCAGATCTCGGGCGAAGGGACTTCGACAATCGAAATTCAAGGCGTCGACCGGTTGCACGGTGCGACCCATCAGGTTGTAACGGATCGGATCGAACTGGGCACTTATATGTTGGCACCGGCGATCTGTGGCGGCGAGGTTGAACTACTGGGCGGACGGATGTCTCTTGTCGACTCTTTCGCCGCCAAGCTGGATGCTGCAGGCATTGATGTCACGGAAACCGCAAACGGGTTGAAAGTTGCGCGCAAGAACGGACGCGTACGGTCTGTCGATGTTGTAACCGAACCCTTCCCCGGATTTCCGACCGATTTGCAGGCGCAGATGATGGCGCTGATGTGCACTGCCGAAGGCGTGTCCGTTCTTGAAGAGCGGATTTTCGAGAATCGGTTTATGCACGCTCCTGAGCTGGTACGTATGGGGGCCAATATCGAGGTCCATGGCGGTACCGCTACGGTTACGGGCGTCGAGCGTCTGAAAGGTGCACGGGTTATGGCGACGGACCTTCGCGCCTCGGTCTCGTTGATTCTGGCCGGTTTGGCGGCCGAAGGTGAGACGACTGTAAGCAGGGTCTATCATTTGGACCGGGGATATGAACATGTGGTGCGCAAGCTGGAAGGCGTGGGTGCAAAGATTGAACGGATCAAGGGCCAGTAATGACAGACGCAAGTTTCCACGACGGTCGTGAGGCCCCGCTGAACCTGGGGGCAGAGGATGCGGATGACCTTCAGGTGATTTCGACCCTGACGCAGGACGCGGTGTTTCCAATCACAGAGATGACATGGCGTCCGTCGGAGCGTCGATTTGGTCTTTTGCTGAACCGGTTCCGCTGGGAAGACAAAGATGCTGCAAGCCAACGTGACCGTCCGTTTGAACGGGTCCGAGCGCTGCTTGTTTTCGATTCCGTCCTGTCGGTTGCCAGCCAGGGGGTGGACCGCAGCGACAAGGACATGGTTATGTCCCTGCTGTCGGTTGATTTCGAGCCCGGCGAAGATGGCGCCGGTCATATTGTTTTGACGCTGGCCGGGGACGGAGCGATCCGTTTGACGGTCGAGGCTCTGGACGTCACCCTCAAGGATGTGACCCGGCCCTATCAGGCACCTTCTGGTCAGGCTCCGCATCATCCGGAATAAACGGGGCATAGCACAAGCCTTTGCCGGACCCTCAACGGGTCTGGTTTTGCGTTCGGCGACCGTGTTCGACGTGTTTCAGGTCAGTCAGGTGTTGATCCGGTCGATTACCTACCTTGGTGCAGCAGATCATCGGAAAGATCCCGATCTGCTGGCGGCATGGAGTGCGAACAAAGACCCCCAGACGATCCGACGCTGGTTGCAATCGGGAACCGAACTTTGGTTGGCCGAAATGGACGGCCAAATCTCGGGCGTCGGGGCTCTGCGCTTCGGGTCGGAAATCGCGTTGTTGTATGTCGATCCGGCCTATGTTCGGCGCGGTGTCGGGTTGGCCCTGCTGGTTCGAATGGAGCACGAGCTTGCGCAGCAAGGCTGCACAATTGCGCATCTGAACGCCACCGCAACAGCGCGTGCATTCTATCGCCGATATGGTTGGCAGGATGCCGGTGGCCCTGAACATTGGTGCGGAATGCGACATTATCCTATGCGCAAATCGTTGCACCCACCAGACGAAGGGTTGAGGCCATCTGCTGCGAGCGATATGTCCCGATAAAATCCCGTTCGGAGTGCCTGCTCATGCCCGTTTTCCTTGATACGACCTCACCCGAGTTCGAGCTCGCCTTTCAGGCGTTGTTGTCAGCAAAACGCGAGGACAGCCCGGATGTAGACGCGACTGTGGCTGAGATCATCGAAGATGTTCGCAGTCGGGGCGATGCTGCGGTGATCGAGCTGACCGCGAAATTCGACCGGCTTGAGTTGACGCCTGACACTCTGGCCTTTTCTGCCGAAGAAATCGCGGCTGCGGTGGCGCAGGTCTCGGATGAGGATCGCGCCGCGCTGGAGCTGGCCGCCGCGCGCATCCGCGCCTATCACGAAAAGCAGTTGCCCGAGGATCACGAATGGACGGATGAAGCCGGGGCGACTTTGGGCTGGCGCTGGTCGGCGGTGTCTGCTGCGGGGCTTTATGTGCCCGGCGGGCTGGCGTCCTACCCGTCCTCGGTTTTAATGAATGCGATTCCGGCCAAGGTGGCGGGGGTTGAAAGCCTAGCCATCACGGTGCCGACGCCCGACGGGGTGGTGAACCCGCTTGTCCTGCTGGCGGCGCAGCTTTCAGGTGTGGATACAATCTATCGCATCGGTGGTGCTCAGGCGATTGCAGCGCTGGCTTACGGTACTGATTCCGTCGCGCCGGTGGACAAGATTACCGGCCCCGGCAACGCCTTTGTCGCTGCTGCAAAACGTCGTGTGTTCGGCAAGGTGGGAATCGACATGATTGCGGGCCCGTCCGAGATTCTGGTCATCGCCGACAAGGACAACGACCCAGACTGGATCGCGCTGGATTTGCTAAGCCAAGCCGAACATGACGAAAGTGCACAGTCGATCCTGATCACCGATGATGCGGCGTTCGGGCAGGCGGTGGCCGAGGCCGTGGACAAGCGGCTTGAGACATTACAACGTCGCGCAATAGCTGGCCTCAGCTGGCGTGATTTTGGTGCGGTGATCACTGTGCGTGATCTGGACGAGGCAGCAGGCCTGTCCAACCGGATCGCCCCGGAACATCTTGAGCTTTGCGTGGGCGACCCTGTGGCGCTTAGCAAGAAAACCGTTCACGCGGGCGCAATTTTTCTGGGTCAATACACTCCTGAGGCCATCGGCGATTATGTGGGTGGTCCTAACCATGTTCTGCCCACGGCGCGCTCGGCGCGGTTTTCTTCGGGGCTCAGCGTGATGGACTTTCTGAAACGCACGACACTCAGCCAGATGACACCTGCTGCGCTGCGGGCCATCGGCCCTGCGGCCGAACAACTGGCGCAATCGGAAAGCCTTGAGGCACATGGCTTGTCGGTCACTGCAAGATTGAAACGCTTGAACGACTAATTGGCTATGGTTTGAGGGTCACAACGCCCTGCGCCATTCTCATTCATTAAACAATATGTCTTGATCTTACTCACGGAACGGAGGCGTCTTGCTGACGTGGCAACGTCGGAAGAAGTAAGTTTGGAACGTGTAGCAACACTGTGGATCGGCAAGCGGTTCAGCTATCTGGAGCACCTTTGCCTGAAGTCCTTTGCGGATGTCGACCAGACGCCCATTGTTTACCACTATGGCGAGCTTGAAGACATTCCGGACTATGTCGAAGCGCGTGATGCGCGGGAAATCTTTGATGTTTCTGAAATTTACTGTGACCCGATCACGCGATCAGTTGCCGTTCATGCCGACCTTTTTCGTCTAAAGCTCATGCAACAGACCGACTATATCTGGGTCGATGCGGATGCCTATGCCCTTCGGCCATTCGAAACCAACGCAGGATATCTTTTTCCAAGAGCGAATTTGGCGCGGCAGCGCATGATGAACGGCGTTGTCGCGTTGCCGCGCGACAGTTCCGCGCTGCAAAAGATGTGTCGCTTTGCCTTTGAAAGCGATCTTGTTCCATTCTGGTGGTCGGAGGATCATCAGAAGGTGTATCGCGAACTCTACGGCCGTTCCTCATATTGGAGCCTCCCATTGTCAACTCTGGGACCACCACTTTTTTTCCATTGCATTTATGGCTCGCCAGAACACGACATGAATTCTGCCCGAACCGAGCTGTATGCCGTACCTTTAAGGCATCGCAGGTTGTGGAATGACCCGGATATGTCAAAGCTCGATTTTTTGGAGTGGCAAAACAAAATGTCGATCCATTTCTTTGGTTCGTGGTTCCGAAAGATGTTTCGTGAAATGGAGATCAACCGGGGGTCTTTGGTCGATACACTCCTATCAAAGCACGGGATTGACCCCGCCAAACATCCTTTGTGACGAATTGGCCTAGACCGATTTTCTGCGCGTTGCCCATTCACTTTTCTTACGATATGGCTGTCTCAACCCTTATGGACCAGACACCCATGACCCGTATTTCGCATATCGAACTGGACGACCGAAACCTGCCTCCGCCGACGCCTGAGATCGAACAGGAGCGCAAGGTCGCGATCTATGATCTGCTTGAGGATAACAGCTTCGCGCTGCCCAAACGCGATGACCGTGTTGTGCCTGATGGCCCCTACCACCTGCAGTTGTCGATCCGCGACAAACGGTTGGTTTTTGACGTTGCCACTGAGGCCGAAGAAAAGGCGGCCGAGTTTCATCTTTCGCTGGGGCCCTTCAAGCAAGTGGTCAAAGACTATTTCCAGATTTGCGAAAGCTACTTTGATGCGGTGAAGTCGCTGCCACCCAGTCAGATCGAAACCATCGACATGGCGCGGCGCGGCATACATAACGAAGGCAGCCGGGTCCTGCAGGAAAGGCTTGATGGCAAGGCCGAAGTGGACACCGATACAGCCCGCCGCCTGTTCACGCTAATTTGCGTATTGCACTTTGGGGGCTGACGGGTGACGTCTCTGCCGCAGTCCATTCTGTTCTGTTGCGACCACAACTCGGTTCGGTCCCCGATGGCCGAAGGCATCATGAAAAAGTTCTACGGCACCGGTACCTATGTGCAATCTGCCGGTGTCCATAACGATCTGGAGATCGACGGTTTCTGCGTCGCCGTCTGCCAGGAAATCGGCGTTGAGCTTTCGCGACACAGGTCGCGTTCCTTCGACGAGATGCAGGAATGGGGCGATGACCTCAGCTCGTTCGACCTGATCGTCGCGTTGTCACCCGCCAGCCAAAGGCGAGCGTTGGATTTGACCCGTATTTTTCATCTGGATGTCGATTATTGGCCAATAATGGACCCTACCGGACTGGGCGAAAGCCGTGAAGACAAGCTAACGCACTACCGACAGACCCGCGATCAGATCATCAAGCATCTGAAGGACCGCTGGGGTGAACCGACGGAGTGACCATGAACCAGACCGTGAAAACCTATTTCGACGCCTTCAATGCAGGCGATGTCGATGGCATGTTGGCCTGCCTGTCCGATGACATTGCCCATCACGTGAATGAAGGGCAGATTCGTGTGGGCAAAGAGAAGTTTTCCGCCTTCTGCGCCCATATGAACCGCTGCTACCGCGAGAACCTGACCGATATCGTGGTGTTCGACGCCGAAGGTGGAACCCGTGCTGCGGCGGAGTTCATCGTGAACGGCACCTATATGGAAACCGATGAAGGCTTACCCGAGGCGCATGGTCAAACCTACCGTCTGCCCGCCGGGTCGTTCTTTGACCTGAAGGACGGGAAAATCACCCGGGTCACTACCTTCTACAATCTGGCTGATTGGACCAAGCAGGTCTCGAATGGCTGAGGTCTCAGCGGTCCACCCCCTGACCGGAGCGGCGCTTGAGGCCGCGCTGGACGATGTGGCCCGGTTGCGCATCAAGGTGTTTCACGCGTGGCCCTATCTCTATGATGGGGATCTGAGCTACGAGCGGAAATACCTGCAAGCCTACCGCGACAGTGCCCGATCCATCGTGGTAGGGGCCTTTGACGGCGACCGCCTGATCGGGGCCTCGACCGGCGCGCCGCTGGCCGATCATGCCGAAGATTTTGCTGCGGCCTTTGACGGGTCAGGTGTGGATTTGTCGGATGTTTTCTATTGCGCCGAATCTGTTCTGCTGTCGGACTACAGAGGGCAGGGCGTTGGTCATAAATTCTTCGATCAACGCGAAGCCCACGCTCGCGCTTTGGGCTTTACGAAATGCGCCTTTTGCAGTGTGCAGCGCCCTGTCGACCATCCGATGCGACCAGAAAGCTATAGGCCTTTGGATGCGTTTTGGCGGACACGCGGGTATGAACCCTTACCCGGTGTCGTGGCGCAGTTTTCGTGGAAGGATATCGGAGAAGACGGCGAGACGCAGAAACCGTTGCAGTTCTGGATCAGGGATCTGAACGCGTAGCTGCGCCTTTCGGTGTCAGTGTGTCTGTTTGCGGCTGAGAAGGCCGTACTTCACCGCCCATCCGCGAAAGGACCGGCGTTTGGGTTTTTCCAGTCGAACCTCGGATTTTGTCTGTGCCCCGCCTTTGCGATTGAATTCGAAAACGTCAATGACACGTTCGGCGCAGCCGCAGGCCTCACCCATACCGACCTTGGCGAAATAGAACTTTTCGAAGCTTTCGGGGTTTTGCATGGTGATCCTCCTGACCCTATTGAACCAAGTCTGGATCGGTAAGCCAATTCACTTTCCCGTCGGGTCTCGGCGGGGTCTATACATTTCGCGCGATCCTGTCCTAGGGTCGCTTCAATCCAATGCTGAAGGACGCAGCCCATGAAAGTCGCAACCGCCGCCTATGACCTCGACTGGCTCGACAGTTGGGCGCAGTATGAGGACAAGCTGAACCGCTGGGTCAGTGAGGCCGCTGGGGAGGGCGCCGAGTTGCTGGTCTTTCCCGAATATGGCGCGATGGAGCTGTCGACGTTGGACGGGGCCGATGTGGCAGGCGATCTGGAACGTTCGATCCGCGCGGTGTCGGACCGGATGGCAGATGCGCAGGCCCTGCATCAACGGCTGGCGCGCGAATATGGCACCTATATTCTGGGCGCGTCTGCGCCGGTTGTGGATGGGCCGGGCCGCCCGTTGAACCGAGCGGCGCTTTATGCGCCCGATGGCCAGCACGATCACCAAGACAAGCAAATCATGACCCGGTTTGAGCGTGAGGCTTGGGATATTGCCCCCGGCGGACCGTTGAAACTGTTCGACACCAAACTGGGCAAGATCGGCGTTCTTATCTGCTATGACATTGAGTTTCCCCTGCTGGGTCGCGCGCTGAGTGAGGCTGACCTGATCCTTGTACCTTCATGCACCGAGGCGCTCTCGGGCTATTGGCGGGTGCGGATCGGCGCGATGGCGCGCGCGTTGGAAAACCAATGCGTGACGGTTATGGCTTCGCTGGTCGGCAGCAACGAGTGGTCCGATGCCGTGGATATGAACACCGGCACGGGCGGTATCTTCGGCCCGCCTGACAAAGGGTTCCCCGGCACCGGCGTGTTGGCCGAAGGACAGTTGAACCAACCCGGCTGGACTTACGCCAATATCGACCTGTCGACCATTGCCGAGGTCCGCGCTGATGGCCATGTGCTGAACCGAACCCATTGGGATGAGCAAACGCCCCGAGTCGAATCGGTCACAATCTCTGCTCTTTCGTGATTCCGGCCTTGAAATAAGCCCGAAATAGGCTCATTTAAGCGCACATCCTCGCAGATTCTGCGAGTGCAACGTAAATGTGGAGACAACATGGCCAAGGAAGATACGCTCGAATTTCCCGGTGTCGTGAAGGAACTCCTGCCTAATGCGACGTTTCGGGTCGAGCTGGAAAACGGCCATGAGATTATCGCACATACGGCAGGCAAGATGCGCAAGAACCGCATCCGTGTTCTGGCTGGCGACAAAGTTCAGGTCGAGATGACCCCCTATGATCTGACCAAGGGTCGGATCAACTACCGTTTCAAGTAACGCCTTTTCTCATGGCGTTTATCCTCGGATCGGGCAGCCCAAGGCGGCTGGACCTGTTGGCTCAGCTTGGCGTGCAGCCCGATGCGATCCGCCCCCCTGACATCGACGAAACGCCCCTGAAGGGCGAACTTCCGGTTCCCTATTGCAGCCGCATCACGCGCGAAAAAGTACAGGCGGTGCAGGCGGATGGCGACGATATCACGCTGTGTGCCGATACCACCGTGGCGCTGGGTCGCCGCATTCTGGGCAAGCCCGAACATGCAGGCCAAGCGGCCGAGTTTCTGTACGCCCTGTCCGGGCGTCGCCACCGGGTAATTACCTCGGTCGCGGTGCGACGCGGGGATCGGGTGCTGCAACGCGACGTGGTCTCACAGGTCAAGGTCAAGCGTCTATCGGATGTTGAGATCAACGCCTATCTGGCGACTGGAGACTGGCAGGGAAAGGCGGGCGCCTATGCTATTCAGGGCCCTGCCGGTGCGTTCATCCCGTGGATTTCGGGATCGTTCACCGGTATCGTCGGTCTGCCCCTGTCTGAAACCGCCGCCCTTTTGCAAGGTATCGGCTATCCCCTGTATCGTGAGGCATCATGAAGGGTCGTACTATCGTTCTGGATCACATCAACGACCGCGAGGCGGCCGCGTTGATGGTCGACGGCAAGCTGGATGATTTCCTGATCGCCGCCGATGCGCCTGCACCGGGCACAATCTACCGTGCTCGCGCAGATAGGCCCGTAAAAGGGCAGGGCGGCATGTTCCTGTCGACACCCGACGGCCCCGCGTTTCTGCGGCAGGTCAAGGGGCTTGCCCCCGGTGCGCTGCTGCTGGTGCAGGTGACGGGCTATGCCGAGCCGGGCAAAGCCCTGCCCGTGACCGATCGTGTCCTGTTCAAAAGCCGTTATGCGATTGTCACCCCCGACGCGCCCGGTCTGAACATCTCGCGCTCGATCCGCGATGACGATGAGCGTGACCGCCTGCTTGAGATCGCGCACGAGGTGATGGAAGGCAGCGATTACGGCCTGATCCTGCGCTCGTGCTGCGCGGGTGAGGATGCAGGTGAGATTGCTGAAGATATCAGCACCATGCTGGCCCACGCGGACGCTGTGGTGAATGACCCCGGAACCGAGCCGGAACTGCTTCTTGAAGGCGACGGGCCTCATGTTCTGGCCTGGCGCGACTGGACCGACCCGGCCGAGGTCGAAACCCGCGCAGGTAGTTTCGGCACCCATGGCGTGCTGGAGGCATTGGACACGGCCCGCGGTATCTCTGAGCCTTTGCCTGGCGGAGGGCACCTCTACATTCAGCCTACACGCGCATTGGTCGCCGTCGATGTTAACACTGGTGCCGATACATCTCTGGCGGCGGGTACGAAGGCCAACTTTGCCTGCGCCAAAGCGCTTGCCCGCGCCTTGCGTGTGCGGGGTTTAGGAGGGCAGATCACGCTTGACCTGGCGCCGATGCCCAAGAAGGACCGCAGAGGATTCGAATCTGCGCTACGCTCGGCCTTCAAGACCGACCCGATCGAAACAACACTGGCAGGCTGGACGCCGCTAGGGCATTTTGAATTGCAGCGCAGACGGGCTCGGTTGCCGCTGAGCGAGGTGCTGAAATGACCTGTCCGATTTGTGCTGAAGACACTGTTCAGGCGTACCGCCCGTTTTGCTCAAAACGTTGTGCCGATCTGGACCTTGCTAAGTGGTTGAACGGTTCATATGCGGTCCCGTCTCAGAGGGAGGAAGACGCTGAGGCCGATGTTGAGGGCGAAGAAACCGCTCATTCGCGTCCGCATTGAAAAAATGTAAAAAAGGCTCTGGACACTGCCAGTGGCAAGTCATAGAACGCCTCCACCCAACGGCAGCAGCCGTTCCCGTGCCCGGGTAGCTCAGGGGTAGAGCAGTGGATTGAAAATCCTCGTGTCGGTGGTTCGATTCCGCCCCCGGGCACCATTTTTTCCGAGACGCGTTTTATCTAACAATCTGTTTTATAACAGTTAAATGTAGACTTCCTCTGCTTGGTTGATTGGGAAAGGGGCTGTTTGCTCCACAATTTGCCCCACAATATGCTCCGCTCACGATATGTAATTCACATGGAAAATGTCTCGCACCTGTATAGTGTTTGATTTTCCTTTGTGGTCAGGATGGGTCGGCATCATCAATGTCTGCAAAGGCTCTCATCGCAATCCCTGTACGAACTTCCGACTGAACCACTTCGATGGGGTCCATTGGCCCTGCTGAAAAGTTTTCCCTCATCTGCTCGCACTCGTGAAATGATAGCACGCGGGACTTCGATCCAGTTTCATGGCGAAGAATTGAGTGGTGGCGGTCATGGTCACCCACTTTCACCAAGCGCTGAAGCATCGGGACTATCTCTGGTGGCGCAGTGCCGTCTTCAAGTTCGCGACGCTCAAAAACCTGTCCGAGTAAGCTACAGACGAAGCCGATATCCGGAAGAATGCGAATGGCAAACCGCCGCGCGCGTTGGGCGGTGCTGGAGTTGGGAGCGGGTCGTTTCTTCTTGATTTCGTTTGCGATTACAAATCCATGTATGAACGTCTGAATATCAACGAGTGATTTCCCAGAACACCACATTTCTACCATCGTTTTGATAGCTCCGATCACTGGCCCGACTGCGGCGTCTGGATCGGGATGGTCTTTCCACGCTCGGCCAAAAACTGTGTCTAAAGAGTTCGGTCTAATTAAGAGCAAAAGGTCTTGGGAGCTCTGTACGGTTGTATCAAGAAGCCAAGAAATCCATTCAGAAGTTTTAGTCGCGGTCAAAGGGGCGTTGGGCGCGGACATGTGTAGATGCTCGACAAGTGCAGGCGGCACTCCGTTCCTGACGGCCATCTCATGTTGCCAATCGGTTACTGGCGGATCTGTTAGACGATAGGCCGCCGCTTCAAGCGCCTGCCTGCGAGCCTCCAGCCACGCATCAGCAGCAACTTTGCTATCGGTCTTGCGAACATAATAGCCAAGCGAAGACTTGGCTACAGCGTCAAATCCGGTCGTTCCATCTTCGGTGACCGCACGTAGTCTTCGGATCATTGCTTGAGTTCGAGGGTCCGTTTCAACGTCGGTTTCGATATGATCAAGCAGAAGGGCAACCGGGTCATGGACCACATCGCAAGCATCTTGGTCCGAAAAAACTACTGGCAGCGGCGCCTGTTCCGACGCGAAGTTCACATCAGTCAAGTCAACAGCTATGACTTTTGCGGGAATCACTACTGCGATGCCAGTCGCTGCATAGGCTGCGCGCCCGGCTCGCCCGAGAGCATTCAGGATTTCATGCGGCTTTAGATCCTTGCGTGGATTTCCATCCGGATCATCTTCGACGCTTCTGTCCGTTCCAGCAAGGATCACGACATCGCACGGTAGGTTCAAACCTTGCGCGATAGTGGACGTCGCGGCGATTACGTTGAGACACAAAGCCGCGCTGGCAGCGCGCCCATGAGCTCGAAATACACTTTCAACGAGATGTCGTTCAGTGGGAAGCAAATCGCCGTTGTGGACAGCTGCTCGACGGCCGGCAGGAAGAAAAGCTGCCTCAACAGATCCGACATCTGCGAGAATTGCTTCCATAAGGGCAGATTGATGGTCATCAAGCGAGGTATCTGCTGGTTCGAGAAGGCTGTCTACACTATCAGCAATACTGCCGCATCCTCGTGTATCCTGGCAAAAAACTATTACCCTTTTGCCAATGCCAGCAAAATCTGCTGCGATCTGAGCAGCCACGATGTTGCGATTTGAAGTCAAATCGTTTCGCTTGTTCAATGTCAAAGGGGGCGTCGCTTCAGACAGTGGTCGAATTGCCAACTTTTCGGGTCGTTGTGGGTGCCATCCAGCAATCAGCGAAAACAGACCATAGGGACGAGCAGGAACGAACTTGCTTCCTTCTTTCATTGCCGTGGTCGCTGACTCGAAAATCTCTTTGCTGTCGTAGATCGCGCATGAACGAAGTTGACGTGTGGGCTTCCAGGGATCGTTGAACGCCTCCACCTCTCTACCGGTGATACTGATCAGCCATTCTTTTATCTGCTCTCCGTTAGAAACCATCGCGGAAAGGAGCAGAAGGTCCGCATCAGGGCGCCGCACAAGAAACGTCATCAGGGCGAGCATCGCGTCTATCGATCTGCCATCGGCTGAAGTGAGCTTTTCGGCCTGTGATGCACCAATCAAATGGAATTCGTCGAATACGAGCAATCCAACGTTTTCAAAAAGCTCAGGAGCTGCACCAAGTAGCGCAAGGCATCGTTCTGGTGTCATGACCGAAAGAGGAGGTAACCTCTCGCCGAGTTCCAATAGCTCCAGATCCTCTACGCTCTTTGGATCCAAGTACCCAACTTCGTCGGACAAATCTGTTTCAACTTGGTCGCAAAGGGCATGGGTCGGAGCAAGGTATACAACGCTTTTGCTCGCGCACCGAGTAGCGGCGATTTTAAGTACCGAAAGGGTGGTTTTGCCAGAACCGGTTGGCGATGTCATAACCATGGATTGCCCGCAATCCAGATACCCGGTTGAAATGGCATTTTGGTGGTTTGACCAAAGGAACGGTCGGCTCCGGCTTTGGGTTGCCAACCATTCCGTCCATTCATTGCTGTTGGCACCCTTAGGAACAGGGGTTCGCACGAGCATGGAGGCACGAACACTACCAACAAGGCGTGACATCAACTTCGCAAGGTGGTGAGGCCCTGCAAACTGCATATGCAAGGGCCCTGTCAGCACTTCCGGCGTTGCTTCATCGGTACTTATTGAAAGCTCAATAACTTGATCGAGGAGGTTTGGAACGGCGGCATCATCTACCTCCCCTGCATGCGCTCCTCCAAGGGCTTCATTGGCAAGCATTTGAAGCGCACGAGAGCATTCCCGATAGAGCAAATCTGTGGCGGTTTCCCGGCTGTCGTCCGTGATGATCCGGTCGGCATTCAAATCACGATCAACAAGCTTGTTGAGTTCACTGCGTGCAAACTCGCGTACCGATAGTATGAGTGACCTTCGAATCGCGCTTTCTTCTCCTTTCGCCCTGAGCTGCCTCGCTGCTTCCGCAGCATCTGCAGTCCTTTCCGCAATCAAAAACAAAAGAGTGCTGGATATTGTTGCATCAATTGCATCACTCGTAAGAAGCGTTGGAAGATCTTGTCTACGTTCAAATGCTTGCGCAATGATCTGGTGAGCGCTGGCTGCAACAAACGCGGAAGCTCGAGTTTGTTCTGGTTGGAGGCCCAACGCGACGTAAGCCTCGAAAGTTGCGGCAAGGCGTCGAACACGATCAAGGGTCGCAACCAAATCCTCGCCCTCCCGAGCTTGAACTCGGGCAGTTGCCAGGACGACGTGTGCCTCGGTTAGCAGCTCGTCAAGGATTTCGGGATTAAGGCCGGGAAGTTCTGGGGCTTCCTTCAAGAGCCTTCTGGAACTCGCGTCAAACATGTCCTTCTCCGGCTTCCTTGGTGATATCGTGCACTCGGTTGATGACCGCGGCCGCCAGCTCACTTAGGCCAATACGGACATCTTCAAACGGTAGGATGCTACCCGTTCTGGATTCGATGCCACCGGGAGCAACGTCCTGAAACCCGGTTAGGACATGTTCAAAGCTACCATGGCGCCGGATGTTCTCGCCGGTCGCTACCGAGACGCGGAATTGGCGGACTTCTTCCCAAAGAGCATCGTCCACAATAGCTTCGGCCCGGTCCTGATCTTCACCGGCGACACGGCCTACCAACGTCGTCAGGTCGGCGAGAATCTCATCGTCTCGTTCTCCGGCGCGGATTGATTTGATCTCCTTCCAGACACTACTCGTGATGAGCGTCCTTGGTGCGATGGACGCTTTGTCCTCACACAAGACTATTCTTTCGAGCGCGTCGTTTTCTTCACTCATCTCGATGATGAAGCCATCGAACCCTTTATCAGCGCTTCTGACATGCGGAGGCGTTTGAGTACCATTTGGTATGCTCAAGCGCGCAGCAATCCACGATAGGTGCTGAAAAAGTAGTCCGTCACGTCGCTCGACTTCCTTTCTGGCCATCTTTTCAGCTTTCTCTTTCTCTTCTTGGGAGCCGTCTTCAATTATCTTTGTGTATTTTGGATCAGGTGCTGTGAGTTTACGGATTACATTCTCCGCGACCCTTCCCGGAGGTGACCTGCGCTTCGGTTCGAGCGCATCAATGACGTTTTGAGCGTTTCTCTCTTGTCGAAGGTAGAGGTACGCGAGCGCGTCAATCAGTTGAGGCGCTACTGGGTCGCCTAACGACCATTCATTCAGATCGCACTCAGCAGATTCACACGAATTGATTTGGATTGGCATACAGGTTTCCTGTGGTTTTCTGATGCGACAGAGAGCGGTGGGACCACTTGGTGAAAGCACTTTCTGAAGTGAGTCCTTGCGGAACTACGATGCAAGTTGAAGCGTCTCGAATGATTGATAGAGATCAGGAAGATCTGTGTGGTTCACTCGAAACTGGTTTCTCTTTTTTTGCTTCCCATTCTCGACCTTCACAGCGGGATCAAGATAAACACTGCCTTGGTTTAGAAGTTTCATAAACCTAAAGAAATCAGTGCCTTGGCCAAGCTGCACTCTGTCGGCGTAGCGATACTGCCGTGGGTTGCCGGAGGATTGAGAAGGAAGGTACGCGGCCTGTGCATGCTTCCGATTCCAGTGGTTCAGCAGATTTTTGAATTCCCAGCCTGCGGCAACGCGATCGTCCGGGGCGATCAACAATATGCTACCGCCCATGTCTTCAATTTTGCCCTTGTCTGGGTCGTATCCTTCAATAATCATTCGAACAGATGTGCGAGCATGTGCATGGGCTCGGTTTCTGTAGATACCGCCAAAGTTCCGACGCCCCGGTCGACCCTTAGTATCGTCATAACCAAAGTCTTCCATGAACACTGCGAAGTTCTCGGTGTACACTCCTGAAGTTGGTTCAGGAGTCATTAGCGTGACCGGGGACGTCGCCCGAAAATTCACGAAATCCCGAACGGAATACTGCTTGATTTCCCATCCGAGGAAATCGGGCTCAGCGATTCCGTTTGGGATGATCCCTAACTCAGCTTCGAGCGTATATCCGCCACCATTTTGCGCTGAATATGCCCGGGTTGATCCATCAGAGTGCATTCGTTGCCCGGGGATCCAACCTTTTCGGTGAATTTTGCCAAGTGTTGAGAGCAGGATCTCTCGAGGATCACGACTGTCAGTGGTCATCAGTCTTGTGATGTTCGAGAACACACCTTCAGAAGGAAATTCTCCCTGATTGTCCAACTCGGTGACTATTTCAGAGTCGGCAGAATCTACGTAACCAAATACACGACCGTCGGGCGAGACTCCGAAAAACATTACTCGTCCTTCATCGCGGGAAGTCATGAGCCCCTTCGGGGCTTGGCTGGCATTCCTCAGGAAGCCGGACATTCTAACTTCTGGATATTTTGGATAGAGAATTAGCTGGGCATGTGGCGCCCTTGCTGTTCCTTGGCTATCAATCCAGTAAAAATTCACAGGCGCTTTGTCGCGACGCCGAATGGAACCTGCCTTCTTGGAAAAATCAGTTTCGATATCACCATGCGGTATGATGTTGAGCGCGTCAAAGCCGCCGCCGAGATATAGCTGATTTTTTGAGTTGTCATTGGGAGCAAGGCGTTTTGCGTATATCCGCTTTGCCCCTGCATCCTGCATTGCTTTAATTAGGTTCCTCAGGGAGGAGAACATGAATCGACGCCTCTGATTTCAAATGATTTTTCGTCAGAGGACAACCATTGGGAGAGAGAGTCAATAACAGTTTCTTGCTCGATTTTCTTGGAGCCGCGGATGGCACACTCCCAAACTATCGCGACTCTCCAACCTATCTTCTCAAGTTCGGCTGCCGTTTCGAAATCGCGCTCTCTATTCGTGGCGATTTTGTTTTTCCAGAACTCTCGCCGCGTGCGCGGCAACCGGAAAAGCTCACAGTCATGACCGTGGAAGAAGCATCCTCTAACATCAATCAGCGCCCTGTATCGGCGAAAGATGATATCAGGGGTCCCGGGTAAAGTCCGATCATGAAGGCGAAACCGAAAACCGCGAGCATGAAGCCCGCGGCGGATTAGAAGTTCTGGCCGTGTGTTCTTGCTGCGAATTGCCGCCATGTTGCGGCTGCGCGTCTCTTGGTCATGAACATCAGACAGAGATTGCCTCCTTTGGACGGTTGTCCATTACGTGCGCAAGGTGAGGCGCCATAATCCGAGCGACTTCTTTGAAAACGGGTACTGCTACGCTGTTCCCGAACTGTCGATACGCTTGGGTGTCGGATACTGGAATTCTGAATTCGTCAGAATACCCCATGAGACGGGCGCATTCGCGCGGCGTTAGGCGTCGAGGGTTCTTATCGTCGCCCTGATCAATCAGTATCTCGGAGCCGTCTTTGTGGTACCGAGCCGAAAGTGTTCGGGAAACGTCATCAGGACCAACCAGACCAAATCCGAACCCATTGCCTGCGGCTTTATGCTTAGCAGCGTAGTTCTGCAGGTATCCCCATAAATGATCGGATAGCGTGTATTTGGGATTCACCAAGGCGTCAGGGCCCTCAGTGTAGGGGGGCTCACTGACTTCTGTTCCATCCTGAGGGTGGAGTATGGACCCCAATTTGACACTACCCTTGGGCTTCAGTTGAAGATCTTCAAATGTAAACCCAGTATCTTCCTTGAAGCCGACGATAACGATCCTCTGGCGGTGCTGAGGAACAAAATGTTGTGCGTCGATTACCTGCGCTTTCACTGAATAACCGAGTTCTCGCAAGGATCCGATGATCACTTCAAAGGTCTTGCCCTTGTCGTGGCTCGTTAGATTTTTGACGTTCTCGAGCATGAATGCATCAGGGTGATGATGCTCCAGGATCCTGACGACATCGAAGAACAGGGTCCCCTGAGTTTCACATCGAAACCCATGCTCTCTACCAAGTGAGTTCTTTTTGGAGACACCTGCCAAAGAAAACGGCTGGCAGGGAAACCCTGCGCAGAGCACATTGTGCGACGGGATATCTTCAGCGGCAACTTCGCGAATGTCGCCGGCTATCGGTCGATTGTCACGGTAGTTGGCTTCGTAAGTTTGCTTAGAGAACTTGTCCCATTCGCTGGTGAACACGCAGTGCCCACCAATACTCTCCATGGCTTGACGCAAACCACCGATTCCGGCGAAAAGATCAATAAATGTGAAGCCTTGGCTCATCCTGGTCGCACCTCATTTTTGAACACTATATCTGGGTATTTCAGCTTGGTCCAGGCAAGTGATAACAACAGACCAGCCAGCTTTCCACAAATTTGTTCATATTTCGTTCCCGTGTGGATTGAGCCTCATTCGGTTGCGTTGTCGTAAATGTCTTCTGTGACGTTGCACAACCCCAGGAAATCTCTGTCGCTCCTTCGCGAAATCTTCGCATGCAACTTTTCCATGGCTTCGGTTTTCTTCTTGCCGTCTTCGAGCGCTTCAATGAGAGCCAGAATGGCGGCACCGTAGATAATTTTTTTTCGCGTTTCATCGCGACGCCGTTGCTTGCTCGCCCGGGCTTGAAGGTCCCTGAGCCTCGCGCGCATTTGCGCGATTTGTTGATCCAGATCCGCCATTTCGTTCTCCCTTGATTGAGGTGGTCGAACAGGAAATGCGGCCTGGATCCCGGCTTCGCTACCCGGGCGGGAAAATGTGGCTTCGCCAGGCCTCCTCGTGAGCGGCCGTCCGCATGCCCGCTGGGCAATGCGCGCAGTTACGCAAACTTGGGGTTTGCCTGCGCGCCTGCCGCGGGCTTTTTTGTGCGGAGATCGGGTTGGGGCCCGATGTCCTTTATATGATACACCCCGCCAGCAGACTCGAAGTCATCCTGCATTCTCGTGCCGACGGTCGCTCCGCCGTCAAATCCGCCGCCTACACCGCGCGCACCACCTTCCGGGATGCGCGGGTTGGACGACGGTTTTCGTCGGGCAGAAAGGGTGGCCTCCTGTCTCATGAATTGATCAACTGGACAGGAAACGCCGAGGAGCTCTGGAACGCTGCTGAGCGTTCGGAACGCCGAAAGAATGCAAGAGTCATCCGCGAACTGCGCCCATCCCTGCCCCGCGAGCTACCGCTTCCCGAGCAGGTCCGGCTTGTCCGCGGCTTCTGCCTCTGGCTTCGCGATGAATACGGCGTTGCCGTTCAAGCCGACATTCACGCGCCGCGTTTCTTGTGCCCTGAGGAAGAGAAACGGCACAGCGCGGGCAAACTCGAACTGACGCGAGAAGACTACGAGCAGAGGCTCTTCGATCCATCGAAGACCAATCTGAATTTCCACGCCCACATCCTGATGACGACGCGGAAGGTTGATAGGATCGCGGGCGATTTTGGTGAGAAAACGCGTGTTCTTGACGACAGAACTTCAGGCCCCGGAGAAATCAAGCGTATCCGTGGAGAATGGGAAAAGCGGACCAACGCGGCCCTGCGCAAGATTGGCTCTCCAGCGCGGGTTGATCTTCGTTCGTATGCCGAGATGGCCAAGACAGGCAATGCTCCGCAAGGCCTGGCAAGACAAGATCATGTCGGGCCGCGCAGATCTGCCAGGTCGCGCCGCAGACTGCAAGAAAGCGGAAGCGACGACACAGTTGCCGGAGTACGGCGCCACGCTGTCCAAGAACACAATTCAACACTCTGGCACTCTTGGTTGCAGCTGCGCGCCCTGGAGCGTCAGAGAGACGACCTCGAAGCGGAGCGTATCGCGCGGGAGAGAGGCTGCCCGCAAGAAAACGGCCAGCGATGAGAAACGTCGAATGCTGGAGGCGATATCCGAGCGCGAAGTGAAAGCTGCGCTGGAAGCTTCGTCGCAAATAGAATGTCTCAGAACTGAGACAGCATACCAGAAAGCGGTTCGATGGGCGACAGTCCGCATCATACACCGTTACGCCGCTGACAGAGTGCTGTAATGCTATGTCCCAGGTTTGTGCAATGCTGTATTTTGGAACCGAAACAATGGCCACAAAAGTGCAAATAATCGCAAGTACAACCGAGTTGGCCACAGGCATTTTCTACAACCTTTGCATGATTCAGAATGTTAAAACCCAATCCTATTACGAGGTTTGAATGTCTGAGCTTGCCGATATTCGAGTTTGATCACGACTGGTGCTTTCGAGATACACAGCGAACAGGTTACAATGCGCCTTCGTCACCCAGGAACTCGATACCAGCTGTCGTGCCATCACTGTAAGCAATGCAGTTCCAAGGAGCGCGATCCTCGCCAACGCCGACTGTGACCTGTGTTCCCGCCTCGCTAAACGCGGAAGAGAGCACCACGACTTGTGAATTGTTTGTTGTGCTGGCTACATCTCGCAAACACGCTTGCTGAGCCGGCGTGAGTTCGGCGGACGCGCTTGATGTACCCGTATCGTCGCAGGCCGCAAGCAGTGCGAAACAAGTTGCGCCCGCAATCATCACCATCTTGTTGGTCATTTTCTTCTCCCTCTGGTTCCCTAAAAATTTTGTGAAATTGGATCTACTTGTTTGAAGCTCTCGCGTCTGGGCAGCCAAATAAAACATACCTCGATCGTGTGACTGCCTTTCCTAAAACTTGCCGCGGGGGGCTTGGTCGGTGGAACGACATTTCGTTCACTACTAGGGTCGCCAATAACGCGTGATGGTCGAATGATGTCGATGGCAAGAGCTAGAGCTAGCTTTGGAGAGAGGGCGAGTACGTTAAGTCTGGGCATCGCGTCCTCCCAAGGCTCAATCAGTGTAAAGTGCCTTCCGACCGCCAGCACTCACTCTAGCAGTCGGAAGGGCCCGAGACATCGGGCAACAACGACAACAACGGAGGTAAAATGAAAGTTGTGTCAAATTCACATGTTTGAATCTAATTTTTAATAAATCAACATTTTTTCCGCGCGTAAACTTCTTTACGCTCTCGTACGATAGGCGTCTGTCCTCAAACAAAAAGGTTAGTGGGCGCATCAATAAGCGCGCGTGAGTTCTTCTGAGCGGCGAAACGTTTTTCGGCGTACAGAAAGTCAACAAAGGAGTGAAAAATGGGATTTGGTGAAGCCGTTAAAACGTGTTTCTCGAAATACTTCCAGTTCTCCGGTCGGGCTATTCGCTCAGAATACTGGTGGTTCTTCTTGTTTGTGGTTCTCGTGAGTGCTGGTTTAGCTGTGCTGGATACGATCATATTCGGGACCAACCCTGAAACGGGGCAGGGATCTCGGGTTCTGTCCTCTGTTTTCCAACTGGCCGTTCTCATACCCATGCTGGCCGTCGGTTGGCGGAGGCTGCATGATACAGGACGACCTGGCTGGTATTTGCTGCTGCCGATGGCGCTCAGCATTACAACGCTTTTTGTTATGCTGGGTGGGGTGGCGTTCTTCTCGGTGTTGGAGCAAGGGACAGAAAACCCCGATGCATTGCGAGGACCTGCGGCCGTCCTGGGCGTGACCGGTATTGTTGTTGTCTCAATTCTTCAATTGGTTCTGTCCATTCTGATGATCTGGTGGTTGACGCGCCCTTCGGAAGAAGGCGCAAACGAATACGGCGAACTTGTTTCCTGACCTGGTTGCCGGGGCAATTGGCTGGAATCTTTGCTGAATGACTGCACGAAACGTAACACCATGGAGAGAAAAAATGAGGTTCAAAGCGATCGCCATTGGAGCGTTGATGATGGCAATGGCGACCTCAGCATCGGCGGAGTGGTCGTACAACACTGGGCCTAATCCCAATGCATTTATTCAAACCGGAAACATGACGATGGAACTTCAGTGTAACCGTATCCGCTTTGCTCCGGCCGGATACGAGGACAGCCAGGACATTGTGCAGAAGCAAGGGCTTTCCATTCGTTTTTTGAAGAACGGCACCACCGAAGTTGGGGGATTTCAGGTTGGCGCAGAAAACGCTGCCTTGCAGATCGTCGACAACTATCCAGTCGAGATCAGTTTCAATAATCGGCAGGATTATGATTTTGTGCTGGACCAGCTTGCAGCAAATGCATCGGTTAATCTGTCCATGATTGATCAAGATATCAGCTATGGAATCTTTGACTTGAAAGGTTCCAGCGCGGCAATTCGATCCCTTCGTTCTGCGTGCAGCTCGGATGATAGCCAAGAGGCCTCCTACGAAGCACCTGAAGGTATCGTCTATTGTGGTGGCGGGGCGATAAAACGCGTGATCGAACCCGTGATTTTGGACAACCCTGAGGGAGACTGGGACGCGCGAGTAACAGTCAACGGTGATTCAATCAGAGCAATGACGGCCTACAGTTACTTCGGAAACTCTGAGCCGCCGGCCGGATTTGTCGTAGCCCTACTTGGGGAAGACAGGTCCGAGTTTCTGATTTTTAGCGAAGGCTCGGTAAACTGGCTGGAATACGGGGACTACAGATATGATCAGTGCAATTGATGCTGCCTTCCAAACACCTTCCCAAGTAGTGCGTCAATTGAAAGGTCTAGTTTCCAGGTTTGTGCTGGTCTCTGGTCTAGTATGGAACTCACCAGCTGTCGCGGCTGATTTATCGCAACTTCCGCCCGGTTTGCAGGTGACGGTTGATCTGGCGGCACAGGCCTGCGCGGAGTTCAACAACGGTCAGTTTGACTTAGACTGGGGTGCGGTTGAGAGGGTCGATCTCGACGGAGATCTACGACGCGACTGGGTTCTGAATGAGTCTGGTTTCTCGTGTTCAAGCGCCGCATCTCTTTATTGCGGAACTGGCGGATGCATGTCGCATTTTTGGGTTGGTGAAGAGGTGCATTCCTTGCTCAATCAAGGTTGGGCGGTCGTTGATTTTGGGCGCCAACGCGTTGTGGTGGCAGATATTCATGGATCCAATTGCGACGGAATAAACCCAACGCCTTGCGTTACGGCCAGTGTTTGGGACGCGGAAGCTAAAACGTGGCGCTCGTCTGCTGGATATTGGGAGTAAACTGGAATTGGGCACCGTATTAAAGCCTGAGAGCCTGTTTGTTCGATGGGTTCTCTGTAGCATGTAAACTTAAGGGAAAATCGTGCATAGCTATTCGCAAACACCGCACAGAGTTATGGGCAGGATTTTAAGATTTTCTTCAATGAAATCAATGATGGGAATGCAGCGCTTTCAGCGCACCTAAATCCGGTCCCGGAAATTACAAAGTCCTGTTACGAATGTCCGCTTTGGGCTGACTGCGGTCCTTTGGAGAAAAAATGCGGATTACAGCAATGTCCCGCAAAACGGTTGCTCATGCCGAGTGTAGCGAATGTCTGCTTCGAGCCCGAAGGTGACCTTGTTGGGCTGACAGAACATGAGTGTCACGTTAAGTTCCCAGAAACGGGAGGCAACTAATGGACAGACGGCTAACCACTGTGCTTGCAGCTGATATTGTCGGCTACTCAGCACTGATGGATCGTGACCGTGAAGGTACGATTAGTGCGCTCAGATCATTCCGTGAAGAAACGCTCCAATTGCTGCTAAAGGCCCATGGAGGGACAATGATCAAAAGCTTGGGCGATGGTTGGATCGCCGAGTTTAAGTCCACGTCAGACGCTGCAGATTGCGCCATTGCAATACAGTTGGCGCAGAAACCAGACAGTATCAAGCTTCGAATTGGCGTCCATACCGGCGAGGTTGTCACCGAAGGTGATGATATTTTTGGTGATGGAATAAATGTCGCTGCTCGTCTCGAAGCTATGGCCGAGCCGGATCAGGTTTTGATATCGGACACGTCTCACAACAGCCTTGACCGAGGCGACGCTTCCAAATTCGAAGGCGGCGAGCAGACAGAACTCAAAAATATCACACGTCGTATCGGTGTCTGGTGTTGGCCCAAGGGCACTTCAGCCAATCTGTCACAAATGACAGATGTCAGACCTGGGATTGCAGTGCTTCCATTCGACAATATGTCTGGGGATCCCGAACAGGAGTTCTTTGCAGACGGCATCACCGAAGACATCATCACAGAGTTGTCTCGTTTCCGATGGCTGATGGTTGTGGCCCGAAATTCGTCCTTCACCTTCAAAGGTAAAAGCACGGATATCCGCGAAGTCGGTCGCATACTGGGAGTGCGCTATGTTCTCGAGGGTTCAGTCAGACGAGCAGGTCAACGCGTCCGCATTACAGGACAGTTGATTGATGCGGAAGACGGCAGTCATCTCTGGGCAGATCGCTTCGACGGCGTGCTTGATGATATTTTCGACCTTCAAGACAAAGTCACATTAGAGGTTGTAACGGCGATAGAGCCATCTCTAAGGCACGCCGAAACCAACCGTGCGCGAGCGAAACCTACGGATAATTTGGAAGCTTATGAACTTTACCTTCGAGCGCAGTCGCATTTCCATCTTTTAACGGATAAAGACAACCGAGAGGCCATACGATTGACGACCCTCGCATTGGGTCGTGACCCAGACTATGCGTCCGCATCAGGGTTGTTGGCTTGGTTACATATTCAACGAATGGTTCAAGGGCTTGAGCCTATTGGCGAAGGCCCGAAAGAGGCCGTAAAGGCAGCCGAGCGGGTACTGTTGAGCGATCGTGCAGACGGGATCGCGCTGGCGTATGCTGCGCATTCGATCTCAATGCTGGCGCGGGACTTGCCACGCGCGCGGGTTGCTTTCAAACAAGCTCTCGAGCAAAACCCAAACGCAGCAACAGTTCACATGCTGGCATCCATCAACCTTTTTCTTCTTGATCGGCCGGAGGAGGCACTAAGTCACGCGATTCAGTCTGTCGACCTGAGCCCGCACGATCCGTTGCGCCATGCTGCTTACATTGCTCAGGCAAGCGCACTCTTTCATCTTGGGCGCTACGAGGAATCGGTTAAGGCTTGCCGAGATGCCTTATCTGTGCGTTCAAGCTTCGTAATGACTCATCTCATGCTGATTGCCGCTCTGGGACACCTCACTGATGATGATGCGGCTCGCGAGGCGGTTGCGAATCTTCAGGCGTTGCGCCCAGGGCTGACCGTAACCTCAGCGCAGACTCAGTTACCAATATTTACTGTTCCATCTTGTGCAAACAATTGGCGTGAAGGTTGGTTAAAAGCAGGGTTACCTCAATAGGTAACTGGTAAAGTTGATAAACATAGATTCACGCCACTCCACGCGAAGCTAGCGAAACCTCAGAAATGTAAAACCAAGAAAACTGAATACCCGAAGCAAAGGCTTTTTACCCCTTGCCACGTTCAAAAACCTTACTGTTCCGCGTACCAGACATTCACTGACTTCTACCGAACGTCTGCACCGAGCCCAAAGCGATCATTGAAAATTTACGAAATCCGGACGACTGTGGGATAGGATACCGCGAGAAGCGCGGCAATTTCACACAGCTTTCAGAGGTCAATGTTTGGTGCCGACAGATGGCTATGGTCTTTGGCGCTGATTGGCGTTTTATCGGCTCAAGACTTTGAAAACGGCCTGTTTGTCCATAAATCAAGTAACGTTTCCGCTATCTTGGTCTGGTGATGGGCATAGACCACCACGTCGAGCTTTTCCTGGCCCAGTTGGTTGCGTAGGGAGATCAGCTCGCCGCTTTCAATTTCCTTGTGCACCATACTGAACGGCAGCCAACCAACACCGAGACCATTCAGGATCATTTCCTTTGCTCCACTTGAAAAGGCCGTCTGGCAAACGGGGTTTTTGCTTAAATCGGCGGTTCCGAACGGGAGTTTGCTCTTGTTCAATGCTTCGCCGAAATAGCTGTTTTCGGGATAGACGATCGCTGGCGTATCCAAAGGCACGTCGCCGTTTCCGCGCACTGCATACCGCAATCCGCCACCGATGACCGGAATAAGGTAGTCGTGACCCCAAGTGCCGCGACGTATGCCTGCTCCGAACGGCATTGGGGCGACGGTTTGCGCCTCGTAGCATAGCAGCATGTTGGTATCGCCGCGCAGGAACAGAGTGACGCAATCGTTCAGATTGGCAGTCCTGAGGCGAAAACGGAGCCCCTTGAACGTGGCACGTGCACGCAATGCCATATCAGGGAAGGTGGAGACGACCGATGCGTGTGTCGCGGCGATCGTCACAATCGAAACGGTGGGGTCATGTTGCGCAATTTTTGTGCGCAGGTCATTTAGCCTTGCGATCAAAGAGCGGATTTCGGCCTCGTTAGAGGCCAGTGCTGGACTGATCTCGACCCGGTTCGATTTGCGATCGAGAACTTCAATCCCCAGCCACTCCTCAAAACTGCGAATACGCCTTGAGAACGCTGGTTGTGTGATGTTTCTGCGGGCCGCGGCCCGTGTCATGTTCCGCTCTTCCAGAAGGGCCAGAACATCGTCAAACCACAGCATATTCATCCGCAACTCCCGAGTACCCAAAGAAAATGTATGAGCAGCCTGCGCAATATGCACTGTTTTTCTTCTTTTTCTTTTGAAAGTGTTTGGCTGTTGGCAAACGCAGGGAGAGTGTGGTGGCGGAGACAATTCAGATGACCGGCGGTGACAAGATGATCGCGCCGGAGATGGTTTTGAGCTTGTGCAAGGAGCTATCGCTGACACTGGCGAAATTTCCCCGGGTATCGCTTGGTCATCTTCCTACGCCTTTGGAGCCGATGGATCGCCTGAGTGAGGTTTTGGGTGGTCCACGTTTATGGGTCAAAAGGGATGATTGCACCGGCCTCTCGTCGGGTGGGAACAAGACTCGTAAGCTGGAATTTCTGATGGCTGACGCTGTCCAGAAAGGTGCAGATACCATCATCACGCAGGGGGCGACGCAATCCAATCACGCGCGCCAGACAGCAGCGGCGGCCGCAAAACTTGGCCTTGCGTGCCATATCCTGCTTGAGGATCGCACGGGTTCTAATGATCCGAACTATATTCTGAATGGAAATGTCCTGTTGGATCGTTTGCATGGCGCCAGTGTCTCCAAGCGTCCCGGTGGTGCGGACATGAACGCAGAGATGGAAGCCTGCGCCGCGCAGATGAAGACAGAAGGCAAAAACCCTTACATCATTCCCGGCGGTGGATCGAACCCGATCGGGGCTTTGGGCTACGTGAATTGCGCGCGCGAGTTAAACGAACAGGCCGCCCATGCCGGGTTGAAAATTGACGCGTTGGTACATGCGACCGGCAGCTCGGGCACACAAGCCGGATTGGTCGCCGGTCTTGCCGCACTGGAAAGTGACATTCACCTTTTGGGCATCGGCGTGCGTGCCCCACAAGACAAACAGGAAGGCATGGTCCATGATCTGGCCGTACGTACTGTCGAGTATATGGAGACGGGTACGCCCATTGCGCGCGAAAATGTACGCGCAAATTGCGACTACGTCGGTGCAGGATATGGTCTTCCCACCAAAGGGATGATTGACGCGCTTAAGCTGTTGGCCCGCACCGAAGGACTTTTGTTCGACCCGGTCTATTCAGGTAAAGGATTGGATGGGCTCATCGACCAAACCCGCAAAGGCTGTTTCGATGGTATGGACAATGTCGTTTTTCTGCATACCGGCGGAAGCGCAGCCCTGTTTGGCTATCCCGAAACTTTCGAACTTCCTGGCTACGTGGCCTGAAAATAAACAACAAACCAACGAGGAGATATCAAATGAAACTAAAAAAATACTTGATCAGCGCGGCTTTGGTTTCAGCTCTCGGCGCACCACTTGCCGCTGAAGAGGTTAAGATCGGTGTTCCTACTTGGACCGGAGCACAGGCCATTGCCCATGTCTTGGGTGAGATCGTGACCACCCGCATTGGAGGCACGGTGGAATATGTGCCCGGCAACAATGCCACGATCTTTCAAGCGATGGATCAGGGTAAGGGCGATATCGACGTTCACCCCGATGTATGGCTGCCAAATCAGGAAGCGTTTACCAAGCAATATGTTGATGGTGCTGGCACAGTGACGTTGTCATCGAACCCATATCAGGGCAATCAGGGGTTCTGCGTCTCCAAAGACTTTGCAGCAGAGATGAACATCACCGACATCGCGGATCTTGGACGCCCCGATGTGGCGGCTGCGATGGACAGCGATGGCAATGGTAAGGGTGAGATGTGGATCGGTGCGCCCGGCTGGGCCTCGGCCAATGTCAACGAGGTGAAGGTGCGCGACTATGGCCTGTTGGATTTCATCGATCCGATCCGCGCCGAGGAAGCTGTGAAGACCGCGCGCATCAAGGACAGTATTGCCAAAAAAGAAGGATATGCCTTCTACTGCTATGAGCCGCATGCTGTTTGGTACATGTTTGACGTAGTGATGCTGACCGAACCGACTTATGACCCTGAAAAATACGTGATGGTGCAACCCTCCGACGACCCTGACTGGTACAACAAGTCGATGGTAGCCAGTAAGGACGCTCTGAAGGAAGTTCAGATCGCCTGGTCCAACTCGCTTGCGGATCGCTCGCCGGCGATTGCGGAATTCTTCGCCAACTTCGCGCTGACCGCCGATGACGTTAGCTCGCTGGCCTTCGAGATCAGTGCCAATGGGCGCGATGCTGAAGAAGTTGCGGCCGAATGGGTTAACGCCAATTCCGAGCGCGTAGATGCGATGCTGGGTCTCTGAGCCAGGCCAAAAAACAACGGGCGGCACTTGGCGGTGCCGCCCCACTTGAAGGCACGTACGGGTGGGCGGATGAGCGACGAGACTGTAATCGAAATTTCCAACATCTGGAAAATCTTCGGGGCAAAACCCGAGGCCGCTCTTGAAGCCATTCGTGCGCGGGGGCTGACCAAGGCTGAAGTCCTTGCTGAATTCAACGCGGTGGTGGGTGTGGCCGATGTCAGCCTCGACGTCAAACGCGGTGAGATCTTCTGTATCATGGGCCTATCAGGGAGCGGCAAATCCACGCTCGTGCGCCATTTCAATCGCCTGCTCGAACCAACGGCCGGCAAGATCGAGATCGAAGGCACGGACGTCATGGCACTCGGCACAAAGGAACTTCAGGCTTTCCGCAACCGGAAAATCGGGATGGTCTTCCAGAATTTTGCGCTGATGCCCCACCGTTCAGTCCTTGATAACGTAGCAATGCCCCTGGAAATCCGCCAAGTCGCCAAGAACGAGCGCATGCGGCAGGCGGCCGCCATTCTCGACATTGTCGAATTGGGGGCTTGGGGGTCGAAATTCGCTCACGAACTCTCTGGCGGCATGCAGCAACGTGTGGGGCTTGCCCGTGCGCTCGCGGCCAACCCTGATGTTCTACTGATGGATGAGCCCTTCTCCGCACTTGATCCCCTGATCCGGCGGCAGTTGCAGGATGAGTTCATCCGGCTGTCCAAAATCCTCAAAAAGACCACGATCTTCATCACTCACGATCTGGATGAGGCCGTCCGTATAGGAGATCGGATTGCCATCATGCGTGACGGCAAGATGGTGCAGATTGGCTCGGCGGAGGACATTGTCATGCATCCCGCTGATGACTACGTTGCTGATTTCGTGGCCGGGATATCGCGCCTGAAGGTAGTGCATGCTCATGCGGCGATGCAGTCCTTGGACAGCTACCTCGCTAAGCACGGCCCACTGCCGGCTGACATCGACAGGGTCGACCACAATGAGACACTTTCCGCTTTAATTACACGAGCCATCGACGACGAGCGGCCGGTTCTGGTGTCCGAAGGCGGCGAGGACAGAGGTGTCATCACTCGCGCAGATCTGTTGCGCACCGTGATTGAAGGGACGGAAATGTCATGAGCGAAGATCTTGGTGTGAACCCCCTTGAAGACACAGAAAGCGAAGCCGCGCAGGCCTATGCCGAGGAACGCCGAGAGAATATCCGCACCTTTGTGCGCACCAGCCCCGACTACTACATCCGCAACTTCGACAAGATCGGGGCGTCCGCACGCTTTACGGCAACCTTCAACGCGATGGCCGGGCTTTTTGGTCCGATCTGGTTCGGCGCCCGCGGCCTTTGGTCATGGGCATTGGCCTTTCTTGTCGTCGAAGCGATCGGCTTTGTGCAGATCGCGCGGGGCTTGTTCGGAGATCTGGGAGCAGACGCGATGGCCCGTGTGACCTCGATCGAAGGTACGCTCGATTTGCGCTACCAGCAACTCGCGGCCGCGCAAGAGAGCGGCTCGGATCGAGCCGCAGCCATCCAGCGCCAGATCGAAGGTCTAGAGGCCAATATTGAAGGGTTCCGCGCTGAGGCAGATTTGCTCGCTGCGCAAGGCCCATCGATTGCATTCACCGGTGTCGTCATCTTGCTTGTAGCAAAGCTCATACAGGCTGTGGCCGCCAATTGGGCGCTGGAGGCCCGCTTTTCTGACTGGCTCTCAGATCGCACCATTCGCTCCGGCATGCCGGTCAGCCAGATTGTTTTCAGCGCGGGTTTCATGATCCTGTTGGTCGCGACTGCAATGGTCCACTACAGTTTCCCGGGCCGTTTTTCATTTCTTAGCGAATTCCCGACAGATAACTCAATCCGCCTGGCCAGTATTGACAGCGTAGAGGGTTTTATCGCCTGGTGCGTCGCCAACAGTGTGGCGTTCTTTGACGGGCTCACCGCAGCCATTCGCTGGTTGCTGGATGCCATGGAGGTTGCGTTAGTTCAGACCCCTTGGATCGTGGTGGCCGCGCTGATCATTCTTTTGACCTGGCTTACCGCTGGCTTGCGCATGGCTATATGGTCTGGCGCCTTTCTGGCCTACATGGGTCTCCTCGGTTTCTGGGAAAAAGCTATGACCACTTTGGCGCTTCTCGGCACTGCGGCGCTGCTTTCCATCGTGATTGGCATTCCTCTGGGCATGTTTTCTGCGCGTCGTCCGCGCTTCTACGCTGTCATCCAACCGATCATGGATTTCATGCAGACCATGCCTGCCTTTGTCTTCATGGTGCCTGTGATTGCCTTTTTCGGGGTCGGCAAGCCAGCGGCAGTTATTGTCACTATGATCTTCGGCGGGACACCCGTGGTACGCCTTACCGTTTTGGGCCTGCGTGGTGTTCCTGAAAGCGTGCGTGAAGCCGCGATCAGTTTTGGCGCCAACAAGTGGTACCTTCTCACCAAAGTTGATCTGCCGCTTGCCAGCCCGTCCATTCGCGCAGGCATCAACCAGACAATCATGCTGTCACTTGCCATGGTCGTGGTGGCCTCGCTTATTGGCGCGAAAGGGCTGGGCGAAGACGTTCTGGAGGCGCTGCAATACGCCAATGTAGGCCAGGGTATCCTCGCGGGCTTTGCCATTCTCTTCTGCGCGATGATCCTTGACCGGATCGTTCAAGGTCAACGAAAGTGACCCCCCTTGTCCTTGTCCATGGTTTCATGGGAGGCAGCGCACAATGGGATGGATGTCGCGATACACTGCAGCAGCATGCTGATGTGATTGCCGTCGACCTGCCCGGGTTCGGAGCAAATGCCCATCTGCCACCAATTGACAGTATTGGCGGATATGCGGATTGGGTCGCCCGGCACCTCCGCGGCCTTGGAGTAGAGGAATACCATCTGCTGGGTCATTCCATGGGCGGTATGATCGCTCAGGAAATTGCCTTGCGCGACGGTGAAAGGATTAACCGACTTGTGCTTTACGCGACTGGCGCGGTCGGTGTTTTGCCGGGGCGGTTCGAGACTATTGAGCACAGTAAAAGGCGCGCTGGGAAAGACGGCCCGGCGGCCACCGCACGTAGGATCGCAGCGACTTGGTTTCTGGATTGTGAAGCTGCAACAGGATATGAACACTGCGCTGGGATCGCTGCTAAAGCCAAACTGGCCGCCATAAATGCTGGGCTTGAAGCCATGCAATCCTGGTCAGGAGAGCAGAACCTTAGCCGGATCCGGCAGGAAACTCTTGTGCTCTGGGGCGATCAAGATCGGACATATCCGTGGAGCCAAATTCAAATGCTTTGGGAAACAATTCCCAATACGTTGTTGGCAGTTGTGCCAGGTTGCGCTCACGCTCTACATGCCGAGAGACCTGATTTTTTCACACGTTTAATCTCCGACTTTTTGGACCGCTGAGCAATACCAACAACTTGGACTTTTGCAGGGCGGCAGCCAAGATCAGCTTTGTCCGCACACCGGTCGTTCACTGAATTTTTCTGAGCGACCGCACTGAGCCCAAAGTTGTCGCTTAAAAAGCGAGCCAGGAGATTTGAGAGCCCATTAGGTAAACCGCTATTCCTAATCGTGCAGAAGCACTTCTGAGAGTAGTGTCATCCTCCCGTCATGCCAGCTACGTTGACATAAAGGGCGTACACAGAATGGCTTGCTGCCATAAAAAGCCGGCTGTTGGCACGGCCTCCAAAGCAGAGATTGGCACATCGTTCAGGCAAAGCGATGCGACCTATGGGAGTTCCATCAGGGGCAAAGACCATCACTCCGTCCAGTTCGGCATCACCCATGCCCCAACCGCACCAGAGATTACCGTCCACATCCACGCGGAACCCGTCAGGCGTGCCAGAACCTGCATCGATTAGCACACGCTTGTTCTGGATCGAGGCACCATCCGTGTTCACGTCATAAGCCAGTATCTTTCGAGACGGTTCACCACGCGATTCAACAATGTAAAGCACGGTCTCATCGGGGCTGAAGGCCAAGCCGTTTGGCCCTAGAATGTCATCGGCTACGACTTTCAGTTTTCCGGTGTCGGGGTCCACTCGGTATACGTTCTGGCCTAACTCTGGTTCGGCGCGATGACCCTCATAGTTGCCCGAGATGCCAAACGGTGGATCGGTGAACCAGACACTGCCGTCGGATTTGACGATCACATCGTTGGGCGAGTTGAGTCGCTTTCCGTCAAAGCTCTCGGCCAGCACAGTGATTGAGCCATCATATTCTGTACGCGTAACCCGTCGTCCACCGTGCTCGCACGTTATCAGACGACCTTGCCTGTCCCGGGTCTGACCATTGGCGAAATTCGACGGCTGGCGAAACGCCGATGACTGTCCGGTAACCTCGTCCCAGCGCATGATCCGGTTATTCGGAATATCACTCCATAGCAGATAGCGCCCGTCACCGAACCACACTGGCCCTTCACACCAGCGACAACCAGTTGCCAATCGTTCGACGCCGGCCAACGGCAGCTTGTATTTATCAAACCGAGGATCGAGTGTCACAACGGAGGGATCTGGATACCGTTGGGATGGTTGCCAGCTATTTTCGAAGTCATTTTTGTCCGTCATAGATCGTCCTCAGTCTGGCGCCTGCTCAAGCTATGTGACTGGTCTTGAATTGAACAGGGCAGGCTATGCACTCGGTCCAAAGATCGACCAGCCTGTCGCACGAACTAACTCCTGAAATGCGATAGTCGCCAAATGGGAGTTGCCTTTTTGATCTAGCCCGGGGCTCCAGGCGACTACAGATGCGATACCAGGTACAATGCACAGGATTCCGCCACCAACACCGCTTTTCGCTGGAAGGCCAACACGGAAGGCGAACTCACCCGAGGCATCATAAGAACCACACATCATCATCAGTGCGGTTACTCTTCTGGCTCGCTGTGCCGACAATACTGTGGCACCGGTGGCCGGATTTTGACCCGCTGCGGCGAGAAAGCGGCCCGCCAATGCTAGCTGTTCACATGACATTGCGATGCTACATTGGCGAAAGTACAGAGACAAAACATCCTCTACCGGCGCGTTTAGATTTCCTTCCGCCTGCATAAAATGCGCAAGAGCGCGGTTTCTGGACCCAGTTCGCATCTCAGACTCTGCAACTGACGCATCGACCTCGATCGAGTTGTCTTCCGAAAGCTCTTGGCACAATGCCAAAAGGTCGTTGACTGCTTCATCAGAAGAACGGTCTTCGAGCAGAACATCTGCCACTATGATCGCGCCCGGGTTGATAAACGGGTTCCTTGGGATTCCGCGTTCGTGTTCAAGCTGAACGATTGAATTGAATGGATCGCCGGAAGGTTCCCGACCGACTCTTTGCCACAAAGTGGCACCAACCTGTTGAAGCGCCAATGTGAGCGAGAACACTTTTGAAATGCTCTGACTCGAGAATAGCGTGCTCGCGTCTCCAGCGGAAATTAACGGGCCGTTGATTGGTGCAATGGCAATACCGAATTGGTTCAGATCAACTGTGGCGAGTTCTGGAATGTATTGCGCTACTTTCCCCCTTTCGGACATGCCGGCAATGCGATCTGCGATATCGTCCAAGACTTCCTGAAGCCGTTCGCTATCGGTGGTTTTGAGTATCGGCATGGATCTCCTCCGTCCAGACAGTGTGATCTACGCCCTTACTAAACTCGGGAAATTTGCTTGCGACAAAGCGAGGTTCAAGGTTCTGTCGGCGTTGCGAAAAATAGTCCACCGTTAATTTGTATACGGTGCCAGACAGGAGCACTATTGCCACCAAATTGATGGTTGCCATTATTCCCATGGCGGCATCCGCGAAATTGAACACTGTGGCAACAGCTTGCACAGCGCCCCAAACAACCATTGCAAGGCAGCCCAAACGCAAGATGTAAATCGGCAGCTTCCCTTCCAATTTTAAGAAAGTCATCGCGTTTTCGGCATATGAGTAGTTGCCAAGTATGGATGTGAAGCCAAAAAAGACGATAGCAATCGCGATAAAGTGGCGACCGATTTCGCCGAGATGGACCGCCGCCGCGTCTTGAGTCAGTCGCATACCCGTAGGACCATCAATTTCGATTGCGCCCGACAAAAGAATTAGCAATGCAGTTGCCGTCGCGACCAAAATTGTATCCACAAAACACCCGAATGCCTGAACGAAACCTTGGCTGGAAGGGTGGTGGGGCTCAGGTGTGGCAACCGCTGCAATGTTCGGTGCTGAGCCCATGCCCGCTTCGTTGGAGAAAAGTCCCCGTTTTATGCCGTTAAGGGCAGCAGCCATGACGCCGCCTGTCACGCCTCCGGCAGCTTCTTGAAGGCCAAATGCCCCTGCAACAATCGACCACAACATAGCGGGTACTTCGGAAATGTTCAGGACTACCACAACACAGGCAAGCAAGAGGTAGAGACCTGCCATGAGCGGCACGACAATCTCAGCGAACTTTGCGATGGTCCTTATTCCACCGAATATGACCACGGCTGCGGCTGCGGCCAGCGCTATGCCAACGATCAATTTGTTCAACCCGAACGCGCCTTCGAAAGCTTCGGCGATCGAGTTGGATTGGACGGCGACAAAAACCAAACCAAAGCTAACAATCAGGCAGATCGAAAAAATGACTCCGGCCCAAGGAGCATTCAAGGCGTTGGCCATGTAGAACGCTGGGCCTCCTCTGAACCTGCCGTTGGACGATGTGACTTTATAGAGTTGGGCCAAAGTACTTTCAGAATAAGCCGTGGCCATTCCAACCAATGCTACGATCCACATCCAAAAGATGGCGCCCGGACCTCCTAAGGTCAGGGCCACAGCTACGCCAGCCAGGTTTCCAGTGCCGACGCGTGAAGCCAAGCTTACCGTCAGCGCTTGAAACGGAGTAATACCTCTTTTGTCCGTGCTCTTCGAAGACGTGAGTACGCGCACCATTTCCCCAAAATGAAGAAACTGAAGTGCGCCAAGACGAATTGTAAAAAAGATACCGGTTCCAAGAAGTCCGTAAATTAATGCGTAGTTCCAAAGAACCGTGTTTATGCCATTAACCAATACTTCCATAGCACGCCTCTTAATAATTCAAACACTTCCCGGAAGACAAAAACAGTCTGCCTAGTTTTTCATCATGCACAAAGATGCGAAAATTGTCAGGAATAAGCTGCGCGGTATCAATAAAAGGTTGACGTGGATAGCACTGAAATTGAGGCACAGGCATATAGCTACGTATCCATTTGGCAATTCGCTCAGCAGTAGTTCACGCCAAGTGCTGCGAACGACAGCGTCGAACCCAAAGAGGCAAATGCTGCGCTTTATGCGACTGTCCCATTTGATTGGATTCTTCGGAAAGCGGCAAAGCGTTCGTACAATCCCAGTGCAGCCGACGGCTGCTACTAGCACAAAGCAGAAATGCTTTAAGGGCAGCGTGCTCTTAAGTTGTCCCGCGCTTTTTCAACTATTTGCAGATAGGCAATTCTAGTGGCCGTTGTTTAGGCAAGGAAGCTCTCCAACTATTTATGATCGGTTGGAGGCTACTTTTGGGCCAGAACTTTGGTGCGCCTATTGCTTGCAAGCAAGCTGCGTTCCAATAAACTCCTGCCCGCGATAGTGATTTCCCCTTTTTCACAGCCTTAGCGACAGCATTGATATCCTTGGATTCCGGGTAGATATACAGGGTCGTCGGATTCCCTTCCACAAGCGCCAATATCTCTTTTGAGGCCGACTGTGACCAGGTTGTGCAGCCATTGCTACGGCCGCCAGTGTAGTTCACAAGTTTTCCGTAGGGGACATAGCCGTCGTTGTCTGCATGATTGCTTCGAGGACTTTTGAACCTACATTGCCACTTAAGGAAAACAGCGGGATGGCCTCCAATGGCGCGCTCGCGAGCATTGCTCGTTTCTCCTTCCCCATCAAACAAAAGAAAGGTGCGGTAGAACGGCTGCGTTTTGCCGGAATGACTGTAATAACCTTTAAAGGACGTGCGGGTTTCAGCCGTCACATAGGCACCTCCGGCGGTAAGTTTAGATCCTTCTGCATTGCTGAAGTTCTTCGCGCATTGCCGACCATTCGAAAAATTGGCGCCCCTTAGTTTTCGGCCATTTCCATAGCCGGACGAAACCGCTCGGAAAGAATTTTGTGACTCGCAGATGACGTAAAACCGCTTCGCGGGATTGCCGTTTCTTGCAGTGCTGGGGCGGGTTGCATCCTTGGCAAAGTAGCAGGGGTTCCTTACTTCGCCTCGTCGTACTTTCTCTATGTAAAGCGCTCGCGCCCTGTTCAAAACGATCGGCGCGATTTGGCCGTCACCCGTACCCACGTGTTTTTGTAACCACACTGGGACATCTTGCGATATCGCCTCGACGCGCTCTGGGAGGACGCCTGCCGAGATGGCAATTGTAGTGGCAGTGAGTGCGAGACGGAGTGAATTCGGTAGCAACTGGAGATCTCCTGCTAGAATGTCCTCCTGGCCAGTCTAACACAGTTCTTATACTTCACGACGCCAGCCAGGTGTACCAACGAAGCTTCGTGTTGCCACAAATCCCACACTACGTTTTTTTGGGGGGCTAACACTTTGCGCAATTAGGCTGCCATGTTGCGTAGAATTCTGGACATTCAGAGTTTTGCTTCCAAATAAATGCTATGACCACACGTCGAAAGTTCCTGTTCTTAACCGTAACCGCAATGGCTGCTCCATACATAGCGCGGGGACAAACGGTAGCGCTTAATAATGTGATAAGCGGTCTGCCGCAGTTGCATTCACTTCAAATTCAACGCGGAGATGAAGTCATTTTCGCTAAGACTCAACAGGGTGCAGGCCTAGACAGGCCAGCTAACATAAAGTCCTGTTCGAAAAGCATTGTGGCTCTGTTGCTTGGGACGGCGATCGATCGGCAGGAAATCCCATCTGTAGACGCCACCCTGCGGGAGGTCGCTCCGCAGCTCTTGCCTGCCAATGCTACACCCGGCACCGAAAGCATAACCATGGAGGACCTAGTGACGCTGCGAGCCGGTCTCGAAAGAACCTCTGGCAGTAACTACGGGGAATGGATCAGCTCTCCTAACTGGGTCGCGGATGTATTGACACGGCCGATGGTTGCTGAGCCAGGACAACAGATGCTCTATTCCACTGGATCAACTCATGTTCTTGGTGCAGCGTTGACCGAGGCTGCCGGCCAAAGTCTTTTGACGCTCACGCGTGAGAGGCTGGGAATACCTCTTGGTATTGAGATACCTGCTTGGACGAGAGATCCACAGGGTTACTACCTAGGAGGCAATGAGATGGCAATTACTCCAAAGTCGATGTTGAAGATCGCGGTGTTGCTTCGGGACCGCGGGGCCTTTGCTGAAAGGCAAATTATTCCTGAAAGCTGGGTCTTGGAATCGACCAAGCCATATGGCCGCTCGGCTTTCTCTGGGTTAGACTATGGGTATGGTTGGTTTCTGACCCCTTCGGGTTATGCTTTGGCGCGTGGGTACGGAGGGCAAATATTAGCTGCTCATACTGACCGAAACCTAGCCGTAGCAATCACATCTGATCCTACTCGTCCTGCTCGTTCCGGAGGATACTTTGGAGAATTGGTAAGATTATTGGACGGTCCAATCTTGAACGCCACCTAATTAGAACTTTCTGTGGAAGTCGCCGAGTACGTTACAAGGGTCAATATCCGCAACCGGGGCGTAGCGCATTAATGTTGTCGATTTTCCTTGATTGAGCCCCATCCAGTTGAGGAAATCGACGTGGAATTTAATGGCCACGTCGACAACACGGTCATACCCAGATTGGATGGAGCTCGCCGGATTTCCTCCTCCAAGTTCGGCGAGCAATTGAAAAAACCTTTCCAGAAACAACTATAACTGAATGGCTCTCGCAGCCAACATTAACCAAGGCTGTACGATCACAGTTAAAAGTCAGCTTTGTCCGCAGAACGGTCATTCGTCGCAACTCTGTTCAATGTCTGCTTCGCGGGACTTTGCAGACATCCGCAGTATTGCTTCAAAGGACCGCAGTCAGCCCAAAGCGGACCTTCAAAACCGAGTTTGCAATGTCCGAGAGGCGAACAAGTTCGTTCATCCGCATTTAGCGCTGCAATACCTGCAACCGGCCCGGCCGGGCATTTTCGGCTAAAAGTCCATTCGAACAAACCTAAAAGCAGTTTGTTAATTGGGTTTTGAAACAAATGCGCTGGTTTCTGGGTTTAGATCATCATTCGGATCCGTGAAAACGCCAGCTGGAAAGGAAACCGAGATGGATCGATCCTTTGTATCAAGGCAGAGCATGTGGTTATTGTCCCCGTCACCCAGATCGGCAAGCGCCGCGGGAGTTACTATGCGTTGAGATCCATCCTCGGCCTCTACGATGATCCTGTACAGATCACGTTCCGCATCGCCAGGTTCCTTGCCGTTCGCCAGCGTGACGCCACCCGCCCAAGTTACCCGAATGGCCTGTACGATGTTGTCACTTGGACAAAGGCTTCCTCTGGTTCGGCGTGGTCCCAAATTTCCGACGAAGGTCCAATCTTCAACAACCTCGGCAAAGATCATTGACGGCCCGTCTTCCAGCGGAGTCACGGCTACAGTGGCACCTCGAAAATCAAGTGTTCCATCGATGGAATGAAGGTGTCCAATAACCTCGACTTGAACAGGTGGATCCTCGGAAGCGCTCCCAAAATCCCCGATGAGAAGCACCGTGCGCAATTCACCGGGATCGGTGGCAGGCAATACTGATGCGCAATGCATTGTTCCGATCTGGCCTGATTTTGTTACGACTCTGAAGTCACCAGCTTGCAAAGTTTCCAGATCTACCTCGGCAGAAAAAACAACAGGCATCCCGTCTTTGCCCCTGGAACCTCTGCAAATGAGATTTGCTACTCGAGGCAACGCCTCGAGCCCGTGGAACGCAGAAAGCAACTCGGCATCTCGTCCTCCAGCTGAACTCGGCAATCCGAGGTTTGGGGTTGTGTCTTCAAGTTCTCGACTTGAAACGTCCTGCGCGCGCACAGCCGTTCCCGACAGGGCAATCGCAGTGGCAAGTGCAAGCAATCTGATCGCTTGGCTCCATTTCCTAAACTGCTTAAGCAATAGGGTATTTCTCCACTTTTTGGTCCTCAGCGCTGTGGGCTTTCGAGCTGTTACGTGTTGGAATTCAACAAAAAACACGCGAACAAGTTTTGTCGAACTTGCCGCTATGCGCTTGCTAACAACGCATCGGAAAGCTCGTAATCCGAAAGAGCTCCGGGTGCGCCTATTGCAACAAGCCTTGTTTCGGGTTTTCGGTGGCCCCATGCGCCATCCCTTGCGATGTCCATGCGTTTTCCCACTACCTGTACAAGAATGCGATGATCTGGATCCTCCTCGCTAAAAACAAAGCCCTTGAGGCGATAAACGTCGCCGGGAAGCTTTCGAATTGCACTCCGAAGAGAAGACAAGCTTATCGGGCTTTCAGCTTTCATCATAGTTGTTGAGAAGCTGTCCGAGTGATCAGAGTGGTGGCAACCACAATCCGGTCCATGCTCGTGATGATCGGGTACTTCTGTTTCTAGCTGTTCGGCGGCAAAACGACCAACGGAAAGAAGTATATCCAGTGGAACGTCTGCGTTGACGGCTTCGACCAGACGATACCGACGGAAGCGAGACCCGAGCCAATCGTGCACCCTTTGAACAGCCGCCCTGTCGACGAGGTCGACCTTGTTCAAAATAACCATGTCCGAGAACGCGATTTGACGGAGCTTCAGTTCCATTTGTTCTGGCGCAGAAAAGAGCTGTTCCGCATCGACCAGGCACATGAGGCTGTCTAAGCGGATCATATCCCGAAACTTTTGATCGGTGAATGTCATTGCAATTGATGACGGGTCCGACACTCCGCTTGCTTCAAGGACGATGTATTCCGGTTTCTCAGGCCGGGCGAGAACAGCCTCTACCGTTTCGATCAGGTCATCTCGGATCGAGCAGCACACGCAGCCATTTGCCAAACTCATCACATCATCTTCGAGACCGACGACCAAGTCGGCGTCTACGTTTATTGATCCAAAGTCATTCACCAGAACCGCAACCCGCAACCCGTGATTGCCTGTCAGGATGCGGTTCAAAAGTGTTGTCTTACCGGCTCCGAGAAAGCCGGTAAGGATCGTTACAGGAATTGCGGATGACGACCCAAATTCGATCATGTCGTTACTCCGCCTTCTTCTTGCGGTTCGGGATCACGTCATCGACCTTGATTACGAAATCGCTGGGCCACTCGGGATCGGGGGCCCGGAATACGTCAGCTGGATAGTATTCTTTAGGATCGATCTCCATATCGCGGTATTTCTGGTCTTGCTGTTCGGCACGTGACGACCGTGGTGCTGGCGGCTTGATTTCATCCGGCAATGTGATCTTGCCTTCTGCTTCCATTTTGCCCAATTCGCGGAATGGGGCGACCGAGCCGGATTTTCCAGGAAGCGTCGCCTTGCGATACCAGATTGCATCTTTGGTGACATTGACGACGGCGACGTCCAACCCCCAGGCGAACAGCCCATCATAATGGGCTCGGATTCCCGCCAGCATTTCGGCATCGATATCCTCGTCTTGCGTATAGTGGGTCACCATTGCAAGCCGTGGGCGCGCCTCAGCCATCATCTTACCGACCGCATAGTGCGATGTATGATGCGTATCGATTGTATAGTTGAACAGCTCTTGCGGCAGACCGTACTTGTAGGTCATCAACTGGCCGATATCCTGTCCGGACATTTCGGTCACAAACACATCGACGCCTTTTCCGTATTCAAGACTCAGTTCATCGGGGCGGCCGTCGCCGGTCCAAACAAAGCTCAGTCCGTTCCAATCCAGCCGATACCCGACTGCACCGTCTTTGGCGTGGCTACGAGGCCAGGACCGAACAGTCACGCCATCTTGGTCATAAACAATACCGCCTTCTTGGCGGAAATCGAATTCGTTAACTTCGATCTCGTAGCCGTCCCCAATCGGGAACACATCGAAGGCCTCGAGATGCCATTTGAGCATCTGCTGCATGCCTTTCACCATTCCGGCAGTACCAAGCTCGGGTGTCCGACCAGAAGGGCCGTGAATGCGCAGCGGCGTGTATCCACCAGACCAAGCCCGGAACGGGTAGATGTAAGGGATGTCTGCATAGTGGTCGACATGCAGGTGTGTGATGAAGATGTCGTTGATCAACTGCCCCGGAACCTGCATCCCGATAATGTTGCGGACGCAGCCCGAGCCGAAGTCGAAGAAGAAACGCTTTCCGTTACCCAGTTCGACCATGATACAGGTGCCAGCCTGATCTTCGCGGGGCGGAAATGGGGTGGAACCACAGAACGATATCCGCATTTCGTCGGGCCCGAGGTCCTCGGATAGCGGGAAATAATTCGCGTTCGAGCCCGTCATGTATTTGGTAGGACGGAAATACTCTGGCAGAGTGATGCCCCCGGCAGGCCGACCGCCGTAAGGGTTCTTTAGACTTTCGCCTAATGGCCCATCACCGGGGTGCGCCTGTGCAGCTCCTGAACCGTAACTAACGGCACCGGTTGCGACCGCACCTGCTGCCAGTCCCTGCATAACGTGTCGCCGGGAAGGGTTTTCAATTTCGTCAGATTTCTGGATCTGTTCGTTCTTAAGTTCTTTGCCGGTGTCTTCTTTTGTCATGGCTGTGCCCTTAGTTGGAAATGCTACGAAGGTTGCGCTTCACCATCCGGCGAAGCTCGTTCACGAGTTCGGATCTGATGTGGGCCCATTCCGCGCGCTCTGAGGCTGTGATCGATGTGTCATCCAACAGCGCAGTAACTTTCTTTAGGTCTTCGATTGCCTCACTAGTTAACGCATCCGTTTCGGTACGCCCTGAAAGCGCATAGGAAAGATCTGGAAGCTCATCACTCAGTTCCCAAGTCACTGGATAATCCCCGGTTCTCACTATCTATTCTCACATCAAGATGAGTGCGGTTGACGATATACGCCAAGTGAGTCACCGTGAGTTGGGGGTGAGTTTGCTTTGAACCAAGCTAATGAATTGCCGATAGATCAAGATGTTGCACCACCATCGCCGGAGCTTGTCCGACAGGCACTTCAGGGCGTTGTTTCCAGCGTCGCGTTCTAGGCTTCGCCTCGACTTCAGCAGTTCCTTTCTTACGTGGTCGAAGAAACTCTCGCCGGTCGCGGTGCTCAGATTCGTGGCAAAGCAATCGCGGTTGAAGTCTACGGTCGGAGTATTGATGGCACTGGTGGTCGAAACCTTGTCCGCGTCGAAGCCAGACGGCTGCGACGACTGCTAAATGAGTTTTATGAAGATCAATGGGACGGTCAGGGAGTTCGAATTTTTGTTGATTCCGGCGGATACAAGCCGCGGTTTTCGCAAGGAAGTACGACAAGAAGCGACAACTCAAATGCTCAGGACAGCGAATTGCTTGGTGGGCATCGACGTCTACAGCAAGTGCTCCCACTTGGGCTGGGTTGCCTGGCGTTGATTGTGGTGACAGGCTTTTGGTTCACTCGGGATAACAAGGTGGTCTTGCCCACAGCTCAATCCATCGAACAGGCTGAGCGAACTGCTCTTGGCGAGCAGTCTTTGACAAGGCTTCAAGCGGCTAATCTTGCGGATCAGGCCCGAGGAATGTTTTTTCCTGTTTTCGACGTCAAGCGCCAGCAAATAGCACTGGGAATGTTTCAGCATGCCGCGGAGCTCGACCCCGCACTCTCGGACGGTTATGCCGGATCGGCACAGGTCCTGGCGACTTTGGCCATGCTGTCCCCTGATGAGGCACAAAGAGATGCCCTCTTTAGCCAAGCTTCCGTGATGTCGGAAAGAGCGCTTGATCTATCTCCCACTGACGCATGGGCAAACGGTGCAAATGGTTGGGTGTTGGCCACCCAAAACAATCCAGTCGAGGCTATGAAATACGCAAGACTGTCGGTCGAGCTTGCGCCGAATGATGGTCATATTCTGGATCTTGTCGGCATCACCGCCATCATGGCGGGTGCCCCAGAACTTGCGGCTGAGGTTAGCGATCCAGAAAGATCAAGGTCAGGATCGGGCCGCTTTGGCGCACGAAACATCTGGGGTGTATCGCAACTGATGCTCGGGAAATACGAAAAGGTAGTAGACGCCTTTAAAGGAGCGCCCGCAGCCGGTGCGCCTGTGAGTGCTCCTTCTCTCCTGTTCCAAGCCGTTGCGCAGGATCAGTTGGGACATACCGAAGAAGCTCAGCGACTTATCACCGAAATGCGCAAAACGTGGCCGGAGTTTCCATCTGAGTTTCTTGCCGGCAGGATTTTCCAGAATGATGACGCAACGCGGCAAGCGATAGTGGATACTCTGATCAGATACTGATGAAACGCGTCGCATGGTTGTCGACGCAAAGTCTGCTTTCTGCGCATTGCTGTCATTGGGGCAACGCGCAGCACCGGCCAAAGTGGGCTCTCAACAGACTTTGGCCGTAGCTGCAATGAATGGCGGCTACCGGTATTGGGTCAGAAATGCTTGACGTTTGGGTCGGAATTGAATGACGTGATTTCCCCATTTATTGGGTTTTTGTGCGTCGATTGAGTCAGAAATTAGTGACGTTCCATAGTCTTTGTGAAGCGACACATATTTCTGCCACCAGCGACAGAACCTTACCATTTTCGCCTCACTTCCTTCATCCAGCACCTTACCCCTGATGGCTAGAGGCGTTTGGCTCGTCCAAATCCCGCTGGCCCAAAAACAAGTTCGGCGGAGCAGGCTGCGCCGTTACTTTTTCCGCCACAACACGTTGTTTTTCTAAAGTATCGTAGGCAATGTCCAAAACGGGGGCGGTCGGATGACAAAAAGTGACGCCAACCTCATGGACCCTACGAAAAGACTCAATGATGCACCCAAGTGCACAGCAACGGCACAGTCCACCGGCAAGCGGTGCAAAGCTCCGGCGGTTCGAGGCTGGCGTGTTTGCCGAATTCTTGGTGCAGGCGGCGGGCATGCATCAGGACCTGACCATCTGTCCTGGCGACATGGACAAAGGTCCAGAGAAGCTGAGGAACTGCGCAAGACCATCAATGAATTTATCCGAACAGACAAGACGCTGCAGAAGCTGATCCATTGATTGGGCAAGGGCTGGTAACCGACACAAAGTAGTCATTCGACAGAACTAGTCGGATGTCTGCACCGAGCCCACTTTGACCGATGCTGCGCGATGCCCCAATCGCAGCAGTGCGCAGAAAGCTGACTTTGCAATGTCTTGGGTACAGGTCGTAACAGAAGTCTATTTTCTCAGTATTCCGGGCCCAGCCGTCTTCAACCCAACCGTTTATTGAATCTTAGAGTGGCCGCCAACAATCCGAATACCGCAAATCCGATCATCCAGAGAATACCCCAGCGCAACTCGTAGAGCGAGGCGTCACGTAGGACCACGCCGCGGATCATGTCCATGAAATGGGTTGCCGGCAGGATCTGGGCAATCACCTGGACGGGTTTTGGCATGCCGTCGAAAGGGAACATGAAACCCGACATCAGGATCGAGGGAAGTAGGACGAAGATGGTCATCTGCATCGACTGCAATTGATTCTGCGCAAGAGTAGAGATCACCAGCCCAAGTGACAGGCTGGCAATGATGAACAGCAATGTCACCACCAGCAAAACGCCCAGCCCGCCATTGATCGGAACATCGAACAGGAAGTGACCAAGGCCAAGGATAATTGCGACCTGTATCAAACCCAGAAAGATGTAGGGGATGATTTTGCCAACCATCAGCTCGATCGATTTGATCGGGGTGTTGATCAGCATCTCCATATTGCCGCGCTCGCGCTCGCGGACGATGGCGGCCGAGGTGAACAGGATCATCGTCATAGTCAGTATGACACCGACAAGGCCCGGCACGATATTAACCGCCGATCGCTGTTCAGGGTTGAAGTAGAGCGTGACTTCGAACGTCGGTACTTGCCGGTTTGGAGGCTGTTTCAGCAATTCGGTCAAGGGCATCGTTCGCAGAGATTTAATTGCGCTGGCGACCATCGTGTCTGAGCCATCTACGATCCAATGGGCAACAGGCCGGCTGCTGGTCTGAACCGTTGCGTTGGGCAGGCTCAGCCCTACGGACGGGCTGCGGGCAAGGCGTTGGCTGACGTCTTGAGGTATGATCAGCGCGGCACGCACGCGGGATTCGGTGATCGCGCGCTCAGCTTCTTGAGGGGTGGTCAGTTCTTCGGTGATGGTGACGACCTGCGTGGCCTGAACGATTTGCGCCAGCGTGCGAGACAGCTCGGTTCTGGATTCATCTACCAGCGCGACGGGCACGTGACGCAAGTTGGTGTTGATCGCGTAGCCAAACAACAGCAGTTGGATTAGCGGGATCATGATGACCATGGCGAAAGTCATCCGGTCCCGCCGCAGTTGCAATAGCTCTTTCTTTAGCACGGCGACTATGCGGCGCGCAGAGATCACGGTTCATGCTCCCGTGTTGCACTGACGAAGACGTCTTCCAGATTTGGGCGTTGCGGCGTAAGCGACAGGTCCGGAAACCCAACAAGCTGCTTTTGCAGCATTTCCGCAGGCTGAGTCTCGGACTTGTCGACAAGCACACGCAGCCGCGAACCCACTTGTGCTGTCGAAAGCACCTTGGGCTTGCCGTCCAACGCGTGTTTGACCTTTCGCAGGTCGGGACCCTCAACTTCGACAACATCGGCCTGCAAATCATCCATCAACTGACGCGGAGACCCGTCTGCCTTTTTGACGCCATGCTGCAGGATCGCTAGCCGGTGGCAACGCTCTGCCTCGTCCATGAAATGGGTGGATACAATCATGGTCGCGCCCTGATCGACCAGATCGAACAGTTGCTCCCAGAAGGTGCGGCGGGTTTCGGGATCAACGGCCGAGGTCGGTTCGTCCAGAAACAGCAGTTTCGGTCGGTGCATCACAGTGGCCGCAAGCGCCAGCTTTTGTCGTTGTCCGCCGCTCATGCTGCCACTGAGCTGATGGACGTTCATCGTCAGGTCGTAGGTATGTAGCAGCTCGTCGATCCGGCTTGCGGCCGATTTCGCTGGAATGCCATAGATTTCCGCTGCGAAGCGGAGATTTTCCAGCACTGTCAGATCGCGGTAATACGAGAAAATTTGAGTCATATAGCCGATCTCGTTCTTAAGCGGCTCTGCTGCCTCGGGCATCGACCTACCCAATACCGAGATCGCCCCACGACTGGGGGTCAGCAAGCCGGTCAGCATCCGCATGGTCGTGGTCTTGCCGCAGCCATTGGGGCCGAGAAACCCGTAAATCTGGCCCGTTCTGATCTCAAGGTCCAGATTGTTGACTGCGGTGTTTTCCCCAAACCGACGGGTCAGACCCTGCGTTGAGACGACGACATCGTTCATGGCATGGGAACCTGCACTGGCACACCGGCGGGCAGGTCCGGTGTTGCAGTGGGCAGGTCAATCTCGGCCAAATAGACAAGCCGGGTTCGGTCATCCTGGTTCAATCCGTAATATGGCGTGAAAGAAGCGTCGTCGCTTATCCAGCGGATCACGCCGTCCAACGGATCGGCTAGCCCGTCAACGCGCACTTCCAGCGTGTCGCCGGGTTTCAGATTGACGCGATGCGGCTCCGGAACATAGACGCGCGCGTAAGGCGTCTGGCCTGTGACCATCACGGCCACCGGGCTACCGGATGTTACGCGTTCGCCCAAATTCCACGGCAGGGAATCCAGCACGCCGTCGCGGGTAGCTGTAACCGTCAAGTCGTCCAAAACGGTTTGCTCGGCGGAAACCATCGCTTCGGCGGCCCGTACGTTGGCTTCGGCAACCGCAAGGTCTTCGGGGCGGGTGCCGTTCTGCAGCTCTTTCAGCGATTGCTGAGCGCTGGCCAGTTCTGCCCGGGCAGAATCGCGCAGGGCCAGATCATTTGCCACCTGCGCTTCGGTCACGACCGAGTTCTCGACCAGTCTGGCGTTTCGGTCATAAATGGCTTCGGCATCGGCAAGGCGTGCAACAGCGCCCGCGACTTTGGCTTCGGCTATCGCAATCTCCTCCTCACGCGGCCCCACCTGCAGTTTCAGAAGCGTGGCCTGCGCCTTTTCCAGCTCAGCCTGCGCCAGTGCCAGCTTTGCGCTTTGCAGGGTGGGGTCAAGCTGAACCAGCGTGTCGCCTGCCTTGACCACAGTTCCCTCTGCAACCGGTAATTCGACGACGATTTCGCTGGCCGTCGCGGTCAAGGCCACCCGGTCGCGCGCCAATACGCCCAAAGCAACGCTGGTATCGGATCCGGAGCACCGGTCCAGAAATGCGGGCAGTACAGCCGCCAGTATCAAGGGTATCGGGATCATCAGATTCAACAGTGTTTCCCTCCGGTGCTTGGCCTTTGAACGCGCTGGATAATTGTCAAAGCATACAATCAGGAAACCCGATTTATGTATACGGCTCAACCGCTACACGTCGCAGCACTGGTTTATGTGAGCAGTCGTGCCAACCACTCCTCCAGTTTTTCTCCGATCAGATGGGGGTTATCCTCCTGCAGGAAATGAATACCTTTCCCGATATCCACCACTTCCAGATTCTGGATGGTCTGACGGCACCATTCGACCTCTTTAGGCCCGATGGTGCCTCCGGGCGTGGCGTGGAACATCAGCATCGGGGTTTCTGTGTCACCCAGCCAGCGGCTATAGGCGCTGACGATCTCATGAACGTCAGAAGGCGTACCATCGATCGGAATTTCGCAAGGCCACATACGAACCGGCTTGCGGCTGCGCGCTGTGGGAAAAGGCGCACGATACTGCGACATTTCTTGCGGTGTCAGATCACGCACGATGGCACTTGGCAGAATTTTTTCGACGAACATATTCAGCCCCGAGATCATCAGCCACCCAAGACCGGGCGTCCGCATCATGCGAAACCCGGCGCGGAAATCTGGCGGAAATCCGGCCCAGGTCATTGGACGCACGACACCTTCCATGAAGGCAATGCCGCGTATGTTCTCAGGATGCCGGTGCGCATGATGGAACCCCAATGCGGAGCCCCAATCATGAATGACGAGCGTCACGTCTTTCAGTCCCAACGCCTTGATGAACCCGTCAACGTAGGGAACGTGGTCGACAAAGCGGTAGGGAATATCCGGCTTATCCGACTTGCCCATACCGATCAGATCCATTGCGATAGCGCGGTTCTGCCGGGCGGCGTAGGGGATGATGTTGCGCCAAAGATAGGATGAGGTCGGATTGCCGTGCAGAAATAGAACGGGCGCGCCTTCGCCTTCGTTGACATAGTGGATGCGCTGCCCATCCACCTTGACATACTTCGATTCAAACGGGAAGTCGGGTGAGATCTCTTGTTCGGTACTCATTGAGCCGCCCTTTCAGCATTATGCGTTTCTTCGATCAAACCCAGCGCCTCATCATACCATGCGGGGCGGGACGCCCAGCCGACAATCGCTTTACCGGGTTGGGACGGCGGGCGTGACAGGCTGCCAAGGGGACAGCCTGGAACTTGCCGTTCCGTGTCTCGAATGGCAGCGTCGTCCCGCAGTTTCGGCAAAACACCCGACGAACTTGGGAATTGGGCACATCGAAAGATGTAAATTGCTCTTGGCCTTCCAGCCATTCGATCCGGTCGGGCGAGGTGAACGCATTCGCAACATGGGCCGAGCCCGAGGCCTTCTTGCAAAAGTTGCAATAGCAGAGTTTGAAGGCGGCCATGTCGTCCTGCACTCGATAGCGCACTGCGCCGCAGACACATTGCCCTTCGATCTTGTTTGGGTGAACCATCGGAGCGCTTTTCTCAGCCGCGATGCGAAAAATACGCGCGGACAGATGCGGTGAAGGTCAGGCCCATGCTGATGATCGCGATGACAAAGCCGATGACCGAGGTGGCAGGGATCGAGACCAGAAAATCAATGGCAGTCGCAGCGCGAATACCGATCAGGCTGCGTTTGAGGATGGACGCAACGATGCAGGAAAATGTCAACATGTACCCCAGCATCGTATAGAGCATCAGGCTGGCGGCCTGTGGGCCGACCAGCTCTCCGACCTGCAGGCCGTAGAACTTGAAGGCGGCGAAGAAGCCAAAGGCCAGCAGGATTTTCAGCGCGTTCAGGATGAAGATCACGCGCAAAGTGACGGGCTTTGTGGCCCCGGTTGTCGGGTCAATGGCGGTCATGACAGGTCTCCGTTTCAGCTGGGTCGCACGGTATTTGCCGCCGTGCGTCTACGATGCTATCCATGTGGATAGGAACAAATTACTATCCACCCGGATAGAAAATGCAAGGAGAAATCTGTGGCGCGCAAACGGAAGACGGATCACGACAGTGCGGTGGCAGGGGCGCTGGACCTGTTCTGGCGGCGCGGATACCACGGTGCCAGCACGCGGGAGCTTGAGCAGGAGACGGGGCTGACCCGGTTCACACTGCAAACCACCTATGGTGGGAAGGAGAAGTTTTTCCTAAAGACCCTTGATACTTATCTGGACAATGCCGAGGCCCGACATTTCCCTGATCCCGAAACCTATTCGCTGGATGATCTGGCTGGTTGGTTTCGGGGCATCGCGTCAACCGAGCGGATGCCAAAGATTGAGGATGCCGGGTGTCTTGCCTTTAATTCGATCAGTTCATTCGATCGCTCTGACCCAGAGGTCAACGCGCGAATCGAGCGGTACCTGACCGCACTGGAGGGGCGGTTTGCGACGATACTGAGGCGAGCAAAGGCTGACGGGGCCATCCGTTCCGAGGTCGATCCGGATGAGGCCGCACGGGTGCTGATAGGTCTTTTGCTGGGCCTTCATACGATCATGAAAGCTCGAACCTCGGATCAGTTTCCGCGGAGCTACGCCGAGGCAGCGGTCAGGCTGATTGAAGGATGGAAGAACCAGTAAGTTATCCAACGAACAGGCGCGCCTAACCTCTTGTGGCGTAAGAACTGCGCGCCGGCAGCGAATTTCTGGATGGTGGACTGCCCCCGCTGTATTCCGGTTGGCTGTTGAGTGACCGCGATGGTGAAGCCGTAGTGCCGCGCGCGCAGCTTGTTCAACGGCAGGTTTGGGCCGTCATCACAAATCCTAACGAACTGACTTATCCGTAGCTTTGCCCCGCGCTGCGGTAATTGATGCACTACACAGCGAAAGACTGGTTCGAGCCCAACGCGGTCCAGCACCTAAATCCATAATTTTCTCGCACCGGCGATAGCCTCAAACGTCGGTCAATTTTACCATAGTAGCAGGCTTGCTTTTTGCGCTTCGAAACCTTTTGGCGTCGGAAAAAGCGAGCGCATCCTGGCAACAAGTTCAATCTCGCCATCCAGCATCTTATGGACTGTGTCTAACCAGTTGTTGAAAGTTTCAGAGTCCCAATAATCCTGAACTGCAGCTTCGTTCCTGAACACTTCGTAGAAATAGAAACGATTTGGATTTGTCTCATCCACCATAATTTGAAGCTGGAAAACTTCGGGTTCTTCACTGACAACATTTTGCGCTTGGAAGATGCTGGCCTCCAAAAAGGACTGCCGAAACTCGGGCTTTACGTTGATTACGAAGAACCCGCCAAACATTGCATCGTCCATATTTGTCTCCCTCATTGACCTAAAAGCGGCGAAGGTCGCAAAACACACCTGTCCTGCTGAATGGCGTTAACCTACAGCACTGCGATACCCATGAACCTAAGCGGGTATCCTTTCTTTATCTGCTTCACGCCATCCTAGCGCGCGTGCAAGTTCGTGTGACATTGTGGTAAGTGTATGCCCAATCTTTTCTCGCTTCGAAGGTGTAAACACCCGAAGAGACGCCGTAGCGCCGATTGAAAGCGTTGCACCAACACCTGTCTTAGTCAGCGTTGTTGCGACAGAACTGATCCCGCGCTCGAGCTCTTCAACACATTCGGCATACCCTTTGGCTCGAATGACATCGAGTTCCGCGGCCAGATCCTTAGGGTCTGTAATCGTGCGATCTGTGTACCGCTTAAGCTGCCCATCCAATCGGTCTTGAGACAGCAGCTCTGGGGACACGGCGGCGATTGCCTTGGCGCAAGAGCACGCATGCATTGGTCGTTTGCCCATACCTGGATGAAGAAAAGACACGCCCGTCTGCGGTGTCTCCACATGAATAATCTCAACCCAATGGCCCCGTAGCCGAGACAAGAAAAACGCAGCGCCGTAGTCATTCGCGGCACCAGAGAGGAGAGGCGCAATCACTTGCAAAAGAGCGGGATCAGAGTGATCGCTCAACGTGATACGCTTTAGCCTGTTCCCAATCGCGAACTCACCTCGGGTTGGTGATTCAAGGAGGCCGGATGAAACAAGGTCTTGAACCAGCCTGTAGGCCGTCGGTTTAGGTATATCGGACTGGGCGCAGATATCCGCTACGGACGCACGTCCTTTTTGACCAACGATTTCCAAAATTAGCGCTAATCGTTCGAGATGCATTTTTCTCACTTTATGATAACTAAATTTTCGATATACGATACAATTTAGGGAATCAAGGGAGGAGCACTCGATGGATGGACAATGCTGTGGGCCGGGCTTCAAGAGTCCGCAAGAAGCCATCAAAGCCCCCCGAGAAAAGCTACTCTACACGATCGCCATCTACACTGGGACAGGGATCCAGAAACCTGATTACCTTGCTACAGTGGATGTCGACCCTGACAGCCCGACCTATTCCCAGGTAATCCATAGGCTGGAAATGCCGGGGATTGGGGACGAGCTTCACCACATGGGGTGGAACGCCTGTTCGTCCTGTCACGACGACGGCTCGATGTCCCGCAAATACCTGATCCTGCCGGGCGTACGCTCTAACAACCTTCACATCGTTGATACAGCCACTGACCCGCGTACGCCGCGGTTGCATAAGATCATCGACGGGGCCGAAATCAAGGCCAAGGCAGATCTATCGGGCCCGCATACGGTGCACTGTTTGGGCTCGGAAATCATCATTTCCTTCCTTGGAAATGCCAAGGGTGAGGCTCCTGGAGGCTATCTGCATCTCGACAAAGAGTTCAACATCGTCGGTCGCTGGGAAACCTCGATGGGCGATATCAAGTTTGGCTACGATTTCTGGTACCAACCACGCCACAACGTGATGGTCAGTTCCGAATGGGCTGCGCCCAATACCTTCATGCCAGGCTTCGATCTGGAAGAAGTGGGCCATCTGAAATATGGGCGGGAGCTGCATTTTTGGGATTTTGAAAAGCGCGAACCAGTCGAAAGCTTCTATTTGGGTGAAGACGGACTGTTGCCACTGGAAGTCAAGTTCCACCATGACCCCGACAGCACGCATGGGTTCTGTGGCGCAGCTCTTTCGACCAATGTGATCCATTGGTGGCAAGACGATGCTAAAAAGTGGCGGTGGGAAAAGATCATCGACGTGGAAAACGAGATGCACCGCGAATGGCCGATCCCGTTGCCGGGGGTTATGTCGGCGATCCTGATCTCGATGGACGACAAATACTTGTACCTGAACAATTGGCTGCATGGAGATATGCGCCAGTATGACATCACCGACCCGCATAATCCCAAGCTGACCGGCCAAGTGTTTATGGGGGGCCTTTTGGGTAAAGCTCCGATCGTTAACGGGGTTGAGGTCGCGGGTGGTCCGCAAATGTTCCAGCTCTCTCTCGACGGACGAAGGCTTTATGTCACGACCTCGCTGTTCTCGACTTGGGATAATCAGTTCTATCCCGAGATCCGCGAAAAGGGCGGGGTTATGGTGATGATCGATTGCGACCCTGAAAACGGCGGTATGAAGATCAACGAGGACTTCATAGTGGACTTTGGCAAAGAACCGAATGGTCCATCGCGCTGTCACGAGAGCCGGTATCCGGGCGGTGATTGCACAAGCGACATCTGGCTATGACTATGTATACCGTGACGATCGCGAACAGAGATGGCGCGCAATACTTTGTGGATGCGCGGCGTCCACTTCTGGAAACGCTGAGAGAACAGGGCGTCGACTTGCCTTTTGGGTGCAAGTATGGCGGCTGCATTACCTGCGCGGCAAAACTACAGACTGGCGCGATCGATCAACGCCGACAGGTTGCGCTGAATAATCGACAAATCGCGAACGGCTATGTCATCCTTTGCGTCGCGCGTCCGACATCCGACATCACGCTTGAGATCGGGGTCGAGAGCCATGACAAGCTGTACCGCAATCCGTTTCTCGACCCTCTCAAACCCCACGAACTCAAGGCTGACATTGCGACGCCGAAGGAAGGTTAACCGATGCCCGAGGCAGGTATAGACCGCATCTACGATTACGACCCCAAATACCTCGCCGACATCCTGGAGTCGGTTAAAACCATTGCAATGGTGGGGGCTAGCGCAGACAAAACGAAATTCAGCTATGGCGTTCTGCGACAGCTGAGTGAAATCGGCTATGATATCCTACCGGTGAATCCTAACCCGAATGTTTCGGAAATTAGAGGGCTCAAGGTCTACCATTCGCTGGAAGAGATCGACAAGCAAGTTGATATGGTAGACGTCTTCCGCCCAAAAGAAGAGCTTTATGGCTTTGCCGAGAAGGCCATTGCAATCGGGGCAAAAGTTCTTTGGGGTCAAATCGGCGTGTACGACGACAAAGCAGCGCAACTCGCCGAAGCGGCGGGCCTTAAAGTCGTGATGAACCGATGCCCCAAGATTGAACTCTTCCGCCCGTTTTGGAAGCCGCGCCTGGACCTAAAGATATGATGGAAATTCGATTGGTAGCGGTCTCTTCAGCATCCAATAAGGGTGCCAATTGAGATATTGTGCTTACGGAAGAGAAGACACGTAATCCTGCCCGCATTGCGAAATCCGCATACTCTAAACCCAAGGTGGCCGTTTTGTTTAAGGAACCAACGGCCACCTTGTCCGCGAACCGGATATTCAGGCTACGTCCCAGCGCCGCGCGGCGGTGAACGGCAGTTTTGTCCGCAGAGCAGCCATTCAAAGAAGTAGCAGCCAACTTCGACTTTGCGGACAAAGCGGTGGTTCAGACTCAGCCGCGAGAAAACCTCCGCTCACATATGGCAAACTGGCTCGATGCTGTGATCAGAACCTGACCCTAAACGCCAGCCCAACCAACGGCGCAGTGTCATAGCTTTGCCGACTGATTTCTGCTCCATTCGCATCATCTAAAGTCAGGCGGCCATCAAATTCTACGCCCGCAAACACGCTCATTGAAACCCCAGGATTCGGATTGTACCGAAGAGAAAGAACTACAGGGATACTCTTATCTTCACCCACCCCATCCGGGGCGAGGCCATCCCCATCCAACCTGAAACGAATTCTCTCTGATCGTGCGGTTAACGAAAGGTCGATAGCCTCATTTAGAGCGTAGCTCAGCGACAATCCGGGACCTTGCGTTGCTCCGACCCCAGAGCCAGTGTTGAAATTCCAGCGGTCATTTATGTCCCAGTCGATAAGCAGAGCCGGAAAAAAATCAGTACCGCTTTCGTCTAATTCGGAAAACGCACCAAAGGCTGGGCCTATCGTTAGGCGCTCGTTCAGTTGCCATGCAATACCTGCAAAAACACCGTAGGTTCTACCGTCAGACGAGGAGGCCCCGCTTTGGTAGTCCCATCTGATCTGTGGCGATACAAAAACCGTTGTTGTATCCCCCACACGAAACCGGACAGGAACAGCTACGCGAAGGTCACGTATGTTTTCCCATGGCTGGTTGTTCGATTGGCTGAAATTATAGTCCAGCTTGCCAAAACTGGTGGAAAGCCCAACGCTGCTTCCGCCTTCTAGATTGTAAAGTGCGGTAGCGCGTAGAAACGCTCGACTTGCAGAGAACTTGCCTCCGCCACTCAAATCCGCATCCCCTTGAAACGCGGCAAGCCCATCAACCTGATACGCCCAGCCTAACTGAGGCTGGGCGGCCGACGGAAGCGAAGTGAACCCAAGAAAAACAAATCCAAAGCAGCACGTTAGAAGAAGGTTTTTCATCTGACATTTCCCACGTGAGACTGGTTTCCTTTTGGGATGCCATTGCTGGACGAACGGTTCAAGTCCCATACCCGCACAATCATCTGGGTGCTTGCGCTTTGTGATGAATGGGCAGTGTGATCCGGCTGGAGCGGTTTTTCATGGCAGGAGTTCCTCGATCTCGTTGGTAATGGACGCCGAAAGCGGATCAACGATCGAGCCGTATGTTTCGACAGCTGTACCACCAAGGCCAATCAAGACCTTGTTGAAATTCCACCTTGGCGCGAATCCTTCCACCTCTTTCAAGGACCGTAAGAAAAGGTGAGCGTCAGCGCCAGTCACGTGTGTTATCACGCTCATTGAAAAATCGCTACCGTATTGCAGTTCGCAGAAATTGCGCACTTCGTAGTTGGTTGCCAGTTCTTGCTGGAAGTCATCCCTAGGGACCGCGGCGACAACCAGCCCGCGGTTGCGATACCGATCATAAAGGTCTTGAAGCCTCTGGTATTGACGGGCGAACGCGCATTGGGATGCCGTATTGACAACTAGAACCGGTTGACCATTCCAATCTGACAAAGACAAGGTTCCCCCGTCGATCGAGTCAAACTTCGCGCCAAGCTCAACGGCGCGCACTTGTTCGCCTAACAAGAGCAAGCCGCCAAGCACAATTATCCGCAACACTCCACGCCTCCATTTTCATAGTTGGATACGGAAGAACAATGCGGACGGATTTCATTTTGAGGACATAGCGCGCGGGTCGCGTGCAACTGCCGGCGGTCGCAACTCAGAGATAGAAAATTGGGGATGTTCGAAAGCTCAATTCAGGCCCATGATCAAAAATTATCTGTTCCTCAGTGGTAACGTCAAAATGGTTTTATCCAAATGTATTTGAAATAGGTCGTCGCTAGGGCGCAAAAAATCATACCAGAACTAGGAATGCATTCGGCACTTTGAGAAGCGCAATACTGTAATTTGCACCTCTTCACTTTGAACTTCCGCGCTAAGGCGGGCTTTAGACGCAATAAAGAAAAAGACGTTTTCTGCAGGCTAAACAACGCCTGCATTGCTGACTTGATCGCTTTCGATACCGGTCAGATAGCTACCCGTGGATCAACGCCGAAGGGTCAACCGATTTGCCTGCAATGGTCGTAAATTTGGCAAACTCAATTTGACTTTTCTGTTGTTAAGCAAACTTCTACTTGCAGATCATTTTGTTGAAACTGATCCTTGGTCCACAACAGTTGAAGGGAATAACAATGTCGCACACGCCTCGATCCTTTTCTCACATAGGTCTTTCAGTGCCGGACGTGGATGAAGCAGTAAAATTTTATTCCGAGGTATTTGGCTTCTACGTCATCATGCCGCCAACGGACGTTCTGGAGGATGATAGCGATATTGGTGTAATGTGCACGGATGTCTTTGGACCAGAATGGAAAAAACTGCGCATAGCTCACATGGCGACTGCGGACCGCGTTGGGATTGAAATTTTCGAGTTCGACGGGAACTATGCGCCCGAAAACAACATAGACTACCGGCGCAATGGGACATTTCACTTTTGCATCCAAGATCCCGACGTGGAAGGTCTGGTGAAAAAAATCGTAGCGGCGGGGGGAAAGCAGCGGATGCCCATTCGTTACTACTACCCGGGCGATAAACCTTACCGGATGGTCTATGTAGAAGATCCATTCGGTATTGTGTTCGAACTGTACAGCCATTCCTATGAATTGACGTATTCGTCCGGTGCTTACAATTGAGAAACAGTTCAATTTGAAGGCTGCTTTGGCTCCAAATAACCGTTCTCTGCGTTGCAGCGTCTCTTGAGTTTTTGAGCGACTGCTTTCAGGTCTGAGTGGGACTGCCCTGCGGACTTTGCCGCCATTGGCCCGCTTTCACCGAAGGACCGCAGACAGCCTAAACCGGACATTCGCAACAAGACTTTGCAATTTTCGAGATGCGGGACGTTGGCGACAAAAAAGACAATACTAAAACTCTGGTTTACGATAGGATAAACCGTTGCCTATACGGCCAGTTTTTGATTTCAACCTAGTTCAAGCGCTCTTGGTTTTTTTGCGCTACCAACTTAATCTTTAGGGATACTTGAACCGAAGAACTCGAACCTTCGAGTGCCACCCACTGTGATCGGTTTCTCGTTGGCAAAAAGACTGCTATCAAATGAGAACGAATTATCTGTTCCGATCATCTGAACGTGAGAATAAATGCGCTTAGCTCTTTTCATTCTCTTTCCGATTATGTTTGTCGGGTTGCTTGTTTTTCTGATCTTTGGCTTGAAACCGCCCAACAGTATTAAGCTGGCTGCTGGTATAAGCGGCGGCGGATATTGGCAAGTTGGACAACTCTACAAAGCAGAACTTGCACGTGACGGCATTCAGGTAATTTTAGTTGAAACCGAGGGGTCTGTTGAGAACATTCAGAAACTTGTTTCTGGCGAAGTGGATGCCGCATTTGTTCAGGGTGGCCTGGAAATACCTCAGGACGAAAACTTACAGTCTTTGGGCGCCATTTTTCTTGAACCCATGGTGGTGTTCCGCGGAAAGTCTAGTCCCGTCGGGGCCAATGCAGGAGAATGGGGAGACATTCGCTTAGCTGCAGGAACCAAGGCGTCCGGTACTCGCGCCGCCGCTTTAGCGCTAATTGAGGCCGCCGAGTTGCAAAATGTCGGCATAAACCTCGTCGACGTCGGGGGCAATGATGCGATAAAGGCGTTATATGCCAACGAAGCGGATGCGGCGTTGTTTGTCGCTCCACTCGATGCACCTTACCTTATGGATGCAATTTTTGATCCAGAAATCATTTTCGTCCCTATGGCTTTGGTCGATGCCCTTGCATTGAAACTTTCCGGAGCGAATTCGGTAACTGTACCGGCAGGATCAATCACACTTGACCCTCCGAGACCACCAGAGGACGTCAAGATCTTAGCATTGCGAGCTTCACTTATCGCCGCATCCGATCTGCATCCTGCAGTAACCGATAGGTTAGTGAATGCAGCAAAGAACATTCATAGCGAACCTAGTATTTTGCAAAGTGCGCGCGAGTATCCGAACACGGCTTCGCCGCCTGTACCACTGAACAAAATTGCCACAGAACTCATAAACTCTGGGCCAAACTTTTTGCATGGCGTCTTGCCATATTGGATCGCAGCACAGTTTGGCAGCGTACTGTTATTGCTGTTGCCTTTGTTGTTCTTAGTACCGTTTTTACGGATCGTCCCGTCCAGTTACGTGTGGTTTCAAAAGCGCCGGGTTTGGCGTTTTTATCAGCGTATCACGGCGCTTGAGGAGGAACTCAGCAAGGCACAGACCTCAACTGAGGTAGAAGAAGTCGCCAAAAATATCGAAGACGTGGACACCGCCCTTGCAAATCTGAATCTGCCGCTCGCATACCGCCAGGGAGCATATGATGCACGTTTGCACATAGGCCTAATTCGACAGGAGATTGCGCGTCGTCAAACTGCAAAAAGTTGATGAAACCTCAACGTTCGCAAGCATACCACGCTAAAACACCTTTTTTATTTGAGACTTCGATACAGGTGTGTGCTTTAGTTATTGCGTGTACGCCGCTTTGGGGTCGCAGCCATCGTTCGTAGAGTTTAATTGAGCGGCTGCTGTGCTGGACGAATAGAGTTCAGATTTTGCGTCATAGTTACTTGTATTGAGCGTTGTAAACTTTGAGCAAAATATGAGGTTAGGAAATGATCCGTTTAGCATCTATTCTGACTATCGCGCTTGCGGCTGGTGCGCACGCCGAGGACGTCCCAAGCACTCAACCTGGCGACAGAGAATATTCCCCCTACCCACAACAAAACTTCCCTAATCAGGTCTATTTCGGCGACACTCACTTGCATACATCATACTCTGCCGATGCCGGTATGATCGGCAATGTACTTGGCCCTGATGAAGCATACAGGTTTGCCAAAGGGGAAGTCGTTACATCCAGCACTGGTGTCGAAGCGAGGTTGCGCCGACCATTGGATTTTCTGGTTGTTGCCGATCACGCCGAGAACCTTGGTCTTGCGCCGCTGCTCTCAGCCAAAGATGCCACGCTGCTCTCCACGGAGTTTGGCCAGCAACTGAACGCGGCTGTCGAAGCTGGTGATCCCGTCGGCGCATGGTCCATTTGGAGCCAAGCCAAGTCCACTGGCACAGACCCATTGGCGGATTATCAGGAGATTTACCAATCAGCGTGGAGCAGCATTACCTCCGCCGCTGAGGCACACAATCAACCGGGTTTTTTTACCGCGCTTATCGGGTTCGAGTGGACCTCAAACCCACAGCGGAACAACCTGCACAGGAATGTCATATTCAACGGTGGCAAAGAGGGCGCTGACAAGATCATCCCGTTCTCGAACTTTGATAGCTTCGACCCCGAAGACCTTTGGGCATGGATGGAAAAAGCCGAAGAGACAACAGGCCAAAAGCTGCTTGCGATCCCGCACAATGGCAATTTGTCCAACGGGTTGATGTTCGACGAAGTGCGCTTGTCCGGCGAACCGTTCGATGTTGAGTATTTCAAACAGCGTGCCAAGTGGGAACCGATCTACGAAATCACGCAAATGAAAGGTGACGGCGAAGCACATCCCATGCTGTCACCAGACGATGAATTTGCTGACTTCGAAACGTGGGACAAAGGACAACTTGGACCAGAGCCCAAGACACCGGAGATGCTTCCACGCGAGTATGCGCGGGCAGCATTGCGGCGGGGGCTTGGATACGAGGCGGAAACAGGGACAAACCCATTCAAATTTGGCGTGATCGGTTCAACCGATGCTCATACATCGCTGTCCACGGTTGGCGAGGACAATTTCTTCGGGAAAGTCGCGGCTGTTGAACCTACTGCTGACCCGATCCGATTTGAAGAAGTCGTCGGCGGCATTGGCGGGGACGAGAGTGTTGCCCAATATGCATGGCAGACTTCGGCGTCGGGTTTGGCGGCCGTTTGGGCAAGGGAAAACACCCGCGAGGCCATTTGGGATGCTTTTGCTCGGAAGGAAGTCTATGCGACCACGGGGCCGCTCATGCGTATTCGTGTTTTTGCCGGATTTGAATTCGACGAAACAGACCTGCCACGTGCGGATTTTGCCGCGTATGGATATGAAAATGGCGTCCCGATGGGGGCGGATTTGCCAGCGGATAGTGACGGTCGGTCTCCGCGCCTTCTCATCCGTGCGCTCCGTGACCCCGATGGGGCCAACCTCGACCGTATTCAGATTGTCAAAGGCTGGCTGAACAGTGACGGCACAACGTCGGAACGTGTTTATGATGTTGCTTGTGGCGGGCGTGAACTTCTAAACGCGGCGTGTGACGGCCCGGTTGGCAATACGGTGGATGTAGAAAACGCGTCTTGGACAAATGACATCGGCCAGGCAATTCTCACCGGATATTGGGAAGACCCGAACTTCGACCCAACGCAAAACGCGTTTTACTATGTCAGAGTGCTGGCAATACCAACGCCGCGATGGACGACATACGATGCAAAGGTGTTCGGAACGGAGATCCCAGACGAAGCACCGCACTCGATACAGGAGCGGGCCTACACATCACCAATTTGGTACACACCCAGGGATGAGTGATATCAGGTTAAGACTAAAAAATCACTTCGTCTGTTCTGGGCTCACAGCAGTCATTCGGCAATTTCAGATGAAAGACCGCTCTGCGAACTATCCGATCATTCAGTTTAAACGTGTTAAGGCAGAAGAATGGATCAAACCGTAAGATGGACAATTTGCTCGAAGTCACAATGTGTGTTGCAAGAGCGATCCAGGCTGAACCTGTTCGGGTACACGTAACCATCGAATTGAAGCTCGTTACACGATCCGCAAATAGTGGCCTCAGCAAAGCAGCAGAGCTTAAGCGCCACTATCAATCCAAACATTATTCCACCGGTGACCAATTAGTGTCTGGATCATAGGCAGTAATTTCAGCAGCAATACTGAGTGTTTCAGGGCCAAAATCTGCCTCGTAGACTATGCCGTTTTCGCCAACCAGAAAGGAATGGACACCAGTTTCTCCGTAGTCTGCCGGTATTGCCAGCAAGGCATGTCCTGCAACGAAGTGATCCCCGACGAAATAAGGGTAGGCACCCCCAGGAGCGTTAGGACCCTGCTCTTGCAGGATTGTGTAATAATAGCCAAGAAACGGCTCGGCTTCATAGTCAGCCTGACCGTCACTCCACCCCGAAGCTGCAGCGCGGGCGAGAGCTGCACCGACAAAGCTGTCTTTACCGGGCCAGAATAGTCCGTTTTGCTCTTCGGGATCAGAAATGATCGTCTGAGCGAATTCCATAACGCCATTCCCGTTATGGTCCACAAGCCGGAAAGCTGCCTGCAGGTCAACATAGGCCTCAAGCAATTCGATCACTTCCAACTCATTCAAGCCTATTTCACGAGCTGAAAGTTCCTCGATACCAGCCTCCAGGTCAAAGCGCCAACCGTCATCTTTTCGCAGAATTGGGATAGGGAAAGGCCAACCGTCTTCACCCAGAAGAAGTACAACGCCATCGTCCTCAGGCCGGAAACGATACCCCTCTGCATACATGCCAAGCATTTCCTGCCTTCTTTCTTGATCTTCCGCCGGATCACCCGTTCCAACCAGATCTTCGGCTTCAGGCCCGAAAATTTCGATCAGCTTGCTCTGATCATTAGCCTTCAACGCATCAACAAAAGCATCCAGTGCGGTTTGCGGCGTATCAAATCTGGCTCCTTCAGAGAGAGCCGGGCTGGTGGTCGCGGCAAGCAACAAAATTGAAAATACTGATCTACGCATCTTACCGTCTCCGCTTGCCTTTAGCGGCGTGTCCACGCTTGGACGCGCTTTGAGTTCTGCTGCCGGACGCCTTTTTCTTCATCGCTTGCCCTTTGGATGCCGCGGGCTTGCGCTGCGTCGATGCGGCTTTCTTCGCCTGCGGCTTCTTGGCGGTCTGCGGTCTTTGTGCGACTGGCTTTTTCGCTGAATCTGGACGTTTGGTACGATCAATGGCCTGTTGCTTTGCAGCGGCCTTGTCCCGATTAGCGTTTCCCCGGTTCGCTAGTGCCCCGCCTGCTACAGCCCCTGCACCGGCACCGACCGCAGCTGCTGCCGCCCCGCGGTCCCGGCTGATATCTGCAGCACCAGATTCTCGGCTCAACTTTGCACGCAGCTCATCCGTGCGACCGTCAGGACGGCTAACCGGCAAGTCGCCGCGGCCACCTTCAGGTCTTTTATGATCCGCTATTTTGTTCCGGGCCTCCTGTTGCCGGTCAGGATCGGGGTTCCATCCGATATCCGTTCGGTCACCTAAATCTATATCATTGCCGATATTGACGTTGCCATCGACGTCTATGTCGATGTTTGGATTTCTGTAAATAGGACCACCGCCCCAGCCACCGCAATTTCGGCACCCCCAGTAGTCATACCAATCATCGTCGTCGTCAAAAATTTCGTCGATCAGGGCAACGGCGCCAAACGTTAGTAGTGCTGCGCCCACAACATCCCCGGTTGACGGGCCAGTATAAACCGTCTCGGGATTGTATTGTGGGACGTATACCGTTTCGGGTTCTGTCGGTGTAATTACTACTGTGTCGTCGTCAGACACTTCGACAGTTTGCTCGGGACCTGAAACAAGAGCGCCGCTGTCAATTGCCTGATCCCGCATGACCTGCACGGCATCCATCACATCATCGGACTGGGCCAACATGGCTGTGCCGACTGTCTCGGTCCAGTCGATATGGGTGGCCATCTGCCCAACAACTTCGGGAAACGCCGTCGCCAATACGCTGACAGAAGGATCCCATCCCATTGCTTCGATTTCCGGCTCAAGTTCAACGGGGTCGCGGTCGGCGTTATCCAGCAAATACCGCTCAGCCTTAACAATTTCCAATGGCTGGGTGGCCGCCACAAATATCTGTATGAGTAACGTGTCGGGATAAAGAGCAACCGGGGCGACCAATGTCTGCAACTCAGCATCAGTTAGCAGGCTGGACGAGGTTGCAGGGGTATCATCTTTTCCCGCCACATCTTCGGACGACTCTTGCGCTAACGCGAAAGTAGATACGCAAACACCGAATGCAATTAATAGAAACCTAAACATATTGCGATCCTTCGATTTCTTGAAGGATCACCTATGACTGCGATTCTGGCAACCGGTCAGTCAAATAGATGGTTTTGGGATAATAATGGCCCCCAAATCAAGTTTGAGCGAGTGTTCGCTTTGGCTCGAAGAAGACGTTCACTGCACTTTGTTTGAGTGTCTGCTATTCTTAGTTACCGGTCGTTCCGTCATGCTCGAACCTGAGGCTTTGCAGCGCCAGTTCCAATGATTAGTGTGGTATGTTTAGTGGTATGCATTTTAGCTTCTAAGATTTTATAAATTTTTAACAAAAAGTCATATAAAGTGTATAGTTGCTCCTCGGTCCGCCATTTGTGTCCTTGTCAGGCGACACATAGTTCTGCCACCAGCGACAGAACCTTGCCATTTTCGCCTCACTTCCTTCATCAAGCACCTAAACCGATTTCAATGATCCTGACTTCTCTTTTGGGAAAATCAGGGCTGAATTGCAGATCAGACGCCGAAGGCGCCTGTTCCTGCTGATCTGCCACGTGGCGAACGCGTATATCGGCATTCAATTTTGACTCGCTTAGTGATGAGCAGGCCCCGGCGCTTCAAGCGTCCTCTAATTGATGGGAAATTGGATCCCAAGATCAAAGCGGAAACCACCCGCACAGCGACCTGCAGTGGAAACCGCCGCGCAAGTTCACAAGAGCCAAAAACCAATACCGCTTAGTTGTCCGGTGAAACGGGGGCTGGATCACACACAAAACAATGCCTCGCATTCGTCTGGGTGGAAACTCAACGAGTCTTTTGCCAGTGAAGACTTGTTTTGTCGCGCCAACACAATTGAAAGCGAAGCGTTGTGGTTTAGGTCTCCTAAGCGAACTTCTGAAGAGACGCTCGAACGTCAGGGGGTACGGCTGTAAAGCGAACGGTAAAGCATCCGTCCTGATCGTTTTGATCCAGTACTTTCGCAAACACCGTCAGGGGTTCGGTAGAACCGTTTGCTTGCGTGATTTGAATTTGCAGATCCGTAAGGGGGCTGGGTGCCTCTGTCGTCATAATACAGGCTTCCGACGGGGACAGTTTAAAAAGCTTGCCCTCTTGGGTGTCGCCAACGACTTGCTTGCCAACGACGGTCCTAAAGTGAACGGGTAGAGGTGGATTTATCTCGACCAATTCGACCGGTTGAGCGGACAGGCTGATGTCGTAAGTTCCACCCACGCCAAAAAGTTCGTGCAGCACCAGCGGCTTGCCAGCACCCTTGGGTTCGACTGTGCGCTTGCTGCCAAGTTCCAGAGGCGCTCTTGACGACTTGAGTGTCTCATCTGCAATCAGAATTTGCCCACCGACAGTATAGCTTTCGATCCGCGCCGCCAGATTGGTCGTGCTACCGACAACACTGTATTTTGCGCGCTTGTCCGAGCCGATGTTTCCGACCACAACTTCACCTGTGTTCACCCCGATTCCCATCTCGATTTCAGGAAAACCATTCGCGGTGTTCCACTCGTTCACCCGCACCATCCGCTGCTGCATTTCCAAAGCACAGGCCAGGGCGCGTTCAGTGTCGTCGGGTCTTTGCAGGGGGGCGCCAAACACCACAAGGATTGCATCACCGATAAAGGCATCAATCGTGCCGTTGTATTTCTGAATGACGTTTGTCATCTCACTGAGATAGCTGTTCAGCATAGCCACGATGTTTTCTGGCGGCAGTGTGTCGGACAAGGTCGAGAAACCCCGCAGGTCTGACATCAACACCGTGACCGTCGTTTTCTTACCGCTAAAGTCGATCCCGTCCGCAGATTTCAACAGTTGATCGACGACTTCGCTGGCCAGAAACTGGCCAAAGGTCTGTTCTAAGAACTTGGCGTGAACCTCAAGTTGTTCGGTGCGCTCGCGGACTTTGTCTTCGAGATGTTCAACGATCTCGGCATTGCGCATAGATACCGCAATCTGACCCGAAAGCAGTGAAAGCAAATGAGCGCGTTCAGGTTTAAACGCTGCACTGACCAGATTGTTTTCCAGAAATACAAGGCCGATCAGTTCGTTCTGGTGCAGGATCGGCTGACACAGAACCGAACGTGTTTCGTTTTCCTGGACATAGGCGTCCACCATGAACCGCTCATCAATCTGAGCGTCGTCCACGAGGACAACATCATGCGTACGCGCCGTATAGTTGATCACGCTGGCCGGGACCAAACGTGCGCCTTCAACCGAGTCGAGCCGAACGGGTTCCTGAACGCCAGTTCCGTCGGATATGACGCTAACCTCGGTTTCGATCACCAGATCGTCCCCGCGCGCCAGTAATAGAACGCCGCGCTGCGCACCGGCGTTCTCGATCAGAATTCCAAGCAGCCGATCCAATAGGCGCCCCACAACCACTTCGGCTGAAATGGTTTGCGCGGCCTTAAGTAAGGTGTTCAGGTCAAGATCTTGCCCAAGCAAGTGATTGGTCGCGACTTGCGTACTCGCAGAAATGCTTTCTGTCACAGGCTGGCTGGTGGCGCGACGCTCGCGATGTTCGGCAAGCAGTTGCGGGAACTCCAGCTCAAGCTCTTCGACCTTGCGTTGAGCCCCCCAAAGGCGGTAGGCATGTCGTGCATCCCGCAGATACATCATCCCGATCCGGGCATTCGGTCGTGGGGTTATGATGTACCGCGCGGCCAGTTCGCAGGCCAACGCTTCGTCTTGAAGGAACCGACCTTTTTGAGCCGCCTCAATAGCCCCGTCAAACAGATCGAGGACTTCGACATCTTTGCCATCCAGACGTGCGGCTTCAGCAGCGACCATTAGGCGTTTGGCTTCAAAGTTATCTGGGCCGGACTCAGCCCATTGGCCCAACCTTTCAAGATTTGCATCAAGCTGGGCTCTGAGATCCGGGTCGGGGTCACCGTGCTGCAGAATAGCCGCAATGGACAGAGACTGATAAAGCAGGTGATCGGCAAGACAAGGATGGTTGATCACAAAGCTCAGAAGGGGCTCGACGAGTTTTGTCTCGAGCAGTGCGTCATGAGGGCGTCCAAAGACATACAGAGCCTGAGCTTTCAAAATCCGATAGAAACAGATGGCCATGGACATCTGGTTCTGCTCGCATGCTGACAGAAACGCGGCTTCATCCAGGTCGTCAATGGAGAAATCGGCACTGGATTGCGTGCGCCCGGCCAGGGTCGAAAGCCCCAGACGATAGGCGTTGATACCTGCGGCTGCCCCATGGTTCTGGGCTTTGTGCAGAGCGTCCAGTTGCGCGGGCATCGCATCCAGAACCTGGTCCAGCGGTTTGCCGGCAAAACTGTCTATCACGACCCGGTACATGACCAGATAACCGGCCCACAAGATATCGCCCGAGTTCATTCCCTCGCGATAGCCTCGTTCGATCACCGGAATCGCATTGCGAACATGTTGGACCCACGGGATCAACTCGACACCTGTGACCAGGCAAACGGTTGCAGTCGGCGCACGCGCTCCGAACTTGTCACACAACCGCAGGGCCAATTCCCCAAAGGCCAGGCCTTCGCGGTACTTGCCCATGAATGCACCGATGATCAGGCCAAAATTGGCAAAGAACAACGCGGATTCCGGTGCGTTGCCATGCTTGAGCGACAGTTGAACCGAGGTGCCGACGATCTGTGGGAAAAGTTCCTGCCTGTTCAGGAAGGCCGCAATGGTCAAATGCCGCAAACAACGTTGGGCCAGCGCGATTTCGGGGCTGTCCACGTCCGGGTTTCCGAAAAGATCTGCAGGGTTGCCTTCGCCCAGCATACCGGCTGCCTGACCGATAGCGTTTTGCCCAGCTTCTTCGAGGTTCTCGAGGCTCATCTGAACCCCGACAAGCTCCAGCGCTTTTATCCCTGCATTGATGGCTTCGTCGAACTCCATCAAAAGGGTGTGCTGGGCGATCCGTGTAAAGTAGATCTCGGCTTTCTCTAGGTCGGTGCGCGCATGTTCAAGGGTTGCGTTAACGATTTCGGTGCAACGTTCGAAATTACCAGTTAGATATTCCAGAGATGCTGACAGGTTTTGGGCCTCGAACATCAACTCGTAATTCTGGTGCCAGCCGTCCGACCCCAAAAGCTCTGAGGCGGTGTTCACGAAAGACAGCGCGGCACCGTAAGCGGCCGAGTCAAAGGCCTTGCGGGCGGCGATCAGGTCAAGATGGGCAAGATCAAGCTGTTCTGCTCGGTCCTCCATATCGTCCCGGCCGATATTCAACTGATCCACCACCTCGAAGATACGGTCGTTTATTTCATCTTCCGTAAGCCGGGCTCTCAGTTGGCGTCCGATTGCAAGGTGCACGCTGCTGTGGCCGTCTGTTTCGATTAGGCCATACGCCGCCTGTTGCACTCTGTCGTGCTGAAATGCGAAATCCCGAACGACAAGCGGCGACAGCGCGTTGTCCATTTCCGTCACCACAAGATCGGACAATGGCTGAATCATCTCTTCCCTAATCGCGGGCAACAGACATTCAAATGCTTGTTGAGGTTCGATCTTGAGGATCAGTGCCAGTGTTTCAATATCGAAACGGTTGCCAATACAGGCCGCAATTTGCAGGACGTTCTGCGTATCCTGTTGAAGGCGCCGCAGTTTTTCAAGCAACAGATCAACCACGTTGTCGGTTATTTTGGCAGCGCGGATCGCCTGGATGTCCCAAACCCATTTCGCGGGTTCACCGTTTGACTCGGATTGCTGGGTGATCAGTTTTTCATGGTGCAGATCCGTAAGGAACTGACGCACGAATAGAGGATTACCCTGCGTTTTTTGTACCACAAGTTGCGCTAGGTCGATCAGTCGTGATGCGTCGGCGTGTAGCGTATCTGCAATCAGGCTGGCGATATCCGACATACCCAATGGGGCAAGGGACAGGCTGGACAGACGTCCCCCGGCTTCTTTTACAGCATCCAGAGCGCGGGTCATCGGATGCATCGCGTCCACTTCGTTGCTGCGGTACGCTCCGATCAGCAGAAGGCGCCCGATTTCTTCATCGGTCAAAATCACGGACAACAAACCAAGCGTTGCGCTGTCGGCCCATTGCAGGTCGTCCAGGAAAAGCACCACAACCCGGTCATGTGCACACAAAGCACGCAAGAACCGCCGAACTGTTTGATTGAAACGGTTCATCGACTCGGCGGCGTCCAGTTCCGGCGCTTCCGGCTGCGGGCCGATGATCAGTTCAAGTTCGGGTACAACGTCCAACAGAACCGAGGCGTTGGGCGCCAGGGCTTCGTTCAGTTCTTTGTGCCAGGTGGCGTGGCGTGTCTGGCTTTCGGTCAAGAGCTGCCGCACAAGGTCTTTCAGCGCGACTGTCAAACCCGAATATGGGTCGTTCTTCTTGAACTGTTCGAATTTGCCTTTGATGAAATACCCGCGTTCACGGGTGATCGGTTTGTGGACTTCGTTGACCAGCGCTGTCTTACCAACGCCTGAATACCCTGAAACCAGCATCATTTCAGCCGGTCCCTGCCGAACGCGTTCAAAGGCCTCTAGCAAGGTGCGCACTTCGCGGTCGCGGCCGTATAGCCGCTGGGGCACAGTGAAGCGTTCTGTCTGGTCCCGACGTCCCGGTTCAAACCGGTCCAGGTTCACGCCAAGGCGAACGGCTTCGAGATCGGCAATAATTCCCGCGGCGCTCTGGTATCGGTCTTCAGCCTTTTTGGCCATCATACGCCCGACAATCTTCGACAGGGGCAGCGATACATCTGGATTGCGGCGATGCGCCGGAACCGGTTCACGCGCTACGTGGCAATGCACCAGTTCCAGCTTGTCTTCGGCCTCAAACGGGGGCACGCCGGTCAGCATTTCGTAGAAAGTCGCACCCATGGAATAAAAGTCGGTGCGATGATCAAGGGTCCGGTTCATGCGTCCGGTCTGTTCCGGCGAGATATAGGGAAGCGTACCCTCCAGAACTTCAGGGCTTTTCAGAACAGGATGTTCGGTCGAAAACTGAGTCGCAATTCCAAAGTCGATCAGTTTGACCTCTCCCGTGCCGGGGTTGATCAATACGTTCTGAGGTGAAATATCCTTGTGAATGACGTTGGCTTGGTGGATGCCCTCTATGGCGCGGGCGATCTGCAGGGCGGTCTCAAGGAATTCGTCATGTGACAGCGCCCGGCTGGAGAGCAGTTCACCGACTGAAATGCCATCGAAGTCTTCCAGCACCATCATCAGCGATTTGTCGTGACGATTGAGTTGAAGGGCACGGATCACGCCCGGCAGGTTCAGGCTGTTGGTAATCTCAAACTCGCTGCGGTATCGCGCAAGTCGGCTGGCGCTGGGGAAGTCGTTCTTGAGGATCTTGATGACCACATGTTCCCCATCCGAGTCCCGTGTTGCGCGAAACACAAAGGAGTTGGTGCCTTCATAGAGACGTTCGGACAATTGGAAGCCCGGGACGAAGGACATATTGATACTAGACATGTGTGCCGTTACCCGCCGACGTATTGTTTGCGTTATAATAGCCTATACCATGGCCAACTTGTGCAAAATTTAGTTCCGAGAAGTTTCCGAACGGGATGAATTTAGTCAGCTTGGGCAAGATGTCCTGCTCCCAAATATCCTGTTTCGTGCAAGCGCCGATTTCCGTGCCCGGTAAGTCGCGTCCGACATCCAGAAAATCACTCATGGCACCGATATGCCCCCTCAGGTACGCGTGTTTCCCGGCGTACTCAAGACTGCGCGCAGCCAAATCCCAGAATGGGCTTTTCCAGCGTGAACCACGCACATAGTGCCAGGCGATAAACAACGAGTTGCGCAGGACATAAGCCCGCATTGTTCTGTTGGCATGATCGACGGCTTGGATATCTGTTGTACTTTGGGGGTGATGGTCCGTCATCCAGCGCTGCGCAATACGGACCTGCATGATCGTTGCGCCAATGGCGGTGGCCTCAAGCGGTTCAACGAACGAGGCTGCGTTGCCGATAGTAAAGACGCGCCCATCAAACCACGTGCGCCGCATGAAATTCGGAAAACTGACCCGAACGCGAATTTCGGCCAGTTCCGCACCTTCTTCTTTGAGGAAGCTGTCGAAATCCGCCAATACGTCCTCATCGCTGCTTAGCGAGGGATTGAACACATATCCGCACGATGTCCATTCCCTGAGCGGTATCTGGAAGATCCACCCGTGTGGCCGGGCAACGATACGGGACATGCTGGTGTCCGCGCTAGGCGGAAGGCGGCGCACCATCGCGCGGCCTGTCGGGATCCAATCCATTCGGATTATGTCAGGGTCTGCCGGTGCTTGATCCCACGCCCCTGGAGGAAAACCGCGCGCGTCCAGAACGTAGTCGCAGTGCAGATGGCTGCCATCCTCAAAACCAATGTTCACGCCGCCGGGCAAGCTGTCCAACGAAACCACCCTCGCATCCATCTGGGTCGCGCGCACATGGTCTCGGATAATGCCAGTCACGCGACCGGCGTCAAAGTGGTATCCGAACAGGCGCGGTGGCTGGAAGCGGTTCACGAAATCCACGTCCCGCGATCCCCAGCCTTCATAATAGGACCCCGATTTGACCGTCGCGCCGCACCGTTCCGCGATTTCATCCGGGCCGACGCCGGTGACTTCGTCTAGCCACAACGGGAAACGTGGTGTGGTTCCCTCACCAACGCCGATCGTCGGAATGCGGGAATCGTAGATATGCCAAAGCTGCGCCTTTGGGAAATAGCGGGTCATATGGGCCGCAGCGATGAATCCGGCGGTGCCTCCGCCCAATACAGCAACTTTCATGCTACGGCCTCGTTCAAAAAGGATTCGGGTGCGCGTAGCATATGCTGAAACTCCAGCAAAACTATGGCCAACGCTGGGTCAAATGGCGCGGCTTGAACAAGGCTTTCGATCTGAGGTGTCAGGTTGGTATTTGCTTCAGGGTCTGTCCATGTTCCGGTGGCAATGCGCCAAGGCCATTCATTGTGCCGGGCCAATTGAGACTGGAAAGACCGCGCGTGTGGTTCTGGCTGATCCAACCATCGCGAAAGCAGCTGGACCCCCCGCGCGGCCGCAGTCATTCCTAGCCCGGCATAGGGATCCAGCGCGCAAACACTGTCGCCGAGAGCAAACAGGTTTTCGGGCCACGAGGGATAGTCCTCATACCGACGTCGACGGTTTGCCGTGCGTCCAAACAAATGCGGCGGCGCGACTGTTTCGGCGTGTTCCAATATGTCGCTCAAGGTGGGGTCGGACAAACCAGCCGCCAGCTTCAGTACACCCGGCCCATCAGTGGGCAGAGGTTCAGTTTCGGGTGTTTGCAATACCACGCCCCAAAGGTCATTTTCAGCACGCATTATCATTCCCGCACGTCCGCTCGATTGGCGGGTAGGGGCCAGCGCAAGCCCTTGCCAGTCAGGGGCTTTATCCGCAGGTAGGCGAACCCAAAGTGAAACGTATTGCCGACCGGGCGCGATCTCGGTTCGGGTGATGTGATGCGTGTCTCCGAAGTGCTGGGCTAGCCACCGCGGCAGACGCGAGGCCGCGCCGCTGGCATCGATGACAAGGTCGGCATTGTCCAAGACCTGAACAACGCCCGTGGTCGTCTGAACCCGGACACCAGAGACGCGCGATGCGTCTGGCGTGAGCGTCAGACCCATGACGCGATCGCCTTGCCGGATGCGTATATTTCCGGCGCGGCTCAGTAATCGGGTCAGCGCCGTTTCAATCAGGCACCGCGAAGCGCCGTACAGGGTTATGCCGGTTTCAACCCTCGGGAGCCATCCCGAAGATACCCGCATCGCGACATCCGCGCCCGCATCGTATGGTACTGCACCCAGCGCGATCAATTCCGCGCGCCAACCGGGCACCAGATCGTCAAACGCGCGGGCCCCGGCACCCATAAGCATGTGCAGGCAATGGCTTTGCGGTACGGCTGAGCGGGCCGCTGGGGCGCTGCTGTTTGGTTGGGCATATTCAGACCGTTCAAGCACCGTGACGCGCGTATACCGGTCTTTCAGCATATGGGCGCACAGCAGCCCTGCTATGCCGCCACCAATTACCAGCGCATGTGCGCTTTCCTTGGTTGGCGTAAAGGGCTGAGAGGCTGCTGGCGTGACCATGCGTGTCAGAATGCGTCCTTGGGGACATCATAAGAGATGCGTTCGAAGGTCTGCGACACGACAAACTGAAAACCATTGGTTTTGCCTTCCTCATCCCGCGGGACAAAAGGTCCAATAATGCGCCGTTGGTTGGGATTCAGGAAATACTGGTTGTTGTAGTAGTCCCCGGTCGGAAAATTGAGGTGGAACAGATACGTCCCCGGTGAGCTTTCGACACCGTGGACCTTGACCGCGCCAGTAATCGATTGGCACGATTTGCCATCAACCTGCAGTTCAAATTCTCGCAGCACAAAAAGGTTTTCAAGGGCTTTTCCGTGTTCGTGTTCCTGGATCAGTTGGTCAAGGCTGCCAAGGTCTTCCTGCCGGTAGTGCATGACCTTCCCGGGCTCTTTCCAGTCGATGGTCAGGATGCTTGGGCCAGTGTACAGGTATTCACCCTTGTTATCGTAGACGATCGAATGACCGGTCCACATCCCGATCATAATGTCGAAAGGGCGGGCATAGTCAAAAGGGGTAGGGCTGATCATAACTGAAATCCTATTTGGTTGCGGTCAAAACTGTATCACATGCGGGTTCAGGTCGTTCTCTTGCGTCCGCTCAGCAAGCCAACCCTGCTCTACGGGAACGTCATAAAGCCGTCCGGGGCCGAACCGGGCCCAGAAGTGGCGCAAGCCCGGTGCAACGACCCGCACAACCGGGAAATTCACGTCCGGTCGGGTCTGATCCAGTACCAGAACGTCGATGTTCTTTGCTTTCAGACGTGAGAGGCAGGTCTGGATATCCTCAAGCACGTCGTCAGCTGCGAGGCTGTGCGTGCTGTCCAGCGCAAGCATGGGCTGCGTTTCGTCGGGCACAAGGTAGCGCGCCTCATGCAGCCGTGTTGTGCGCCACCAATCTATTGCATCCGAATTGCCAAGATAGCTTTGCTGCATAGTTGCGCCACACGTTTTAGGAACGGCTTCAAGGGATTGGTTTATTTCCGTCAAAGCTCGCGACAGGGCAACCTCTGGGTCGAGGTGACAACCAAAGCCGTAGATGATGTCTTCTTCTTGTTTGTCTGTTCGGGCCGAGATCGCTGCGAATGTTGGGATGCAGATATCGCTTGTAACGTCTATCACCGTGAGGGTTCGATGCAGTTGGGCATAGTGCGCAGACAGGTCACGACCGTAAGAGTCGCGCGCAGCGGCCAGGTCGACGCCTGGCCGGTTCAGCCGGTTGTACCACCAGATCGCGACAGCGTCGCGTTCGATCAGCTCCAATAGCCCCTGCAGAATAGCTTCTTCCAGTGTTCCGCCGGCGGCACAGCCGTTAGAGTCGGCGCGGCCGAAACTTGGGCCGGGTCCTCGATAGCCAAAATAGCACATGGAGGTCGGCAGATGGCGTATGCGCGCTTCTCCCAATGACCAGAGTGGCGTCCATTCAATTTGCGCCTCAGGGTCGAAAGGTTCAGGCACCCAATAGGCCTTGTGCGTCTTGCGATTAAGCTCGGCCCGATCGGCAAACTGCTGGGCGCTATAGCCCTGACACGCGTTTGGCAGGATCGCTCTGTCTAGGTCCCGGTACCGGGCAAGATGCCGAGGTTCCGAGCCGTCAAACACTCCGCAGTACCGTTCCAATGATTCAGCTATCGCGCTGATGCGAGCCTGTTTGGGGTTGCGCCCCTTGCCGCCAGACCGTCGCCGCAGACCCTCGCGCAGGAAGAACTTGCTGTCGTGCAAATCCGAGAAGTTGTGATCGGCGGAATAAGTCGGTGTGATCCACTCGGGGCTGCCGTCTGGCCCGCTGCGGATACCTGGTTCCAGCGCGCCGACAATACCGGTGATCGGACTGACATGCCTGTCCAGAGCAGCCTGAATATCGGCGGGGCGGCGCGATCTGTGCCCGCCATCTGTTCCTTGCAGCTTGGGGCGGGATCGCAGAACCGGTCTATCGGGTGTCGTTTGCGTCTGTGCGGGATCGCCACATACTGGGCATTGAGGGCGACGCGTCAGAACATGGGCCTTTCGTTGCATTGACAGATGATCTGTACTGATCACTCGGTCGGCCAACATCTCTGGTCGGCCCGTTCCGATCCAGCGCGCTACTTCCGTCGCGATTTCGGCCAAGGCCGCAAATTTTGACGCGGCAAGACTACCTTGCGGGGCCAGCCGCGCTTTGTCCAAGCCATTTAAACGACCAATGTGGGTATCGACCCTCCGGTGCCACCGAAGGCGCTGCGTCAAACATTCAAGACATGCGGTTTCGCCGGGAACAAACGCCGGGCCCAGCCAACTTTCCATTCCGCCAGGGCTAACCAGTATCCATGGTCTTTGTTCTGCGACGGCCTTTTTGTTCCACTCGGCCAAGTCCCGGTTTAGGTAATCGTCTGCAACAACGACACTCAGTTCACCGCGATCCGCGACACAAAGCCCGTTCCTTTCAAGCAACATGCGCAGATCTTCGGCAGTTCCATCGTCGCAGATTACATCGACCGTCGCGTTTGCTAGACGCTCCGCCGCTTGCGACGGCAATGCCCCAGCGCATTCCCAGAAGGCTTGCTGCTCGCGGGGGATGGGGGCCGTATCTTCGGCTAGAAAGCCGCGCTGTTTCAGAATGTCCAACGCTGAGAATATGTCGGCACTGAGATAGCGCCGGCACAGTTGGTCAAATATGTCGTCAACCAGAAAAGACCCGTCCAGCAATGGTGCCAGATCCGAGAAAATTGGGCTGGTCAGGCAAACATGGCCCTTGTGGCTGAAAAGGTACAAGCCCTCTTCCGGGACAACGATCGCCTCTAGGCTTGATTTAAACCGCGGTGCCGCAATGGCACTGGCATACATTGGGGCCCATGCCCTTAGCAGCACGCCGGCGGAGCGACTGCGGTGTTATGCTCATGCAAATCATCGTCATGCACACCGTCTGGCCGGTCGCCGACGTTTACGATCTGAGTGAAGGTTTTGCCTATCTCTTCGCCATATGCTTTAACCGCTGAGGTCGGGTCCTGCTCTAGCAGCGTCCGGAACTCTGGGTCTTTCCAAGCCTTGGCGTGCATTTTGCCCCAGTCTTCATTTGTTGGTGCTGTCATGGAACATCCCTCCCTATCTTAGGTCGCCTTCCGCTAATCTGCATTAGGCCTTAGCGTTTTGTTAACCTTTTCACAGGCTAAGGAGTCGATCAAGGTGCGAGTTGGGTTTCTGTTGTCTTGTTCACAACCGGTTCATCTACATGTCTAAATTCAGGTTTGGTTTCTGCTGATAACTTCAAACTGTCCTTCAGTCCCTGCTATCGGGCGAAGAGTGTAGTTTTGCGCAATTACTTGAATTATAACGGCCATCTGCAAAAGTGACTGAGCGGCCGCGACGCAAACTCTTGGACCTGCCCCGAAAGGAATATAAGCTTTGGCTGAGTTGGGCTTTACGCGGCCCGCGGCAAAGCGGTCGGGTTGAAACTGGGATGGCTGAGCAAAGTAACGAGGATCCCGATGCAGCAACTCCGGGCTGATCCAAACCCCAATACCTTCAGGCAGTTGAAAGTCATGCAGCGCAAAGCTTTTGGCGATTTCTCGGTAGAGAATAGGTGCAGGGGGCGACAGGCGCATCGACTCGCGAAGGATTGCCACCGTATCGCTTGCGCCAAGGGTCGCAACGTTCAGGCGTTTCTCTTCATCAAAAGCCGCCGCCTCGGCATGCAGCCCTTCATGCAACTTGTGGCTGGCGACATCGCGCCAAAACTGGGTCAGGGCAAATGGAATCGTGAGATGCCCGGCAAACAGCATCTGAACAATCTCGCCAGTAACATCTTGCCTAGACAGAATTTCAGGTGCGTTGCGCTGGGCCGCAACCAATGCCGACAGAATGTCACCGCGATCGACAAAGTCGTCAAACCGCGCATGGACAAGGGCAACTACATTGTCCATACGCGCGGGCGCACGAGGACGCGTCATCTGCAGTGCTCCGGTGACATGTCTCAGGGTTGCGGTGAAATCCTCGCCATAGGCTTCCTGCATGGTCACAAATCCACTGCCCCCGTGGTCCGTACCAAAGCCCTGAACGTCGGCATCCAACACGCTGCGCATTGCGAGGCGACTGATCAGCAACCGAACCTCGTGGGGCAGGTCAATCTGTTCACCGCCTTTCCAGCGCGCTATGGTTTCATGTGCAAGCTCAGCCGCCAAAGCCAGCCGAGGTGCGCGCAGACTGCTGCGAAACAACGGCAGCAAAACCTGTCGTCGAGCTCGCCAAGTCTCGGGGTCATTCAGTGTTGTCAGGCCGTCGCCCCAATAGCCTGTATTCGAATCTCGCAAAAAGTCGGGCTTACGCAGGTCGGCCTCGTGAAATCGAAGCAAGGCTCGCACCATATCGGCGTCGTGCACAAAGACGATCGGGCCAGCACCCAGGTCAAATTGCGACACGCTACCGAACGTGTCGAACAGGTATTCCAGAAACGTCAGCGGGCTGCGTTGGAAGAACTGTGCGTTCAGACGCGCGTGTTGAGCCTCAACCGGGCCGGGCGGCAAAGTCACGGCGATAGCCTGGCAGGAGGAATATGATGGAGCGACCGACTATCTGGGCCTATGGGCTGGCGCCTGATGTTCTGCTGGAAACGATAGCGGGGGAAACGAGGCTCAATAGTCCGATGGGGTCGATCAACCTGACAGACGATGCCCATGTGACGCTTGCCCAGAAGCTTGCGCTGGGCTTTATGAGTGAAACAGACCTCACGAATTTCGTATCCGGAAACCCGGCGGCAGAGGATGTCTGTGCATCGTTTTTGTTTCGTCTGGATCAACGCGGGTTTCTCTGTCGGTTCGTTATGCAGGATGACAAGCCTATCGCGGTTTGTGTTCCGCAACGCTCCCCTGTCTCGGGCCTTCCGAATTTCACGCCTAAAAACAGTCTCAGGCTGTCTCGTGAAACACTGTTGTCTCCGCAAAAGCAAGGGTTGCAGGCGCGGGTACCAGGAAGCTGGGCTTCGATGCAACTTTTGGACGCCAAACTGTCGCCGCTGATTTTCGAGCTCTCTGCCGGATCAGATTTCGCAAATGCAGCAAACAGTGTGCCCGAGATTGAGCAGGAAGTTTTCGAGGCTGTTATCTGCCTGTTTGCTTGGTGCGGTTTGCTGGAGTGCGACGAAAAACCCGCTGCGCCGGTTCACGAAACCCTATTTGTCGAGCGCACCCGCCTAGGGTTCACCCGCGCGCATATTGGCAAAACCGGAGCAGCGCAGCGCCCAACCCAAGCCCCAGGCAATGATCCGGAAATAGTCCTGCCGAAACATGATTTAGCCGCCCTTGCCGCAGGTGATCCTCCGTTCGCCGTGGTGTCCCGCAATCGCCAGAGCCGCCGTGAACAAGGGCGCACACCAATTGCGAAGGATCAAGTGAGCGAGTTGTTGTTCCGGTGTTTCCATCCGTTGGGTCAACACCATTCTTATCCGAGCGGAGGCGGCCTTTACGCGTTGACCGCGTATCTTTTGGTCAATCGTTGCGAAGGTCTAGAAGCCGGTCTGTACGTCTATGACAGTGCTGAGCATGGCCTTAACATGATCGCAGAAGTTAACGCCCTGTTGTGTAGCATGTTGAAGGACGCCGCCGCGTCGGCGAACCGCTCTGAACATACGCAAGCTCTGCTACTGCTTTCGGCGGATATGACTGCCGTCCGAGCGGCCTATGGCGATTTGGCCTATGCGTTGGTGTTGAAAGAGGTTGGCGCGGTTTATCAGAACATCCAACTTGTGGGTACGGCGATGAAACTGGCGACCTGTCCTCTGGGAACGGCAAACTCGGTTGCGTTCGCGGCTGTTAGCGGCCGTGACCTACACAATATGCCTTTGGTTGGGGAAATGATGATTGGATCAATCGAATAAGCGGCCGACGACCCCTGCAGAATTTGGCTGGCCACGTCTGTTTCAAACCACCTATCAGTTCCTTTAACTGAAACAATGCTGATGAGCCGATACAATCGATGTGGCCCGCCCCTTTGAAAAAACGGTTTGCGCAATGAAATTATCCAGTGAAACACCGGCACTGCTGCGTGTCAGATAATTTGACCCTTAGGGGCCTCTGGCGCTGCCAGAAGAGCACATGCAGTTGCGTTACATGTTCCGGCTGATTGAGAACACTCGAGGCGCTGTACCCCTTCCGTTAGCTGACGAGATTTCCGGTCTGGGCGTTGCGGTGAGAGCACGGCAGGCTCTCCGATCATGCCCTATAGCTAGCAAGCTCATTCCAAAACAATTCAACTGCGGCAGACGTGTTCTGCGACTTGCGCGCCGCACAGATGTTCCATGTCAAATTCTGTTTCATCGACACGGGTCTGACAGTCTTTGTGCGGATTAGTTCCGCGAACGTGTCCGGCATCCCTCCCACCACGAAGTCAGGCTCCGCCAACAGTCCGGTCAGGAGGTTATAGTCGTCGCATTCGATATGCGGCTGTGAATTGACCTTTTCGACGGCCTCAACACCGCCACCAAGTGCCTTCGTCAAGGCAGCTTTCCAGTGTTTATGCAGATGCGGTGACGCAAAGGGAAAGTCGAAAATACCTGCCATGGTTTGCGGACCGCGCTGGTGAATCTCATGGTCTCGATGAGCGACGAATTGGATAGTCTGCTTCTCCATCACCATGATCTCGACGTCTTCGGCTTCGGGTGTGTAGGTCAGATCGCCGAGGAACACGTCGAATTCGCCCGCCTGCAATAAGTCAAGTGGACGCGCGTAGGCACTTACCAGAATTCGGAAACGCAGGTCAGGTATCGCCCGTCGCACGACGCGTAAGACAGGCAGGATCAAAGTTCTTGTGGTGAGCGGCCCGCACCCAATTAGCAAAGTGCCCGGCCCGGATTCACGCAATCCAGCCACGCGAGTTGCATAGCGGTCAAGATCTTCGCGCAGCGCCTTAGCGATAGGCAGAAACTCCTGCCCCGCGCGTGTCAACGTGCTGCTGTTGCGGCTGCGATGGAATAATATAAGGCCCGTGTGATCCTCAGCCTGCCCGACATAGCGGGACAAGGACGCGTTCGAGACACCCATCACACGAGCCGCATTTTGAAAGCTGCCGGTTTCCGCCAATACCAGAAAGGCGGTCAATGCGTTTTCGTTCATCGTGCAGCCAATTTCATTTCAAGTTTCGTGTTTTAGATTTCACAATATGAAATCATGGTAAAGCTCTGTTGCGACAAGAAAGTCTCAATCGTTATCCCTGACGGACCCTTCGATATTTCCACCATCGAGATCTTTTTCTCAGTCCACAGAGGTAACAATGTTCGCTCTTAGATCTATAGCGGTATCCGCCACGCTGGCCACGGCGACGGTCTGTGCCTTGCCAGTATTGGCCGAAACCGATCAGCCCAATATTCTTGTCATCATGGCCGACGATGTCGGCTGGGCCAGTCTTGGCAGCTATCATCAGGGTGTGAAAAGCATCCAAACCCCCAATCTTGATCAACTGGCCGCCGAGGGTATGCGTCTGACGGATTACTATGCGCAGCCAAGCTGCACTGCCGGGCGATCCGCCTTCATCACCGGACAGTTGCCGGTACGTACCGGAATGCACACGGTCGGCCTGCCCGGAGACCCTGAAAAAGGTCTGAGCGAGGATGATCCAACCCTGGCCAATATGCTGAAGTCTCTGGGCTATAAGACCGGGCAATTTGGCAAGAACCACCTGGGAGATATGAATAAATTCCTGCCGACGGTGAAAGGTTTTGATGAATATTGGGGCTGGCTCTATCATCTGAACGCGATGGAATACACATCCGATCCAGACTGGCCTAAGGACCAGAACTTCAACGATACATTTGGCCCTCGGAACATCATTCTTGCCTATGCCACGGATACAGTCGATGAAGCGGTAGATCCGCGTTGGGGTTTGGTTGGCAAACAACGCATCATCGACGATGGCCCCGCCCCGCCCGAGCGGCAAAAGACGCTGGACGACGAAGTGACAGCCCACACGCTGGACTTCATCAACCGCGCAGTCGACAGCGAAACGCCGTTCTTTGTCTGGATGGCCCCGGCGCGCGCGCACGTCTGGACGCATCTGAGCCCCGAATACGAGGCCATGCTGGGTGACGGGCGCGGCCTGCAGGACGTCGTGATGAAAGAGCTGGACGACAACGTGGGCAAAGTCATGGCGCGACTGGAAGAATTGGGCGTCTCGGACAACACCATTGTTGTCTTTACGTCTGACAACGGACCGGAAACCATGACCTGGCCGGACGGTGGAACAACACCGTTCCATGGCGAAAAGGGCACAACCTGGGAAGGCGGCTTCCGCGTCCCTGCCATCATTCGCTGGCCCGGTAAAGTTCCTGCCGGAACTGTGAGCAACGGTATTTTTGCCGGGCTTGACTGGATGCCCACCCTCGTTGCCGCTGCTGGCGGGCCCGATGATCTGACCGGTTCATTGTTGGAGGGTTACGAGGGCTATCAGGTGCACCTGGATGGGTACAACCAACTGTCGTTCCTTACTGGTGAGGGGGAGAGTAACCGGGAAGAGATCATCTACTATGAGGGCCCCGATCTGCAAGCCGTGCGCCATGGCGATTGGAAAGCACATTTCACGATCCAGACCGAAGGTTGGGCAGGGCCAAAAGAGGAGCTGAACGCCCCTTTGCTGTTCAACCTGCGTCGCGATCCCTACGAAAAAGCGGCCGAAGAGTCGGGGATGTATACACGGTGGATGGGCAACAAAATGTGGGCCTTTGGTCCTGCTGCCAAAATCGTCCAAAACCACCTGTCTACGTTCAAGGACTATCCTCCGCGGGGTTCGGACATAACCAATCAGTCTCACGTCGAAGAACAGATTTCGACCGAAGGCGGGATGTCACAGTAGAAATCAATTCTCGGGAGGCACCAAGCCGTTGTCTCCCGATCCTTAATAGAACTCGCGGGAAACACCTGCTGACGGAGGTCCGCTTCCTCGATAACATCTTTGTCGAGCGGCTCCGGTGGTCGTTGAAATACGAATGCGTCTACCTGCACGTCTGAGAGACCGGATCGGATGCAAAAGCGGGCGTTGAGAAATGGATCGAGTTTTACAACCAAAAGCGTCCTCATTCCGCTCTTGGCGGCAAGCCACCAGCCGTGATCTATTGGCTGCGAAAGAAAGGAATAAAACCAAACCAATCATCAGGAGCAAAAAGTAGCTTAATCTACGCCGCAGACTGTCCAATAATTGGGGGGAAGCTCAAAGTTCTGCGATGCGGTAAGCAAGAATTTGTGTGCACAAGGTGTGTCAAGTCTCGGACGAAAGCCCAAGGAGCATGTCGGCAGAGCGGTCCGCAGCAACTAGAAAGACTAGCTGACGGACACAATTAGCTCTGCCCTCAAGTCGCGCCTACAGTGTTTTCTTATAGAACTCTGTGTAGTCAGCATCGTACACGAGTTTCTCAACTGGTAGATTCAAAGCCGCGCGCAATTTATTGGCAATATGGCGTCGCGACCAGTTGACGGCAGCAAGCCCCGAGCCATGATCGCTTTCAAGCTCCTCAATCAGAGTTGCAATTTGATGGTACAAGTCATCCTTCGGCGTATCAAACGCTAGCGCGGCTGCCGGGACAGCTGCGGTTAAGGTCATTCCGGACCCCGCTGCCAAAAGGGTGCGGCGGTTTATTGAAAGACGGTCGTGAGAGTTTGTCATAGAGAAAGTCCTGAAAATTGTGAAAAAGCCCGACCGCGTAGCGCACGCCGGGCCGGGTGTCGTTACAGGTCTGCAACATCGCCGAGATTGATTCCCAACGCGTCCGCGATGCCCTGCGCATAGGCCGGATCGGCCCTATGACAGTTACGGATGTGACGGTGCTTGATCTCGATACGAGCCGGAGCGATGGCTCGCGCTGTGTTGTCAAACAGCTGCTGTTTCTGATCATCAGTCATCAATTGAAACAAGGCACGGGGTTGCGAGTAGTAGTCTTCATCCTCGCGATGGTTCCAGTGATCGGCCTGACCCTCAAGCGACAAGGGCGGTTCGGAAAAATCGGGCTGTTCTTGCCACTCTTCGAACATGTTCGGTTCATAACCCAGAGTAGACCCATAGTTGCCGTCGACCCGCATCGCGCCATCGCGGTGATAAGAATGGAAAGGACAACGCGGCGCGTTGACCGGAATTTGCGAATGGTTCACGCCCAGCCGGTAGCGAGCTGCGTCACCATAGGAAAACAGCCTCCCCTGCAACATTTTATCCGGTGAGAAACCGATGCCTGGTACTACGCTGGAAGGCGCGAACGAGGCCTGCTCAACCTCCGCATAATAGTTTTCGGGGTTCCGGTTCAGCTCGAACTCACCAACTTCGATCAGAGGATAGTCCGCCTTGGGCCAGATTTTGGTCAGATCGAACGGATTGATGTGATAGCTGCCAGCTTCTTTCTCGGGCATGATTTGCACAAACATCGTCCACTTCGGAAAATTGCCCTGCTCGATGTTGTCATACAAGTCACGCTGGTGGCTTTCACGGTCTGCAGCGACGATTTCAGCGGCATCGGCATCGGTCAGGTTCTTAATCCCTTGCGCGCTTTTGAAGTGGAACTTGACCCAGAAGCGTTCGTTGTCTGCATTGATCAGGCTGAATGTGTGGCTACCAAAACCGTCCATGTGCCGATAGGTTGCGGGTAGGCCACGATCCGACATCACAATGGTGACCTGATGCAGGGCTTCAGGTAGGTTAGTCCAAAAATCCCAGTTGTTGTCTGCACTACGCATGTTTGTGCGCGGGTCTCGTTTGACCGCGTGGTTAAGGTCGGGAAATTTCAGCGGATCGCGCAAAAAGAAGACCGGGGTGTTGTTGCCGACAAGATCCCAATTGCCTTCATCAGTATAGAATTTCATGGCAAAGCCACGAATGTCTCGCTCAGCATCTGCCGCTCCGCGCTCACCCGCTACGGTTGAAAAACGAACGAACATCTCTGTCTCTTTTCCGATTTTGGAAAAGATGTTGGCGCGAGTGAATTTAGTGATGTCATGGGTTACCTTGAACGTTCCGTACGCTCCGGAACCTTTGGCGTGCATGCGGCGTTCCGGAATCACTTCGCGGTCAAAATGTGCCATTTTTTCTAGAAACCAAACATCCTGCAGCAACGCGGGGCCGCGACGACCTGCTGTCATGATGTTTTGGTTGTCAGGGACCGGGGCCCCGAATGCGGTGGTTAACTTAGGTTTCTTAGCCATTCACTTTCTCCTCTATTTGTGCGTCGAAGCTATCGTCAGGGGAAATTTTGTGAACCGGGCTAAATTCAACTTATGATCGTATTTTAAACACGTGTTAGGGATCAAATTGTGTAAAAATATTTTTGAATAAAAGTCCAAAATGTAGCTTACTTACAAGCTGACGAAGGGGACTGTTGCATTAATCTATTTGGTCTGGATTTGCGCGGGCGAGCGTCGATGAACTACGCGGCTTCGAATAGCTTTGCGATGAACTGGAGCTCTCCAAGAATGCCTGATTGTTTGTGACGAATGTGGCCTTGTTTGAGGGTCTCCAGGCCGCTTAGGGTCGCTTTGGCCGTTCGCAAAGAGCGAAAGCTTTGGCGGTATCCAAACAGTCTTTTCATGGCGGCATGATAACTCTCGATCAGATTGTTTCGACACTTTCGGTCGATGTGCCGAGTGCTGTCAAAATGCGGATCATAACGATGATTGATTTCGCGAACGACACGCCGATACTGTCCACCTTGGTGTGGACAAAGCCGGGTGAGGCTGCCCTGACGCTTTGGATGGTTATGATTGCAGCGGGACAAACGTTCCCGTGTTAAGCGAGTCATCTGTTTCGTCTGCCGCTCACACACCTACGATCGGAGCTGACTGACGGGTTGCGATGCTAGCAAAGGCCCTGAGAAGGGCACCGTTCCCTCAAGGGCAACTGGAGCTTACACGGCGGGGTCTTCCAGACTTCTGGTAGCGGCAATGTCCGCGCAGCCCGAGAGAACCAGCGTGTCACATACTTGTCATATTTGTGCGTTAGCCAAAAACTGAAAAAGAGAAAACACAGGAGGCTCCGATGACCTCTCTCAATATTCAGCTATGGGAGCTGATTAAGACGCACAAGATGCCTGATGATGCTGCAGGCAAACCGTTCATTGAACAACTGATGGACGAATACCGCATCTCTCTCGATACCGCCAAAGTAGCGATCGCCGAATATCAAAAATTCATGTATCTTTGTGCTACACGGCACGAGCGTAACGTGCCCTCGAAGGCGGTGGATTTGGTGTGGCATTTGCATATGCAGCACAGTCGCGACTATTGGGATGTCTTTTGCAAGAAGCTGGGCAAGCCCGTGCACCACAATCCTGGTAGCCTGGGCGCGCAACATCTGGATGACTACAAGTCCACCGTCAAAGCCTATTCGGCCCTGTTCGGAACGCCCCCAAAAGGGATCTGGAGACAAAAAGACAGGCTTGGAACTTTTCTGATGTTGATCTTCTTGGCGGTGTTCATTTGCATCGGCGGTAGCTCCATCGTGCAAAGTGACAATCTACTATTTGGATTTCTTTGGCTGACTGTACCGGTCGTTTGTTTTGTGATCGCCCTCAACAGCCTGACGTCGACAAGTGAACTCACGCTGATATTTGAAAGCGGCGACCCGTTTGCCGACGACGATGCAGGTGATTGTGGTTCGGGCGATGGCGGTGGTTGCGGCGATTGAGCCGTAAGTCGTGCATGCTGGTTACGGTTGCTCAGGGTCGTAGTACGCTCAAAGAATGACAAACTCGCCCTTGATCGATTTAGCCTAAAATCCCAATCCGATCCGCGAGGCCGCAAATCATGCGCAGAACGACCAGCGCAAGATTGACAAAAAATCTCAAATATCAAACCTGCAACGATGCGATCCCAGCCAATTGATACAGCCGGGCCGATAGAGGGTGATGAAAATCTTGTGCCACCAGGTGCGACACGCCGCGTCAGCCTGAAAATGGAAGAAACACGCAGATTTATGGAAGAACTATGGAGGATTTTCCAGTTAGGCTTTGGTGGAACCTAGGGGAAACGCCGCCGAACGCCTAATTCACTGATAGTAAACACTATTGTAGTGTGTTGGTTTGCAGTGTGTCTCACCTTAGTGCCACACTCCAATATGCACAACCTCTTCCGCCAAGCTGTGCACATCAAAGCGTGCAAACCTCTTTACTGCCCTGCTTGGTCTACTGTTCAGACCTACTGCTTTTTCCATTTTGAAGTGTTGCGAACGATGTGGAGCGGTTGTGTACAGGTCTGCTCGGCAACTACCTTATTCACGCCGTACTAGTTGGTATCAAAGCCACTTCGCTATCTGCAGCGAGATTGGTCTTTTTGATTTCAATCAGTTATATTCGAATGTGATCACTTGGATTTTTGGGGGTACAGGTGAACGGTTCTATTTCTGATGAGGCGATGGCGAGGCTCCCATTCTGGGTAACACCTCCGGGGGAGACAGACGGGTTTCTGATCGTTGTCGGATTGGTTCTAGTCATAGTGCTACTGGGTTTTGGTGCACTCTACTTCACCGTACAGGCCATTCCAGACCGCATGGCAGCAGGTGCTCATAAGGTCCAAATGCAGTTGGTCGGTGTGCTTGGGTTGATCTCTCTCTTCACCCTGAACAACGCTTTCTGGATCGCGGCTATTTTGATTGCTGCCGTGCCGTTGCATGAAATCTTTCCACTCAAGACCGAAGTAGACGTCTCGGAGAGCGACGATGCTTGAGTTGGTCTTCTCTGCACTGATCACAATCGTCCCGGATTATCTGTATCGCCGCTACAAGCAAGGCAAGCGTTGGGGGCACGAAATAACCCTGTTCAATGTCTGGTATGAATTGCGGTGGGGTTTGACCGCCTGTGCAATATTGGCTGTGACGCTGATCACGGTGATCTTCTATTTCCACCCCTCAACGCGGAATGTCTCTGCGGCGTTTCGCACAATTACTATTCTGTCGGATCGCGCGGGGAGGGTCGCGGAAGTCTATGTTGCCAATAATGGCCACGTGAATGCTGGTGAGGCCATTTTCCGACTGGACACCACACGGCAGGAGGCGGCAGCGGAAACGGCTCAGCGGCGTATCGAAGAGATTGAGGCGGCTTTGGGCCTGACCGCAACGGAAGTCGCGAGCGCCACCGCTCGGGTTGAAGCGACAGAAGCAGACCTTGCTCAGGTGGCGAGCGATTTGGAGCGACGTCTGGAGCTTGCGGAACGAAACAACACCGTTGTTAGTGAGCAGGAATTGGAACGTTTGCAAACAGCGGTGTCCGGCGCGGAAAGTCAGCGCGCAGCCGCTATTGCCTCCCTAGACGGTGCCAAATTGCGCCAAACCACCCTTCTCCCTGCACAGCTTGAAACTGCACGTGCGGTTTTGAGCGAGTCGGAGAACGAGATATCAAAATCCACTGTGTTTGCCGAGGTGGATGGGACCGTAACTCAGTTCCTCCTTAAGCCGGGCGATATCGTTAACCCAATTCTACGCCCTGCCGGGATTTTAGTGCCTGAGGTCACGGGACAGGGGCGTTTTATCGCTGCTTTTGGTCAGATTTCTGCCAGTGTACTAAAGCCGGGTATGCTGGTGGAAATTACCTGCGCGTCTAAACCGTTGACCATCGTCCCGATGGTTGTGGATGACGTGCAAGGGGCGATTGCTGCGGGGCAGTTCCGACCGGGTGATGCGCTGCTGGATCAGCAGGATCGAGCGCGACCCGGTACAGTTACAGCGTTCCTAGCACCTATTTTTCCAGAGCATCTTGATAGCATCCCGCCCGGTAGTGCGTGCGTGGGCGTTGCGTATACGAGCCGAGCAAAGGAAATAGACGCTGGTGAGATCACCGGCCTGCCGGCCTTCATTGCAAGGATTGTGGATGGCATGGGTATAGCAAATGCAATTGTCTTGCGTGCGCAAGCCATCCTGCTTCCGGTGAAGACATTGGTATTCAATTAGGCCCCAACCGGCAGAGAGGTAGAGTTTCGCTATGGGTTGCGACGCCAGCTACATTTGCACGTTTCTATCGGTTTTCTTCTACGACCTAATCTACCTGTCACCCATAATTGTGTTTTTATTGGTTCTGGTTAGCACACTGGGGATATCGATTGGCAAGATCGAAGGCTGGTCAACTGGATCGAGCCTCTACCATGCGTTTATAAACGCTACCACGGTAGGTTACGGCGACATTAAACCTGAGAAACCTGCGAGCCGGGCTTTGGCCGTTATAAACGCATTTGTTGGGCTGATCTTTGCCGGAATTATTGTCGGTATAGGCGTCCATGCCGTCGAGACCGCGATGACAGCTGAGTTCTAATTTTGCAGGCTGAACTAGTCGGTTGAGATTGCGCATCCGCACATTGCCGCTGGCGTAAGGTAGCGAGTGTAATGTCGGCAAACTGGGCCTACAGCCTTCTACTGGTGCGGAAGGTTGCGGCTGGCCTGCATTTGCTGAACATCGTCGGGCCAAGTGGAGCGTATGTAGGCCAGCACGTCCCATATGTCTTCGTCAGTCAGGGTGCCTTCAAAGCCGGGCATGCCACTGTTGAAGTCTTTAATACCACGTTCTGCCAATGCGTCTGCTCCACCTTGTTTGGTATACTCAAACAGTAGCTGGTTATCATGGTGCCATGTGTGCCCTGTCACGTCATGTGGTGGTGCAGGTAACACTCCGTCATCGTCGGGTGTTTGCCAGTTGGGTTGGCCTTCCAGATTAACTCCATGGCATGAGGCACAGTGCTCTGCGTAGAGTTCCTGCCCATTCGCAAGGTCTCTGTCTATCAACTCATGATCTGCAGCGACGCTAGTACCAATACTGCATATAGCGAGTGTACACAGGTGTTTGTTCATTTCTGCCTACCTTAACTCGGAAGTGTTAATACGCTGGTGAGTGTCGCCGTTGTCGCCAAAACCACTAATACGACTATTGCCTCCGCCTCGATAGATCGGGCGAGGTGCCGCGCTGCCTTAGCCTCTCCACTTTGCATGGCGGGAACAAATCGAAGCTTGTTGGCAGCGGCGAGGATCATCAGCAACGCCACAAGAAACACTTTGAGCAACAGTGCCCGCCCGTAGCCAGTAAACAAGAGCCCTTGGAGATTGCCGACAATTAACCAAGCAATCCATAGGCCCGCACCGATTAAAGTCGGCACAACCAATGCAGCAGTTTGCCCAAACCTATGACCTAATTCAGCAGCATCTGACAGGTGTTCAGGCATGAGAGCCATACTCCGCAGCGGGCTAAAGATGCCCACCCAGAAGGCTACACATAGATATCCTCGTCGCTTCAGAGCGGACCACAACTGCAGCATCGCGGGGCGAAATAAGCTTGCAACAGGCAAGGCTTCTTCAGGATGTTCTGGGTCGTCACGCCCAGCTCAAAGGGCTTGAAGAATTGTCCGCACTCCGTGCGGAGGTCGAGGAAATGCGACGTACGGATAGAACGACCGCCGCAATTGACAAGTCACTGCTACCAAAATGGGGCCGCCTGAGCGAGGAACAAAAATGAAGAGAGGGTCATGGACAGACAACGGAGGAATGGCTGGAACTCGCCTGCCCATTTCTGATAGCACCGCCATCAAGGCTGCACTAAAAGCCGCAATCGAAGCGGCTGATAGGTTAGAGATATCAATTCGGCATTCTGAAAAGATAGGCGCTCTGCCTCCAAACCTAATGTCTGGTCAGCGTGAACTCTACGAGGCAAGACGACTACTGGCTTCGGGTATCGCGCACCTAGGAGAAAAGCGTTATTAGCAACACTTGTACGAACTGAAGCAAGAAGACGCATTTCCCGCTTCAGTAAAATTTTCCGCGAAGAAGACGTTCAAGCAAGTTGCAGCGAATGTCTGCTTCGAGCCCAAAGTGCAAATTGCTGAACCGTGCATCAATGCCGGAAATGCGCAGAAAGCAGACTTTGCAAAGCACAGCGTGTGGCCACTGCCGGCGTTACCAGCGAGAAGACACGGTGGCACCGGAACGGCTATTTGATTTGTCCTGCAACTTAGCCAGACGGCGTCCTCGCGCTTTCGAGACTTTCGAGCCGTTGGAGCTGGCTGCCAACGTGTTCCGTGGGAATCGAAATTGATCAAGACCAGCTTCGTCGAAATACTGGTTTTACTATTCGGCGCTGAACCAAATCGGCGATGTGTAAGCACGGTCTTGGACTTCTGCGGGAACCGCCTCGGGCAGCGGTATATCGTAGAAAGCTGCGTCTATGGTGGTCCATCGCGGCTTTGGAATTTCGATCACTCTCACATAGTAAAACGCGTTGTTGTTCGGGTCAAAATCTGGGTCTTGCCAATAACCTGCGAGCTCCACGGAACCGATTGAGTTGCTGTATGTCGCGCTTTCGATGTCTACCGTCGAGCCTACTGGTTCGCGTGCGCGGCCATCCTCTCCAATCTCTCGGCCATCGGAGACGGCCACGTCAAAGATCCGCTCATGGGTTTCGCCACTCTCGTCGATCCAGCCTTTGATAATTTGGACTCGGTCGAGGTTCGCGCCATCTGGGTCGCGCAGCGCCCGGATCAGGAAGCCGGGAGAAACCCCATTAGGCGCGTTCCTAAGATCTCCGCCCATCGGCACACCGTTCTTATACCCGTTGGATACAAAATCCGAGGCGTACAGATCATCGGCATCAAAATCCCAGCCGCCAAAGACCCGGACTCGCATTCGCGGCCCGGTCGTAGCGTAGGCCTCTTTACGCTTGATTGCTCCGTGGACTTCCTCGCGGGTGTTTTCGCGGGCCCAAACAGCAGTGAGGCCCGCAGCCGATTCTTGCGCCGTAATGATACGCAATGCCGGGTCTTCGGCCGGGATTACATCAAAGCTGTGACGGTTCGCTGAAGGCTCTGTGTGTTGGTACTTACCAAAGTAGTTGTCCTCCCGAGTGGTTGGGAGCGCGGTGTGCGTGTCCGTCGTGCCGTAGAAGCCGAACTTGAATGGGTTAACGCCTGTCTTCCGCTGAACTTCGAGCCCGACCTTCAACGCAGAGCGCCCATACTCGTAGCGCAACATTTCAGGGGTCTTTGCGACTGTGCCCGAGATGTTCGCAACGTCCCAGGTTTCGAAATCCGCAAACTCATCATCAGGTGACAGGAATGGGTGCGTTTCCTCATCACCTTTAATCTGGGTTACCTCATGCATCGGTTCCCAACGAATGCGTTTGGCGGCGTATTCCGCATCCATAGGTGTGCCGTCGAATTTTGTGGGCGCGAACATTATTCCATTGGATATATTTCCGTTATGGGGAACAGATACTGCGCTTCCACCCGTCTCTTCTTCGTACGCAGCCAGATAATCCCACAACGGCTCAGGGTCTTCGCTTTCAAAATAGGTAAATGGGCGGGTTCGACCGGTCTTATCGGCGCCGTCTCCGAAGATCACCACCCGGTGGAGATTGTTACCTCTTGGAGTTGATGTCCACTCGTACCCAGCCAATGATGTGAAGACGCCGGGTTCGTAGTATTCGTCGACCGTTTCCACGATGTGTTGCCAAAGGTCACCGTCCAAATCCAATCCAGCGGTCGGGTCTCGCCCTTCGATTGATGCGATTTCGATGATATCAGCGAACGCCTCCATTCGACCTTCTTGCCCGGAATTGAACCTTTCGTAGGTCAAACGACCCCACTCGTCAGCCAAAAGCCGAGGGTCAGCTGCTCGAACGGCGGTCGCAAGTCCCAACATTTCCGCGTGTTCAGTAATTGCGAGGAAATCGAGGGGCCTAATGAGTTGAACAGGTTGCCCAGTGTTTGAAGTTATCCTCTCACCGCGGGCCACGCGAAAGGCGTCGTGGATGTTCAAAGAAGTCCCAACAAGTCCTGCGTCGAATGATATTTCAGTGTGGAAGTGAAGATCACCAAATAGAACTTCATCAGGATAAGATCGGTCAACAAACGGAGAGTAGGTTTGTGCGGGGACCACCGTATCAGGAGGCACTTCGCCTTCAAAGCCAATTGCTTGCGTTCCAAATGAAAGCGCTAAGGCGGTTGCAGCATGCAACATAATCGTGGGTTCAAAATGAGTTCTCATGACTGCCCCCAGACAAAAAAATAATGTATATGTATACGAGAAAGCATGCATAAAATCAAATATTCAAGTGAATGGGGTCCACCGTCTCCCATCCACGCGCGTGGACCTATCTAAGACTCGATTTTGTAGGTCTGCTTTTCGTTGTCTGCGGTCCTTTGGAGTAAAAATGCGGATGGCTGCAAAGTCCCGCAACTCGGACATCCGCATAGTCATTTTCGCTGCGTCTGGGCTGAACGTCTGCTTTTCTCACTGCGGCACGGCTAACCATTTTGGCGTTCGCGTTGCTGCACTTGCGAACTTTAGCGCAGGACCGCTTCCGGTTTGGGCTCGAAGCAGTCATTCGTTGCGCAGTGCAGCAATGACCGTTCTGCGGACAAAGTAGCCGTTTGGTTTCGCCACTCACTGACTACCTTTCGTTGAAATGTAACTAAGACCTTTCGAAGAGCACTTTTCCATAAGTTGGGGGATGGCCCACTCACAAACCACCCCCCAGCCGCACTGGACTACAATTGTCCAGGACGGTTGACTAAAACCCTTCAATTGCGGTTTCGACCTCGCCACAAAACTTATCAATATCGCGCTCAAGCATATCGCTTTCTCGGGTCTCATCTCTGACCGCAGATAGTTCATCTACAACAGCCAGCAAATCTTCTTCTGGAGCTGCCTCTGCGATGCGCACCAAAGCGCGAATAAGGGCGGCCGTTACGAGGCCATTACCCCGGGCAGCGCGTCTTAGAGCTGGCATAGAGTCGTGAAACAGTGCCTCAGCCGTGATGGACGGGTAAACCACCCGTACGTTTCCGTCATCATCCCGATACACACCCGTGCAGAGCTTTGACGACCACGCTCGAGCCAGAGACGCCGACAGTCGGTCGATGCAGACTATTGCGGTAAACGTGTCGTTGACACCCGGTGACAACGCCCGAAGTGCGATTTCAACGAGAAGATGGACAGAAAAGCGGATATCGCCATTAGGATCTCGCGCGGAGATTAACGGAGCTGCCGCTTGCACCAGATCATTAAGACTTTCGTCACTATCACCATAAACCTTGGCCAAAGTGTCCGATGGAACCATAAAGTCTCCTGGCTGCACATCAAAAACGACGACTGCTCCGGCTTCCTTGGCCGCACTCACTAGACCTTCGGTATTGATCGAATTCACATATCCAGTGCCCGAAGCCAAGACTTGGCGCTTGTCTCCCTCCTCAGGGACTGCCTCTGAAGATGGAGTATCTGCGCTGTTTTCGATTGCGGTGCTGACTTGGCGATCCAAGGCCTCAGAAATCCGCGCCGCCTCCTGATCAATGGTTACGCGCGTCGATACTGTATGAACGAAGAGCAACAGCAAAAGAACTGAGATGATCGAATAGACTATTCCAATCGCAACGGCCAAATTTACGGATGTGTCATCGCGTATCAGCCACAAGAGCAACAAGCTGTATAAAAACGTCGCTCCAAGTGAGCCAACTGCAATCTGATTTACCCTGTCTTCGCCAAAACGCTGCAAGAGCCTGGGCCCAATTGATCCGGCTGCTAAGGTGTAGACCAGCAAAACAATGGAATAGACCATGACCAACGCGGACATGGATGCTGCCGAGATTGCGCTTAGTATATCGCTCGCAGTACGATTAGAAACGCTCAGCCAATCGGAAGCGGACCAACCCCAACTCGCGAGCGCTTGCTCCGTCTTGAAGACAATCCCAGCCACCAAAAGCCCTGAAAGACTAATGGCGGCAGGGATAGTTAGGAACCCACGAAAGTACCTCACTAATTCTCTAGGTGTTTGCATTCCGGTCTCCATTTACGACACGAGCTTTGTTCACAAACACAGCTCTACGAGAACCGGTCGGCCGCTTTTTTCAAAGCACTCTGCATATCGCCCCATGCAGCCTCGTAGCCCTTTTTGACATCTTCCCAGGCCTCGTCGCTAGTCGACTTCAAATCATTCAGTTGAGCCTCTGCGTCAGATCTTGCCTTGTAGAGCTTGCTGAGCTGCTCCTCGAGCTCGAGTTTGGCGTCCGCTTCGGCCACCTTCAGCTTGGCTTCGAGAACATCAATCTGGGCATTCCAACTATCCAGTTGCAGCTGTGCCTTTTTCTCGTACCCAACACGTGTCATCGTTTTTCCTTTCTTCGCAAACCTTGGTTCAAATCGAGGGGAGCCGCCAATTAGGCCGCAACAATTGCCTTGAGCATCCAGACAGCTTCCTCATGCTTCGCCATCCTGGCGTTCATCAGATCCTCTGTAGCTCCATCGCCATAACGGGCTGCGGTCGCGGCAGTCTCACGCAGGTTCCGAGCAATCGCTTCGTTGTCTGCGACCAATTGTTTGATCATGCCCTCTGCATCTTTAACCGTCTCTTCTTCGGTCAGCTTGGCTTGGCTAACCATGTCCGTGAACGAGATCGGTGCCACCTGACCCAACGCACGCACACGCTCGGCCAATTCATCCTCAGCTTCGAACAGGTCGCGATACTGACGCTCTGTTAGTTCATGGATCGGCAGGAATAGCGGGCCCACGACGTTCCAATGTGTGCCTTGTGTTTTCACCATCAGGACCATGGTATCGGCCAGTACTTCCGTCACCGCGTTGGCGATCCAGGCGTTCTTGTCGATGCCTGTGTCGTTGGTTTCTTCCTGAACTTCAGACTTTAAGACTTGCTGTATCATTTTCACTCCGTTTCGTTGCTTGCGGAGTAAACCTAAGAGCAATTCATAAAATTTCAAATAAAATCATATACTTAATTTAGGTATCCGACACATCATGGGGCGCTTCATGATCCTGGGTATCCGGCACAACATGCCAAGATTGATGTAGACACACAGGTCCATTGCCATACATGCTTGGAGTAACTGACGTAAGCTACTGAGGTCATGCCAGTGTCTGATCAAAATCGACCGCCAAAGCGCACGGAAAAACTGCAACTGATGCTCGACCTCGAAGAGCTTAAAGCCATTGATGATTGGCGGTTCGAGAACAGACTGCCATCCAGAGCGGCCGCCATTAGAGAACTCATCCGCCGCGGTCTGATTTCCAATGAGTTTGAGGAACCACCTACTGATGCGCCTTCCGGTGAGTTTCGTGTTGTGGACGAGTGAAAAGACTATTCGCAGAACATCCCAGCGAAGTCCCAGTAAGGTTCGCTGTATCGCGCGCTCGGTTTTTTTGGATACCGCATAATGCTCGATCTTCTTTCAAAGAAACTGTGTCCGCTTCGGGCTCGAAGCAGTCGTTGTTTGAATTCAACTCAATGTCTGCTTTGCGGACTTAGCTGCCGGATGCTGATGCAGAAAACATCGCGCGCCCTCACCAACCAGATCGCAAAAATACTCGCGGCAATGCAGCGCGATTTCCCGAAAGCGGACGTCCAAATCACGCAAATCGACCGAAATCCAATCCGGACATTAGCTACGCTCCAGTTCTATGTCTCACATGCGGACACACCGGAAATTCGTAAATAGCTGGATTCCGCAGCCTACTCGATCAGCATGTGGATCTCAGCACGTACATCGGAGTTGCAAAATCCTGTTCTTCGGCCAAAGCTCGGAAACAACCTTAGTAGAGTTGAAGGAGACCCCATGGCTAATCTGGGCACACGTCCGATCAGGACGCGCGACGACATAGCCGAGTTCGAAGCCGAGATGACGCTCGACGAACGGTTGCCCGAGCAAAGCATCTTGGAGGTCTTTGAAAACAGTGCTGAGCGTGATCCCGATGCTGTTGCACTGACGATGTTGATGACCGGAGCACCAGATGAGCAGCCTCGTCGTGTCACCTACGGCCAGCTACTTGGGCAGATCCGGCGCGCAGCAAATCTTTTTGCCGAGATTGGAGGGGAGGCACCGGGCGTGGCGTATATGTTGCCCGCTTTGGTTGAAACACACGTCACGCTTTGGGGCGCAGAAACGGCTGGTTACGCTGTGCCCATAAACTTTCTTTTGCAGCCTGAGAGCATAGCAGAGCTTATCAAAGCGTCGGGGGCGAAAATCCTCGTTACTCTTGGCCCACACCCACAACTTGACATCTGGCAGAAAGCTTTGGCATTGAGGGAGCAAATCCCGGACCTCGTGCTGGTACGCGTTTCTCCCCCGGGTACGCCTGCTGAAGCCGGGGTGATTGACCTCACCGAGGCATTGTCTGACCAACCACAGGATCACCTGGCATTTGGGAAGGCCCGGAGCGGTTCTGATCTGGCGGCCTATTTTCACACCGGGGGTACAACGGGCGTTCCAAAGCTTGTTGCACACACGCATCGCAGTCAATTGGTTGCAGCTTTCGGGGGCGCAGCTATGTGTGGTTTTCGTTCGGATGATGTTTTTACGGCCACGTTCCCGCTTTTCCACGTCGCCGGCACGATTGTGGGCGGGCTCAGCTGTTTCATGGCAGGCGTAGAGCTGCTTGTGATGACGCCCGCGGGTTTGCGTAATCCATCGGTGGTCGAAAGCTTCTGGCGGCTTGTCGCAGATCACAAAGTCACGATTGTCGGAGGTGTTCCAACCGCGATTGGGGCGATCCTGCAGACACCGATTGGTGATAATGACGTCTCGGGCGTGCGGGCGGGTGCAACCGGCGCATCACTGCTTCCACCCGCCGTCGGGCAACGCTTCAAGGAGGTCACGGGCTGCACTTTGTTCGAAATTCTTGGCATGACAGAAGCGTCCGGACTGATCAGTATCGACCCACTGGGTGGTTCTGGTACTGCGGGCTCAGTGGGTTGGGCGTTGCCATACACAAGAGTCGACGTTCTGAAGCTGGAAAGCGATGGCCGTCTGGGAGAGGAATGCGAGGTCGGCGAAATTGGTGTAATTGCAATTACAGGCTCCCACGTGTCTCCAGGATACAGCGAACCGAGCTTCAACACTGGGGTATTCGACGAGGGTGTCCTAAACTCGGGCGACTTGGGATACAAAGACGCTGATGGCTGCCTGTACGTTGCTGGCCGTTCGAAAGACCTCATTATTAGAAGCGGTCATAATATAGATCCGGCCATGATCGAAAACGCGATGAGCACCCATCCCGCTGTCGCGTTGGCCGCTGCGGTCGGGATGCCTGATCCTTATGCCGGAGAACTGCCCATGTGCTTTGTTCAGGTCCACACACCGGATGATGTTACGGTCGAGGAACTCATGGAACATGCTCGGCAGACCATCGACGAAAGACCGGCATGGCCCAAAATCATTGAAATTGTTGATGAGATCCCCCTGACGTCCGTGGGCAAGATTTTCAAACCCAGCCTGCGATGCGATGCTGCAAAGCTGGTCGTGAAAAATCTGCTTCGTGACGAACTTCAGGTGTCTAATGCCGATGTGCAGGTGGAGGCTGGAGGGCCACGCGGGCTTTGCGTGACGGTGAAACTGAATGATGCAAACACGACGTCCGGACCTCTTGTTGAGCAAAAGCTCAAGGATTTCCTGTTCGAGACGCGCATTTTGGGAGGATCGTAAAACGCGCTCGTCCTCGCTACGCGAGTTTCCGATCGCAAAATTTATTGCGCCGCGGACGCCCATTGTGCGAGCCTTTTAAACGATCGTATTGTTCGGGGAGGGCAAAATGGCGGTTCCGTTGGGTGTGATATCGGTCTTCGTCGGTCTGGCAATATGGGCGGGTCTGGCTGTTCATGCGGTCATGAAGAGAAAGTTCGTGCCCGTACTTCTCTTTGGCATTCTGCTGATGCTGTACTTGAACGCCGGATACGTCATTTACGGCCCCGCGGCCTCCATAGCTAACTTTGTCGGTATCTATGACGTGTTGATCAATTTGGGACTGAGCGATCCGGTGAGTGCCGCTGCCGTCTCCACGTGCCCAGACAATTCCTGCTCTGTCTGGGGCAACACATTCACAAACCATCCTGCGTGGGGCGTTGCCTTTTATGATCGTTTTGCGAATGGACCAGAGCTGAGATCGGCTCTGCTGCTTGGGCATGTCGTCTGCAATTCCATTGTTTTTGTGCTGATGCACGTACAAATGTTCTTTCCCGGTGGTCGGGGGGCGAACCACGCGATCCTTGGGCGCATCAGCTTTGGGATACTGACAGTTGGTGTTGGTTGCGCTGCGATACTCGCGGCCCAACACGGTCCTGTTGGAGAGTACGGCGGGGCCCTGTCGACATGGGGCTTTTTCTCAATGTCTATCTTCGTCTATGCCACCGCTGTTATGGGAATACTGGCAATAAGACGACAGGATACAGCCCAGCACCGTATCTGGATGTGGCGCTTTGTTGGTTCGATGTGGGGATCATTCTGGTTGTTTCGTGTTCTACTTTTTGTCATCGATCCGCTGTTTCGCGACATCGAAGCCCTCGCGATCCAGATTTGCATTTGGGGATCGGCGCCGGCTGGCATTTTGATTGCTGAGATGGTTCGAAGACGAGTCGATGAACGGGATGAAATCGCACCAGTCTTAGCTGAATAGGCTTTTTGTGCATCATCAGATTCACGTATGGCGATCCATAAGCACCATTCGAGACGGTCTCAAAAAGAGGCTGCTTAGGGCTCTGAGCGGTTGGCGAGCCAGGATTGTCCCAACGACAGCTTCCGAAATCTGAATGTCAGCGCATTGGGTGAAGACGCTGAAAACGCCCGGTCATCTCGACGATTGCAATGCCTGCTTTCGGGAGCAGTCCACAGTTCGAACCGCTGCGGTGCCGCAAGTCCGCTTCGAGCCCAAAGCTGACGTTACTTATCCCGGCCACGCAAATGTCTGCGATGACCTCATCAGTGCATCAAGTGCAGGCGAATGTTTTCGGCCTGGGACTGTAAAGGCCGCGATGGTTCTGGAAACTTCTGGCTCAACAAGCGGGCGCTGCAACAAGCCCGGTAGAGTAACCGAGTACTCAGGCATAAAGGCAAAACCAATGCCCGCAGCAACCATTGCTTGTACCCAATCTTCTCGCTCAGACCTGAAGCGAGCGTACAGTTCAACGCCTTTTGACTGACAAACCGACATTACCATCTCGCGCAACTCACAGGCCAAGCGGTCAACGTAGTTTTCTTGTGATAAGTCTTGGAGCGAAATTGAGTTGAGTTGTCCAAGGCGGTGTTCCGGCGGAAAAACAACCACATATCTTTCGACGTAAAGTGGTCTAGCCCTAAACTCTTCTTCCAGTTCTTCAGTCAGCGTCATCAAAGCGACATCAATATCACCATCAGAAAGTTTTTTCTTTAGGTCCGACGCGCTTGCTTCATTGACTGACAACTCCAAGCCGCTGTGGTTTTTCTCGAATTGAGCTAAGAAGCGAGCAAGGCGAACGTGCCCAATTGTTGATAGGACACCCAAGCGCAGCGGTACTTTTTCCAGCAAACGAAAATTCTGAGCCAGCGCTTGTGTAGCTGCTGCTTCGTCGACGATGTGCTGTAGATGCGGCAGCATAGACTTCCCAAAGTCGCTAACCAGTATTTTCCTACCTTCCCGATGGAAAACCTGTGCGCCCAGTTCGGTTTCTAGTGACTTGACGCCCTTTGTAAGCGCTGGTTGGCTCACATTGCATTCTGCAGCAGCTTTGGTGAAATTCAGATGCTTTGCGGCAGACAAGACATATCTAATCTGAGACATCTCCATGTTGGGGCACCTCGTCACTGATAGCTAATAACAATCATTACGCAGGATACACCCTTTTATCCAAACCTGGAGTTATTAAGTCATAAGGTATCGATAGTTCCCCGAGCCACCGCTCCGTGATGCAATAGATGCACTGGTTTTGACTGTTCGGAAAGGGAGCGAAATGTCTGTTTTTATGGTCGAAAGAAACCTTAAGGGTATCAGCATGGATGACTTGGGTGCAGCTCAAAAAGCCGCGATAGCAACAGCACAGAAAATGACAGCAGAAGGCGACAAGATCAGCTATGTTCGTTCAACATTTGCTCCCGAAGACGGGCGCTGCATGTGCTTGTTTGATGGTGAAAGTGCCGATCAAGTTCGTCGATTGAACGATACCGCTGGGCTTCCTTACGAAAAGGTCGTGGCGGCAATGGACCTTACACCGTAACGGCTTGTATGCCTTATTGTTTTATTGGGCCCTGAGTACATGCTCGAGGGCCCTTAGCAATGGTTGAGCAGCTCGGGGTAGAACTGCAGGTTCGTCCCGCAGATACTTGCTACACTGAGTTTTGCGGAACGGCAGCACCTTATCCAATGCAGACTAGAATTCTTCCCGTTTTAGCTTCAAAAAAGTCTAGCTCAGGCTCCTGGGAGTTCCGCTTACACACTGCGACCACAGACTACCGGATGAGTCACTTGGTTAACCGATCTTCTGAGTATACAATCGGGTCGATAATCGCGACTATGTCGCTGCCGCTATCCTCCAAGCCAAGTTTTTCGCACAACCGTGTTGAGGCAGCGTTGCCAGAAGCGATGCCCGTCTTGAACCCCGTGGCGCCAAGCTTTTCATGCGAGTGTATTAGAGCTTTGGCACCCAGGACTTTTGCAATACCTTCACCCATGCGTTCAGGTTTGGTCGAGAGTTGCCCCCATTGCGCGCGACGATGCAGCCTACTGCTGGGCGGATGGCACAGAACTGAGCCCGCAGTTGCAACGGGAGAACCTAAGCTGTCAACAACGACCATAGCAAACCCGGGACGAGACACTCCGCGCATAACCGGCCCTATTGGCGGCAAAACACCGTGGCTCATCGCGACTTCTGCGAAAGCTTCAAGCCATTCTGGTGGAGATTCGCGATCAATCACACGTACTGTCAAATCCTCGGGTAACGCCTGTTCGGCGATTAACTTCCGAGCGATGTCAACACAGTTCAGCCCGCCAAGATAACAAGCGATTGCGTTGGTTTTTAATCCTTTACTTTCAATGACTTCTCGCGTCCTTGCCACCTCCTGACGCGGTATGCTTTCTATCGCCGTGATGCCAAGTATTCGGGCCATTGTAACGGCATCATCCAAAGCCCCGCCGTACTCGTTGGCAATTTGAATACCGCGCCCATGGCTACAAAATCGAGGGTCATCACCCAATAGCTGGATAAGATGCTCACCCATGGTCGACATGCGTCGCTGGCCTTCGCTTCCGAATGCTTCCATGAGAGTTTCCTCGAAGTAGCACTAAACAGTTCAGAGATGATCGATTAATAGGGGGCGTGCAGTCAAGCGACCGTCACGCGCTAGACTGTTAAGCAAAGAGAGTTTTTGGGAAAGGGCGCATGGCAGCTATGTCCGCAGAGCGGTCGCTCGCGGTATTCGGGCGGACCGCCGCATCGAGCCCGTCGCCTACCTTGGAGCACAGGGGTGAAACTGGTTGTTTAGCGCACCAAGCTAGGAGGCGATAGCAGTGCTGTGATACAAAAGGACTGAACGCTCGGTACAAGACTCCCTGCGCTCATTGTGTCAAATCGGTCTAAGGTCTCAGTATCGAGCTGGTTCAATGCGCTTTTTAGACAAGAAAGTGTCTCAGTATGATTGAGTTCAGCAGGTCTCCACTTTTAGATAGCGTTGCTGCTTGGCTGATGGGGTGCGGTCTTCGCGATACCAAGGCCGAGGATGTGGTGCGAGGCTTTGGCAACCGTCTGGTTTCCGCTGGTGTCCCTGTTGCTAGGATCAACGTCGGGGGCATGGTCCTGCACCCAATTTTTGGCGCTTTGAATGTGCTTTGGACGGTCCGCGACGACCAAGCCAAAGTCGAACTAACGCCCAGGGACCAGCTTGCGACAACTGGATTCCGCAATACACCTTTTTTCGATTTGGCGCATAACGGCGGTTCCTATCGGCGCTACAAATTGGAGGATGGGTCGGTCGAGACCAGTTTTCCGATCCTGGAAGAGCTTCGTTCAGATGGCGCAACGGACTATCTGGTTCAGTTTGAAAGCTATCATCGCGATGACGCTAGCCGATGGTCGGATTTTCCGCCTGGAATGGAGGGCGTTATGATGTCGATTTCTACACGACGTATAGGCGGATTTAGCGACTCTGAAATCAACTATATCCGAGCACTCATGCCTGCCCTTGCACTGGTAATAAAAAACGCTCAATCGCGCATTCTTGCGCAAGGTCTCATGGATGCCTACCTAGGAAGCTACTCTGGAAACCGTGTCTTGGATGGTGTAATCGAGCGCGGCGATGGAGGGGCAATCGACTGCATTTTGTTTTATTGCGACCTTAGAAACTCCAGTCGGATGGCAGAAGACATGCCATTGAATAGATATCTTGCGTTAATTAACGACTATTTTGATTGCACGGCCGGGGCAGTAGAAGATCACGGCGGTGAGATCCTTAAATTTATCGGCGACGCTGTTATGGCAATCTTCCCAGTAGACGAAAAGTCGAGGCCGGCAGTCGACATGAGCCGTGCCGCATTGTCTTCAGTGTTGGAGTGCTTAGCTCGCGCGAGGGAAAAGAACATCATTTGGCAAAAGTACGGCGGCAGAATTGAATTTGGAATTGCCTTACATCGGGGTTCCGTAATGTATGGAAACGTCGGCACGGAACGTAGGCTGGATTTCACCACGATTGGCCCTGCGGTAAACCAAGTCAACCGGCTTGAGGGTCTGTGTAAGTCTCTTAAAACACCTTTGGTAATGTCCTCGGAATTCGCAGCAGATGTTGCAACGCGGCTTGAGCCCTTGGGGCAACACCAGCTGGCAGGTATGTCGCAATCAACACAGGTTTTTACGCTTCCAGAGTTCGCACCACCGGTCGAGAAAAGTAGCTCAATTGATCGGTCCAAATGAACGATTTTTTTGATCTTAAGTAAGTCACTTCGGATTTCTGCAACAAATGATGAACGACTGCTTTGTCAGTACTGCGGTCTTTGATGCACTATGCAGCAAAAGACTGCTTTGAGCCCGAAGGCGACTTAGAAATTAAGTGCAGCATTTGTCGCTAAGGGCGGCAAACGGAAGTTCGCTGCGGATAGCACGGAGGTCTCCTTTCCCATCGATTGCTCCCGGCGAAGGGCTCGCCGGTTCATGCATCTCTTCGGCATTACCTTGGGCGACCGAGGTCCCAAGAGATTTCGGTAGCTGAAAAGTCGCAGCGGGGTCAGGCTAATCTGCAGGCGCACCGGCAATTTGGGCCTCTTGTGCCTCCTTCTTGCGCCAATCTTTCGGGGACATGCCGAAGTTCCGCGTGAAAGCACGGGTCAGGGCCGATGTTTCGGATAAGCCGACCAATTGGGCAATCTCTTTGATCGAGTGATCAGACCCGGTGAGCAACTCCGAGGCCCGTTCCATCCGGAGTCTGTTGATCACCTTGGAAGCCGTTGTCCCGTAGGAGGACAAGCGCTTGTTGAGCACCTTGGTGGTGATGCTGCACATCCGGGCGGCCTCGCTCACCGTCAGCGCCGGATCGGACAGCCTTGACCGCACGAGAATTTCGAAGCCTTCGAGGTAGTCCAGGGGCACATCGACCTGAACCGGTTCTTCGATATCATTGTCGTGGTTCGCGAGGACCTCGGGGTTGATTGGAAGCGACAACCAGGCCACCGGAAAGCGGATCGAGAATCCCCTGTTGTTGCACTTGATGCCCCGCACGCCATGAAACTGCTCCGGCAATAGGGTCGGGTCACACAGGCGCAGAACAACCTGGGTTGGATCCCATCTGAAGTCGAGAACGCGGTGCAGCAGGGAGATCCAGATCCCAACGAGAAAGGCGTCCGAATGGCTCGGCGACGCCTCGGGTTCGAAGTTGCGGCTGGTGGTGAAGTAGGCGTGTTCCTCCTCGATCACGAGCCGGAAGGACACCGCGTTGCTTTCCTTCGAGACGATCTGGGTGAACCGGGTGAAGAAATCGCCAAGGGTCACCGACTGGCCGAGGAGCGCGCCACGCGGCAGGAAGTTCAACAGGTCTGTCTGTTGCCCAGCCAATGCGCAGATATCTGGCCGTGTCACATCGGCGATAGTGGTCAGCGCTGCATAGACCGTGTCATGCGGGATGAAGGCGGCCGGGTTCAGGACCTGTTCCTCGCACAGACCATGCAGCCCAAGCGCGAAGGCGGGGTCCACATCGAGCCGCCGCATCATCGCCACGACCGGACCGAGAACCGTAGCACGCACGAGGGACAATCCGTCCTTTTGTTCTCCTTGCGGCATCCACATCACCCTTTCGCTCTCCACCACGCTACGGGCGCGCGCGCCTGAAGGCCAAGCAGAAATTGGCTGAAATTGACCGGATCGGGTCAGAAAAACGCACCACGGGATCAGCGGGTCAAAAGAATCTCGGGGCACATGTGCATAGTGGGAGGACCGGTCCGCAGGAAGACCGACCCTTGGGAGGACACCGAATGACAACACTCAACCTGAAGGCGTTGCTGCCGGCCATGTCCATGGCAGTTGCGTTGACGACCACCGCTATTGCGCAGGATATCCCCAACATTCCATCAGAGGTCACGCTGTTCAAAAACGTGATGGTCTTCGACGGGGTGAATGACGGCTTGAAAGATGTCGACGTGCTCGTCGTCAAGAACAAGATTCACAAGATTGCAGAGGGCATTCCCGAATCCGGGACATGGGAGGTCCAGGTACAGACAAGCGGAAGCAAGCGCCTGCCCGACCCTGTTGGCGGTATCGACGGCTATTCTTTCACTGTCCAGACCGAACGCGGAATCGAGACCAAAGAGGTCGAGGTCAATGTGATCGACGGCGGCGGACGCACCTTGATGCCGGGCCTGATCGACAGCCATGTGCATGTGAATATGTACAAGGATGGCACGATCCCGGGCCTTCAGGACACGACTTGGGAAGAGATCGGCGCACGTTCTGCGGCCTTTGCGCAGGAAATGCTGGCGATGGGCTTCACAACGGTGCGCGACATGTGCGGTGCACATGGTGGACTTCGTGCGGTAATCGACGAGGGTTCGCTTCCCGGACCACGGATCTACTCATCCGGTGCCTGCCTCAGCCAGACCGGTGGTCACGGCGACTGGGGGATCGCCGGGCAGCGTAAGAACGAAAGCAATCTTGAACGTCTGGAGATCACGCGGCTTGTCGACGGCCCTGCCGAAGTACTCCACGGCGCGCGGCGTAACTTTGCGCTTGGGGCCAACTACCTCAAGATCATGGTCAGCGGCGGTGTGACCTCTATCAAGGACCCGATCTACCAGTCCGCCTTTACTGACGCGGAGATCGCCGCAGCCGTCGAGGTGGCCGGGGACATGGACTCCTATGTCGCCATGCATGTCTTCATGGACAGCGACCTGTCGCGCGCGCTCGATCTCGGGGTCAAGGTGGTGGATCACGGCCTGACCATCACGGAGCCGACCATGCAGAAGCTGGTGGAAAAGGGGGCATTCTTCTCGCCCAACTTGACCGCGCTGGCGCCCGAGGCGCTGGAGCATCCGATGCATCAGGACCCGACCTTCCCGCCGACGGCGAAGTTCCTGTGGTTGCGGAAAAACAGCGAGCAGTTGTTTGATCTGGTGCGGAAGTACAAGCCGAAGATGGTGTTCGATTCCGACTACGTGCTGCTGACCGGTGTGCCGTACCGGCAGTCGATGGACTTCACCAAGGCTTTCATGGCGCGTGAGTTCGGCAACCTCTGGGCCTTGCAGATGATGACCTCGAATGGCGGCGAGCTGGCCGCGCTGACGGGACGCGGAAACCCCTATCCCGAAGGCAAGCTCGGCGTAATCGAAGAAGGCGCCTATGCCGATATCCTCATCGTTGACGGAAACCCGCTCGAAGACATCACGGCCATCGGCGCTGTCGATACATGGTTTGATGCCGAACCGCGCGGGCAGGAGGTGCCGAGCATTCGCGTGATCATGAAGGACGGCAAGTTCTACAAGAACACGCTGGACTGAACGTTTCGGCGGGGCGCTGGCCCCGCCGTCAACCTTCCGGAGGGGCAAACTCATGAAGCATATTTTCAAGTCCACATTGCTGGCGGGAGTGGTGACGCTCGCCGCAGGCATGTCCTTTGCGCAGGACGAAGCGCTGCCGCAGACCCTGTTCACCAATGTCCATGTTTTTGACGGCGTGAACGAGGCGCGGATCGAAAACGCCAGCGTTCTGGTCGAAGGCAACCTGATCAAGGAGATTTCGACGGACGGGATCGAAGCGCCCAACGCAACCATGATTGACGGCGGCGGGCGCACGCTCATGCCGGGGATGCACGACCAGCATGTGCACCTTACGGTTTTCAACCCGCTCAGCGACGGGTTGCGCCAGAACATCACGCCCTTCCATCTTGGCGGCGTCGCAACGATCCGGTCCGAACGCATCCTGATGAACGGATTCACGACGGTTCGCGATCTGGGCGGACCGGCAAAGTCCATCGCGCGGATCATCGATACCGGCATGTTCCCCGGCCCGAGGATCTATTCTTCCGAGGCTTTCATCACGCAGACATCGGGCCATGCCGATTTCCGTAAGCTGAACGACCGGCATCCTACCCTGTCGGGGCAAGGTCCATTGCATTGGGTCGACACGGATATGAGCTTCATCGCGGATGGCCCGGAGCAGATCCGCATGGCCGTGCGCGAGAACCTGCGCCGCGGCGCAACCCAGATCAAGATCATGGTCAGCGGTGGTGTGACCTCGGAATTCGACCCTCTGCATTCACTGCAATATCAAGACGACGAAATCCAGATGGCGGTGAAAACGGCCGAGCAATGGGGCACCTACGTGACCTGCCACGTGTTCACCGAACAGGCGATCCGCAACTGTATCGACAACGGGGCAAAAACCGTCGAGCACATCCCGTTTCTGACTGCCGAAGTGGCCGAAGAGATGGTCGACAAACAAGTCATGTTCGCAACTGCGGTAGCACCGGTCTACTCGGTTTCAACCGAGCAGGCAGAGGCGTTTTATACGCCAGCCTCGTTCGCCAAATGGAAGAGCGTCCGTGACGCCGCCGCCAACATGATCGAGGTGATCCAGACGACACCGGGCATGATCGACCTCTACACGCTAGGCACCGATCTCATCAACAACTGGGACCAGACACTTGAGCAGGACAAGAAAATGAACGACGAGTTCAAATACCTGCACGAGGCCAAGTTCAAACCCTTTGACATTCTGCGGATGGCCACATCGAACGGCGCCCGCATGAACCGGCTTACGGGCCTGAACAACCCGTACCAGGATGGCCCGCTCGGCGTGGTCGAGGAAGGCGCTTACGCGGATCTCCTGCTGGTCGATGGCAACCCGCTCGAAGACATCCTGCTTCTGGCCGATCCTGATCCCAACCTGAAGGTCATCATGAAGGACGGCGTGATCTACAAGAACACGCTGGACTGAGGTGAGCACGGGGCGGTCTCCCTCGTCCGCCCCGCGTTTTCATCCGACACAAGTATCCGGGAAAGGACAGACTGTGAAACATCTCGCCTTTGGTACTCTCATGGCCCTCTGCGGCTCGATGGCCACCGCCGAAGACGCTGCAAACATGCGCACCTTTCTGTTCATCGGCACTTCCAACAGCGCCGCCTGGGAGATGCAGATCGCCAATCCCGGAGACCGCGCGGCCTCGGTGAAAGGTGGGATCGAGGCGCTCGGTGGAGAGCTTCTGAGCTACTACTGGGGGCTGGGGAACGGGAAGAACTACATCACCGTGGCCCTTCCGGACGACCCGACCTTCATCCAGGCCTTTTATGTCAGCCGCCTCGGCGACGGGCTGCTGACCGAATACCAGATGATCGAGTTGATGAGCAGCGCCGACATGGCCGAAGCCCTCGAACGGGTGCAGGAGATCAAGGCGCAGGACGATCTCAAGTAACCGAAAGACGACGGAGAGGACGACACAATGAAACGAACAACAGGGCTTGCTCTTGCAGTGGTGGTTCTGGGTGGCCCGGCAATTGCTCAATCCGCGCCAAGCGACGAGGAGATCGCCGCCCGCATCGAAAAACTGGTCGAGATGGCCGACCCGCGCGGCGATGAGGCGCGTAGGGGCGATCTGGCATATCGGGAGCGCTATGCCGACGCCTTCATGATCGACGCGTTGGCGGTCGGATCGCCGGGGTTCGAGAGTATTGCTTTCCTGCTGAAGGATTGGGAGAGCCTTGCGGATCATTACGAGGGGTCCGGGTTCGCGGCCTTCAGCACGACAATTTCGAACGGCTCGGAAGGCGCGCTCGCGGTGCTGGAACGTATCGACGTGATGCAGAAATGGGTCGAGGAGAACGCTGAGCGCTTCGTGATTGCCACGACCGTTCAGGATCTGCGGGATGCCAAGGCTGCCGGAAAGGTCGCGATCATGCTCAATTCCCAGAGCATGGACATGCTGGATGAGAACCTCGAAAACGTCCAAAGATACTGGGATCTCGGCATCCGGCAGATGAACTTCAGCTACAACCAGACCGGCGCCTATTCCGCCGGCATGGTCGCCAACGATCCGGCTATTCCCGATAACGGCGTGACCGAGTTGGGCTACAAGGTCGTCGCCGAGATGAACCGTGTTGGCATGATCGTCGATTGCTCGCATTCCTCCTGGCAGACCTGCCTTGACGCCGCCGAGATCACCGCGAAGCCGATGATGATCTCTCACAGCAACTCTGATGCGCTCTTTGGCAATTTCCGAAACGTCACGGACGCGGCCATCCGCGCGGTTGCGGCAACCGGCGGCGTGGTGTGTGTCAATTTCCTTGGCGGCTTCCTGAATCCGCAAGGGGACGCCACCCCCAAGGCGATAGCCAAGCATATCGACTATATCGGCCAGATGGTCGGCAAGCAGGCGACATGTTTCGGTGTTGACTACGTGGAGAACTACGGTGTCGCCCTCGGTCCGATCATCAGCAACCCGGAGAAATACCCGCCGGCGCAGGGCTATGGCCTGCCGACGCAAATGGCGCCGCCCGCCGATGCCTGGGCTGTCGCGCAGGTTCTGGAAGACGAGCATGGTTGGAGCGAGGCCGAGATCCGCGCGTTGATGGGCGAAAACCTCATGCGCGTCTACGAGGCCAACTGGGGCGGGTAGGTCTTCTCCAAGGCTGCGAAAGTGTTGCGTTGGGCGGTCAATTGATCGCCCGAGCAGGGGACGAACAGGGAATGGAACACCAGATGATATTCAACCATGCCCGCAGGGGCCGGCGACACTCATGTTGATGATCGCAATTGGCCTGCTGTCCGCGTTCTTCTTGTTCGCCAGTTCGATCAAGATCCTTGGCTGGCAGAAACTCATCTTCGAAACGCAACTGGCGATGTTCGTCAAATACGGGCTGAATCGTCAGATCATGGCGCTTGTCGGGGTCGTCGAGCTGTTTGGGGCGGTGGCGATCTGGTTTCAGGGCAGCCTGCTCGGGCCGCTCGGGGCCGCCGCCCTTCTGGGCACGTCGCTTGGCGCAATCGGCTGCCACCTGATCTGGGACACATGGAAAGACGGCGTGCCCGCCATGATTACCGCCACCTTGTCGGCCTTGGTTCTCTAGTCCGGTCGGGATGTGGTTCTGGCGATACTTGCATAAACAGGCCGAAGAAAACCAAAAGCAACAAGAGAGAACTGACATGGGACAGGCAAGGCTTCTCGGTACGGTCATCGTTGCTGGCTTCTGGGTCTCAAGCGGAGCCATCGCGCAGGAAAGCCCGCCACCCTCCGCCCTGGAGGCCGCCGCCGCAGTCTCGCTGGGTGGCCCGGCCTCCACGCAGGCCCAACTGGAGCAGGACCGGATCCGACGGTTGCAGGACTCTCGCTGGCCGGGGCTGGATGCCGCATTGGACCCCTTCGAGGCATCGCGACAAAGCTTTGCCGAACGCACCGGCCTGAACCTTTCCTTCGATTACCAGGCCTATTATCAGTCTGCGACCGAGAGCCTGACCGATATCGAAGAAGCCGCTTTGGGCCAGGCCCGCATTCTTGGCCAGTGGACGCTGCTCAACCGCGGTGGTGAAAACCCCGGGCAACTTGTCTTCTCATTGGAGAACCGCCACCTGCTTGGCACAGACATTGCGCCCGGAGGGCTTGCCGGAGAGATCGGCTATGCGGGCGTCACCGCAACGACTTTCAGTGACACCGACACGACCCTCTCCGTCGCCTACTGGTCCCAGACTCTCGCCGGCGGGCGGGCCGGCTTCGTGGCCGGCCGGATCGATCCGGGAGACTACTCGGACATCCTCGGCTACGTGAACCCACGCACCACGTTTTCCAATTTCTCGATCCTGTTCAGCCCGGTCCTGCCGCTCCCCGATCCCGGCTTCGGAATCGCGGGGGGCGGTTTCCTGACCGACCAGATCTATGCCCTCGGTGTCTTGTCGGACACGAACGGCTCGCTGACCGATGTCGAGTGGTTCCCCGGTGGCCCCGAATTCTACAAATACGCCGAGATCGGATGGACCCCCGAACGCTCGAAGCGTTTTCTAACCAACGTTCACCTCGGCGTGTTTCACGTCGACGAACGCGCAGAGGCGGGCCTGCCGGAAAGTTACGGGGCGATCCTGTCAGCCAACCACACGATAAACGAGGAGTTCATGATCTACGGACGTTTCGGCTGGTCGGAGGGGGAGGCGCCGATCGCCCGGCGTGCGGCCAATGCCGGTCTTTTATGGCGGCCGGGCCTCTATGACGACCTGTTCGGGTTCGGCGCAACGGTCGCTGCCCCGGTGGATGAAACACTCGACACCCAGACGACGATGGAAGCCTTCTACCGGTTGGACCTGTCGGACAATGTCGCCCTGACGGCGGATGTCCAGCACCTGATCAACCCGGGCTTCAACGATCAGGACCCGACCGTGTTCGGCCTGAGGCTGCGGATCAATCTTTGACCCGCAATGACTTTCGGCGCGCATTCCCGATGCCCGGCGTCCGTGCCGGTTGTCGAAGCGGTGCCTGGTCAGGCAGTGAATTGACCTGCCTGGTTACAACAGTCTGCGGCTTGATGAACAGAAACCTGCGTGTTCAGCGTATGTAGCTCAACTTGCCGACTTGCTGTGTTTCCGAAAACTGCCGTTCCCGGTGTGTGACCCAAGAGTCCGCTAAGGGCCGATTGCGACCTCTTGCACTAAGAGACCGATTGGCGGCTTCGTCCGCAAAACAGACGCTCGCGAAAATTCTGCGAATGATCGCTTCGAGCCCAAAGGCGACTTAGGCTACGGGCGCAGCATTTGTCGTTTTGGGCGGAACGCGGTCTTTCGCTGCACGTGCAATGGAAACCTTTCTTCGGGGGAAAGCGGGCGTTGGATTTCGTCCAATGCACGGGGGTGTTGCATTTAGACGCCGGGGAATTCGCCAATACCAGCAGTCGGCTTTCCAAGAACATGCTGTTTTTCTGTCTCAAATCTGAGCGTCCCGAAATCTCACAATTTAAATTTTTCGGGGAAAAGTCCGCACAAGAAACGTCTGATAAGATCAACAGAGCGTCGTCGTGAAAAACCCTGCATATCTGTTAGGTAATTGACCCACATACCTTCCAGCAAAGCCAGCGTTCCGGCAGTGGCATCGTCCACCAAGTTTGGGTCACGCTCGTTTTTTTGAGCTATCTCCTTAAACGCAAGCCGCAATGTCTCGACAAGTTTTTGATCCTGAGTGCTGCTGTAGCGGGCAATGCCTGGGTGTGAGCTCGCGATGCCGCGAAATGCATGCCAGATTTTTGTACTTCTTGGATTGAGCAGTGCTTCGGACAGATCCGCCTCGATCACAGCCATCACTCGGTCTTCGGGCGATGCATCCGAGCCCAGATCGGTCATTTTGTCCATCTCGGAATAATATTGGGCACTGAAATGCTGGGCTGCTGCCGTCAGCAAATTGTCCTTCCCGCCGAAATGCAAATGGATCATTCCGCGTGACAAACCAGAACGCTCGCAGATGCAGCTGACCGTCGTATCGGTGACTCCAATATCCGCGATAGAGTCCAGAGTCGCCTTGATCAGAAGTTGCTTACTGGCATCTGGATCACGTTTCGAGCCACGTTTTCTTCCTCTAACGTTTTCCACTTTATTCAATAATTCCATTTCCTTGATAGCATCACTCAAGTCTTTCTCACAGGAAGATTGACACGAAAGACCGTTCTGGCGCAACATTTAATGGACGATCGTCCATTAGTGACTCGTGAAAATCCGGATGGGAGTTTGGGTAATCTTTCGTAGCGAAGCATCCCGGGGCTATACCCTCAGCGCACCAGCCACGGCTTATGTGGGCTTTCTGGTGGCGGCTCCGTTGTTGATCCTGATCGCCTATTCGTTCTGGACGCAAACCTACGTAACGCTCGACAAGACGCCGACACTAAAAAACTATAGCGACGCGTTTGCTGATCCTCTGGTTAGACACTTAATGCTAAGGTCGATCTGGATTGCCGGAGCAGTTACAGCAGTTACTGTCGCATTGGCATATCCCATCGCTTATTTCATCGCGATGAAGGCCCGTAAAAAGACCATCTGGCTTCTGCTCATCACCATTCCATTCTGGTCTAGCTACCTCCTGCGTGTATTTGCGTGGAAACTCATCCTGGGGTTCAACGGCGTAATGAATTCTGCACTGCTGATGCTTGGTCTGATCGACGAACCGCTCGACTTCCTTCTCTACAATGAATTTGCAGTCGTGCTGACGCTTGCCCATGCTTGGGCGCCATTTGCGATCCTGCCGATCTATGTCTCATTGCAGAAGATCGATCCGAGCTTACTAGAAGCCGCCACCGACCTCGGTAACAGCCCTTTTCAACGCTTCATGCGGGTGACGCTGCCACTAACCATCCCGGGGATCATTGCTGCTTGTCTGATCATATTTATTCCCACGGTAGGTGACTATGTGACCCCGGCACTGGTTGGCGGGTCGGATGGAAAGATGATCGCCAACCTTATTCAGGTGCAGTTCGGGGCCGCCAACAACTGGCCACTCGGCGCCACCCTTTCACTGATCGCGATGCTATCGGTTGGCTTTGTCGCTATAGTGTTTGTAATTACCGCCACCCGGCTAGGGAGGCGGATAAGATGAGACGCCCTTCGACCCTGACAGCCTACGCCTTTCTGTATTTGGTTTTTCTTTACTTGCCGGTCCTTTTTCTGCCCTTGTTTTCATTCAACAGCGGCACAATCGTTGCCTTTCCCATCAAGGGCTGGACGCTGGACTGGTATCGGAAGCTGGGCGAACAGGATACCTTGATCCAGGCCCTTTGGAATTCGCTTGGCGTCGGCACCGTCGTGGCACTTCTTTCTACCGCTATGGGATTGTTCGCCGCCCGCGCCTTTGTTCGGTACCGTTTTCGGGGTCAGCGTGCTGCCGAAGGTCTGGTGATGCTGCCTTTGGTTATACCGGGCATTATCGTCGCTTCTTCAATGCTGGTTCTGTTTTTGTTTATCGGCCTTAAGCCGTCTTTGCTGACCGTCGTTCTGGGTCATACATTTCTTGCGCTGCCGTTTTCCGTCTCGATCCTGAAGTCTGCGTTTGATGACTTCGATGCGTCGCTGGAGGAAGCATCATACGATCTAGGTGTCGGCGTGTTCGACACCTTCCGCCGCGTGACGCTTCCGGTCGTTTCCCCGGGTATCGTCGCAAGTTTGCTGGTCACTTTCACAGTCAGCTTCGACGAGTTCGTGCTCGCCTTTTTCCTGTCCGGCAACCAACCAACCTTGCCAGTCTACATCTGGAGCCAGATTCGTTTCCCCGCCAAGCTTCCAAACGTTTTGGCCTTAGGCTCTATCCTGCTGCTTTCATCGGTTCTACTTTTGGTGCTGGCCGAGTATTTCCGGCGCCGCTCATCCGCATCAGGGGTCCAATGACAGAAAAAAACATCATCGAACTCAGGGGCGTCGAGAAACGCTATGGCACTTTTCTTGCGGCTAGCGGGATCGACCTCGATCTCAAGGAAGGCGAGTTTTTCTCACTCCTCGGCCCATCGGGATGCGGCAAAACCACGGTATTGCGGATGATCGCTGGTTTCCAAGAGCCGACCAAAGGCACCGTACTGATCGACGGTCAGGATATGGATGGTGTGCCTGCCAACAACCGCCCGACGAACATGGTTTTTCAGAGCTACGCCATCTTCCCGCACCTGAATGTTGGAAACAACGTGGCTTATGGATTACGTGGCAAGGCCCCCAAGGCCGAAATCGACCAGCGTGTGGCCGAAGCCTTGGAAATGGTCGAGCTGGGCGGTCTTGAGGATCGCGGCGCAAGTGAGCTGTCAGGCGGGCAGCGGCAAAGGGTGGCGCTCGCCCGTGCGCTGATCATGCGACCCAAAGTATTGTTGCTAGATGAGCCCTTGTCGGCCTTGGACAAGAAGCTGCGCGAGCAGATGCAATTTGAAATGCGTAATCTGCAGCAATCGCTGGGTATCACCTTTGTGATGGTCACACACGACCAATACGAGGCGATGACAATGTCTGACCGCATTGGCGTGATGTTCAATGGGCGGCTAAAGCAGGTGGATACGCCAACAACGCTTTACGCCCGGCCCTGCGATCAGCAGGTTGCCAGTTTCATCGGTGAGATGAACATTTTGCCTGCCCAGTTGCTTGAGGAAAATGGCGATACGCTTTCAATCGACGCGAAGGCCTTTGGCCAAATGGAGATTGAAAAAAACCCCAACGTCGCAACCAGCGCCCGAGATATGAACATCGGTATTCGACCCGAACAATTGGAAATCACCTCTGAAAAACCCGAAGACTATCCATCAACTGTTCAGGGCAAAGTCAGCAACGTCGCCTTCTATGGCGAGAACATTCACTACCACATTCAGGTTGCGGAAACCGACAAGCCGATCTCGGTCTCGGTTCCGAACTACTTTCACACGGTTGATTTCAATCGCGGCGACGCAGTTTGGCTGGGAGTCCAAAGCGCCAGCGTGATCGATCTTGGCACTGACACAGAATAAGACAATGGGAGGAAAAAAATTGAAACTTCAGGGAATTGCGGCCTTCGCATGTGCGACGGCAATAAGTACAGGAAGCGCCAGCGCCGGTGGAGCTGATCTGACGGTATTTGACTGGTCGGGATATGAAGACCCGGGATTCTTTGCCAGCTACATGGAAAAATACGGGAATGAAGCACCGAGCTATTCCTATTTCGGTAGCCAGGAAGAAGCCTTTACCAAGCTAAGCTCCGGATTTACAGCTGATTTAGCGCATCCTTGTTCCGACGCGGTCAGAAAATGGGTCGCAGCCGATCTGATTCAGCCGCTGGACGAAAGCAAGCTGACCAATTGGGCGGATGTGCTGCCCGAGATCAAGGAGGTCGACGCCATCGTTCTGGACGGCCAGCTTTACATGTTGCCGTTCGAATGGGGGAACACGGGTCTTATCTATCGCACCGACAAGATCTCGGGGGACGATATCTCACTGCAATTGCTGGCCGACCCGGCCTATGCCGGTAAGATCGCTATCCCGGATGCCGCATCATCTGCTTATGCGTTAGCGGCGCTGGCTACTGGAAATGCTGACGACTACACCAACTTGAGCGATGAGCAGTTCAAGGAAGCGTCTGACTTCCTGCGCTCGATCCACCCGAACATGCGCTTTTACTGGTCCGACGCAGGTCAGTTTGACCAGGCCATGACCAGCGGCGAGATCGAATTCGGTTGGGCCTGGAACCAGTCAGAACTAAACCTGATCTGGAATGAGGTGCCTGCCGCGATGATGCGAGACGTCGACAAGGGTATCGCGACCTGGGCGTGCGGCTACGTGCATCTGAAATCATCCACGACACCGGTCGATCAGGTCTATGATCTGTTGAACGCGCTTACCGACCCGGCCAGCGGTCAGTACATCATCGACAACTGGGGCTACCCGCATTCGAACGCAAAAGCGTTCGAAGTTGCCGATCAGGCCAACATCGAAGCCTATGGTTTCTCCGATCCAAAAAGCTTCTTCGAGGGCAGTTTGTTCTTTGATGCGGTGAACCCCGAGCTTGAGGCAAAAATGCTGGCGGAGTTTGAACGGATCAAAGCCGGCTTCTGATTCAACAGTATCTCCGGGGCCAACCAGCCCTGGAACACAAACACAGGAAAACGCGTGAACATGCCAGACGCGAACCCATATGCTATGCTCTTGGAACCGGTTCAGATAGGGCCAGTCACTGCCAGGAACCGCTTCTATCAGGTGCCTCATTGCACCGGGCTGGGGCACCTCCGACCAAGGGCGGATGCTGCCGTTCGTGGAATGAAGGCCGAAGGCGGGTGGGCGGTGGTTTCCAATCAGGAGACCGAGATTCACCCGACTTCTGACCTTTCTCCTTACGCCGAAGGGCGGCTATGGGACGCGCGCGATGTGCCCGCGTTGCGGCTGATGACAGACGCAGTGCATGCACATGGTGCGCTGGCGGCTATCCAGCTGGTTCATAACGGCAATCATGCGCAAAACCTGCTTACCCGCGCCCCGGTTCTTGCACCTTCCGAAATGTCTGTCGACACTACACACCCCAAGCAGGCGCGGGCTATGGATAAAGCCGACATTCGGGAATTTCGCCGTTGGCACCGCGAGTCCGCCTTGCGCGCGAAAGATGCCGGATTTGACATCATTTATGTGTATGCCGGGCACAACATGACATTGGCGCAACATTTCATGCTGCCGCATATGAACCAGCGTAGCGATGAATATGGTGGGTCGCTCGAAAATCGCGTGCGTCTGACACGTGAACTGCTGGAAGACACTCACGAAGCCGTGGGCGACAGCTGCGCTGTGGCGTTCCGTTTTGCTATTGATGAGATGATGGGTGCCGGGGGCATGCAGGTAGCAGAAGAAGGCCGCGCCGTTGTCGAGCTTTTGGCCGATCTTCCTGACCTATGGGATGTGAATGTGGCTGACTGGTCCAATGACAGTGCCACGACTCGTTTTCAGCCAGAGGACGGATATCAGAACGCGTTTCTGTCCCACGTTAAACAGATCACCCAAAAACCTGTGGTTGGTGTCGGTCGCCTGACGTCCCCCGACATGATGCTGTCGATGGTCAAAAAAGGAATTGTCGACCTTATCGGTGCCGCGCGGCCATCCATTGCGGACCCTTTCATACCAAAAAAGATCGGGGAAGGCAGGATCGACGAAATCCGCGAATGCATCGGCTGCAATATCTGCGTGTCGTCGGACAATCTGGGTATCCCGATCCGATGCACTCAAAACCCTACGATGGGTGAGGAATGGCGACGCGGTTGGCACCCCGAGATCATCGCGCCGAAAAAGAGCAACGCGGATACTTTGGTTGTTGGCGGTGGCCCTGCCGGTCTTGAATGCGCCATGCAGTTGGCAAGGCGAGGATATCAGGTGACCTTGGCCGAAGCGTCAGCCGAATTGGGCGGGCGGGTTACGAAGGAAAGCAAACTTCCCGGCCTCGCAGCTTGGTCCCGCGTCGTCGACTATCGTCTGCATGATTTAAAGCAACGCGGCAACGTTCAGCTTTTCACTGACAGCAGGCTTGATGGCGATCAAGTGGCAGAGCTGGGCGTCGAACACGTCTTTGTAGCCACCGGCAGCCTTTGGCGAACCGACGGCATGGGCCGTAACACCCAGCGCCATGTGCCACAGATCGAGCAAAGCGCCAATGTGCTGACGCCTGATGACATAATGAATGGTGTTCTACCGCCTGATGGCCCGGTCATGATCTATGATGACGATCATATCTATCTGGCAGGAGTGATCGCCGAAAAACTGGCGACGGCAGGATACCAGGTGGTCTTTGTCACGCCGGAGAATTTGGTTTCAGCTTACTCCATCAATACTTTGGAGCAGCCTCGCATTCAGGCCCGTCTGATGGAGCTTGGTATCGACATTCGTTGCAATCAGGTGCTGACGGCGGTTCAAGGTGACATGGCCCGCATCGGTTGTGCCTTTACTGGTCGCGAAATGGATATTCCATGTGCCTCGACAATTCTGGTCACTGAACGTCAGCGTGAGACGACGCTATATGACAGCTTGCGCGGGCTCAGGTTGAAAACCGTCGAACTTATTGGCGATGCCGCTTCTCCAGGGCTGATCGTCGACGCAGTCTTCGCGGGCCACCGCGCGGCCCGTGATTTTGAACGCCCCAAGGCAGAAGCAGACCAGGATTGGTTTCGCCGCGAGATAATCGATTTGGAGGAAACGAGATGAACAGCCGACCGTTTGAGTTGGATGCGCTGATAGCCTCGCACCAGTACGGCCACGCCCTGCCGCGCGAATTCTATACCTCCCAAGACATCTATAACTATGACATCGCCAGGGTCTGGAACCGCAACTGGCTTTGGGCAGGTCACGTCAGTCAAATCCCAAGCCCCGGTGACTACTTCCTGTTAGACTATGGCCCGGAGAGCATTATCGTTGTTCGCGACCGCGATGGCGACATTCGTGCTCATTTGAATGTCTGCCGCCATCGCGGATCTCGCGTCTGCACTGAACAATCCGGCAACGCCCGCGTTCTTGTTTGCCCCTACCACGCATGGACATATGAGCTATCAGGAAAACTTCGTGCAAGCCACAATATGGGGGAACAATTCGACCCGTCAAAGTTTGGGCTTCTTCCCGTTCAGGTGAGTGTCTTCAAGGGCCTGATCTTTGTCTGTGCCGATGCAAACACCCCATCACTTGATCCTGTCCTCAGCAAACTTGAGCCACTCGTCGAACCCTATGGCCTGAACGATTTGAAAGTAGCGCATACCGCGTCATTTCCTGTTCCCGCGAATTGGAAACTAGCGGTTGAGAACTACCTTGAATGCTACCACTGCGGGCCAGCTCACAAAGAGTATTCTCGCTCCCATAGCTTGAAATCACCGCAAGACATGGCTGGTTTGGTCGAACCGCTAAAGGCTAGGGCTGTAGAAGCCGGGCTGTCACCCAATGAATTGACTCTTGTCGGCGACGCTGCGCTGACCCCATTTACCAGCGGGTACTATCGTCGCTATCCGCTTTACCAAGGCTACAAAACCGGCAGCCAATCGGGCGAGGCACTTGCACCATTGCTTGGAACGCTCAAAGGCTTCGACGGTGGCGCAACTGACTTTGATATTGGTCCGTTGAATTGGTTCCTGATTTATTCGGATCACATGGTCGGCTACCGCTTCATTCCACGAGGCTTACAGGAAACCGACATTCAGGTGGTCTGGCTGGTTCGCGCTGACGCCGAAGAAGGCGAAGACTACGACAAAGAAGACCTGACCTGGCTTTGGCATGTCACATCTTTGGATGACGAACGCATCATTCGCCACAACCAGTCCGGCGTAAATTCTCAATACTTCCAACCGGGCCCCTTGGGCGAGATGGAAACCTCGATCCAGGACTTCTACGATTTCTATTTCAACATGATCAGCCCGGACCCAGAACAAAGGATGTCCGGTCATGGCTGAGGCAAAATCACGCCGTCGCGGCGGCGGCGGACGCGCCGCGCGCATCAAGGTTCAACAGGCTACCACGGGCAATGAGGCCGTACGTGGAGGCCTAAGTGGCGGCCGCTATAAACCGCTGACCCAAGCAGATATGGAGAACATCCATCAAGCGGCCTTAACCGTTGTGGAAAACACGGGCGTTACCGACCATTTCCCGGAATTGCTTGATCTGGTGCTTCCCAAAGGCGCAGTTTTGAATGACCTCAATAGGCTGTGCTTCCCCCGCGCCCTTATGGAAGACATCCTGGCGGCTGCCGCCAGAGAGTTTTATGTCTATGCCCGCGGTGAGCGTGCAGGCAAAGACGACATGCATTGCTCGGCCGAGAGTGTCTATTTCGCCAACTCTGGCACCGCCGTCACAACCTTCGATTCCGAGACCAAGTCCTATCGTCCATCGGTTCTGCGCGACGTTTATGATTTCACCCGACTAGTGGACCGCTTGGACAACATCCATATGCTGGGCGACACAGTTTTGGCCACCGACGTGACCGATGATTTCGCTCACGACATGAACACCATATATGCGATGCTCGCAGGCAGCCAAAAGCCTGCCTGTCTGACCTTTCGCGACCGCAGCCATATCCCGCATGCCATCCGCATGTTTGATTTGGCTCACGGTGGTGAAGGGGCTTTCATGAAGAAGCCAAGCGTCATATTTGGCGGCTGCCCAATGGTTTCCCCCTTGCGGATCGGCAAGGAGAACATGGAAATCCTGATTGATACTGCCAAACTTGGTCTAACTGTCGATCTGGCCGTGCCTCCTCAGGCCGGGGCCACAGCCCCCGCGACGCTTGCGGGAACACTGGTGCAAACCGTGGCCGAAACGCTGGCCTGTGTTGCCATTGTAAACCTCATCACACCGGGCTGTCCGGTCTGCTTTGCCGCCTGGCCCTTCATCACAGACCTGCGTAGCGGATCGTTCACCGGCGGCAGCGGTGAACAGGCTCTCATCGGGGCGGCAGCCATTCAGATGGGCAATTTCTACGGCCTTCCCACATCCGTTGGCGCAGGCATGACCGATGCAAAAATACCCGACGCGCAATACGGGTTGGAAAAAGCACTGACCTTCACGCTTGCCGCCCATGCCGGTGCCAATCGTTTGTGCGAGTTCGGCGGTATGATGGGTAGCCTGATGGGATGCAGCTTTGAAAGTATGGTCATCGATGACGAAGCGGGTGGTATGATCCTGCGATCGTTGCGCGGGATAGAGGTCACGGATGAAACCATGGCGGTAGATGTGATCCACCAGTGTGCCATCGACCCAGGTCATTTCCTCGGTAACCCTCACACGCTGAACTATATGAACACCGAATTTGTCTACCCGCGGCTCATGGATCGTGAGCGTACAGATACATGGGAAAACGAAGGCAAAACTGATCTATTGGACCGCGCCCGTGACAAGGCCAATTCCATTCTCGACAGCCATTTCCCCAACTACTTCGGCGCCTCAGACGCTCAGGTGCGCGAAGAGTTCCCAATTGTGATGAGCGCAGAAAGCATGGCCCGCCGTGGATAACTCTAACGCCAAGCACTGGGACAACGACCATTTCCTGCACCCGTGGGAAGGAATGGCAACTTTGGGCAAAAGCGACCGCACTTTTATCGAAGGTGCCAGCGGCATCCATGTGGTTAACGAAATAGGCGAACGCTTGATCGACGGACCAGGCGGGATGTGGTGCACTCAGATCGGTTATGGGCGAGAGGAGATGGCCGAGGCCATGGCTGAGCAGGCTCGAAACCTCGCCTATTTCTCTCCCTTCAACAACGCCAACTCAACTGCCGCGCTGTTCGCACGCGAAATCGCCAAACGTGCGCCGGGCGACTTGAACAATGTCTTTTTTACCACCGGCGGTTCGACTGCGGTGGATACGGCCATCCGCTTTGTCCACTTTCGAAACAACCTTTTGGGTCGGCCCGAGAAAAAGAAGATCATTTCAAGGCAAAAAGCCTATCACGGAAGCACTTATCTGGCGGCCAGCGTCAGTGGAAAAGAGCGTGACAGGCTTTGGCTAGACAAGGCGGATGACCTCGCACATTTCCTGCCCGACGTGAATCCGCTCTACCGTTCACCTGGTCAAAGCGACGAGAGTTTTCTAAAGGAGAAAATTTCCGATCTTGAAAACGCCATTGTAGCTCTTGGCCCCGAAAACGTTGCCGCTTTTATCGCCGAACCGGTTCTGGCATCTGGCGGCGTGATCGTGCCGCCGAATGGATACCACAAAGGCTGCCTAAACATCTGCAAGAAGTATGATGTTCTATATATCTCCGACGAAGTGGTGACGGCATTTGGGCGATTGGGCCATTGGTTTTCGTCAGATGCTGTTTTCGGCATTCAGCCTGACATAATCACTTGTGCCAAAGGAATAACATCTGGGTACGCGCCGATGGGTGCCGCGGTTATCTCTGACCGATTGATCGCAGACGTTGGAGGAAAAGATGCGACCTTCTCAAATGGCTACACCTATTCTGGTCATCCGGTTAGCGCGGCTGCGGGTTTGAAGAGCATTGAGATCATAGAGCGGGAAAAACTTCTCGAACACGTTCAAAAGGTCGCTCCGGTTTTTCAGGATCAGCTGCAGCATTTGCGACAGATTGATATCGTTGCCGATGTGCGCGGGATGGGGTTGATGGGATGCGTACAATGCTCAGTCGATGGTGATCCCCGGAGTGATCTGGGATGCGACTACGAGATTGGCGGCCAGATCGATATAGAATGCCAAAAACGTGGGTTATTAGTTCGACCTATTATCAACATGTGTGTTCTTTCACCGCCCCTTATCATCAGCGAAAGTGAAATTGAGCAGATGTTTTCTATCTTGCGCAAGGGGCTTGAAGCGACACGAACGTGGCTTGGCGGAATCAGTGAACAATGAAGAGCTTGCGCCACTATTGCGGATGTCCGCAGACCGGTATGCCACCGCAGCATTTGAATTCCGTCCTAAATGTCCGCAATGGGCCGTTGTCACACATCCCGACAAAATGACTTATCGGCAGCTTTGTCCGCAAAGCGGTCGCTCGCGACATTTCGGCGAATGTCTGCTTCGAGCCCAAAGCGGACACCAAAACACTAAGATCTATCTCGCTCAGCCCCCCAGACGCCAAACAAATAGCTGTACCACAATGTGCCACCCCTAGCGACCTCTCGTACGAAAAATTAGGGATCGGGTAGAGGCGGGATGGTGCGTAGATACATCACGATAGCCTCAAGGTCTTCGGGCGCCATTGTCGCATAGTAGGCGTAACCCATCGGCGGTTGCATTTGTGTCCCGTCTGGGCGTTCACCCGAAACGATCATGGTTTTCAGCTCTTCATCCGTATATCCGATCAACCCATCTTCGTGGCTGGTGATATTGGGAGCGACGGATACCCCCCACGGTCCATGGAACTCGAACCCACCTGCGCCAAGATGAGTTTCGAACATAGGACCCTTGGGGCCGAATGTCGTATGGCATTCCGTGCAATGCGCGACTGGCCCTGCGAGATATGCGCCATATTCGACAGTTGCGCCTTGTGGTGGCGCTGAAACGGTATCAATCGGCGGACCGTAGTCCGGAGGAAGTGGAAAGCCATACGTTGAACCGGGCGTCTCATTGCCACTCGAAGGCATTGTTCTGAGAAACATAACCATCGACATGACGTCGTCGTCACTCAGGCCGCGATATAAGCCGATCGGCATAGGCGGCCCTATGACCGTACCATCTGGACGAATACCTTCGCGTATCGCTCGGGCAAGCTCTTCGTCACTCCAATCCGCAACCCGGCTACCGGGTGTTATGTTGACAGCCCAGGCCTCCATCATGTCGTTCTTTTCAACCATCATACCGCCCAACTCGTTGGACATATCAGGCCCACTTGGTCCTTGAGGTGTATGGCAATTTCCGCACGCCGCAGGACCACGGACGAGGTATTCACCACGTTCCAAACTCGGTTCGGACATCGCCGCAAACGGAAAAGAAATAGCTGAAATAGCTATGATTAGTTTATGCATAATTTGTCCCCCCAACGTTGGGTGTGAACCGGTCAACAATAAAATACTCTTTTAAAGTCCCAACAATTTGAGATTATACATTACTTTGAGAAAATCCAAAAACTATGCCGCTCCACTTTCGCTTCATTAACGAAACTTCCGTTTGATCTGCAGGCAAAAAGTGATTTGTAGAGTTCTTTCCAACCTCCTGAAGCCGATTGCATAGGGCGAGCTTTCACCCATGATGAATGCCATCAGGAGGTTGGATTTAGGTAAGCCTAATTTGTGCGGGCTGGTCCTAGTCCCGCATTGGCGACAACCAAACCAAGTTCTTCGTCTGAAACCGATCCAGAATACTTGTCCCGCGGAGGCATAGGTCTGGTTTTCCAATGTGGTTCAAACGTGAAGCTGGACATTTTTCGACCGTCCACCAATGCACCGTTCCCTGCGCCCAGTGCGTAATCATAATATAGTTTAAGAATCTCTTCTTCCGTCACCTGATCAGTCGCTGCGTGTTTCAAACAGGCAGCTCTCCATTTTTTGACACGGGCATAATCGTCGCCAATCGGCAATTCGAAATCCTCATAGTAGTCAAGAAACCAAAAACGCTTGAATACCGGCGTAAAAACCGCCTCTGCTAATCCGAATTCATCAAATAAGAATACCCCGTCCGGATTGTGGGCAAGCAGGAAGTCGTTGAGATCGCGGTACAGTGCAAGCAGCTTTTCGTTGTGCGCATCTTTCTGCCCTTGGTCCTGGTTCATGACATAGACATAGCCTGCCATCGTGAATGGACCCTCCTTGGCAATCAACATAGACTCCACTGCATGTTCGCCGGGGTCAGAGCGCCGCAGTTTTGGCCCCTCAAGTACTTCATCAAGGTAACGAAGAATAACCAGACTTTCCTTTACAATCTGACCTTCTGCGGTTTCGAGAACTGGAAGCGCCGTTGTTCCTCGTGTTTTTCTTAGAAGCTCTGGATCGCGAGGTTTCGTGATGTCCACGACGCGGAATTCAACTGCATCTTGCAGACCTCGAAGTGCCAACAGAATCTCAAGACGCTGAGAAAAGGGGCATACAGGGATATGATAGACGGTATGCTTTGCCATATTGATTAATCCAGTGGAGAGCCGATGAAGGTCACGTCGTGTTGCTACCACTTTAGGCTAAGGATTGTTTGCCACAAAGAAAAAGCCTGCAATGTCTTCAAAGTAGACATCTGCCACGATTTAGAAAATGACCGCATCGAGCCTCGAACGGGCTTCTTTACGTCTCATTAATCCGGCAATCCTGCGGCTTTCAGGCCCGCCACAATCTTTAGTCTGTGCTCTTCCTTTGCATAGGGCAATTGGGAATTCAGCGTGGATACCGTAGCTACAGGGATCAATTCGAGAAGTATCGAACCGGCCTCCTCTGCTTCTTGTAATTTTCCCTGCGCCGTTCTTACCGCCGACAAAAATATATAGTTCATAGGAAACTGAGGCGCGTTTCGTATTGCTGCCTGCAAGTATTCGATAGCTTCTTCATAACGGTCAAGCTGCAACATTAGGTGACCATAATTAAGAAGGTAAATGGGCGGAGTATGTGGTTCTAGCCGCATAGCCCGGTCCATTGGCGCAATTGCTAACTCCGGTGTTCCCGCGTAGATAAGTGAAGAAGCCTGCCACAGATGTCCATCAGAGGAATTAGGGTCCAATGATAAGGCTGTTTCATGCTCAGAAAGAGCTCTTTCGAACCCATCGCCCCACATATGCATCCAACCCAGAAACGCGTGGGCGGCAGCAAGGTTTGGGTCTATCTTGGCGGCACGTTCGGCCTCAGCCAATGCTTCGTCGAACGCATTGTGGTGGCTGTTCCACTTGAAAAACCAAGCATGGAATTTTAAGTAGCTTCTAACGGCCATAGCATAGGCGAAGTTTGGGTCAGCTTCTAAAGCTTTGGTGAATATTACCTGCGCTTCGGCGTTGGCTTGCGGACCCGGTTCACGATAGCGCAGTCGGCCTTTGAGAAACCAGTCACGCGCTTCAGTGTTTTTTGTGTATTGACTGCCAAGACGATTTTCCTCGCCTTCCCGCAATTGTATAGACAGCGCGTCGACAATTTCTCTTGTAATCTCGTCTTGCAGGTCAAAAATATCTTCCAGCGTTCCGTCTCTGCGATTGGCCCAGACGTGACTTCCATTCGCTGTTTCAATTAACTGAGCGTTCATGCGAACCCGGTTGCCTGCCTTACGGATACTGCCCTCAAGAACATAGTGCACACCCAACTCCTTGCCGACGCGTCTCAGATCTACTGCCTTGCCTTTGTAAACAAAAGAAGAGTTGCGACCGATAACTAACAAGCCAGACAATTTTGAGAGGTCGGTGATCAGGTCCTCTGTCATGCCATCTGCGAAGTACTCCTGCTCGGCATCGCCTGACATATTGTCAAATGGCAAAACAGCTAAAGACGGAATGTCTGGCAGGCGAGGGGCCGAAATTAGTTCTGAATCCGATGTGGGCTTTTGAATAGTTTTGACATCATTCGCCTCGCCCACCCATTTCCAGACGCGGATTGGCTCAACGATGTTTTTAACTAGCTGGTCACCCGCGTCTTGAAAATGCACATTCAGCCGGTGCTTGATTTGTTCATGGACTGACGCCGAAATGCAAATCCCGCCAGGATCGGAAAGTGTCTCCAACCTTGAGGCCACGTTGACCCCATCGCCATGAATGTCGTCGCCTTCCACGACGACGTCACCGATATTGATGCCGACGCGAAAAATAATCTCCTCATCAACTGGGAAGTTTCCGTTGCGTGAATGGATGGATTTTTGAATATCGTAGGCGCATGAAACCGCGTCGACAGCGCTTGCAAACTCCGTCAGTACTCCGTCGCCCATCCATTTGACCACTCGACCTTCGTGTTTTGCAAAGGCGGGCTCGATGACGTTTTGCCGTAGTTCGCGCAAGTGCTCTAACGTCCGTTCTTCATTCGCGCGGACGAGGTGCGAGTAACCCACGACATCTGCTGCAAATATTGCAGCAAGTCTTCGTTTCATGCACGCCCCTCCCTAAACAGGGTAGATTAGACTCACCAACAACTGAAATCCAGTTTTTGATTGTATCTCCCGCTCAACAAGATTGCGGCGGCTAAGCTAAACACTATCGGCAACTATTGGTTCTTGAAGCAACAATGCCGTGAGAGAATTTTCATCCAGCGCCGCTGCTATAGCGCGATGTAAAAACCAGAAACTACAACGTGTTTTCGAGCTGGAGGCCGCATTGATATGTTCTGGTGTGCACCGAATTAGTCACGCATTTTCAGTGCAGTGAAAGTTGTGTCGATGAGTGTCGGCTTTGTCCGCATAGCAGTCGCTCACACCGAGTGCGGCGACTGTCTAATTCGGAGTCCACTTTGACCGATGCTGCGCGATACCCCAATTACAGCAATGCGCAGAAAGTGGATTTTGCAAAGTCTGACAATATCTAGCCTCCAAGCCCTGAGTCAAAAACGAAAATCATCGGGCGAAAAGCAAAGCAACGAGCGCAACTACGCCCGATGTAGATGCGCTTGTCAGGTTGCACGAATGGTCATAGTGCATGGATATCGAACAGATCAGAGAAACCTTTGATCTTTGTTCTACCAAATGTCTCCAACACATTTGCCCCTTCCAACAGATCGTAGGTTTCTTGATCAATCAAAATACGGCTTCCGTTTTTCTGCGTTTCTGCCTCGAGGCGAGCAGCAAGGTTCACGGTCGATCCGATACAAGTATACGTCGCTCGATTGTCCGTACCGGCATAGCCGGCGACCACTTCTCCAGTAGCTATTCCGATACCGATTTTTAGGTTACTTTTCCCTTCTGAGCGCCGTTCGAGATTCAAAATCTCAATCATGTTGTGCATTTCATGCCCTGCCGCCACCGCACTTTGCGCGGAGTTTGGCAGCGGTTGCGGAACTCCGAAAAGAGCCATCAAACCGTCTCCCAGCATCAGGCTGACAATTCCGCCGTTGCTAGTAACAGCCTCGAACATCAACGTGTAGAAGGTGTTGAGAAGGTCAATTGTTTCCTCGGGAGCGAGGTTCTCCGATAGGGCCGTAAATCCAGCCCTGAGATCATCCGCCTTGCGGTGATGTTGTACATCCGATTTCCGCTCTCGCTTCGGAATGTTGAAGACCTACTGCATGAACGCGGGATCGATGTCAGCCATGAAACTGTCCGATATTCTTGGCGCAGGTTCGGGCCGGTGTTTGCCGCTGAGATCCGACGAACGCGTGTTCAGCAACAGCGCGCATTCTCGAATTGGAAGTGGCACGTGGACGAGGTCTTTGTGAAGGTGAATGGCAAACGCCACCATCTCTGGCGTGCGGTCGATCACGAAGGTGAAGTGCTGGAAGCGATTGTTACAAAACGCCGAAACAAAGCTGCAGCGTTGAAATTTCTTAAGAAATTAGTGAAACGCCACGGCAAAGCTGAAGAAGTAGTCACAGATCGCTTAGCATCCTACAAGGCGGCGCTCAGAGATTTGGGCGCTCTGGAAAAACAGCAGAAGGGCAGGTGGCTCAACAACCGCGTCGAGAACTCGCACCTACCTTTTCGACGACGCGAACGCGCGATTCAGCGTTTCAGGTGCTTGCGAAGTTTACAGAAATTCGCCTCCGTCCATTCCTCCGTCTACAATCACTTCAACCAGGAACGATCGCTCACCAGCCGAGACATCTTCAAGCTGACCCGCAGCGCTGCTCTCGCCGAGTGGCGTCAACTTTGTTCCGGATAGGTTCGCAGTTTCCGCGGCAAACTGAGACTGGTTCGAATTCGTCTGACGGCACCTCCAAACCTGTCTCCGGATCGATGACCCGCCCGTTCGTTATGACTATATCGTAGTCCTGCGCTGAGCAGGTCGTGGCAATAGCCACAAAGATTGCAGAAACAAATGTGCGGTACATGAGTTTGACCTCCGTGTTTCCAGCGTAAGGCGATAAAGGAGCAGATCAATTTATTGTTTTGCCTGGGTCTGCTCTTACTGCTTTCCGTCCTGAATAGCCCTCTGAGCAAATGCACCAATGTCTGCCTGGAACCCAAAGCCAACGCCAGTCACTGGTGCTTGAGTATTACTTTGATGATTGAGCTGGATACATAGAAGCAAAGTGGTGGTCGGTGTTAGGGTTTTTGAGTCAACACCTGACCTCGGCTTGTAAACGAGATCCCTTGAGTGCCGCTTCCTCCAACCATGATCGCTTCTACGATAGGGGGTAGTACCGGAACTTCTGCCGACCAGGTGACTATGAAATTCGCGCCAATCCCGTCTCCGACGCTACCAATAGGTACAAGCGCATTCATCGACCCAAATGGCATCAATTGAACGGGCTCATTTATGAGAGTTTCCAGAAGTTGCCCCGCTCTGTCGTAATATTCAACACGCTCAACTTTGATCTCTGATTGAAGACTAATGTTGTGCACAACTAGCGTAGACGCGAGCGGTTCGCTGCGCCCCTCCTGCGTGAAAACTCGCGAATAAGAGGGAACATAGATGACTTGAGATGTAACACTCTCCGAAACTTGTGCGAATGAAAGGCTTGGTACGGTCGTCAACGAAACCAAAACCATTGAGAACGACCAGAAAGATCTGCGGGAGAAAAACTTCATGTAGGCGCATGCTCCGTTTCTTCTGTCTTCAAAATGAGCATACGGATGACAAGATTCGGCGCAAGAATATGTCCGCTTTGTCCGCAAAGCGGTCATCGGCTCGTTCTGATCGGACGTCCGACTTGATCAGAAGCGGCCATTGAGTGTTTTAAACTGCAGTTTGAGATGCGCGCGATCGGTTTCTACGATGGCAAAGTCAGTAAAGTGCGCTGGTTGGCAAGGTGCCGATGCCTGGTGCGGGAGGGCTGGATGGAGACTTCACCATGTCCAGTATTCAGCTTCCAATAGTCAGACCGTCTCAGCCGCCGTGGAACAAGAAACGACTAATTGGTCAGAAACGTCCACTCCTGCCAAGACAGGTTTGGGCAATTCGTGCGCGGATCGAACTCGCCGGGAACCCGCGCAACCTTGTGCTGTTCAATCTTGCTATCGACAGCAAACTTCGCGGTTGTGATCTTGTTCGCCTGAAAGTGGCGGATCTGGTCGTTGCCGGAGCAGTTCGAGACCGCGTATCGATCGTCCAGAGCAAGACAGGCAGGCCAGTTCAGTTCGAAGTGTCCGAGAACACGCGAAGATCGATTTTAAAGTGGGTCAGATCGCCCGCCATGCTTGGTTGCGAGTTCCTCTTTCCAAGCAGGTTCCACAGTTCATCGCACATTTCGACTCGGCAATACGCACGTCTCGTGCGCAGCTGGGTGTCGGTCATCGGACTGGATCCTTGTGGGTACGGAACGCATTCTCTTCGGCGGACAAAAGCTGCGCTGATCTATCGGAAGACTGGCAACCTTCGGGCCGTCCAGCTCCTGCTTGGACACACCAAGGTTGACAGCACGGTCAGGTACCTTGGGGTCGAACTCGACGACGCGTTGAGCATCTCGGAGAAGATCGACATCTGACGGTTTGACGGACGGCAGCAGCCGTTCGTCATCTCAAAATGGGTTCGGAAGTTTAGGCGCGAACGGCCGCTCCTTCGGATACCAGACTTTGGATTATTTGCTTTAAATGACCGCCATGCGGACAAATTCGCCATTCGCTGCGGTTTAACCAATGGTTCACGAACGCGTGATCACCGTTGCGATAGTGAGGTCGAGAAACGACTTACCTATCAGTAGGTAAGTATAGCCAATTTGCACATACACAGTGACAATGGAGGGAGACCAAACCATGCGCGTGAACGCCAACTTCAATGAACGTACCCTTATACATTTTGAAGAGAACGATTGGGTCGCATCCCCGATGCCCGGAGTTGAGCGCAAAATGCTTGACCGAATTGGAGAGGAAGTAGCTCGCGCCACCACTATCGTCCGTTTTGCGCCTGGCAGCGCTTTCTCTTCCCACACGCATGACGGTGGCGAAGAATACCTGGTTCTTGACGGTACTTTTAAGGACGAAGACGGTGATTTTCCAACTGGTTCCTACGTGCGGAACCCGCCGACGTCGTCTCATACACCTGCAGCACAGGACGGCGCGACAATTCTGGTAAAGCTCCACCAATTCGATGCTAGCGACCGCGACCAGGTCCAGATCGACAGCGGCAAGGCAAGCTGGATTGAAGCAGCAGATGGTGTCTCCAGGTTGCCCCTTTACACAGATGTACGTGAAACTGTAGCGATGGAACACTGGGATGCAGGTACAGTGCGCTCTTTAGATGCCTCAGGCGGGCTTGAGGTCTTTGTGATTGATGGGAGCCTGAACGAGGGTGGCGATACCCTGTCCCGCTGGGATTGGTTACGCCTACCCGTCGGGGCGAGTTTCGAGGCGACCGCTGGCGCTAACGGGGTGCGAGTCTGGATCAAGACCGGCCACCTTAGTCACGTCGAAGAGAGCGCGGCATGAAGCGAAACGCAGAGATTGTCATCGTCGGCGCAGGGTTGTCCGGCCTAGCTTTGGCGCATGCGCAGAAGCTTGAAGGGCGCGACGTGCTTTTGCTAGAGGCGCGCGACCGAGTAGGCGGTCGCATTCTCTCACAGGGCGGCTATGACCTAGGCCCTGCTTGGATTTGGCCGCACAACCACCGCATGCTATCCCTCCTAGACGAGCTTGGGCTGCGAACATTTCCACAGTACAGCGATGGACGATTGGCGTTCGAGGATGCTCAGGGAAATGTGCGTCGTGACTTCGATTTCGCCCCCATGGGTGACGCGCTTCGCGTTTCAGGCGGACTCGCTCAGATAACCGACGCTCTCGCCCAAAAGGTTGTTGGTACGCTGTGCCTTGGCCGCGAAGTTCGGCGTATGATCGAAGAAGACGAATTCGTGACCTTGAGCGGAAACGGGTTTTCATTGCGCGCCGACTTCGTTGTTTTGGCGCTACCCCCGCGCCTCGCTGCACAGATAGGGGCGGTCGTTCCGGATGTTCCAACTTGGATGGCCGGACATGCCAAACTCGTTGCTGTTTACGACACTCCATTCTGGCGCGACGCGGGCCTGAATGGCGACGCAATCTCTCATCAAGGTCCGCTGGCTGAAGTCCATGACGCGTCGCTTACGGACGGCACCCAGGGTGCTCTGTTCGGCTTTGCCATGCCCGGCACGGCCCGACAATCCGGATTCGAAGCGCAAGCGGTGGCGCAACTGGTCCGCCTGTTTGGCCCCAAAGCAGCCGAGCCGCTCGGCGTAATCGTCAAAGATTGGAGCGCCGACATGGCAACCGCCACGTCTGCCGACCTCAAGCCGCTTAGCTCCCATCCTATGTATAGCAAACTAACTCCTACTCGGCGGGTGATCTTTGCAGGAACTGAAACCGCTCCGTCTCACGGTGGTTTCCTCGAAGGCGCTCTTGAAGCCATGGATGCAGCGCGGCAAGAATTGTCGAGGGTGATGGTATGACATCAGAAGAGAAAATCCTCGTCGCCGCCGAGGCGCGGGTCCGCACTGGCGGCTACAACGGCTTTTCGTTCCGAGACCTTGCGCGCGACACAGGGCTGACCAGCGCAGGCGTACATCATTACTTTCCGACCAAGGCCGATCTGGTCGCTCGACTGGCCAGAAATTACACGTCCCGTTTTCTTGACGCTTTGGATGAATGCCCGTCTCATGCGCGTGTCGCGCGCCTACGCGAGCTTTTCGCGGAAAGCTTGCGCCAGGACGGAAAGATGTGCCTTTGTGGGCTACTCGCAGCTGAAAGCGGAGTTCTGCCTGAACCGGTAACGGAGGCGGCAAGAATGTTCTTTGCAGCATTGGTCGATCGGCTTGTCAGCGCATTTCCGGACAGCGACGATCCGCTTTCTGACGTACTAGCAGTGCTCGCGACGCTGGAAGGCGCAGCACTACTTGCGACTGTGCAGGGTGACCCGGACGTCTTCGAAAAAGCAACGTCCGCTTTGGGCTCAATGCGGCCATTCGCGGATTTCACCTGAATGCCTGCTGTGCGGACAATGCTGCCGTTTCTCATGAACTGGCTTTAAACCGAACAATCGATTAGCCTTATCATTGATTTATTCACAGATTGATTATGGGCATGAGCAACCAAAATTTTCGCAACGCTTCACCAACGGATGCAACCCGCTGCTTTGAAATCGAGACGCTAGCCTACGACGGCGATGAAGCAGCGACACATGAAAAAATTTCCAAGCGCATCGTTGAGTATCCGCAAGGCTTTTTGATCCTCGAAGTCGACAACCAGATCGTTGGCTTCATAAACAGCGGATGCGCGTATGATGTTGAAATGTCTGACGAAGACTTCAAAGAACTCATCGGGCATGACCCGGCTGCTCCAAATGTCGTGATTATGTCAGTGGTAGTAGATCCGGCACATCAGGGACTTGGCTTGTCCACCACGCTAATGTCTGAATTCGTTAAGCGTATGACTGACGCGAAAAAAGAAACCATCCATCTTATGTGCAAAGAACACCACGTCCCCCTCTATGAGAAGTTTGGCTATCGGTACACTCAGCCATCCAAATCTGATCACGGTGGAGTGCGGTGGCATGAAATGATGATGGACCTTCCTAGAGACTGAAATGGTAGGTATGGGCTCGTTGCGGACGAAGCCGTCGTTGTTCGCCTTGGTTAACTGGCGCGGGCGACGATCAAAGATGCAGGAAGCGGCGCGTGCCACTTGTCGCCGTGACCGAAGCGCTCGCGAACTTTTTCGGCCACCGCTGCCTTGATTGCCGAGTTGTTCTCTGTTGGTTGCTGCGACAGCAAGTAGCCACCGCGAGGAGCCCCGTTCTGGAAAATCTCAGCTAGGGTTTCCGGACTATCCAATACCCAGAAGCAGTCGATCTGTTGTTGGGTTTCCACGTTGAACCCCGCATCCGACAAAATAGAACTTGCCGCTTCCTGATTTGCAAATTGATGGAAGTTCGGGCTGTCAGGCATCTTAACAGAAGGGTCACCGTGTTCTTGGACGCAGCTGTAAAATACCTGAAAGACCGGGGAGACATCCGGACCACACCATGACGTCATAATGAATTGCCCATGAGGCTTCAGAACCCTACGAATTTCCGAAAGTGCTTTTGGCTGATCGGGAACGTGCATTAAGCCAAAGCTGCAGACGACACTTTCAAAGCTCCCATCGTCGAAAGGCAGGTCTTGTGCGTCAGCTTCAATGAATTCTCCGGCTGGAAATCTATCGCGTGCGTGCGAAAGCATCTTTGTAGAAAAATCTGCCCCGGTTACTAAGTGCCCGGCCTTGGCAATTGCTTCGGTGACATTGCCTTGTCCGCAACAGAGATCGAGAACCCTTTCATTGCTGCCAATACTTGCCAAGATCGAAGGAATGGCCATGTCACTCGCTTCGGAGAACATAGTCACGTAGCCTGATGAAATTGTATCGTCAGACCAACCTTTCGTTTCCAATTCCGCAAAGCCCTCGTAGGTAGCCATTCTAACCCCTCCAAATTCACTTCGTGCTTATGCCTCCAGCATGAACAATCGTATATTAATGCGCAATTCTCGGAACAAAATTGTCTGCCTTGGGCTCGGTGCGGACACTCAGCAAAATTCAGCGAACGACCGCTATGCGGACGAAGCTGCCGATCGTACTTCACAAACCAGCCGCTAGGTCGAATCCCCCAAAATTTGAAAAACCGCGGATTGCCTCACGAGTCTGTGGGTAAATTCCTAAGGGCTTCGAACTATCGGTTATGCAACTCCTAATGGTCAATCCGATTTTCCGGGGCGTCGAAATCTGAACGGACGGGTGCGGTGTCGTATAAGATGTTAACGGCGCTGATCTGATCTAAAGTCTCCGTCAAGTCGAACATATCAATCGTCTCGATCGTGCCGGGAGCGCTTCCTCTGACCGTGCGAGTATACGCCATATAAAGTGCAATCTTGTTGGGATTTGAACTACTCAAAAGTACATCTCTGAGGACCATCTTGCGATCTGAAATCACCTGAAAAACATATGAATAAAACTCACGTGCCGGTTTGTGACCTGAAAAAGACAGTGGCGGATCTAGCCACATACGAAAACGCAAACCAACCCGCTGTTGGGGTGCAAGCCGTTCTCGTAAACGGCACGTTAGTTGTTGGTGATGGTGAACTCAAAATAGACGCTGACTCAGGTCAACCAATCCGCCGTAAGCTCGAAAGATAAGGTGACCGCTTTGGGCTCTAAGCGGACTTTCAGCGTTTTCGCCTGAATGGCCGCTTTCCAGCCAGCGATTGTACCTACCGGCAGTACCCGGCGCGTCTCAACCGAGATTTGGCCGCGGATGTCTCCAAATGCCTATAGCGTCCCCCCGAGTACCTCGCGCAATCCAGAGCATGCCCCGCAGCAATCACAGCAGCACCAATGTCTTGTCCGTCCGCGTAGCAAACACCGACCCACCGATCATGGGTGCGTTCGCCATTAAGACTGCACTCGATGTTCTTGCCGCGAAGATAGTTCACCATCCAGCGTTTAGCATCCTGACCAGAACGAGTGCCAAGCTCCGGCGCATCCACGCCGTTCAAACGGACAGGAGTGCCATCGACAACGATCGTGTCCGCGTCGCGCACTTGGAGGCCACCGGCGGCTGCGGTAGTGGCGAAAAATGCGAAGGCAATGGTTAGCTTCTTGAACAAGGCGAAGTCCTCAGTGTCTCGTGTTAATCGACTATTTGGGTCGCTATGCGGGTATCTATTAGTTCTTCCTCGATAAGCGCATAGATTTCCTCGGGTGGGGTGTTCAGTGAGAACAGCATCAGTGACGGGTCCACACCCAGGTCAATCAGATGCTGCATCGTCTCTCCTTGTCCCTTCTGGATGCCTTCTACTGCGAAAACGACAGGTATTAATCGAGGCTGGTCGTAGTAGTGCTGATGCATACCTACAATGCCGCGAAGAGAGACGATGCGTTCCTCACCGCCTGCAAGAACGTAAGGACATGACGATACACACATCGAGCCAGCTAGAACTGCTGTAGCAAGCTCAGCACCTCTCACCTGCTTACCAATGGACAGTGCCTCGGAAACCACTCCTCCCGGGCTGTGGAGAGCCACAAGGTCGGGCTTTTCCTGCATGTCAGACAGGTACGAAGCGAAGCGGGCCGAGTCGTCCACCTCTATCTGGCCGCTAAGAAGAAGAATTCTCCCCAGCCCTTCGACTTCCTGAACTGAGAAGTCCAATCGGTTTGGAAAAGCCTCTGGCACGGGTACGTCCAGAGGTCCATCCTGGGGCAAAAGCGACGGATCGCTACGATCAGTGCGATACTCTCGACGTTGATCGCCGGGAGATATCGGGCCAGTCGGGAGTTCAACGCGCTCCTTGAACGGGCTGGGCAATACACCAAATACGTCCGACGCTATTAGAACGCCCGCAATCGCGAGCTGCAGGATCAGTACGTAGCGCAGCCCTGAACGAGGATCGAGACGACTTAGTAAGTTCATCACGTTTCATCTTTTTGTGGAGTGGCACGGTTGAGGATAGCTGCGTCGGCCACGCCCATTGTCGCCTCTACGTCCTTCATGGCGTTCATTGCGGCTCTGAGGTCAGCAAGTGTCAGAGTATCCTCGATGCTCATACCGTCCTTACCACTGCGGATTGCGGCCTGTGTGATAGCCAGCACAAACACCAACACGGCGGGCAACAAGTCGATGGCTATAGCTCCTGCCCACGAAGGTACGAAGTTGTGGGCATACTTGATTACTGCATCGGCGCTGGAAATCGGGTTGTACGCCGTCTCTATAGGCGGCTCCATGTCCAATACCTCGTCAGCAGCGTTCTTGAGTGTCTTGCTGCGTTGGTCCAGCGCATTCAAAACGGAGTTGATTGTGGACGATTGCGCGTCTCGTACGTCGGAACTGCGCCCATCAAGCTCTGGAAGTACAACCGAGGATGGCAGGTCCTCAGCAGCACGAGCAACAAGTGGTGCCACGCTGTACTGGTTGAGGCGCGAGATAACACCCGCCAGCTTCACGCTTTCCTCGGAGAACTGAACCGAACGGCGATCCACTGGACCGGGGGCTACAGTAAGCTCGCGCATCTTTGCGAGGATTTCGTTGCCTTGTTGGAAGGCTTCCTCGATAGGTTCTTGCTGCGCCGCGATCTGCTCTTCAAGGTTTCGCAACTCCTCAGCTTTTTGTGTCAGAACACGAAACACGGCACCCCGACCGGCGGTACCTGAGAGGTCTCCGGACTGCTCGAGTTCAGCCAGTTCTTCAAAACTCTGGCGGGCGCGTTCCACCTCCCGACCCAACGCTTGGCCGCTAAGAGCTATGTCATGGGCTTGCTCGAGAGCAGCTTGGTAGTCACGGACAGTGTTTTCCAAGTGTTGTTCGACTGCTGCCGAGCCTGCGAGTGCGGCTGCGTTCAGCCAGCTAGACATGGCGATAATGGCGACAGAGCCAACAATCGTTGAGATCGTCAGACCAATGAATCCACTAGCCGTACGCATTGAAGGCAGCAGACGGAGCATGTAGCTCCAAAACACGAAGATGCCGACAGAGACGGCGATTGAGTACGCAACGGCTGCGAAGAAAGAAACCGCACCGTTATCCTCGAGCAATGAGGACACGCCGAGATAGGTGTAGATCCCAGATGCGATGGCTAGGACACCCAAGGCCGCGGGGGTAAACGTGTCCAACCACGCAAGATGACCTTCTAGTTCTTTTGCGGTCCGAAGTCCCTTAGCTTCCTCAGCCGTCAAGCGATCCTTGTTCTCCGTCATTCTACAACATGCTCCACACTCATCACGCGATAGTTCGTCACTTAATCATTTATTAAGACTTTTCACCCTGGGTTGCACATCTGGACGATACGAATTTATTGCTTTTGCGAAATTGCCATTCTTCTGCGATTTTCTGCCAAATTGCGCCGCCAGCTCTAGAAGACGGGAAAAACATCAACCAGTTGAAATTCCGATAGCTATTCTGGGAGTGGCCATGAACATGGATCACATGCCTCGTTGTCACACGCGTGAATTCGCTCAGCGGGACAAATCAGTCACATCTCCCTGAGTGAATATGAGGTGTCCCTAGCGTATCAACCCGGACGTGTGCTTGGTTCGATCCTGATCCAGTGCGAAAAACTTGATTGACCTAACTCTTGGAGACCTAGCTCATGGAAATCTTGATAGTTTTGGGTTTGGTTTTGGCTGTTGTTGCGTATTTGGCAATTCGCAGTAACAGGCCAGTCGATACAACTACTCCGCCGAGTCAGTCAGGTAGGCATGAGAAACCTAGATTGACCACGAACCAACGGCAGCGCACATCGCAGCCAGAGCGTTTTGATCCAGACCATACAGTCCCGAAACCCGACGTCACGATACTATCGGGTTCAGCCTACGTTGTAGATGGCGATACACTGGTCATTAAGAAAACACAGGTTCGTCTGTTTGGTGTCGATGCTCCCGAGATGAACCATCCCTATGGAAAGAAGGCGAAATGGGCGCTCGTTTCGCTTTGCAAGGGTCAAAAAATTAGGGCCGAAGTGACCGAGCAAGACACCCACGGACGGACTGTTGCAAAGTGCTACCTTGAGGATGGTCGTGATCTATCCGCTGAAATGGTCAAACTTGGTTTAGCGATAGACTGGCCAAAATTCTCCGGTGGACAGTACCGGTCTATGGAAATGCCCGACGCTCGAAGGAAGCTATGGCTGGCAAACGCGCGGCAAAACGGACACATGGGGCTGTGGAAGCAATACGACGCGAAGCAGGCCGCTCGGAAAATGAACAACTGACAGTACATCCAAAGCCGTAGCTGATGTGGCGCAAGTAGGAGCGGCCAAGGAGTTAACCCTGAGCCGCTTGAAACCTTTGATTTGAGGTTTTGAATTTGTCCATCGTCACCTCAAACTCTCAGGCATGGCTAAGTTACGGCTACGCGCAATCGCGCGAACTTCGGCGCTCATGACCATGTGGGCGTTGTTAAGGGCGCTTACTAAATCGGCCCGTTCCCAATGTCCGGGTTTAATCCACTGATCAGGATAAGCTGCTTCGATCTGGCGAGCTTCTGCGCGTACCTCACTGGCAACCTGCTTGATACCTGCGAGAATAGACAGAGTGCGCTGCCAGACCTCAGCGTCATCGGTAAGCGGTCCCGGGGTGGGCTTGGTTTTGGATGTCATGGTTTCATGGTCCTTTGATCTGAACGGCCTCATTGAGCCGCTGGGTTGAACAATGAGTGCTGCTGGAAGATCGACCGGGCATCTCGATAGAAATCCATCTTTGGCAAGGTCGTTCCCTTCGAGCGGCGCAGCATGTCCCGCCAGATCGGTAGTTGCGTATGGGGATCGAGTGGATCATCTGTCAGATGCTCGAGGGCGATCACTGCGGATTGATCGTAGCGATGCCGGGTAAGACGGCCTTGAAGACGCGTGAGCATATCGTCGATCTTCCGGTCGATTACCTCGTCGCGGCGTTTAACGATCAGGTTTTCGGCCTTGGGCATCGGGGTGGATGCCTTCGCGATTGCGTCGAGGTCTGCCTTGTGCTGGCGGGTTCTGCCGTGCAGCGGAGTGTGTTTTTGGTAGTGACGTTTAGCGTCACCTATTGTGATGGCGTTGGCCATTTGGAGGAGTCCTTTGTGGAAGCCTCAAAACCCCTGAAACAACACTTACCTACCGACCCCTGCGGAGGGTCGATTTTGGCATTGGAAAAGCCAATAAAATCAATGGATCACGGGAGGTGTTTTCGGGGGTCGAGGGTCGTTATTGGTGGGTGTCAGAGTGTGCCGACTGTCAGTGCCTCGGTTCGGTCGAGGCGATCTTCGAGTTCAGCCTCTGCAGCTTCATCTTGTTCGTGTTGTTTGTGGGTGTATTTCTCGAGGCTCTCGTCGATCTCGAGGGGGACACCGAGTGTATCCGCGAGTTTCTGATAGAGAGCCTCAAGGGCGCCACGCTGGGCAGTCGTGAGAGTCTCAGAGAACTTGCCGGTCTCCCGGTCTCGGCCCCCCACTACGCCGATCTGGATATGGCTTCGGGTGAAATTGTCGCGACCGACTGCGCCACGCGTCAGGGGGTGTCTACAGAGTTCGAGCGTGCCATCGAACTGTACCAAGTAGTGCCAGTCAATCCCGAGGCGACCGGTCTTGGCGTGTTCGATATCAATGATTGCCGCGTCGATGCGTGGATCAGGTGGATGATGGGTGTACCTTACAACTAAGCCGGCGGTCTTCTCGCGGGGCAACGTAGCGAACATCGCTGTCCTCAGGTAGGTGTCGGCTCTCTTGATCCTGAGCATCGGCCTTGGTTCCTTTATTCACACGTTCTGCCCATGCTTCGAGTTCACTGAGCGTCAACCGCCCCGCCCCTGTTGGTGAACGACCGTCTTCAATCAGGTCGACGGTTGCATAGAAGTAATCCGGGTCGGCACAGGTGCGGGGCTGGATACGGTTCAGGACCAGAGTGATATCTACGTCCCAAACCATGTCTGATAGATTGGTCATGCTCTTGTCATTCGTCCCGAGACAGAAGATCAGTGACCAAGCTGCTCACGGATGTGCTGCGCGAACTCGGTCCAGGTGATGCCGTCCGCGCGACCCGCTGCCCGATCCACGGCAAACTGGCGAACGCAACGATCAACACCGGGATGCGTGTCTGATGCCTGTTTCAGGAAATCGAAGCCATCTTGTCCAAGTTCCTGCATTGCGCTCTGTGTTGCTGCGTCGGTAATTGTGCTTTGGACATTCGCGAACATGGCGCGAGTGCTACCATCCACGTCTAGCTCCGATACCGAACCCTCAGCCAAACCGCGCATGGTTTCAGTAACCTCATCGACGGACATACCGGACATAGCAATCTGACCGAACGCTGTTTCATACGTCTGGGCTTCTTCCATCGTCATGATGCTGTCATCAAGCGAGGTGTTCAGCCCGTCGATGACATTGTCAAACTCTGCATGACCCGTGTCGCTGCCTGTGGGTTCCTCTGGCGTCTCGTCTACTGCCGCCGCCTGTTCCTGCGCTGCCCTTTGAGCCGCGCCAATCGACAGACCTTCGTCAAAGACGGTGTTGAGCAATCCAAGTTCTTTGGCCTGCGCGACCTTCATCGACATGCCCTGTACGTTGATCACGTCGCTGTCTCTGAGATCGCCCTGTGAGTGAACATCGCGCTGCGTGTTCTTGGTGTCGCGGACGGTTACGCCCCCGCTTACGTAGTCTGCGCTTGAAGCATATGATTTGGAGGATGGCATCGATTGTGCGGTGGCATCGCCGCCACCGAGGGTTACTCTTTCAACCATGTTTCTTGTGTCCTTTGGAATGGGTTGGTTATCGAAGACCGAGTTCGATCTCGGCTAACTCTTGCGGTGTTGGTGGGTTTTTGACAAAGGGCAGGCCGTCGATTGCTTTGCCTTCATCAAGGCTCATCAGGTGTACCGGGCAGAGCTTCGAGATTGCCTCGACCGAGTATCCGCGAAGTCGAATGCGGGAATACGCAAGGATGAGACGCAGCTTCGTGTCATCGTCCAAGTCTCTTTCGTGTATCTGCGAAAGCGCGGAGACTTGTCCGTCCCTTGCGCATAGTTCTAGGAAGGCCACGCCGACGGCGCTTTCCTTTACTTTGTTGCTCATCTTGCGTGTCCCTCGGGGTTTTGCGTTGCTGCGTTCATCGAGTTCTCCCTCGAGTATCTCGACCTTGTTCTTCCATCGAGCGAGCGTCTCTTCGGCCTTGATAGTCTCGCGTTGTTTAGGGGTGAGTTCGGCCTGCCCAATCCCATGAGCTTCGGCACAGGAAGGACAGTTGTATTCATCGCCGAACGGAGCCGGGAACTTCACACCGCACGAGATGCAGGACTTGTAGTTGATCCTGCGGTTCTTAGAGATGCACCGGTCGCACCTCGATGCTTTTGGCTTGTGGGTTTCAAACTCGACACCACACGCGTTGCAGGTCTTGAGGTACATCTGCCGGGGTGGCTTCTTGGTTTTTGCTCTACGCTGTGGTGGGGGCATGTTGGGTGTTCCTTACGTGTCAAACAACCAGCTTGGGTCTGGCATCCGGGGTGCTTTCAGCACTGCGTTGGATTTTGGCAGGGGTGACGGTCGGGGTGTCAGATCGGACACGGGGTCGATGCCCTCGGGCCATTCACCGGAGATCAGACCAGAGGAACGACGGATTGCCTTGTGGTATCTCAGGGGTATCGCCGAGGACCTCGGCAAGACGTGATCGAACAGGCTATCTCCGAGGAAGTCGGTACGCATTGAGCGCAGTGGTACGGAGACCGGTGGATGTGCATCACCAGAGGCTAGGAGACGAACGTACGCGGTCACGATGGATGCGGTTAGGTCTCGGTCAGATCGACGCAGGCCGAGCTTCTCAGCGGCGCGTAGGGCGTGTGTGCCGACAATGGCGAAGTCAGCGTAGCTCAGGCGGTATTTCGAGTATCGAACATCACTGGTAGATACCGCATCCTTTTGGCCAGGAGGGACGCAAAGACCTTGGCGACCCATGAACGTGCCACCAGCAAGGAAGACATTGTAACGATGACCAGTATCGAGGAACTCCCGAGCGAGCGTGTAGTGGACGAAAGCCCTACCGATCACCGACGGGTTAGGTTCATACCGTCTACCGACCAATAGATGCGGCAACCTTGCCCTTGCTCGACCGTATTTCAGCGGAGCCATTCTGTACGTTGGGCGATCATCCCATTCACCGACCCGATGGCGTGTGCCTCGGGCAAACCGAACGGCCTCGGCGATCTCTGAGGGTGTCGGCTTGATGTTCTTTAAGACCGACCGAGCAACTGTGTTGATCGCACCACCGGACATATAGCCACCGAGAGGAACACCTCGGTTACTGACGACCGATTGGCAGCGAGAACACAGGCCCCATTGCCGAGGTAAGCGCTGTCTGAACTCGTAGGCTGGTAGTGGCTTGTCGCATGTAGCTAAGGCACAGGTGATCATTGTGGCCTCGCTAAGTTGTACGTTGGGATAATTCGGGGGTCTCTGCGATACAGTCACCAAGGAACAGAGACCCCCATCGGCCCGTCCATGTGTCAAGCTCACAAAGACAACACGAACTGAGTGAAACGGTAATAGGTCTCACTACATCGACCCGTCAGGCAAGACAGGGGTGCGTGTGAGACCTGAACCAGCATCGACCAAGGACCGAGATCGATGCGGTATAGGGATTAGGATTGATGGTTGCCGGTGATGGACATTCACCGGACGTACACTGACAGAGAACTGTGAAGCCTAGATAGGAACCTGATCGTGTAACTAGAGGTAAATCTCTTGGTATCTGTTATTCATAAGGGGGCAGTAATTCCAACCCATTGATTTAAAACGAGGTGTACCTTGAGAACTACTTACCGGTGATGATCATCATCGATCATCAGCACAGAGGAAATACTGGGGGTGAACCTGAGGTAGTGCTTGGGATGAAACAAAGCGAAATAACTCCTGGTTCTTCTCTTACTTCATTGGGGAGGGAGAATTGGTTTGAGCAACAATGAATGCTGAGGTTATGCCGCCCGTTGAGCCGATGGTGATACCTAGAGGTATAACTTACGTTTCTTCTGTTTCATGAGGGAGCTGTAATTCAGAACCCTTGTTTCATAGGGCCTTCGGGTAGTCCGGTCCCGGCCAGCAGATCTCCAGTCGAGACGTTCCGAGTGTTTACTCAGTGGGGAGGAATTAGCCCACAGACCTGTGGCTTCTTGCCCTTAGTTTACGGATACAAAACGCTGCACTGAAAGGACAAGAACACACGCAATGCGAGAAGAGAACTAAGTGTTCACCTCCAATCTGTCGATAATCCGTTTCACCTGAGCGGCACTCCAAGCACCGCCCCGAGCAGTCGCCACGCCAGCCTTATTAAGCTCCGAAGCGATCTCCCGCAGTGACCTCCCTGCGTCTCTCAGAGGCAACACAAGGCCCCGCACCTTCTCAGCCCTTGCGGCAGCGTTGGCCCTCACAACTTCGTTCCGCTTCATCGTAGCATCACGCATACCGCCGAGCTTCTGACCTCGGGCCTTTGCGGCCTCTAGCGCCGCCTTGGTGCGTTTGGAAATGAATTCGCGTTCCTGTTCCGCTAAAGCCGCATAGACGTGTAGCTGGAACTTGTCGGCATGGGGCATCGAAGCGACACGCAAAGACAGCTTCTTGTCGTCCATCAGCGTTGCAATGAAGGATACCTTGCGCGACAGGCGGTCCAACTTGGCGACCAGCAACTCGGCCCCTGTCTGCTTCGCTAAGGTGATCGCGTTGGTTAGCTCCGGGCGCTCATTGTCTGCCCCGCTCAGTACGTCTGTGAACTGTCCTATGACCTCGAAGGGTTCGTCTGAGTAGTTAGCCAGGAACAAGTCTATGTCCCGTGTCTGCGCCTCTAGGCCAAGCCCAGAGCGCCCCTGTTCGGTTGTGGATACACGTCGATAGGTGACGTACTGCTTCATTGATTGGCCTTCCTCTGATGGCTCAATTCAAGCAGATAGGCGGCTATGTTGCAATCGTCAAGGAAGGTTGTGGATGTTACAATCGAGGTAGGCTTGCAGTACGGGCCGGTCTTGATGAACTCTTGGGGTAATCGCAGTGGGGCTATGGGGGGAGATAGGAAAGGTCAGGTGATGTCAAACAGACTTAGATTTTTCTTCTAAAAACGATTTGGTGTGTTGACGGCGTTCTGAACAGGCAAATGCACCACTGGATGGGAATCCGCCCAAATAGCCTGAGGTTACCTGGACAGACGGTCGTTTCGATATTGAAACCTATCGGATTGTTTAGGTAAGTCAAAGGTCGAGGATTTCGAAAAACGAGCAATGATTTCATGAGCATACGTGACTACCTTGAAAGGCAATCAGAGTATCAGTGTCAAATCCAGATGCCTGATAGCTACGATCTGGAACTCCTGAGACCGATGCGCTCCGGCTCGTGTTTCCTTACTTCAAACAAAAGCGTTCTGCGAGGCGATGGCGAGTTCGTGTACGTGCATACTGCGGACTTTTCCGAGAACATAATCGACGGAAAAAACTGCTTCTTGTGTGGATGCTATCCTGACGGGGTTGAGTTCAACAATGAGCATGTAATTCCCGATTGGCTGCTCAGATACACCGGCATTTCGAATATGAGCATTACTCTCCCCAACGGGCGAGACTTGCGATATTCAAAATACAAGGTTCGCAGTTGTGTGCATTGTAATTCGTACCTCTCCAACAATGTCGAAGATCAGATCAGCCCCATAGTCAAACGTGGATTTGAGGCATTTCGGGATTTCGCCGATGATAACCCGAAGCTGTTATTTCAATGGCTCTGCCTCATCTACTACAAAGTCCATTTCAGAGACTTTTCGCTTAGATACAATGTGGATCGACGTGAACATGACGCCCCTATTGGTGCTTTGTATGCTTGGCCAAACTTCCATCATATCTTCTGCGTTGCCCGTTCAGTGCTTTTCAACACAGCTTTCTCGGATGATGTAATTGGGTCAATGAAGATTTATCGTCTCGAAGATTGGGAAAGCCACGGTTCGTATGATTATCGAGACCACTGGACCACGGACACTATGTTCATTCGGATAAAGGACATTTGTATCTACGTTTCCTTTACGGACGCTGCAGCCGTGAACCACATGACGCAGAGAAAGTTCGAGCGAGTGCCGAGCAGCCTGAATTTCATTCAATCAATCGAGATATTCGGCGATTTTGTGGCGGCTAAATTGCACTTCAACCAGCAGCACAATTTTCGCTCAATCTATTTTCCCGAAAAGGACTGCCTACTGATAAAAGCTGAAATAGCCAACGATTTTGATTGGCACGATTTGGACCCGGGCATTCGTGGTTCCGCTCAGGTGTTCGCCTTCACTCCTGACTTCGGTAAGTTCACCATATCTGGTCTTGATCATGAAGCGACGTTTAATGAAATTGCATCTGGCGAGAGGACATTCTTCCCGGAGGGCGAAAATGGAGGACTCTCGTTAGTCGAGCAAACTCCACCAGTTGACCCCGACTACGCAAAAAGGTTGTCGGACGAGGCAGCGGACCGCGCCGGGGTGCAAGACGCATTTAGACGAATGACCAAGGGCTTCTTTGAAGGCGAGTAGCCGGTTTCGTTTGTCCTGCAAAGCAACGGAAAATGAACTTTCATTAGATCTGACTAACATCCAACTCTGCAAATTGGATGTTGTCTATGGCGTCCTTTAAGAGACCCAAGCGATAAACTCCATCGCCATACCGCCCTGCCATGCCTAGCTCAGCGTGACCTTGTATTGCGTTCATAATGTGCGGAAGAACGCCGCCATTGCGGCATGCATCCTCAAAATTGTGCCGAAACGAGTGGAATGATGTCTTCTCTGTTTTCACACCGATACGCTCGAGGTATCGACTAAAGAACTTCGAGAACTCCCCTGAGTGATAACCGGAGGCATCTATCTTGAGTTCAGAGAAGAGTTGCCGTTCACCGCTATCCCGCCGTTCTTCTACGAACTCAAGGAACCCAAGCTCAACAAGTTGCCGGTGAACTGGTATGCGCCGCCTTCCGCTCGCTGACTTGACCTTCTGATCCTCTGCTTCGTCCGTGATATCTAGGAACACGATCCCGTCCTCTTCGCGTACATCACTTACTTTCAACTGGCAGAGTTCGTTGAGCCTTGCCCCTGTGAACAACCCGAGGAGCGGCAACCAGTACCGCGCGGTTCCACGCATGGAGTGATCCCCCGGTTCCGCGCAGAAACGCTCAGACCGGCATCCAGTGTACAGAGGGCTATTGAATAATTTGGACAACTGTTCCGTGCTGAACGGGTCGCGTTGCTCACGCGCGTTGACCGTCTCCTTGATCGTCAATCCTTTGAACAACCCGGTTCTGATACCGTCATGGTGCGCCTCAGCCCAATTCCAGAAGGCACCGACCCTTCGTAACGCTTTGTTCAGTGTAGCACTGCTCATCGGTGGCATGCCTGTCGCAGCGGCCTTATCGGCGGCCTCTAGGATCGAAAGGTTTCTGACCTCGGGTTTCTTCTTCCAGTTCGCTGGGAGCTTGAGCAGGACTGCCTTGAAACGTCGAGCATCGTCCTTGTTGTACTGAGAGAGGGCTTTATCGCCTGCGATCTCCTTGAAGGCGGATATCCAAGCCAAATGATCATCGCGTACCTTGGGTGACCATGCGCCTCGTGACTTCTCCGCTTCCCAACTCGTTACCGCCTCAGACAGGAGAAGACCCTCCGAGTCACCGTCAGTTCCGCGAGGGGTAACCTCGGGGTAGGGCGGGGTAGAAACTGGGTTGCCAAGGTCTCTATCCTTCGTCGCCTCATGGGCTTCCACAGATGCCTCTTGGAGCGCCCTGATCAGCCTTGGCCAACTTGGGGAACCCTCGGCCAATTTCAGGTCAATGCCTTCCCACGTAAGAATCTCCTCGGCCTCTGATCGGAAGAACTTATCGCGTTTGCCTCGAGCGAGGTTGGTTCGGTTGACCTCGTTCATGTCTTGGTTGACCTGTTGCCATTCCTCAAAGGTTGGGCGTGGTTCATAGGCGATGAGTTCGTCTGGATCGTCTGGGTCCTCGAAGCCTTCCAACCGAGCCTCTTCGTCCTCATCCAAGAGGTGATGCAGGTAGGCTTGCTTTGCTCGAGCTATCTGGATGAGGGTCAGTTCGTCCAGAGGCGCTTCCGCATCCTTCTCCTGTTGCCTGCTCAGCGCTCTCCGGTGTTCCTCAAACAGGCGGTCAATGCGGGCTGCTTCGATACGGACCCTAACGAGAGCCTCAGCCCTGTTTTTGGTGCGTAGAGAGAAGGTTTCTTCGACTTTGCCGTACGAGTCAGCAATGTCCTTCGGGACGGCTGCACGGTGATAATAGGTTGATCCACGGCGATACAGGCGGGGGTGTCCAGGCATCTTCTCAAGAGTCCTCACTGTAACACCTCAATGTAACAGACCCTCGGGAAAACCATTGAAAACCATGAAGTTATTGAGTTCAAAGCATATCATGGAGATTTGGTGGAGCCTAGGGGAGTCGAACCCCTGACCTCTTGCATGCCATGCAAGCGCTCTCCCAACTGAGCTAAGGCCCCATCTAGGGACTGCCGAAGCAGTGGACGGACGTTTATGAGACGGCGGCAGCGAGTGCAAGTCCAAAAATGGATTCTGGCAAAATCTTTCCGCTCATCGTCCCGGAAGGTTCGAGGCGGCGCTGGGCCGCCTCTGAACGGTATTAGTTTTCGTCTTCAGACGACATGTCTTTGATGTCGTCCAGAGAGACGTCATCATTGTTGTCGTCATCATCATCCAGCAGGTCATCGTCCAGATCGACGTCGACATTGTCGTCATCGTCCAGAACAATATCCTCGTCCGACGCATTCTCGCGCGCTTTGGCCGAGGCCGCATCTTCCGCGTCAGCCGCAATCATCCGGCTTTTGCCGGTGTCCAGCTCAACGATCTCGCCGGTATAGGGGCTGACGATCGGGTCCTTGTTCAGGTCGTAAAACCGCTTGCCGGTTGTTGGGCAAACGCGCTTAACGCCCCATTCTTCCTTGGGCATGTGAAATCCCCTTGATATCAGGTGAGTCGTAATAACGATTCAGGTCACGTGCCACATGCAGCGGGCACTGTCAAAGCCTTTGCACAGGAGAACATAACCAATGGGAGAGCACGCACTGCCCGGCACACCCCGTGTGCGGCTGACACTGCGCAAATCAGCGCGTGCCAGGCGGATCAGCCTGCGGATTTCCCAATTGGATGGACGTGTTACACTAACTTACCCCGATGGTGTGCCCGAGTCTGAGGCGTTGAAGTTTGCGCATCTCAAGGCAGAGTGGATACGCCAACATCTGCAAGATCGTCCGGATCCTGCGGTGGTGCAATTTGGTCAGATGTTGCCAGTCGAAGGAACCGAACGGCGAATCGTCCCAGCAGAAGGGCGGCGCGTGCTTCTCAGAGGCGACGAAATCGCCGTGCCCGAGGGCGCCGAGGCAAAGCGTTTGGCCCGGTTTCTGAAAGAGCTCGCTCGCGACCGGTTGACCGGTGCCTGCGATGACTACGCGGCGATGTTGGGGCGCAGTTACTCTGGCCTGACTATTCGCGATACGCGGTCGCGTTGGGGGTCATGCAGCTCGGCTGGTGGTTTGATGTTTTCATGGCGGCTGATCCTCGCGCCGTCTGAAATTCTGCACTATGTCGCTGCACATGAAGTGGCCCATCTGGTCGAGATGAACCATTCCCGAGCGTTCTGGGCTCAGGTTGAACGGATATTTGGTGACTACCGTGAACAGCGGCGTTGGTTGCGCGACAACGGGGCGCAGTTGCATCAGTACAGATTTGACGCTCCTGTGAGTTGACCCCAAATCAATTTGTGATCACATGGTCAAATGTTAAACACGCGTTCTTCCGACTCGCAGACAGCTACGCATGACAGGGTATATCGGACCCTGCGTGCGCGGATCATGCATGGGGAAATCGCTCCGGGTCATGCGTTGACCCTGCGTGGGATCGGTAAAGAATTCGGGGTGTCCATGACGCCCGCACGCGAAGCTGTGCGGCGTCTTGCGGCCGAAGGCGCCTTGTTCCTGTCCTCATCCGGGCGGGTGTCGACACCAGAGTTGACCAATGACCGTATCGAGGAACTTGCAGCTCTGCGCGCGCTGCTAGAGGTCGAGCTTGCCAGCCGGGCCCTGCCGCGCGCGCACATGGCCCTGATCGACCGATTGCAGAGCATCAACATGACCGTTGCCGAGATGGTTACCAAGCGCGATGCCGTTGGCTATATCCGCACAAATCTCGAATTCCACCGCACTTTGTACCTGAGGGCGCAGGCTCCAGCGATGCTGGCGATAGCCGAGACTGTGTGGCTGCAACTTGGGCCGACCATGCGGGCGCTTTATGGGCGGCTGCGGCGTACAGAACCCCCGCATTATCACAAACTGATCATCGCCGCGCTCAAGGCCGGGGATGAGCCCGGTTTGCGTCTGGCGGTGCGTTCGGACGTGACGCAGGGTCTGCGGATGCTGGTAACTTAAGCGGCGATTTGCCGACATTGCCGCGTGCGTTTGTTTCGATACAGCAGTTCTGGCTTGGACGGGTGGTCTGGGTTACTCTGATCCCAAACCACAACAAGAGCAGATTTCAATCATGATCAATCGTCGGGTATTTTCTGTCGGTCTTGGATCGACCCTCTTGGCCGCCTGTTCAGGTGGCACGCAAACCACAGCTCCTGCATCGCGGATGCGGCCGGTTCCGAATGCCGGGTGGGACGCCTGGGTAGCCGGTTTCAAAACTCGCGCCGCATCGCAGGGGATTTCGCAAACAACCCTAAACCGTGCGTTCCAGGGGGCAGGCTATTTGCCCGGAGTTATCGAACGTGACCGCAATCAGGTCGAGTTCAAGCGTTCGCTCGAGGATTATCTGGCTATCGCAGCCTCGGATGAGCGGATCGAGACAGGCCAGCAGATGATGGTTCGGCACGCCGCAACTCTGTCGCAGATCGAGGCGCAATATGGTGTCGACAAAGAGGTTGTCGTCGCTGTCTGGGGGTTAGAGAGCCGATATGGCGCGCGGCGCGGGGATGTGCCGGTGGTTTCGGCAACGTCTACATTGGCCTATGACGGGCGACGCGGTGCGTTTTTCGAAAAACAGCTGATCGCGGCGCTTCAGATCATTCAGGCGGGGGATACGACGCCGGACAAGATGACCGGCAGTTGGGCCGGTGCAATGGGGCATACTCAATTTATCCCGACCTCGTATCTGGCCTTTGCCGTGGATCATACTGGCGACGGCAGACGTGACATCTGGTCCGAAGACCCCTCGGATTCGCTCGCGTCGACAGCGGCCTATCTGGCCCGTTCGGGATGGAAGCGTGGGCAGCCCTGGGGGGGTGAGGTCGGCACGGTTTCCGGTACACCCGTCGCGGTGCTGCAGCCGCAGGTGCCGGGGCCGCGCATTGCCGTGTTTCGCAATTTTCAGGTGATCAAGCGGTACAACAACTCGGATAGCTACGCGATTGGAGTCGGACACCTGTCTGACCGGATCGCGGGGGGCGCGCCGTTTCAGGCCTCGTTCGGGCCGGATGCGACCGGGCTGACGCTGGAGGACCGCAAAGAGCTGCAGCGCCGTCTGACCGCTGCGGGTTACGACACGCAAGGCGCGGATGGGGTGATTGGTAACAACACTAAATCCGCCATCAGCGGCTATCAGAGCGCCAATGGCCTTCCGGTGACCGGAGAGCCCTCGGTCGCGCTGTTGCGCAGGTTGGGCGGCTAGGCGCTTTAGGCTGCCAGACCTTTCGAGCCGATATCCAGGAATTTCTGGCGGCGGTCGCGTATCAGGGCTGCCGGGTCTTTGCCGTCGAGCTCTTGCAGCATCGAGGCAATCGCAGCACGCACCGAATCAACAGTGGCCGAGGGATCGCGATGGGCCCCGCCCTTGGGCTCGGTAATGATCCGGTCGCAGACGCCAAGTTTGTATAGGTCTTGGGCGGTCAGGCGCAACGCCTCGGCGGCCTCGCGCATCTTTTCGGCATCTTTCCACAGGATCGAGGCACAGCCCTCGGGCGAGATCACCGAGTAGACCGAATGTTCCAGCATCGCGACACGGTTAGCCGTCGCGAACGCAACCGCACCGCCGGAACCTCCTTCTCCGATGATCACGGAAACCAGCGGCACACCGATCTTTAGGCACATCTCGGTTGACCGCGCGATGGCCTCGGACTGGCCGCGTTCCTCGGCCCCTTTGCCGGGATAGGCCCCGGCCGTGTCGATCAGGGTGATCACCGGCAGGCCAAAACGTCCCGCCATTTCCATCAGGCGAACGGCCTTGCGATAGCCTTCTGGGCGAGCCATGCCGAAATTGCGCTCGATCCGCGATTTGGTGTCTGATCCCTTTTCGTGGCCGATCACCATCACGGGCTGATCGTTGAGCCGCGCCAATCCGCCGATCACCGCGAGATCGTCGGCAAAATTGCGGTCGCCGGCCAGAGGGGTGAACTCGGTAAACAGCTCTTTGACATAGTCCTGACAATGAGGGCGCATGGGGTGCCGCGCCACCTGGCATTTGCGCCACGGGGTCAGATCGCCATACAACTCATCCAGCAGCTTGGCGGCTTTGGCATCCAGCGCGGCGGCTTCTTCGGCAACGTCCATTTCTTCGTTGGCGCGGGCCAGCGCGCGCAGTTCCTCGGCCTTGCCTTCGATCTCGGCCAGCGGTTTTTCGAAATCCAGATACTGGGTCATGACGCCTCTCAACGCGGAAGTTCCCTGCTATATGACCTGACGTCGCCTGGGATGCAACTCAGCAAGATTTGTGGATCGGCAATATGTTTGTGTGAGGGGGCAAGGAAGAAGGACGAAACCGGATGGCAAACAGCTATGAAACCCGCATCCTGCGTGTGCTTGAATATATCCACGACAACCCCGCAGGGGATCTGTCTTTGGATGCACTTGCGGATGTGGCGGCGATGTCGAGATTTCACTGGCACCGTGTGTTTCGGGCAATAACGGGCGAAACCTGTGCGCAGGCAGTGCGTCGGATCCGTTTGCACCGTGCCGCCAGCCGGTTGGTGCAGACCGACGTGCCGGTTGCGCAGTTGGCCAACGACGTTGGTTATCCGAACCTGAACTCCTTCGAGCGGGCGTTCTCTGACGCCTATGGCATCAGCCCTGCAGCCTTTCGAAAGGCCGGTCTGTTCCTGCCAGCACATCCATATTTCAAAGCAGGAGACTACCCGATGCACCCCGTTGAAACCCGTACCGAACCTGCCCGCCGGATTGTCGCGTTGAAGCACCGCGGCAACTATGCCGAGATCGGCAGGAGTTTTGAAACCTTCGGCGCGTTGTGCGAATCCCGCAAGCTTTGGCCTCAAATGGGCCCGGTCATTGGTCTTTACCTAGACAGCCCCGACGAGGTGCCCGAGCAGGACCTGCGCAGCTACGCAGGCGCGGAATACCGTGGAGACGCGGCCCCGGACGGGATGGAAGACCTAAGTATCCCCGGCGGTAAGACGGCTGTCTTGCGTTACAAAGGTCCGTATTCCGGTATTCACGCCGCCTATCACAGCCTGTTCGGCAATTGGCTGCCGGACTCAGGCGAAGAGCCTGCGGATCGACCCTGCTATGAGATTTACCTCAACGACCCACGCGATACGCCGCCCGATGAATTGCTTACCGAAATCTGCCTGCCGCTCAAGTAAATCAAGCAGGCCAAAGGACCGGATAGAGGGACGCAACCAGCAGCGTGGCCATGGTCCAATTGAAAACCAGCAAGCGGCGCGGGTTCGTGAGGACTCGCGCCATTTGCTGCCCAAGTACCGTCCATGTGCTGACCGATGGCAGATTGACGGCGCCAAAGACCAGAGCCACGATCAAAATGGCCTCGGGCGTGCGGCCCGGTGAATAGGCCGTGGTCGCTGTCAGGGCCATGGCCCACGCTTTGGGATTAACCCATTGAAATGCGGCAGCTTGCAGAAACGTCATGGGCGTTCCAGCCTCGGCCGCTTGACCTGAAGGTGCGGCATTGGCGATTTTCCAGGCCAAGAATAGCAGATAGATTACGGATGCGATTTTCAGCACCGTGTAACTGGTTGGGTATTGGTCGAAGACAGCCGCCAGACCCAGCCCAACTAAAACAACCATGAAAGTGAAACCCAGTCCGATCCCAAGCATATGAGGGATTGACCGGCGGAACCCGAAATTTGCACCCGAGGCCATCAGCATCAGGTTGTTCGGTCCCGGTGTAATGGAAGAGACAAAGGCAAAGATGATCAGGGCCAGAAGCAAGTCGTAGGTCATGGCGCGCAGCATTGCCCAGAAAACGGCAAATGAAATTGCAATATTGTGCGCGTGTCTTTATTTTTAGCAACAAATGTCGAAGATAGATCAAATAAACCAACATATATTGCGCGAATTGACCCGAGATGGCCGTATCAGCAACTTGGAATTGGCCGACCGAGTGGGCCTGTCCCCCTCGGCTTGTTTGCGCCGAGTGCAGGAGCTGGAGCGCTCAGGCGTAATTTCAGGTTACCGCGCAGTGTTGAACCCTGCGGCGTTAGGGGTGGGCTTTGTGGCCTATATCGGTGTGGGGCTGGGCGAGCATACAAAAGCGGCGCAGGAAGGGTTCGAACGCGCACTGCAAAACGCGCCCGAAGTGGTTGAATGCCACAACATCACCGGGACGATCGAGTACCTGTTGCGCGTAGAGTGCCAAGATCTGCCCGCCTACAAAACATTCCACACCGACGTTTTGGGAACACTGCCGCATGTCACCTCGATCACGTCATACGTGGTGATGGGTTCTCCCAAAGACATGCGCGGATGACTGCGAAAATGTGATTGTTAACTCTCTTGCCGGGTAATTTCCGACGTCCTAGTGTTGAACAAATGTCCCAACCAAGATGGGGAATAACCTCAAAGGGACCGTATCAGGGAGAAGAAAATGAATCTCGTTCGAACCGGAGCACTTGCCGCTGCCTTGGCGATTTTCGCCGGGGGTGCGTTGGCTGCACCCTTGAAACTGCAACCGGCAAACCCGCAACCTAATCCCAAACCCGGATTGGATGTGAAATACGCATGGGAAGGGAACCCTCCTCGCAAAATTCAAAACTTGGCCAAAGTTGGTTTTCTTCTGAAGAAAGCCAAGTCAGGTAAACCACTGCGTGGCTTGGATTATCGTGATACGACCGAAGGCGATCCGGTTTTGACATTCAATGAGGCGTTCAACGTCGCAGCCGAAGTCACTGGGTATATCAAGTTCGACTCACCCGGTGTCTATGAGCTTGAGACTTGGTCGAATGACGGTATCGACGCTTGGGTCGGGGGGCAGCAGATCGGCTATGTCAATGGGCGGCAAGGCTGCGAAGCCAATCAGAGAACCGAGGTCGAAGTGCCACAAGCCGGGTGGTATCCGCTGAAGATCACATATTTTCAGAAATATGGCACATCCTGCCTGATGATGAAATCGGGCAAGAAGGGCGAGCGTTTTACATGGACGCCCAACGACGTCTTCGGTCGGTAAAGAAAAAGGCGCCCCGCGGGGCGCCTTGCTTCGTTAACCGTTGGCGGCGATCAGTTCGGCCTGTGCCACGATCACCTCTGCCTGTTTGATCGAGGCGATATCGACCAGACGCCCTTTGTAGACTGTTGCGCCTTCGCCATTAGCCTTGGCCTGTTCCATTGCCGCCAGGATCTCGCGCGCCTCGGACACCGCTTCGTCCGACGGGGTGAAGACCTGATTGGCCAGCGCGATCTGCTTGGGGTGAATCGCCCATTTGCCCACCATACCAAGCGTGGCCGAGCGCTTGGCCTGTGCGATATAGCCCTCATCATCCGAGAAATCGCCGAACGGGCCGTCAACCGGCAGCACGCCATGGGTGCGGCAGGCGGCAACGATGGCGGCTTGCGCCCAGTGCCACGGATCGGACCAGTGCTTTTCGCCCTCGCGCAGCATGTAATAGTTTTCCTGCGTGCCACCGATGCCGGTAGTTTGCATCCCCATCGAGGCCGCAAAGTCTGCTGCACCAAGGCTCATGGCCTGCAGACGCGGGGAGGAGGCCGCGATGGCTTCGACATGGGCGATACCAGCGGCGGATTCGATGATGACCTCAAAGCTGATGGGCTTGGTGCGGCCCTTGGCGCGCTCGATCGCCGTGACCAGCGCGTCAACGGCATAGACGTCCTCCGCACAACCCACCTTAGGTATCATGATTTGGTCCAGACGGTCGCCGGCCTGTTCCAGCAGATCAACCACGTCGCGATACCAGTAGGGCGTGTCGAGGCTGTTGATGCGGACGGACATGTATTTGCCGCCCCAGTCGATTGTGTTTAGCGCCTCGATCACATTGGCACGGGCCACGTCCTTGTCGGTGGGGGCGACGGAATCCTCAAGGTCCAGATTGATCACATCGGCCGCCGAGGCCGCCATTTTCGGGAACAGCTTGGTGTTCGATCCGGGGCCAAACAGCTGACAGCGGTTGGGGCGGGCAGGGGCGGCGGGTTGAAGGCGAAAGCTCATCTGGACCTCGTGCGAGTAAGGAAATTACGATTTTCTTGCCTCATTGGGTATTAAATTGCGCAAGCCTGCGCAAGCGCCTTTGTGCAGTTGCGGCATTGCATTCGCAGCATTCACTAAAATACGCTGCGTCCCCGGTGGTTAAAGTTTAATCGGTTTGAGAACATGAAAGATTTTTGCGGAATTTTGGGTAGCTGTGCAAGAATTTCCCAACCGGCCTCATGTTGCCCAAGGAATTCGCGAAACTCTCGCCTGCCGGCTCCACTAGGCTGCGTCGGAATCAAAGGAGTGCACCGCAATGATCGAGACACCGTATCTGTTGTTTTTGGGCGATGCGCCCGACCAGTTGGCCGCGAAAGTCGCCATCGGCATCCGGGACTGGCGTCCCGAGAACGCCGTGGGCCAGTACCGGATGGAGGGTTGCAAGGCCGATCTGGGCATGACCGACCTGACTCTGGCCGAGGCCAAAGCCGCCGGGGCGAAAACGCTGGTCATTGGCGTTGCCAACCGGGGCGGTGTGATCAGTGCAGCGTGGAAGAAAGTGCTGATCGAGGCGCTTGAGATGGGGTTTGATCTGGCTTCGGGCCTACATAACCTATTGCGCGATGAGGGCGATCTGGTGGCCGCGGCGCAAACCCATGGCTGCACGTTGCACGACGTGCGTGTGCCGACTGTTGGCTATCCGATTGCCAATGGTAAAAAGCGCAGCGGCAAGCGGTGTCTGGCCGTCGGGACCGATTGTTCGGCGGGTAAGATGTACACCGCCATGTCGATGGATGCCGAGATGCGCAAGCGGGGCATGAAATCCACCTTCCGCGCCACGGGGCAGACGGGCATCCTGATCACTGGGCAGGGGGTTCCGCTGGACGCGGTCGTGGCCGATTTCATGGCCGGTGCGGTCGAATACCTGACGCCAGAGAATGACGCCGATCACTGGGATCACATCGAAGGGCAGGGGTCACTGTATCATGTGTCCTATTCCGGTGTAACCATGGCGCTGATCCACGGCGGCCAGCCCGATGCGCTGATCCTGTGTCACGAACCCACACGGACCCATATGCGCGGCTTGCCCGAATATTCCCTGCCGTCGCTGCCGGATCTGCGTGACGCGGCACTACCACTGGCGCGGATCGCCAACCCGGCCTGTCAGGTTGTCGGCGTGTCGATTAACACCCAGAACCTGAGCGAAGACGACGCGCGCGCTTATATCGCCGAGGTTGAGGCCGAGTTAGGGTTGCCCGCCACTGACCCGTACCGCTTTGGCGCGGGTAAGCTGGTTGACGCGCTGGCGGCGCTATAACACGGTCTGGCAAAGATTTTTCGTCGAAAAATTTTGGTCGCTCTGCTGGGGAAAGGTGTGTGATGCGGATAGACATTTCGCGGGATGTGTTTCGGTTGGCGCAGGTGTTCACCATCTCGCGCGGGTCGCGGACCGAGGCCAAGGTGCTGACCGTTCGGGTCTCGGACGGCGCGCATCAGGGCTGGGGAGAATGCGTGCCCTATGCGCGCTATGATGAAACGCTGGAGTCGGTCGAGGCCGAGATCGCGGGCTTGCCTGCGGACTTCACTCGCCAATCCCTGATGGATCTGCTGCCTGCTGGGGCGGCACGGAATGCCGTGGACTGTGCGCTATGGGATCTGGAGTGCAAGCGTGCAGGCAAACGGGCGTGGGACTTGGCTGGTCTGCCGGTGCCCAGCCCCGAAATCACCGCCTATACCCTGTCGCTGGACACACCCGAGGCGATGCAGGCGCAAGCCGCCGCCAATGCGCATCGCCCGCTTCTTAAGATCAAGCTGGGCACGCCGGACGACATGCCCCGGCTTGAAGCTGTGCGCGCGGGCGCGCCGAAGGCGCAGATCATCGTCGACGCGAATGAGGGTTGGTCGGCCGCTGTTTATGCCGACCTTGCCCCGCATCTGGTGCGTTTGGGTGTGGCTCTGGTCGAGCAACCCTTGCCTGCCGGTGAAGATGACGCGTTGATCGGAATGGAGCGTCCGGTGCCCGTGTGCGCCGACGAGTCCTGTCATGATCGCAGCAGCTTGCCCGGCCTCAAGGGCAAATATGATGTGGTCAACATTAAGCTGGACAAAACCGGCGGTCTGACCGAGGCTCTGGCGCTGCGGCAGCAGGCGCTGGCCGAGGGCTATAAGGTCATGGTCGGTTGCATGGTTGGCAGCTCGCTTGCGATGGCCCCTGCGACCTTGTTGGCGCAGGGTGCGATGGTAACGGACCTTGACGGTCCGCTTCTTCTGGCCGAAGACCGCACCAACCCGCTGATTTTTGATGACGCCGGAGTGCATCCGCCAAAAGCGGCGCTCTGGGGCTGAGGAGAGTGACATGACCCGCACCGTTTACGTGAACGGAGAGTATCTGCCCGAGACCGAGGCCAAGGTCTCGATCTTTGACCGTGGTTTCCTGATGGCCGACGCCGTTTATGAGGTTACCAGCGTGCTGGACGGCAAGCTGATCGACTTTGACGGCCACGCTGTGCGTCTGAAACGCTCGCTGGACGAGCTGCAGATGGCCGAGCCATGCAGCAAGGATGAACTCCTGGCTATTCACCGCAAACTGGTCGAGCTGAACGGGATCGAAGAAGGTCTGATCTACTTGCAGGTCTCGCGTGGCAGCGACGGGGACCGGGATTTCGTGTTCCCTTCGGTCGATACCAAACCGACGCTGGTTCTGTTCACCCAGAACAAGCCAGGATTGGCCGACAGCCCGGCGGCGCATAAGGGCGCTAAGATCATCTCGATTGATGACATTCGCTGGGGCCGCCGTGATATCAAGACAGTGCAGTTGCTGTACCCGTCGATGGGCAAGATGATGGCCAAGGCCGCCGGATGCGATGATGCGTGGATGATTGAGGATGGCTATGTCACTGAAGGCACCAGCAACAACGCCTATTTCGTAAAGGACGGCAAGATCGTGACCCGCCCGTTGTCCAATGACATCTTGCACGGGATCACCCGCAAGGCTGTGTTGCGTATGGCTGCCGAGGCGCAGATGGAAGTCGAAGAACGCCTGTTTACGATCGATGAGGCGAAAGAGGCGGATGAAGCGTTCACCACCTCGGCCAGCGCCTTTGTTATGCCAGTGGTCGAGATTGACGGTGTCGCGCTGGGCGATGGTACGCCGGGAGCGATTGCCAAACGCCTACGCGAGATTTATCTGGATGAAAGCCGCAAGGCGGCGATCTAAGGAAAAGGCCCGCCAAACCGGCGGGCCTTTTTGATTTCAGCGTTCAACCTTTTTTGGTGACGTTTTCGTCAAAGGCGACCTCGAAGGCGGCCTGTTTTTCGGGGCTGGCTTCGGTCTGATAATTGGCTTTCCACTCATCCATGGTCATGCCGTAGAAAATCTGACGGGCTTCGTCCTTGCCCATCTCGATGCCTTTTTTGTTTGCGGCTTCCTGATACCAGCGCGACAGGCAGTTGCGGCAGAACCCGGCCAGGTTCATCATGTCGATGTTCTGCACGTCGGTGCGGTCTTCCGTCAGGTGCTTTTGCAACCGGCGGAAGGCTGCGGCCTGAAGTTCGATTTCGGTTTGCTTGTCCATGTGCTGACTCCGGATGACAGTATCGTTGTCCTTGACCTAGCGGCCCGGAGGCGATGTTTCAACAAACAGGATGTCAGGCCAGTTTCAAGGCCAGCCAAGGTACGATGCAAAAGATCAATGTAAGGACCTTGTAGTTGGCCAGATACCGGAAATACGCTCGTTTCACTTCCGACCGCTCCATCTGGAATAACTTGCTGTGAATGCCCGCAATCTGCTCCTGCCGCAGCAGGACCATTAATGTTGTGAACAACAGTACTGCGATGTTGAGCGCGGCCATCCAACCAAACACAGAGGTTACGAATTCCTGGGTCATGGCGATCCCCTTTCGACGAATATATGGGGATCAGGTGGTATCCTCACAATGACGTGTGATCAAAGGTCGCTGGTATCCAGTGCGTCCTGTAGCACAACGGCCAAACGTTTCGCCCAAGCCCGTTGTCCAGCGTGATCGGCGATCAGATCATTGCGCAGCTCGATCAGGGCATTGGGGCGACCAAAGGCGGTGCAGTGCTTGTCGATGGCATCTCCGGGCAGGACACCGGTATAGGGTTCGTTTACGCCGACGCACAGGTCGTCTTCTGCCTGCAACCGGGTGATCAGCGGGCGCGCAAAACGCTCGTCCGGGGTGTGCAGCACGCCCACATGCCACGGGCGGGGGTCGCGCCCCCGCAGCTGTCGGGTAAAGGAGTGCATGGACACAATCACCGCATGGGGTAAGGCCGCCAGCTCGGCCAAAGCATTGTGATAGGGGCGATAACACATGTTCAGCCGCCGTTCCCGCTCGGCCACGTCGGCGTGACGATTGCCGGGGATGATCGACCCATCATACAGCTTCATCAGCAGGGTCGGGTCATCCTCGCCCCGGTTCGGGTCGATCACAAGACGCGAGAAATTGGCCGCGACCACAGGCGCGTTCAGGATTTCCCCAAGATGTTTCGAGACCTCGTACGCCCCCACGTCATAGGCGATATGACGCTCCATATCCTCGCGCGGAAGGCCGAGGTCTCCGCCGTTGATGTCGTGTGGGACGGTGTTGGTGGCGTGGTCACATGTGATCAGCCAACGCGAAGGGCGATCTGCGCCGTGGATAAAATACGGAGAATACGTCATAAGCCTGTCATCTGGTTCGTCGCAGGTGTAGGGCAGTTGCTAATAAAAGGGAATTGCGCAATAAGCAGCTTGAAGCAATGTTTGCGGTAACATTTGCGCGACGCCCAGGGAATACGTGAGGAGAGCACCAACAATGCGACGCCTGAGAAATGTGAAAATCGTGGCGACGCTGGGTCCGGCGTCGAATGACTATGACATGATCCGAGCCCTGCACGAGGCCGGGGCCGATGTGTTCCGCTTGAACATGAGCCACGGTAGTCATGATGAAATCCGCGAGCGGCACCGGATTATCCGTCAGGTTGAAAAGGATCTGGACAGCCCGATTGCCATTCTGGCCGATTTGCAGGGACCGAAACTGCGTGTCGGCGTCTTTGCCAGCGACTCTGAGGAATTGGAAGAGGGGGCGGCGTTCCGGCTGGACCTTGACCCGGAGGCCGGGGACATCAATCGCGTTTGCCTGCCGCATCCCGAGATTTTCGCCGCGTTGGAACCCGGCGCACGCCTGCTTGTCAATGACGGTAAAATCCGCCTGATCGTGCAGGAGTGCGGTCAGGATTTCGCCAATTGTACCGTTGAGGTGGGTGGCACGATCTCTAACCGCAAAGGCGTGAATGTGCCTGATGTCGTGCTGCCGTTGGCGGCCCTGTCGGCCAAGGACCGCGACGATCTGGAATTTGTTTGCCAATTGGGTGTCGACTGGCTGGCGCTGAGCTTCGTGCAGCGCGCCAAAGACGTTTTTGAGGCGCGCGCGCTGGCCGATGGTCGGGCGGCGATCCTGTCCAAGATTGAAAAGCCCGCCGCGGTCGAGGCGTTTGACGACATTCTGGATGCGTCTGACGGTATCATGGTGGCGCGTGGCGATCTGGGGGTTGAACTGCCGGTTTCGGCCGTGCCGCCGATCCAGAAACGTCTGGTGCGCAAGTGCCGGGGCGCGGCCAAACCGGTGATTGTCGCGACGCAGATGCTGGAAAGCATGATTGAAAGTCCAATGCCCACGCGGGCCGAGGTTTCGGACGTGGCAACCGCGATCTATGAGGGCACCGATGCTATAATGCTCAGTGCCGAGTCGGCTGCGGGTTCTTACCCGGTCGAAGCCGTGCAGACAATGAACAAGGTCGCCATCGAGGTCGAGGCGGACCCAACATATGGCCAGATTATTGCCTCGTCTCGTACGGCCAAGGGGACAACGATCGCCGATGGGATCGTTGCCGCTGCGCGCGAGATTGCAGAAAAGACTGATATCAAGGCGATCTGTTGCTTCACCCAAAGCGGGACTACTGCTTTGCTGACTGCCCGAGAAAGGCCCGAAGTGCCGATTATCGCCATGACCCCGGCCACCGGCACTGCGCGGCGACTATGCCTGAGCTGGGGGTGCCATTGTGTGATGACGCCCGAGCTGGAGCGTTTCAAGGGCGCGGTTGTGAATGCAGCCCGTGCAGCTCGTGCTGGGGGCTTTGCCGCTGAAACTGATCAGATCGTGGTGACTGCTGGTGTGCCGTTTAATGTGCCGGGCACCACCAATATCCTACGTATCGCGCCCTGTGATGAGCGTTTGATTTACAACACAGATCCGGGTTGAGGATCTGCATTGCTCAATAAATAAGCAAAATATACACTTTAAAAACATATATATAGGTGAAATTTGAGGGCAATCTGCAGTTTGCCCTCTGTTTTTCGCTGTTTTTCTCGGATACTGATTTTCACGGGTAGTCTATTGAATTCGTTCCAGACTCCGGCTGCCCGCCCGGGGGCACGGGCCCCGGTATAATCAACAATATTGGAGAAACGTCATGACAACCAAGATTGTCATCGGACTGGACGGGACAGAAACCGGAGAGCGCGCGATCGCCTTTGCCAAAGACCTGGCTGAGCGGATCGGAACGTGTGAATTACTTGTGGTTTACGTCATCGAATGGTCCCCTTTTACCTTTCAGACACCGGAAGAAAACGCCCAGCGACACAAGCGGCGCGAAGAAGAAGTTGCATTGGCGACTTCGCGCATCGTTACGCCTGCGGTTGATGCTTTGACCTCAGGCGGGTTCACGGCCCAGGGCATCGTGCGCCACGGCGACGTGGCCGAAACGCTGAACGCTATCACGGTGGAAAACGGTGGCACCCAAATCATCGTCGGGCGCGCCTCGGCGGATGGGTTCAAGAAACGGCTGTTCGGCAGTTCGACCCAGAATCTGGTCATGCATGCCGATGTGCCGGTCACGGTCGTGAACTGAGGGGAGCGATGAAAATGAATATTTATCAGAAAACGGCGCTGGCCGCCGCCGCGATGCTGGGTGCCAGCCCTGCGATGGCGCAAGAGGCAGCCGGTCTGGACGACAAGATCAATCAGGCTTTTGCCGATTTTACCGGCCCGTTCGTCAGCTTTATCTTCGCGCCGTTTCCCGGCACTGGCTTCCCATGGATCGTGGGGTGGCTGGTTGTCGCCGCGACGGTCTTTTCAGTGTATTTCGCCTTTGTGCAGTTCCGTTTCTTCGGGCACGCGATCAGCCTAGTCAAAGGCGATTATTCCGACCCGAATGACGCCGGCGAAGTCAGCCACTTTCAGGCGCTGGCGACTGCGCTTTCGGGTACGGTCGGTCTGGGCAACATTGCCGGTGTGGCAGTGGCCATCGGGATCGGCGGGCCGGGCGCTACTTTCTGGATGATCATGGCGGGCCTTCTGGGCATGGCCTCGAAATTCACAGAATGTACGCTGGGCGTGAAATACCGAAATGAATACGACGACGGCACCGTGTCCGGTGGCCCGATGTATTACATGTCCAAGGGCTTTGCTGAACTAGGCCTGCCGGGTGGCAAGATTCTGGCGGTTCTGTTTTCGATCTTCTGTATCCTTGGCGCGCTGGGCGGGGGCAACATGTTCCAGGCCAACCAGGCGCACCAGCAGATCGCGGGCATCGTCGGAGATTATCCCGGTTGGATCACCGGTTTGGTCTTTGCGGGTATCGTATTCGCTGTGATCGTGGGTGGCCTGAAGTCCATTGCGCGTGTGACCGAAAAAGTCGTGCCGTTTATGGGTGTCATGTATGTTCTGGCCGCTCTGGTCATTATCATCATGCATGCGGATCAGATCGGGTGGGCCTTTGGTCAGATTTTCGCAGGCGCCTTCACCGGCCTCGGCGTTGCTGGCGGTATGGTCGGTGCGCTGATTCAGGGCTTCCGTCGTGCGGCATTCTCGAACGAAGCGGGCGTGGGCTCGGCTGCGATCGCGCACTCGGCGGTGAAAACCAGCGAGCCGATCACCGAAGGGTTCGTGTCCCTGTTGGAGCCGTTTATCGACACGGTCGTGATCTGTACCATGACAGCGCTGGTAATCATCATCACCCAACAGCTGATCGTTGATCCGGCAACTGGCCTGTACGTGCTGAACGAAGCGGGCAACGGTATCGCAACCGTTGACGGCAATTCGGGCGTCAGCCTGACCTCGGCGGCCTTTGGCAGCGCCTTTGGCTGGTTCCCGTTCGTGTTGGCCATCGCGGTGGTTCTGTTCGCCTTCTCGACCATGATCAGCTGGTCCTATTACGGCCTCAAGGCCTGGACCTACCTGTTTGGCGAGGGTCATACCAAAGAGCTGATCTTCAAGATTATCTTCTGTGTGTTCGTGGTGATCGGTGCGGCGGCCAACCTTGGTCCGGTCATCGATTTCTCGGACGCGGCGATCTTTGCCATGGCGGTTGTGAACGTCTTTGCGCTGTATTTCCTGATGAAGGTCGTGCGCGAAGAGCTGGCGAGCTATGCGGCCCGGCTGAAAAGCGGCGAAATCCGCAAATTTGGCCACTAAATCATTTCACCGGGGCGGTCTGCGCCGCCCCGGTGCCTGACCAGTTGCAGAATCCGCAGATTCTGGTCCAAACCCCCTTGCCAGTATGATCGAACTTGCGTAAACGGCGCATCTGTTGCGTGACCGGCCGAGATGGCATGCCGAGTCGCGTCTGAAACCGAACCCTGGAAGGAGACGGAAATGCCTAAGATGAAGACCAAGTCGAGCGCCAAGAAGCGCTTTAAGGTGACTGCGACCGGTAAGGTCCTTGCTGGCCAGGCCGGCAAACGGCACGGCATGATCAAGCGGACCAAAAAGTTCATCCGCGACGCCCGTGGCAACACCACCCTGTCCGCCCCCGACGCCAAGATCGTCAAGGGCTACATGCCCTACGACCGCTAAGAGGAGATACCAACATGTCCCGCGTTAAAGGTGGAACCGTAACTCACGCCCGTCACAAGAAGGTTATCAAGGCCGCCAAAGGTTACTATGGCCGCCGCAAGAGCACCTTCAAGGTTGCCCGTCAGGCCGTCGACAAGGCCAACCAGTATGCAACCCGCGACCGCAAGAACCGCAAGCGCAACTTCCGCGCGCTGTGGATCCAGCGTATCAACGCTGCTGTCCGTTCGCATGACGAGGCTCTGACCTATTCCCGCTTCATCAACGGCCTGAACCTGGCCGGTATCGAAGTGGACCGCAAAGTTCTGGCCGACCTGGCCGTGCACGAACCGGAAGCGTTCGGCGCGATCGTCGCCAAAGCTCAGGCCGCTCTGGCTGCCTGATCCTCTGATACAGAGACAGTGAATGAAAGGCCGTCCCATTCGGGGCGGCTTTTTTGTTCGGCGGTTGTCTGAAAGTTGGCTTTGCTCTGCCGGCAGACTTATTTGTCAGGAAATGTTAGATGTCGAACCACTGGTTAAACTAATTTCTTCGGGGTCGGCGACATGCTTGAGTTTGATGAGGAGACAACCCGTCTTTTGGATAGTGTCTATGAAGGCGCCGACGTAACGCGTCGACGTCGCGGTTCCTTTGATGCGCTAAAGCCTTCCCCCGGTGATACAATAGCGGACATAGGATGCGGCAACGGCCTATTAACGGCAGAGCTAGCTCGGGCAGTTGGTGGAACCGGCCATGTCATAGGAATTGATCCTAGTGACGCTATGCGGCATTCGGCCGAAAATAGATGTCAAACTTATGATTGGGTCAAGATCGTTGAAGGCGAAGCCGGACGCCTTCCCGTCAAAGACGCCTCGGTTGATAAGGCCGTATCAGTGCAGGTGTATGAGTACCTGGACGATATTCCGGCCGCGGTGGGCGAAGCCTATCGGTGCTTAAAACCAGGGGGGTTGCTCGTCATAGGCGATATCCATTTCGACAGTTTGATATGGTTCAGTGAAGATCCTGCTCGGATGGCGCGAATGGTAAGGGCATGGGATGAGCATTTTGTTGAGAGAGGAGTGCCTGCTCTTTTGCCTCCAATCCTGACGGATGCTGGTTTTGAAGTGGAGGGAGTAGCTCCCGTTACCGTTTGCGATACTCAACTCCGGCCAGATGGGCTGGCCAATATGTTGATTGTCCTGATGGAAAGGTTCACTAAGTCCAAGCAGCTTTTGCCTGATGAGGAAGCGGCCGCCTGGGCAGATGAACAGAGAGCCTTGGCTATGCAAGGAAAGTTTTTCTTTTCTCTAACTCATTTCGTCGTCAGCGGCCGTAAGCTATAGCAACGGAGCAGTAGAGCTGTAGTTAGTTCGTTGTCTCTCGTTACGACCAAAAAAACCGGCGCCATGGGCACCGGTTTCTGCGCTGTAATCAACTAGTAGTCTACCCAAACACACGCCCGAGCGCACCGTCCACCGCGTCGGTGATTTGGTCAATATCGTCCGGAGTGGCAATCAGCGCGGGTGAGAAGCACAGCGTGTTGTTCTTGCCCGGGACCGAGCGATTGGTCACACCGATGATTACGCCCTGCGCCATGCAGTCGGCCACAATTGCTTGTGCCATCTTTTCGTCCACCGGCTCGCGGGTGGAACGATCCGCAACCAGTTCTGCGCCAAGGAACAGGCCCTTGCCGCGCACGTCGCCGATGACTTTGTGCTTTTCCATCAGCTCTTGCAGGTTACCCATCATGCGCGCGCCCATGTCGGTGCAGTTTTGCAGCAGGTTTTCATCTTCGATGATCCGCATGTTCTCGATCGCCGCCGCCGGGCCTGCAGTGCAGCCGCCGAAGGTAGAGATGTCGCGGAAATAGTTCATCGGGTCGTCTGCATTGTCTTTGAACATGTCAAAGATTTCCTCGGTGGTGACCATGCAAGCGATGGCGGCGTAACCCGAGGCGACGCCCTTGGCCATGGTCACAAAGTCAGGCTTCACACCATATTGCTGATAACCAAACCATGTGCCGGTGCGGCCAACACCGCAGACAACTTCGTCGATATGCAGCAGGATGTCGTACTTGTCGCAAATCTCCTGCACGCGCTGCCAATAGCCTTCGGGGGCCTCAATCACACCACCGCCAGCGGTCACGGGTTCGAGGCACAGTGCGCCGACAGTATCGGGGCCTTCGCGGACGATGACCTCTTCGATCTGATCAGCAGCCCATTCGCCGAAATTCTCTTCGGGGGCGCCGTCCAGCTCGTGCTTGCGGTATTCCATGCAGTGCGGCACGCGCACAAAATCCGGCGCGAAGGGGCCGTATTGCGCGTTACGCTCATCCTGACCACCCGCCGACATCGCCGCGAGGGTCGAGCCGTGGTAGTCGCGATCGCGGTAAAGAATCTTGGTCTTCTTGCCGCCGTATTTCTTGTGGGCGATCTGGCGGACCATCTTAAAGGCTTTCTCATTCGCCTCAGAGCCTGAGTTCATGTAGTAAACGCGGCTCATCCCCGGCATCTTGCTGATCAGCTTTTCCGCAAAGATCGAGCCCGGAATCGACCCGGCCGAGTTGGCGAAGTAACACAGCTTCATCAGCTGGTCGTAGACCGCCTTGCAGATCGATTCGCGGCCATAGCCCACGTTGACCGTCCAGACCCCGCCGGATACGGCATCCAGATGTTCCTTGCCGTTCTGGTCCCAAACGCGCATGCCTTTGCCTTCGACAATGATGCGCGGATCATTGGTTTCAAAGGGTTTGTGCTGGATCAGGTGGTGCCAGATATGGGCGCGGTCGGCTTCGACCACGCGGGAAAGATCGTTTTCGTTGAACGTGCCGTCCATGACATGTCCTTTCACAAAGTATGGGTGCGCAAGGTGCGGGAGCTGGGTCCCGGCCTGTGTGTTCTTGATGGCTCAGATCACCGCGAATGGCCATCCGTAGATAGGGCCAGATTGCATCATCGCGTATCGCCAGTCCATGACTGTGCGCGTATTTCTACGAATTTGTCTTGCCTGCGGGATTGTGATCAAGTCCCGTGCAATAAGGGAGGGGTAGCTGATGACCGAAGCCAATATTTATGAGCGTCACCTGGACAGGAACCGGGCAAATTATACGCCCTTGTCGCCGCTAAGTTTTATAGAGCGGACTGCGCAGATTTATCCCGTCTATCCGTCCGTAGTTTACGGCGCGCGCCGGTACACATGGGCCGAGACATATACCCGGTCTCGCCGAATGGCTGGCGCTTTGGCCGCGCGCGGGATCGGCAAGGGCGACACCGTCTCGATCATCGCCGCTAACATCCCCGAAATGTACGAGGCGCATTTCGGTGTCCCAATGTCCGGGGCGGTGCTGAACGCCATCAACACGCGACTGGATGCACCGATCATCGCGTTTATCCTGAATCACGCAGAGTCCAAGGCCCTGCTGGTTGACCCAGAATTCTCGGGCGTCGTCAAAGAGGCGTTGAAACAGGTCGATCACGACGTACTAGTGATCGACATAGAAGATGACAGCTTTGAGGGCGGTGAAAAGCTTGGGGCGCTGACCTATGACGCGCTGCTGGCTGAAGGCGACCCAGAGTTCGCGTGGTCTTTGCCAGATGACGAATGGGACGCAATCACCCTGAACTATACGTCGGGTACAACGGGCAATCCCAAGGGTGTTGTGTACCATCACCGGGGTGCGATGCTGAACGCGCAGTCTGATCTGTTGGATTGGGATATGCCCAAACACTCGGTCTATCTGTGGACCTTGCCAATGTTTCACTGCAACGGTTGGTGTTTCCCATGGGCGATGGCGGCGAATGCGGGGGTTTCGGTCTGCTTGCGCGCTGTGCGGGACGAGCCGATCTATGCCGCTTTCCGCGACGAAAAGGTCACGCATTTCTGCGGCGCGCCGATCGTTCTGAACATGCTGGCAAATGCGCCGGATCACCTCAAGGATTTCGACCACCAGATCAAAGTGATGACCGCTGGTGCTCCGCCACCTGCGGCAGTTATCGCGAATATGGAAGGGATGGGGATCGAGGTCACCCATGTCTATGGGCTGACTGAGACATACGGCCCTTCGGTTGTCTGCGCCTGGAAAGACGAGTGGAACAGCAGGGGCGCGGACGAACGCGCTGCGTTGAAGGTACGGCAGGGTGTGCGGTACACGGCTTTGTCCGGGCTGATGGTAGCCGACCCTGAAACGCTGGCCCCCGTGCCTGCCGATGGCGAGACCATGGGCGAGATATTCATGCAGGGCAATGTGGTGATGAAGGGGTATCTCAAGAACCCAGATGCGACCGACAAGGCGTTCAACGGCGGATGGTTCGCCTCGGGCGATCTGGGGGTGATGCACCCCGATGGCTACATTGCGCTCAAAGACCGGTCCAAAGACATCATCATCTCGGGGGGCGAGAACATTTCATCGGTCGAAGTGGAAGATATCCTGTATAAACACCCCGCCGTGATGGAGGCTGCCGTGGTCGCCCGGCCCGATGATAAATGGGGCGAGACGCCCTGTGCATTTGTCGAACTCAAGCCCGGCGCGCAGACGAGTGACGCAGACATCATTGCATTCTGTCGCGATCACATGGCCCATTTCAAAGCGCCCAAGACGGTGGTGTTCGGGCCGCTGCCCAAGACGTCGACCGGCAAGGTTCAAAAGTTCAAGCTGCGGGATCAGGCTAAAGCGCTGGGCTAAGCACCCATTCGTTCAAAGATCGACAGGTCCAGCTTCAGCATCTCGCCCATCCAGATGGCGCGATCCCGGTGGTCCTCAAGATGCTGGCCGGTTTCGGGATGCGTAAAGATGGTCAATCCTTGCCGGTTCAGCATCAGCCATGGAATGACCTGATCGAAGGCGTCCGGGGCAAATGCCAATTGGCAACTCCAACGCGGATGCGGGCCGACATTTTTGGCGTGCATCCGACCTATCTCAACAGGGAACGAGCGACCTGCTTCTTGGCAAAGCTGTTGCGCGATTGTTTGAGTATCAGCATCGAAATAGACATGGGCGTGATAGCCGGTGATCTCGGGCATAGGGGCCTCCATTCTTGCTGAGAAGACTTTATGCCACCGCGGTTCTATTTCCTACTAACGTGCGCACACAGACCCTGTGCGGTCAGTCAGGCGCGTGCCGGTCCGGGTGCGCCTGTGCAAAAGCGGGCAGGTCTGCGCAGGCAGCGTCGACACTCAGGATACGGGGTAGCCCGGTCAGATCGACCTGCCAGCGACGTGCGTTGTATAGCTGAGGGATCAGACACAGATCGGCCAAACCGGGCTGTGCGCCTGTGCAGTAGGGGGATTGTTCAAAATCGCCCAAAAGGGTTTCGAACGCCAAAAGGCCGGGGCGGATGAAATGGCGCATCCAGTCGCCGGGCATATTGTCGGCATCGTGGCTCAGCGAGGTAGCGTGGCGCGCAACCGAAAGGTTGCAGACCGGGTGCAGATCCACCGCGATGGATTGTGCCAGGGCCAATGACTGTGCGCGGGCTGCGGGTTCAGCGGGCAACAGACCCAGCCCCCGCGTGTTGTCCAGATAATCTATGATCGCCAGCGATTGAGTCAGCCGCAGGCCGTCAATCTCAAGCACGGGAACCAACCCTTGCGGATTACGTGCCAGATGCGTGTCAGACTTTTGGTCACCACTGGCCAGATCGATAGAAACCGCGCGATAGGCGACCCCAGCCAAATTCAGCGCGATGCGCACGCGGTAACTGGCTGAAGAGCGCCAGAAGTCATACAGTATGACGCTCATCCTTACCTCCTGTCAGTTTTGGTCGTCAGGTAATTCTGCCGTTTTCAAAGCCTGAGACAAGACGTCAGCGTCACCGATATGGTTGGCCAGCACCAGAACCAGTCGTGCGTTGAGCGCGTCGCTGTCTGTCTTGTCCAGCCCGTCATGCAGGGCCAGCAGGTTGGCATAAAAGTCGTCCGCATTGTCGAAATTCGGTGTGAGGATCAAGTCAGCCATCCCACTTACTCCTTTCCAGTGGCACGGCGCATCGCCTGCCGAAACGCGTTTTCTTCGAAAGTGTCCCGCCGGACGGCCACATGCTGGTCGGGGCGGATCAAATAGACGGCGCTGTCCGCATCCCCCAAATAGCGACGCTTTAACTCCAGCGTCAGGTCATCCTTCACGGACAATGCCAAGCGCGTGGCTTCGATACCGCCTTCTTCGAGGCGCTCAGGCGCTTCGGCGTCTATCGTCAGCAGCGTAAATTTTCCGGCCAGTTTCGGCAGCAGGAATTCGTCGCCCAAAGGCGCGTCCGGACAGGCCGAGCCCGGGCATGTGATATCTGGGCCATTCAATGCGTCCGCCGAACTGAGCGATGATCCCTTGTACGTGCAGGGCGCGCTAAGACGTCCGGAATTTACCAGAGGGCGTGCGAATTCGTAATGCTCGCTCAGGTCCAGTACCGCGTCGCGCAGCAAACGGGACATTTCGGATTTGGGCGTGATAAAATCGGTCGAGCGGGTCGACATAGTGATGTTCTCATCTGCTGCCTGAACGCGCTCGCGGCTATAACTATCCAGCAGCAGTTCAGGTGCTTTCCCGTCGATCACCAGTTTCAGCTTCCAGCACAAGTTGTCGGTGTCCTGAATGCCCGAATTCGCCCCGCGCGCGCCGAACGGGCTGACCTGATGGGCGCTGTCCCCGGCAAAGAGGACACGTCCATGGCGGAACCTCTCCATTCGGCGGCACTGGAATGTGTAGATCGAGACCCATTCGAGTTCGAACTCCACATCCTCGCCCAGCATCGCCTTAAGGCGAGGGATGACGTTTTCGGGGCGTTTCTCGCGCTCTTTGTCGATGTCCCATCCCAGTTGCAGGTCAATGCGCCAGACACTGTTAGGCTGTTTGTGCAATAGGGCGGACTGGCCCCTGTTGAAGGGCGGGTCGAACCAGAACCAGCGCTCGGACGGGAAATCGGCCTCCATCACCACATCGGCGATCAGGAAGTTGTCTTCGAATATCCGCCCGTCGAAATCCAGCCCCAGCATCCGTCGGGTCGGAGAATGCGCGCCATCGCACGCAATCAGCCAGTCGGCTTCGACGTTATAGGGGCCTTCTGGCGTTTCGACTTCAAGCTTGACGTGGTCGTCATGGGTGCCGATCGCCTCGACCTTGTTGCGGCCGCGAATTTCGATCGGTGCACCTTCGGCCTGCAAAGCGCGGACACGGTCGACCAGAATTTTCTCAAGATGATATTGTTGCAGGTTCACGAAGGCGGGGTTGGCAAAGCCTTTTTCGGGCAGCAAGTCGAACTCATAGACTTTGCGGTTGTCGAAAAAGACCTTGCCCGCCTCCCATTGCACCCCGGTTTCGGCCATCGGATTGCCGCACCCCAACCGGTCGGCGATATCCAACGTGCGTTGCGAAAAACAGATCGCGCGGCTGCCAAAGCTGACCTTGTCGTTGTCGTCCAGAACAACGACCCCAACACCTTGCTGGGCCAGGTCGATGGCTGCGGTCAGGCCGACCGGACCGGCACCAACAACGATGACCCTGTGGCGTACAGGTGTCGCAGTGTCCTGATCCGGGCCGCGCTCATAAGCGTAGAGCGGTGTTTCGAAGATCTTGTTCATGGTTTCTCTCCCCGATGCGTTGACGCAACTGCTTGCCTCTGACGAGGCCAAGCCAGAGCCCTATGGGAATGGTTCCATCGAATACGCCGACGAAAAACGATCTGGATCAAATGCGACGGTTTGTCCTTAGTCTTGCAGGGCCTCCCACATGTCCAGATCGCGTTGGGCGGTCCAGATGCGTGGCGTGTCAATACCGCGCGCCTCGTCATAGGCGCGGGCTACGTTGAAAGGCAGGCAGTGTTCATAGATCGCGTAATCCGCGAATTTCGGGTCACATTCGGCGCGCACGGCGTCCCATGCTTCTTTCAAAGAACCACCACGTGCCGCGACTCTTGCGGCAGGACGGTATGTGCTGTCGACGAAATCGCGGGTGCTCTCGATAGCTGCATTCACCATCTCCTTACCGATCAGGGCGTCTCCGCGTCCCGGAGCGATGGCGTCGACATCGAACAGGCTGATTGCATCCAAGGTATCACCCCAATCACCGAAATGCCCATCGCCGCAGTAGCAGGCCGAGCGGTATTCGACGATGTCGCCGGTGAACATAACGTTCTGATCGGGTACATGAATGACGATATCACCCGCCGTATGAGCGCGGCCCAGATGCATCAGGTCAACCCGACGATCACCCAGATAGACCGTCATCGTATCGCTGAAGGTGGTGGTGGGCCATGTGAGGCCAGGAATGCTCTCGTGCCCTTCAAACAGGCGGGGGAAGCGTTGGAATTCGCTATCCCAATCCTCCTGCCCGCGCTCCACGACCATCGCGCGGGCCATGTCCGACATCAGGATCTGCTTTGCTCCATACGCGCTGGCGCCCAGCACACGCACGGCGTGATAGTGGGTTAGCGCAACGTGGGTGATTGGCTTGTCAGTGACCGAGCGGACGCAGTCGATGACTTTTTGTGCCAAACGCGGTGTCGCTTGGGCCTCGATGATCATGACGCTGTCATCGCCGATAATCACGCCGGAATTCGGGTCGCCTTCGGCGGTGAACGCATAGAGCCCGTCACCGATTTCGGTAAATGAGGTCTTCTTCTCGGACATGTCCCCCTGGGACGCGAATGCTTTGGCCATGTTGGGTTCCTTATCGTGCGAATGGGTTTTCTAGTGCGGGCAATACTGTTCCCACGCAATCGCCAAAGCCGATCGTATAACCGTCGCCTTTTGCCGCGCCGGTCACGGTCATGGTGTCGCCGTCTTCGATAAAGCTGCGGGTCTCGCCCGTGTCCAGCGTCAGCGGTTCCTTCCCGCCCCAGCTGAGTTCTAGTAACGAGCCGCGTTCAGGTTTCGTTGGCCCCGAGATGGTGCCTGAGCCCAGCAAATCACCAGTATTCATTGGGCAACCCGACGTCGTGTGGTGCGCCAGTTGCTGCGCGGCAGAGTAATACATCTCACGGTAGTTTGTGCGGGCGATGGTGCTTGCTGGTTTTCCGGACGGAGCCATCGTGATGGAAAGGTCGATGTCGTACAACATTGGGCCGCAATCCTTGAGGTGATCTAACAGCTCATGCTCGCGCGCGGGTGTGTCACAGCGAAAGGGCTCAAGCGCTGCCTTGGTCACGATCCACGGGCTGATCGACGTTGCTGTGGCTTTGGCCTGAAACGGTCCGAGCGGCTGGTATTCCCACGCCTGGATATCGCGCGCGGACCAATCGTTGAGCAGAACATAACCAAAGATGATATCGTCCGCCTCTTGGACCGAGATCGGACCGTTCGATGGTGTGCCTACGATGGCACCCATCTCAAGCTCAATGTCAAAGCGGCGGCTGGGCAGAAAGGCGGGACGGTCGTGATCGGGCGATTTCAGCTGGCCCCAAGGACGGCGAATATCTGTCCCTGACACAACGACAGAAGAGGCGCGGCCATTATAGCCGATCGGAATGTGCAGCCAATTGGGGGGCAGGGCATTCTCTGACCCGCGGAACATGGTGCCGACATTTTGCGCGTGGTGACGACCTGCATAGAAGTCTGTGTACTCACTGACCGCGAAGGGCATATGCAATACGGTGTCGCTCTGCGCCACAAGCAGAGGCTCAACCCTGTCTTGCTCTTCTGATCCCTCGGCCAAAAGGCTGGTCAGGCGCGCGCGAAGGGCAGCCCAGACGGCGGGTCCTTGCTCCATCAATGGGTTCCAGAAGGGCAGGTCGAACAGGGGTTCGTCAATCAGGTTAATCAGACCTTCGGCCTCGGCGCTGGTGATGTCGAAAATCATGTCCCCGATTGCAACGCCACAGCGCGGCTCGGCACCTTCTGTCGCGAAAACGCCATACGGTAAGTTGTTCAGCGGAAAGGGGTGACTGGCATCATTTGCTGAGTTCACCCAGGATTTCGTCAATGGCATCTGAGGTCCTTGTTCGTCTGGTTTATCGCGCATCCTGCAGGGATTTCAGCCCCAACAGGACCGCCGCGAGTATCATGAAGCTGCCGCCGATCCGGTCCAGCCAAAGCCGGGCAGGTCCTTTAAGGCGCGCGGCCAGCCAACTTGCGCTGCCGCCATAGGCGGTAAGAAACAGCCCGTCGAGCGTGAGATAGGTGACCGATAGAATGGCGAATTGCGGCCAGAACGGCAGAGCACCGTCAATGAACAGCGGGAACAGGGCCGCAAAGAAAACCACGGCCTTGGGGTTTGCCGCGGACGTGACGAAGCCTTGGATCCAAAGGGCTTTACGGTTGGCCTGTGGCGCGGCCCGAGTCGTTTTTCGCTCGGCTTTTACGATCATCTTGACGCCGAGAAAGATCAGATACGAGACCCCCAGACATTTGATGACCGCCAAAGCAGTGCCTGATGCCGCAATGATTGCAGCCAAACCAAGGCCAGCAGCCAACATTTGCAGTAGGTTCGCGCTCAGATCCCCGGCGGCGGTGAACAGGCCGCGCTTTAGGCCATTGGTTGCCGAATTGGACAGCATCAACAACTGACTGGGTCCAGGTGTGCTCATCAACAGCAGGACGGTCGCGACATAGGTGATCCAGATATCCAAGCTCTTCACTTTTTCCCGGGCGTTCCGTCGAACTTTTTCTCAAGAGAGGTCCAACAGTCAATGTAGTCGTCCTGCAGGGGCGCTTCGTTTGCGGCAAACGGGGTCAGGTGCTGCGGAAAGCGGGTTTCGAACATGAAGGACATGGTATTGTCCAACTTGTCCGGCCCGAGGTTTGCATTCGACGCTTTGTCAAAGGCTTCGCGGTCCGGCCCGTGTGGCAGCATCATGTTGTGCAGGCTCATCCCGCCGGGAACAAAGCCCTGAGGTTTGGCGTCATATTGGCCGTAGATATTGCCCATTAGCTCGGACATGATGTTCTTGTGATACCAGGGCGGGCGGAAGGTGTCTTCGGCCACCATCCAGCGTTCGCGGAACAGGACAAAGTCGATATTGGCCGTCCCCGGCTGACCTGATGGGGCCGTCAGCACGGTAAAGATCGACGGGTCGGGGTGATCAAACAGGATCGCGCCGACCGGGCAATAGGTGCGTAGGTCGTATTTGTAGGGCGCGTAATTGCCATGCCATGCGACCACGTCCAACGGGCTTTGGTCGATTTGCGTTTTATGGAACTGCCCGCACCATTTGACGGTGACGGTCGAGGGCACTTCTCGGTCTTCAAACGCCGCGACCGGGGCCTTGAAATCACGCGGGTTGGCCATGCAGTTGGCTCCGATCGGGCCACGGCCCGGCAGTTCGAATTTCTGCCCGTAGTTTTCGCATACAAAGCCGCGCGCAGGACCGTCCAGAACTTCTACGCGATACACAAGTCCGCGCGGTAGAATGGCGATCTCTTTGGGTTCCAAATCAATGATCCCCAGCTCAGTTGCGAAACGCAGGCGGCCTTCCTGTGGCACCACCACCAGCTCGGAATCGGCTGAGAAGAAATACTCGTCCACCATGGAATCTGTGACCAGATAGATGTGGCTGGCCATGCCCACTTGCGTGTTTACGTCGCCCGCCGTGGTCATGGTGCGCATACCTGACAGCCATGTCAGGCCCTCGTCGGAATGCGGTACTGCATTCCAGCGATACTGCCCCAGGCTGATCACATCGGGATCGACGCAAGGGGCAGATTTCCACAATGGCAGATCGACCTTCTCATACCTGTGTGAATGCTTGACCGAAGGCCGGATGCGATAGCACCACGTCCGTTCGGGCGGGTTTGCAGTAAAGGCCGTTCCGCTCAGCTGTTCACCATAAAGGCCGTAGTTACAGCGTTGTGGGCTGTTCATCCCTTGCGGCAACGCGCCGGGCAGGGCCTCGGTTTCAAAGTCGTTCCCGAAGCCGGGCATATAGCCTACATGTGTGCCAATGGTGCTGCTGGCTTGGGTCATCTGGTGTGGATCAGTCGGACGGTTCATCCTGTACTCCTCCTCATTGTTGCTTGTGAAATAATAGTTGATTTTGTAACTAACAAGCATGACCGACACTGAACCCACAAAAAATGATGCCTTTGATCTGCAGGATTTCCTTCCTTATCTGCTGAGCAGAGCGGCCGAAGAGTGCTCGTTGGAGTTTCAACGGGTCTACAAAGAACGGTACGGGATGCTTCGCACCGAATGGCGGGTGTTGTTTCATTTGGGTAATTACGGTGAGATGACGGCCAAAGAAATTGGTGAGCGGGCTCGCATTCACAAAACCAAGATCAGTCGCGCCGTCAGCAAGCTTGAGCAACGGCGATACTTAACGCGTACACCCAGCCAGAATGACCTCCGGGTCGAGCATCTGACGCTGACCTCGGCGGGGCAGTCGGTTTACCGGGACCTGCGCGAGGTCGCCAAGCGATACGACGCCAGATTGGCGAACATGATAGGGCTGGATGACGCCTCTCAGCTCCGCGGGATGTTGAGAAAGCTGGCGGATATGGGGTGACCTCTGGTAATTGTCGTCCATTGCCCCCAGATGACGTGCAGAGCGGACATAGGATAACAATAAATGACAGCCCCGAACCCTAACGCGGCGAAATCAACCGATTTGATCAACTGGATAGTGACACGCGGCCTTGAGGGCGCGGACAAGGAAGAATTGCTGGATGGGTATTGTACCCGTCTGGTCGAACTTGGCGTGCCATTGATGCGGTTTCACGCGGCCCAATCGGCCCTGCACCCTGTCTATGGCGGTACTGGCTACAGCTGGTATCAGGGACGAGGTGGAGATTATCAAAAATTCAAGTATTCCGAAGATGTCAGCGAGGATTGGCAGAACAGTCCTTTGTTCGCGATCCTCAATGACGACATCGACTATGTGCATGAACGCATTGTCGATCAGAACGAACCCAGTAAATACCCTCTGATCAATGAGCTTCGAGAGGTTGGTGCAACTGATTACTATGCCACCAGCGTGGCTTTTGACGTGCCAACGCACAACATGCCGCCCGATGCCAAAAAGACGGTGGACGGGGTGCTTTTGTCCTGGACTTCGAACGCGCCGGAAGGGTTTCGAGACAGCGATCTGGAACTGATCCACACCGCGTTGCCTCATCTTGGGTTGGCGCTGAAATCGGCTTCGAATGCACGAGTCTCCAAAGATCTTATGCGTGTGTATCTGGGCCGCGATGCCGGCCGCCGTGTGCTGTCCGGCGAGATTCGACGCGGGTCATTGCAGCAAATCGATGCAGTGATTTGGAATTTCGACCTTGAAGGGTTCACCAGCCTGTCCGAAGAGCTGCCGGGAAACGAGATCATCGACATGCTTAATGATTACCTGGCGGTTGCGGTGGGCGTGGTGCATGACAACGACGGAAATATCCTGAAGTTCATGGGCGACGGGTTGATGGCCATGTTTGATGTTGGCGATATTGACGCGGACGCGCGGGCTGCGCTTAAGGCTGTGCCGTTGCTGCAATCCCGGATCGAAGAGTTGAATGTCGCGCGCGAAGCAGATGGTTTGCCGGTGGCCAATTACACGCTGGCCCTGCATTCCGGCGAAATTCTCTACGGCAATATCGGGTCGGAAAGCCGGTTGGATTTCACTGTCATTGGTCCGGCGGTGAACCAGACTGCGCGTATTGCCGGGATGCATCGGTCTTTGGGTCAGCGCATTTTGATCTCGGATGACGTGGCCCGGGCTGCTCAGCCTTGCGGCAAGGAATTGATCTCGGTCGGGCGCTACATGCTACGTGGCGTGCCCGAACCGAAAGAGCTGTTTACGGTCTACCGGCCAGGAGATTAGGCGTCGGCTGCGAGCGCACCGCAGCCGGTTCCGCTTAACATCAGAAAATTGATACTGAAGAAAGGTTGTCAATGAAGGCGTCGATCCAGTCGATCTGCTGGCATGACAGTGAACGTCCCTTGTATGATTAGCGGCGTATTCGATTATTAAAAACGGCCATCATCGAATTTCTTAATCGAGACACGTCTTCGTCTACTGAAGTGGATGGGTCGCATTCGAATGGCGGCAGAACCTCGACCCGGATCGTTCCACTTTTTGGGAGGTGTTTGCCGCGTGGCAACAGGCGGTCGGAATCGTGGATGACGATGGGTCGGATTGTCCGGCCCGTATTGCGCGCGGCCAATACAGCTCCCGCCTTGAAGGTGCCAAGACTTTCGGACCGGGTGCGTGTGCCCTCAGGGAAAAGCACGACAGAGCAGCGTGCGGGCATTGCTTGGATAGCAGCGGTAAGTGTTTCAAGCGCTACACTGCCGCTCTTGCGGTCAACCTCAACAAGCCCGGCGCCCTTGAACCCACGGCGTAAAAGGGCCGCGTCGCAGAGTTCTTTCTTAGCGGCAAAGGTGATCCACTTGGCCTCTGGCAGAGCATCCATCAGGGCGAAGCCATCCAGATGGCTGCGGTGGTTGATCACAATGATGCTGCCGGTGTCAGCGGTTAACATTGCCACTTCTGCCTGTGTCATCTCGGTCCGGATGCTCAGCAACCATAAAAGCCGCGAACAAGCACGTTTGACCAGTCGCCAGTACCAGCCGCGAAAGCCCCGCCGTTTACTGCAGAGTAAGGGCACAAACGCAACGAAAAGGAAATAAACCGGGCCCAGCAGGAACAGCGTCATGCGCTTGAAGATGCGCACGCCGGTTGAGTCTATTGCCGCAGGTGCGGCTCGTTCTTCCGGACGTTGGAGTGACATGGATTCCGTTGCAAGTGTTGCTGTCCTGGGGATGGCCACAAGGGTCCTTCGTCTGGCTTTCGCTGCCTGCCCTCTGAGCGCGTGGCCTGACAAACACCCAGCGCACTGCCTCTATGGGGCAATGGCGAAGACACATCAACAAAAAGTCGCGCACAGACTAGACTTCAATGTTTGGTTAGGACTTCAAAAGCGGATACTTCGCCGGGCGCGAATGTCCAGAAACACAGTTTGTGACAGTTCGACCCGAGGGCTTGGGCGGTAGAAAACTCCGCAAATTTGACTTGCGAGAGGTACCTAAAAGTCGATTTCGACGCCCGGCAGGTTCAGCTCTTTCATCATGTCTCGCAGTTCCTGACGGGCCGCGATGTTCGAGATGTTGAGCTGTTTGACCCCGATATCCTTGAGGTCCAGCAAAGTCAGGCCGCGTGGGAAAAGTTCGCGAAAGACGACCCGCTCGGAAAAGCCCGAGGCCACGCGGAAGCCGATGCGCTGCGACAGCATCTCAATCGCGCGCTGCATTTTTTCCTTGTTGACCATGCGCTGAGTTCCGACACGGTTTCTTACGACGACCCAGTCAATGGGCTTCAATCCGGCCTGTGCTCGCAACTGGCGCGCGTTCCATACCATCTCGGAATAGACCGAAGGACCAAGGATTTTCTCGCCTTTCGAGTCAATGCGGGCCAGCAAGTCAAAGTCGATGAAACTGTCGTTCAGCGGTGTGATCAGCGTATCGGCCAGCGAATGTGCAACCTGGCTGAGACGGGTGTGCGAGCCTGGGCAGTCGATCAGGATGAAGTCACTGTCGCTTTCCAGTTCTGCCACGGCGGCTGAAAGGCGGTGGTCATATATGTTCTCGCCCGGTTTCAGTTTGGTCGCGTCAATCTCGGGCAGGTCATGATGGCGGGGGCTGGGAAGAGACAGGTCCGAGTTTTTCAGGAAATTGGCACGGTTTTCGAAGTAACGGCCAAGGCTGCGTTGGCGCAAATCCAGATCCAGAGTGCTGACCTTGTGACCTAGCCGCGCTAGTGCAGTGGCCACATGCATCGAGACGGTCGATTTGCCCGCGCCGCCCTTCTCGTTCCCCACTACGATAATGTGTGCCATGCCTGTATTCCCAAGTCCCGCCGTGTTTGACCACACGTTGTTGAACACCACTATATGTTGTGGAAACGTGGAAGGGAAGAACCCGAAACGCCATTCTGAAAGCCTGTTGCGAATTCATAGACCCAAGAATGGACGTGCTGCTTGCCAGTTTAGCACCCTTGTCTCACTGTGGGTCTGAGGCAGCAGCGGGAAGGGCTTGAGATGGAACAGATATTCCTGAATGTGCTGAATGTGGTGCTGCCAGTACTTATTTGCGCGGGGATCGGTTACGTTTTGGCCATCACTCGGGCGCCTTTCGACAACACAGTTGTTGGCGGGATCGTTTCTCGGGTCGGGTATCCGACGCTGATTATCTCGCATCTGTCGACAACGAATATTGCCGTTAGCACATTTGTCGACGTCATGACTGCCGCGGCTCTGGCGATTGCGGGCTTCGGCATTTTGGGATTGGTCGCGCTTAGGGCAATGCAGTTGCCGGTGCGGGCATTTCTGACTCCGTTGATGCATGGGAATGTCGGGAATATCGGTCTGCCGATTACTCTGCTGGCGCTGGGCGATGCCGGGATGGCCTACACGATGGCGTTCGTGGTCGTCGTGTTGATCAGTATCTTTACCGTAGGCATGTGGATACCGGCCGGAGCGTTCTCGGCCAAAAAGCTGGTAACCTCGCCTACTATCTACGCTGTCGCCATTTCGCTGGGCCTGATGGCGACTGGGTACAGCTTGCCTGCACCCGTGGCCAAATCGTTCGACATCCTGGGCGGCCTTTCGATCCCACTTATGCTTTTGACGCTGGGCCACACACTGGCTGGCCTACGCGTTCAAAGCTTGGGCCGGTCAGTGGTACTGACCATGTTGCACCTTGGGATGGCGGTACTGATTGCCTCAGTGTTGGTTTGGACCTTCGGGTTCACAGGGGCTGAACGTGGGGCGGTCATCCTGTGTTGTCTGATGCCGTCATCGGTCGCAACTTATCTGTTCATTGATCAGCACATGCCCGAATACGGACCGGACGTTGCGGGGTTCATTCTGGTTTCGACATTGGTAACCATTCTCGTTTTACCGTTGGCGTTGTCTTACTGGATCTGACCTTATGTCGAAGGATGAACTCTGCTAAGATTCTGATGTGGCGGGTAAATACCCAGCGGATACGAGGGCTTGGCGATGTCGGATGCGAAATCACCTCAGCACAAAGCGCGTGTTGTTTTGGCAATGACGGCGATTTGTATGATGGTGGTTGGTTTCAATACGACGGCTGTTGCCACGATCCTGCCCAACCTCAAGGCCGAGTTTGACCTTACTCCCGCAGAGCTTCAATGGGTGATGGCGACCTATACCGTCGCTAGTGCTTCGCTTGTTACAATTGTTAGCCGACTGGGCGATATAACGGGCAAAATGGGCGTGTTCTTTTTTGGAATGATAGTGTTTGCCCTTGGTTCAGCGACTGTACTGTTTGCGCATGACGGCGCGATGCTGCTGAGTGGACGCGCCGCGCAAGGGGCAGGGGCAGCGGCTTTGTTCGGAACGTCTCTGTCCTTGCTGACGGCTGCAACGCCCGAAGATCAGAGGGCAAGCGTCACCGGGGCCTGGGGCGCAATTGTAGGGTTGGCGATTGGCGTGGGCCCTATCTTGGGTGGGGCATTTGCTCATTACATCAGCTGGAGAGCCGTTTTTGCCACCGACCTGATCTTGCTGGCCGGCGCTTTTGCCATAGGTCTAAGGGTCAGCAGGCGGGGCTATGTACCCGACACGCGGCTTGCAGGCGCAAGATTTGACTACGTTGGCGCAAGCGCTGTTCTATTGTTTCTTGGGCCGTTGTCTTTTGCACTCAGCAATGGCGAAACCGCTGGATGGGATACGCCTTCGACATTGGTGCCGCTGGCGGTCTCCGCATTCGCAATGGTTTGTATTGTCATCGCTTCGCACCGCAGCCAAGACCCTCTGATCGAACTGCGATATTTTCGCCATCCACGTTATTTCATGGCTGCGGCTGGCATGTTTTTGACCGGGTTTACCCTGTTCGGATTTTTCGTCTATTCCAACACGTTCGTCCAGTCACCCGACGCCTTCGGATATACGTCGGTCGAGGCCGGGTTGGCGATCATGCCGCTTAGTCTAAGCATGTTTGTCATTTCGGTCACCGCGCCGCGTTTCCTCGCGCCCTACAGTTTCCAATGGCCTGTTGCGATAGGGTTGGGGTTGATGGCGGTTGGGTTCCTTTCGCTGACCGCAACTACGAACACAACACAATACGCCGAGATTTGGTGGAAACTTATGATTGTCGGCATTGGTCTGGGTGTCTGTTTTTCATTGCTGCCACGCCTTGGGTTGCGCCTGCTACCCGAAAAGCACGTGGGGCAAGGTTCCGGTGTGATCAATGCGTGTTTGTATTTCGGCGCTACCCTTGGTGCCGTCGTTTGTGGCCTGGCCGAGGCCCTTACAACCCGTAAGGGACTGTCAGAAGTAATCAATGCCTTGCCTGTCGGATCGGCCCCGCGAGAGGATCTGGCACATGCGCTCACCCATGGCTCACCCAGTCAGATTCAGCAGATTCTGGCGGATCTGAAGCCAAATGCCGGAAGCGCGCTGGCCCAGGCCCTTCGGGATCTTCAGGACAATGCCTTTGACAGCGCCATGGTCTTTACAGCGATGGCAGCCTTGTTGGGGATGGCGTTGGCGCTGCTATTGCTGCGTGGACCAATTCCACCACTGCACAGCGCTGCCGATCTGACAGCCAATTAGACTAGAGCCACTAGCGTCGAGGAGCACCCAAGTGGGATGGTCACTTGGGAAATAGGGATCAAATTAGGATGTGAGCATTGGCTATTGAAGGCATTTCCCCTGCTGTTAGCTTTCCCGAAATTGGGACTGTAGAAAGCCCCGCTGTTTTCTATGACGGGCGGACTGTATTTTTGTCTTACGAAATTGCGCCGGTGTCGGGCGGTGGGGTCGCGATACTGAAATTTGATGATGTTATCGAATTTCGGATAGACCCATTGAATGTCGAAGGTTTGCGGGCCGCCGAGTTCCCCGTCAAACCATGGGACTTTCAAGAGGTCACGGGATCAGAAAAAACCGAACGCTGGAAGGCTTTGAAACCCCGCTTTTGGACGATCTCCTTCAACGATGAAACGATAGAGGTCGTCTTCAAGCAAGTTGAACTGATTAACCGAACACGTGAAGCCACAGCTCCTGATGCGGCTTTGATGGAGCTGCTCGCATCGAACAAGGCGGATCGATTCCAACCGTAGCCAGCGCCACATGCCGCTGAGAAGATAAACAAAAAGGCCGCCCCTTGGGACGGCCTTTCGCATCTGAAATGGATCTGGCTTAGAAGCCCAGACCTTCGTATTTCTTCTTGAACTTCGACACGCGGCCGCCGGCGTCCATCAGGCGGGCGCCGCCACCGGTCCATGCGGGGTGCACGGAGGGGTCGATTTCCAAGGCCAGCTGGTCGCCTTCGGCACCCCAGGTGGATTTCATCTTGATCACTGTGCCATCGGTCAGTTTGACGTCGATGAAGTGATAGTCGGGATGGATGTCTTTTTTCATCTTTCCGCTCCTTACGCCTCGGCGCCTGCCTTGGGCTTGTAGTTGGTGACTTCGGCGATACGCGCGGATTTACCACGGCGCGAACGCAGATAGTACAGTTTGGCGCGACGGACGCGGCCACGGCGGACAACGGTGATGCTGTCGATGTTGGTCGAATGCAGCGGGAACACACGTTCCACGCCTTCGCCAAACGAGATTTTGCGGACGGTGAACGAACCGGCGATGCCGCTGCCACCTTTGCGCGCGATGCAGACACCTTCGTAGTTCTGCACACGGGTACGCGACCCTTCGGTCACTTTAAAGCCGACACGGATGGTGTCACCGGCTTTGAAATCGGGGATGTCTTTCCCCAGGGCGGCAATCTGTTCCGCCTCAAGCTGTGCGATCAGGTCCATCGCATTCACTCCTATCTGCTCGTGGTTGGTCCACGAAGTTTGGGCACGGGCTGAGAGCTCTTGGTCTTCACCGGGTCCTGCATGCAGCCCGCCAGAGGTCAGATCGAATGTTCCTTAGTCCAGTTTGTTCCGCCGCGCCGTGGCCGAAGAAAGCCGGGCGTCACGACATGGACCAAACCAAAACACCGGAGTCGCATGACGCGGCACCGGATTGCGGTCGTTTAAGGGCATTATGTGCAGGGATCAAGCCCAAAATGCTGAGAAACGGTGGGATTCCGCCGCCTCAAAACAGCATCGTTGCTTTGATCCGTCGATCAGGCATTCTGAGGGCAATTACAAGAGCAGTCATTTCAAACAGGAACTGATCATGCGCACTGCATTGATGCTTGCTGTCGCGGCTTTTGCCATCCTGTCCTGCGGTCGCAGCAGCCCGCCGCCGCAACAGGTCGAGGCCAACGCGTTTCTGGACACGACCTCACCTGCGGTGATTTTCCCGGCTTTCGGCGATGCTGATCCGCACCCGTGGGAGGGGCGCCATCCAGGCCACTATCCCGTGCACGGGCTGGACGTGTCGCGCTGGCAAGGGCCGATTGACTGGCAAAAGGCCAAGGCATCGGGTGTCAGCTTTGTGTTCATCAAGGCGACTGAGGGTGGTGATGTAGCTGATCCGATGTTTGCAAGTCACAGCAGCGGAGCAAAGGCCGCTGGAGTGCCTTGGGGGGCCTATCACTATTACTATTTCTGCCGCCCAGCGCGCGAGCAGGCGCAGTGGTTCATCCAGAATGTTCCCAAAGGATCGGACCTTCCGCATGTTCTGGATATGGAGTGGACGCCCCATTCCAAGACCTGCACTCTGCGCCCAGACGGTGCGACCGTTCGCGCCGAAGCTCAACGGTTTCTCGATATTCTCGAACGTCATTATGGGCGGCGTCCGATTGTCTACACGACTGTGGACTTTTATGCTGACACAGACATCGGGCGCCTGCCCAAGACAGAGTTCTGGCTGAGGTCCGTCGCCGGGCATCCAAGGAACGTTTATCCCAATGCGATTTGGCGGTTCTGGCAATACACGGGCACGGGGCTTGTGCCCGGTGTGCAGGGACCAGTGGACATCAACACCTTCAACGGCCCGCCCGAGATCTGGGCGCGGTGGAAGAACGGCTAGTCTTCGGACTTGGCTTTGGAGTAGGCGTCCCACAAGTCGGGGCGGCGCTCCTGTGTGATCCGCTCGGACATCTCATGCCTCCAATTGGCGATACGGCCGTGATGGCCCGACATCAGAATGTCCGGGATCGGGCGGCCCTTCCATTCGGCGGGGCGTGTGTATTGCGGGTGTTCCAGCAGGCCCGAGGAAAAGCTCTCCTCCTCAGCCGAAGCCTGATTGCCCAAAACGCCGGGGATCAGCCTTACGGTGGCGTCGATCAAAGCCTGCGCGGCAATCTCACCGCCGGTCATGACGAAGTCGCCCAAGGAGACCTCTTGCACGCCGTAATGCTCCAGAACGCGCTCATCGACGCCTTCGAACCGGCCACACAGCAGGGTCATGCCGTCACAGCGCGCCAGATTCTGCATCATGCGCTGATCCATCCGGCGGCCACGCGGGCTAAGGTAGATCAGCGGCCAGTTACCCCGCACCCCCGCCATCGTGTGTTCAATCGCCTCGCCTAGTACATCGGCGCGCAGCACCATGCCCGCGCCGCCGCCGGCGGGCGTGTCATCCACATTGCGGTGCTTGCCGACGCCGAACTGGCGCAGATCGACGGTTTCCAACTGCCACAGACCCTCTTGCAGCGCCTTGCCGGTCAGGCTTTCGCCCAACACACCGGGAAAAGCTGAAGGGAACAGAGTGATGATCTTAGCCTTCCACACCCCGTGCAAGTCGGGCGTTGGGGTCAGCAGCTCACGCGGTTTCAGGGTCGGGCGGATCGCCTTGCGCCCATGAGATTTCGACGGTTTTTCGGTCATGTCGCACCCATCAGCGCCTGCTGCGCCCGTTCAACTACGGCGGCCTTTTGCGCGACCAAGGCGGTTTCGTCCAGACGTGATCTGTTCAGGTCCAGCAATTCGGCCAAAACGTTCTCGGGCAGTCGAGTGTTCGATTTGGAGGGTGGGAGCAGCTGTTGCGCCTTGTCATAGGGTAAGTCCAGATAATCGGCAAAAGGCGTACCTGGCCCGAATTGGCGCAATTGCAGCTCTTCCAGCCATTCCGTGTTCACGGCGACGGTGGGCAGCTTGTCACGGATTTGGTCCACGGTCTCTTGCAACGATGGCAAATGGTCGATGCTGTCTCGGAATGCATCGAAATCCTGAACTTGCCGCATTCGCTGCAAATCATGGGCCCAAAGGCTGCGCAACCAACTGCCACGCTGACGCAAAGACAGGTAAAGCGTGATCTCGACCTCTTGCCCGGAAAACCTCTGGTGGATCGAATCCACAAGACAGGCGGCCAGATCGGGGGCTGCCGCATAGCCCTGTTCCAGATTGCGACTGGGGCGGAGGCCCGCGAAGTTTTCCTCGCTGAGGATCATCCCGCGCTTTTCCCCGAAATCCAGCGTGTCGAGGAAGTCGCGCATCTGGCTGCCGAACTCGGACAAGGTGCCGACGGTGCCATAAACGGAATGGTTGGTCGCTGCCCGCGACAGGCCCGAATTGCGCGTTCGATAGGGCAGGACCAACGCGAAATGCGGCCAGATCAACTCGCGATTTTCATAAAGGAAAGACTGTGCCGCAGTGGTGCCGGTCTTGTGCAGGCCCAGATGCAGCAGGACGCGGCGCATCAGATCAGCCCTTCGGGCGGGTCGGCGATGATGCGGCCTTGATCCAGATCGACCGTGGGGACGGCCTCAAGCGTGAAGGGTAGCAGAACGGTCGCCTTCAGTCCCGGCCCGTGTAGTTCCAGCAGGTCGGCAGCGCCGTGGTTTTGCACCGATTTTACCCGGCCCAGCAGGGTGCCGCCGGTGTCATAGACCTCAAGCCCGATCAGGTCGGTGTGATAGAATTCATCATCGGGCAACGAGGGCAGTTGATCACGCCGCGCAAACAGACGCAGACCTTTCAGCGCATCGGCTTGTTCCTTGGTTTCAACTCCGCCCAGACGCGCCGCAAAGCCGTTCTTGATCGACCGAGTCAGGACCAGCGGATAACGATCGCCACCGGCCTCGTCCGTCAGGGGGGAATAGGCCTCGATATCCTCGGGGATGGCGCAATAGCTCTTTAGCCGCACTTCACCGCGTACGCCATACGATCCCGCAATGCTGCCAACGCAGATCAGATCACTCATTTGCCCCATCCGTCACACATAGCCCGTCATCCCATTGTCCGATCCCTTCGCAGGCCTCGCGTTGGTTCGAGCGTTCGAAGAACACGCCGACAATAAAGGCGATCATCAACAGGATGGGAAGGCGTAATAACCCGAACATGCGCCTATCGCACCTCGATGGGCAGGCTGTCGTCGCGGCATTCCCAACCGACCTGTTCCAGCTCGGGCGTGTCCGATTGCGTTTCTGGCAGGCCAACGCAGAAATAACCGATCAGGCGCCAATCCTCGGGTACGTCCAAATCACGCGCCATCTGGTCCGGGTCCAGAATGGATACCCAACCCAACCCCAGACCTTCGGCCCGCAAGGCCAGCCAGAACAGGGTGATGGCCGAAACCACCGAATAGCGCCGCATCTCGGGCATCGTGTCTGCGCCCAGACCTTGCCCCTTGTCCGTGGCATCGTCGCAGAACACGGCCAGTTGGACCGGGGCCTCTTGCATCCCCGACAGTTTCAGGCGGCTGTAGAGTTGCGCCTTTTCGCCGGAATACCCTTCCAATGCCTGCGCATTGGCAGTTTGAAAATTTCGCAGCGCCGCGTCGCGCGCGGCCTGACTTTCGACGCGGATCACGCGCCAGGGTTCGCTCAGCCCCACCGAAGGGGCTAGCCGAAACGCGTCGAGGCAGCGCGTCAGCACTGCCTCGTCAATCGCGTCGGTGCGGAACCGACGCACATCGCGCCGGAGCCGCAGCAACAGGTCAAACTGCGCGCGAAAATCGTCAGTGAAAGTCTGATCCCGCACGCGCCTGCCTGCTTATTCTTCTGCAGCCGGTGCAGCAGCAGCTTCTGCCGCCTCAGCAGCCTTGGCCGCTTTCTCTTCGGCGCGTTCCTGAGCTTTCTTGCCCGGGGTACCCTTGTTGGGGTTGTTGCGCTCGGCTTTGTCGCGTGCGCCAGCTGCTTCCAGCATACGTGCGATCCGGTCGGTGGGCTGGGCGCCCTGGTCCAGCCAGTACTGGATGCGCTCCAGGTTCATTTTCACGCGCTCTTCGCTGTCTTTGGGCAGCAGCGGGTTGTAGGTGCCCAGTTTCTCGATGAAACGGCCATCGCGAGGCATACGGCTGTCAGCCGCAACGATGCGATAGAAGGGACGTTTTTTCGAGCCGCCGCGGGCGAGACGAATTTTCATTGCCATGGTGGTATCTCCTTAAGATGGCGTGACCGGTCACGGACCGGGTATTCTATGGGTGGAAACGACGGGTCATTCCTGATGTTTCCGGTGGTGTCGGATGACTTCCTGAATGATGAAATTCAGGAAAGCCTTGGCGAAGTCGGGATCCAGATCGGCCTCTTTCGCCAGGTCTTCAAGCCGAGCGATCTGCGCGGCTTCGCGCGTAGGATCGGACGGGGGAAGGTCGTGTTCGGCCTTGAGCTTGCCGACGGCCTGAGTGTGCTTGAAACGCTCGCCCAGCGTATAGACAAGGATCGCGTCCAGCCGGTCGATGCTTTCGCGATGCTCTTTCAGCAGCGCGGCAGCTTGTGCTACGGGGTCGGTCATTGGGCGGTCCTCTCAGCCGTCAAAGCAGGGTCGGAAATATCGAGTTTCGGGTGCCGCCAGACCTGACAGGGTGTGCCAACGACCTCGCCTTCACGCTCAAAGGTGGCGCCAAGCCGTTTCGCCAGCGCGCGCGAGCGGTCGTTGTCATGGGCAATATACGAGATCGGAGCGTTCACGCCGTTGTGGCGCGCGGCATAGGCGCGGGCGGCAGATGCAGCCTCAAACGCGATGCCTTTGCCTTCGAACCCACCCAGAACGACCCAGCCGAGTTCGGGCTCATCCCAGCCAGGCGCGTTGATGATGCCAGTCCAGCCTGCAAACGCATAGCTGGCTTTGTCGACGATATGCCAGCCACCATAGCCCAGAACGGCCCAATGTCCGAACCGACCCATGAACGAACGCCATGTTTCCAATGCCGTTTTTGGCCCGCCGACCATATGGCTGCGCTCTGTTTCAAAGAATGCGGTCATGGCAGGCAGATCGTCAACATGCGGCGCACGCAAGATCAGGTTCTCTGTCTCGACAGTCGGGATCGTATAGGAGATCATGCGTAAGCCTCCATCCCGCCATTCACCAGATCGGCAGGGGCAGGGTGCCGCCAGACCTGCATCGCGCCAAAGGCAGGGTGGTCATAGGTGTAGTCGAACTTGGCGCCCAATCGGTCCGCGACGGCCTTACTGGCGGTGTTTTCCGGGTCAATCATGGAAACGGCTGTTTCCCAACCCAAGACTTCGTAGGCATGAGACCGAGCAGCCAGCGCCGCCTCGGTGGCATAACCTTTGCCGGTTGCGTCGTTCATCAAGGTCCAGCCGATTTCGGGTTCTGGCCAACTATGCGGAAACCACAGACCAACGTGACCGACATATCTGCCGGAATCTTTTTCTTCGACACCCCAGAACCCGTAGCCGCGCAAGACCCAATGCCCCAAAAGCTGAGCCATCAGGCGCCAAGTTTCATCCGACCGCTTCGGTCCGCCCAGAAACTTCGACGCATCCGATGCGAAAAATTCCGCTTCGGCGTCGAAGTCTGACTCGGACAGGGCGCGCAGGATCAGGCGCTCGGTCTCAAGCCGGGGGATATGAGGGGTGAGGGTGTTCACTTTTTCTTCCCGAACCCGCTAAGGCCCGGAGGCAGGGCCATGCCGCCGCCCATTCCGGGCATGCCACCGGGCATCTTGCCACCCATCGCCTTGGCTGCAGCCTCAAGCGCCTTGGGGTCCATGCCTGCGGCCATGTCTTCGGGCGAGGGGCCGCCTTTGCCGAACATGCCTTTCATGGCCTGTTTCAGCATCTTGCCTTTGCCCATTTTGCCCATCTTCTTCATCATGTCCGACATCTGCCGGTGCATCTTGAGCAGCTTGTTGAGGTCGCTGACCTCCATCCCCGAACCCGCCGCAATCCGTTTCTTGCGGCTGGCCTGCAACAGCTGAGGGTTGGCGCGTTCGCGTTTGGTCATCGACTGGATCATGGCGATCTGCTGGCGCAGGATCTTGTCGTCCAGACCGGCCTGATCCATCTGCTTGGCCATTTTACCCATGCCCGGCATCATGCCCATCATGCCCTGCATGCCGCCCATCTGGATCATCTGTTCCAGCTGCATTTTCAGGTCGTTCATGTTGAACTGACCTTTGACCATGCGCTTCATCATGCGCTCGGTCTGTTCGATCTCCATCGTTTCCTGGGCTTTTTCGACCAGGGCAACAATGTCGCCCATGCCCAGAATACGACCGGCGATCCGGTCCGGCTCGAAGGTCTCAAGCGCGTCCATCTTCTCGCCCAGCCCGACGAAGCGGATGGGCTTGCCGGTGACTGCGCGCATCGACAGCGCCGCACCACCGCGCCCGTCGCCGTCCATCCGGGTCAGAACTACGCCGGAAATGCCGACCTTGGCGTCGAATTCTTCGGCCACTTCAACAGCGACCTGACCAGTCAGGCCGTCGACCACCAGCAGGGTTTCGCGCGGATCGACCACGTTGCGAACCTGCTCGACCTCATCCATCAGGACTTCGTCGATGTGCAGACGGCCCGCGGTATCCAGCATGTAGACGTCATAGCCACCCAACGTTGCCTGCTGCTTGGCGCGCTTGGCGATATCCACCGGCTTTTGACCAGGTACGATCGGCAGCGTATCAACGCCGACCTGCGTCCCCAACACGGCCAGCTGATCCATCGCTGCCGGGCGATAGACGTCGAGCGAGGCCATCAGAACCTTCTTGCCCTCTTTCTCTTTGAGGCGTTTCGCCAGCTTACCGGTCGTGGTCGTCTTGCCCGAGCCCTGCAGACCGACCATCAGGATCGGGGCAGGCGGGTTGTCGATCTTCAGCTTGTCGGGGTCTTCTTCGCCACGCAGGGTATCGACCAGCGCGTCATGGACGATCTTGACGACCTGCTGGCCGGGGGTGATCGACTTGGTGACGGCCTGACCGGTCGCCTGTTCCTGCACTTTCTTGACGAAGGCACGGGCCACCGGCAGCGAGACGTCGGCCTCAAGCAGGGCAACGCGAACTTCGCGCAGGGCGGTTTTGACGTCTTCCTCAGACAGAGCGCCCTGTTTGGTCAGCCGGTCAAAGACGCCAGAAAGGCGTTCGGATAGATTTTCAAACATGCCTTCGGCCTCCTTAGCCGGTTATCTGGTGGCGCCTCCTAGATAGGATGCGTCGGTTAAATGCACAAACGCCCCCTCCCACTGAATTTGACGTGGGGGTCATGCCAAATGGCATTGCCCCCACGGGCGAAACTCGCTGGTGGGGGGCGATCCCTTAACGACTGAAGGGACCGGAAGATCAGACGCTTCCGGATGTTTGAAGGGGGCTTTAGGCCGATTGGCTGTCAGAGTCAACCGCTCGCGCCGGAAGCCAGTCATTGACCGCGTCCACCAGCCGCTGCGCCCCGTGCCCGCTTACATAGGATTCGACAATCGGGTGTCGGCCTGCACTCATGCCCTTTTCCAGGATCAGAACGGGACGGTGCATCTTGGACGTGGTTCTGTCGCGGGTCGATGTGGTGGTTTCCACCTCGGCATGGGACAGGTTCGACAGCTCATGTTCTACGGTGTCATAGCCAAAGACGGATTGGCGGCGGATCAAAACGCTGTTGCTGGGTCGATCCAAAATCACCTGTACGCGCCGCACAAAGACGCAGAAAGCGCCGATGCCCATCCCGCCGCCAAACACAGCAAAGAACAGACCGAACAGAATGCCCTCGCCGCCTTCGGTTGCCATGAACAGGCCAGCGCCGACAAAGGCAAGGATGAAGAAGATCAGTGAGATGCCAATGAACCAGGGCGTATTAGAAAGGATCAATTGGTTCGGAGTATTGCGCGTGACTTTCATGGCGGCACGCTAGCACTGTATTCCGACGCTGTCTGGCTTGAATTTGTCCGCACGTTGCGCGATGAGCACGCCAAACAGGAGTTACCCATGGACGCATCATCCGCCTTTCAGGACACATTACCGCTGAGTTCCGACGCGCTACTGGCGCAACTAGACGATTGGGGCCTGACTTATACGCTGCACACCCATGTGCCGCTGCGCACGGTTGAGGATTCAAAGGCGGTCGAGGATCAGTTCATGGTGCCCGGCGAAAACGCGTTGCGGGTCAAGAACCTGTATCTGCGCGACAAGAAAAAGCGGAACTATCTTGTAACGCTGGAGCAGAACGCCGAAATCGACCTTAAGGCGCTGGGGGCTGAACTGGGTGTCGGTAACCTGTCCTTTGGGTCGGCGGATCGTTTGTTGCAGAACCTTGGTATCCGTCCCGGCGCGGTGAGCCCTTTGGCGATGATCAACGGGGTGCAGAACGAGGTACGGTTCTTCATGGACGGCGCAGCCAAGCAGGCGGATGTCATCTATATGCACCCGCTGGTCAATGACCGCACCGTTGCAATGCCACGGGACGATCTGCTGGCGTTTTGTGATCGTACCGGGGTCGAGATTAACTGGTTGCCCTGATCAGTCCCCTAGCGCTTGGGCCAAGGCGGCCGAGACATGTGCGGCGGAAGGGTTGATGAAAAGATGCCCGTCTGCCTCAAACACCGGATCGTCCAGATGGTTGGGGAAGGCTAAAGGCAGTTCGGTGCAGGCCAGCAGGATCGCGGTGCCAGTGCGCGCATGTTTGTTGCAGAACGCAAGCAAACGGGCATGCGCTTCGTCGGACGCCCCACCGTAAAAGTCGCTGTCGATCATCGCTTGCATCTCGGCGATCTCGGCGTCGGGCAGCCGCTTGTTGGCGACAACGCCATGTTCGGCCAGCTTTTCGGCATAGTTGGTCGCTTCCATCGTGACGGTTGTTCCCAGAACCAGCGCCTCAGAGGCTTTGGTGCGCGCTGTCACCTCTGCAGTGGCGTCGAAAATACTGAGAATCGGCATCGCCACGCCTTGTCGTATCGAATGAAGTCGAGCGTGGGGCGTGTTGGACGCGATGATGCCGAAATCACATCCGGCCCGCTCCAACGTCAGCAATGCCTCGCGAAAGACTGCGTCGAAGGCCGACCAACTCTCCTCGTCCCCGGCGATACCGCGCAAAGCGCGCGTTTTGGCCTGCGTGACGGATTCGATGGTCATCGGAGGGATGGGCAGCGGAGATGTATGACCCCGTTCAGCGAAATGGCGGCTCGCGCCCTCGGCGATGGCGCGGTAGTAGTCCACGGTCGAGGCCCAGCCCACACCGCCCAGAATTCCGATTTTTTTCATGCCCGGTGTCCAGTCTGCAATTGTCTGTTCAGGTGCAGACTGGACGTTTTAGGGCGTAACGGTCAATCAGGCCGCCAATTCCGAAACAGCCTTTTGCGCGTTGCTAAGGGTCGTTTCAGCGTCCAGTGCCATTTTATCGGCTGCGATGACGTCGACATTATGAATGCCGATGAAGCCCAGAACATGCTTGGCATAGTCGGTGGCAAAGTCGATCTCGGACCCGACTGCGGTGCCGCCAGAAGCGATGGCCAGAACTGCGCGTTTGCCGTCCAACAGTCCCTTTGGGCCGTTTTCACTGTAGGAAAAGGTCAGTCCGGCGCGGGCGACCAGGTCGATCCACGCCTTGAACGCCGCAGGCACCGAGAAATTATAGATGGGCAGGCCGATCACGACCGTATCAGCTTCTTGCAGTTCCGTCACCAGAGCGTCGGAAAGGGACAGAAGGTCACGCTGGACCGCGTCGCGCTGATCGGCGGGAGTGAAATTGGCATTGATCCACGCTTCGGTCAGTAGCGGTAGCGGAGTCGCCAGGTCGCGGCGGATGATACGGCTGGCACCAAGGTGCTTGACGATACGGTCAGAAAGGTCACGGGTCGTTGATCCTGTTCGGCGGGCCGAGGCGTCAATGTGCAGAACTGTGTTGGTCATGATGGTCTCCTTCAGGCGGTGAATTCTGTGTCTGGTCCCAATATGAATGTTGCGTTGGTGAACAAAACTCTGATATCCCAACAGTAAGTGTTAAAATTTGCACAATGGACAAGATGCAATGGACAATTGGGATGAAGTGAGAACCGCGTATCAGGTGGCGCGCATGGGGACGGTCAGCGGTGCCGCCGAAGTGTTGGGCGTTCACCACGCCACCGTTATCCGCCATATCGACGCGATCGAGGCGCGGCTGGGGGTCAAATTGTTCCAGCGCCACGCCCGTGGATACACGCCGACCGAGGCGGGCGACGACCTTCTGCGCGTAGCGCAAGCGACCGAAGATCAATTCAACCAGTTGGTTGGGCGCATGAAAGGCCGCGGAGACGACGTATCCGGAGAGCTGGTGGTGACTTCTCTGTCCTCGTTGGCGCCGTTGGTTGTGCCGGTGCTGAGCACATTCCAGCGCCTGCATCCTGATCTGATCGTCCGCTATCTGACCGGTGACCGTCTATTCCGGCTGGAATATGGTGAGGCACATGTGGCGATCCGCGCCGGGTCGGCGCCGGATCAGCCCGACAATGTTGTGCAGCCATTCATGAAACAAGAGGTCGGCTTATATGCGAGCATGGCATACATCGAACGTCACGGCAAACCAGCCGGGGTCGAGGATTTTGCCAGCCATTTCTTTGTCAGTACCGATGACGAAACCAGCCGCGCGCCGTTTTCGCGTTGGTTGCGCGAAACGGTCCCTGCTGATCGCATCACTTTTCGCTGCACCAACAATTTCTGCATCCGCGAGGCCGTTCTTTCTGGAGCAGGCATTGGTTTCATGGCGCGGTGGGAGGCTGCCCGTGACCCCAATCTGATCGAGGTGATCCCGCCGCTGTCCGAGTGGTTCGGCAACCTTTGGCTGGTGACGCATGTGGATTTGCACCGCACGACCAAGGTGCAGTCGTTCCTTTCCTATCTGAAAGAGCAATCCAAAGGCTGGCAGCAATGACCCCTCCGGCGCGTGGCCATTTGGCCATGCTGGTCTTTTCTGCCTTGGTCGCGGGCAGTTTCTCACTAGGCTCAATGATTGCCAACCAGATCTCGCCCGAGGCGGTCACTGCCGTGAGGTTTGCAATTGCGGCCATCGTGATCGGGGCAACAGCGTTGATGACCACAGGCTTGCCGCGCAGCGCTGCGCAAGCTCCTTGGCGTTACCTGGTGTTGGGCGGGCTTTTTGCGACCTATTTTGTTCTTATGTTTCACGGGCTGAAGACCGCCCCTCCGGTCAGCGCGGCTGCGGTTTTTACCCTGACTCCGGTTTTGTCAGCGATCGCCGGATGGTTTCTGTTGCGTCAGGTCACCACGCCAAGGATGGCATTGGCGCTAAGCATTGGGGCCGTTGGGGCGCTTTGGGTGATCTTCCGGGCGGATTGGCAAGCGTTCACGGCTTTTCAAATCAACAAGGGTGAGGTCATTTATTTCTGGGGGTGTATAGCTCATGCTGTTTATACGCCGATGGTGCGTAAACTGAACCGCGGCGAACCCGCCGTGGTGTTCAGTTTCGGAACCATGGTAGCAGGTTGCCTGCTTTTGACGATCTATGCGTGGTCCGACATTCGCGACACCGACTGGGCCAACCTGCCCATGATCGTGTGGATCGGGTTGCTGTATCTGTCGATCTTCGCGACCGCCGCCAGTTTTGTTCTGGTTCAGTTTTCGGCCCTGCGTCTGCCGTCGGCCAAGGTTATGGCCTATACTTATCTTGTCCCCAGTTGGGTCATTCTATGGGAGATTGCGCTGGGCAACGGCGCCCCCGTGGCACTGGTTTTGGTCGGCGTCGCTCTGACATGCGTTGCATTGTTGATGCTCCTCAGGCCCGACGGACCCAAAGGGGCGGAACCTGTTTTTAAGGCCGATCGAAACTGAACTGAAGGTTGCTCAACAGGCCGAGGCCGCAAAACGTCTCGACCTGTGCGGCATGAACCGTTTGCGTCATCCTTAGAAGAGATAGATTTGGTTTTGGCAGCATACAACGAAACATGCGCCTGCCATTGTCAATTGGTCAGGTGTCGTCTGTCAAAGGCAATTGGCTTTCCAGAAACCGTTCGAACGCATCCAGGTTGACCGGCTCGAATTGTCCGAACCCCTGCATCCAGACCGAGGCCGACCGTAGCGCGTCGGGTTCCAGCTTGCACCATTTCACCCGGCCGCGTTTTTCCTGGCTGATCAGCCCGGCCTTGGTCAGGATCATCAAATGCTTCGAGATCGCGGCCAGTGACATCTCGAACGGTTCGGCAACATCGGTGACGGCCATGTCATCCTCCAACAGCATTGCAAGGATGGCGCGGCGTGTGGGGTCGGCAAGGGCCGCGAAAACGGTATCGAGATCACTGGACATGCTTCCGCTCAATCACAGCGGTCTGCTTTGGTCAACCATTTGGTTGAATATGGAAGATCCGGTCCATTTATGCCCGCGCAGGATCAACGGGTACGCCTGCGGCGAGACAGTGGAATATTTTAATATTTAAAATCAAAGGCTTAAATGCAATTCGAGTGCGACCTATACACCGTTGACTCTATGCCCGCATCGCCTTAGCACCCTACCCAAGACTGTGCGAGGGAAACGCCCGTGACCGATGACGACCAAAAGCAGCGTATGGCGCAGCTGGAGGCCAAGATCGACGCGGCGAAAAAGGCTAAACAGCCCCCCAAACGCGCAGACAGTGACATATCCGGTGGCGAGCTTGCCTGGAGGATGGTCATCGAAATGGTATCTGGTCTGGGGATCGGGTTTGGCATCGGATACGGGCTGGACAGCCTGCTCGGGACGATCCCGATCTTTCTGGTGCTGTTTACATTGCTGGGCCTTGTCGCGGGCGTGAAGGTTATGCTCCGCAGCGCGAAAGAGGTCCAAGAGAAACAAACGGCGGCGACGGCTGCCGAGAAGGACGAGAGGGACTGAACGTGGCAACCGAGACCACCGCAGCAGAAGGCAGCAGCCTGGTATTCCACCCGATGGACCAGTTCATCGTCAAACCGTTGTTCGGCGACGGTGCGGTGGGCATGTTCACCATCACCAACGTGACGCTGTGGCTGTTCTTTGCGATCGTAGCGATTGTTCTGCTGCTGATCGTGCCAACCTCGAAGCGTGCGATTGTTCCGACCCGGATGCAGTCGGTGGCCGAACTGGCCTACGGCTTCATTTACAAGATGCTGGAAGACATCTGCGGCAAGGAAGGCGTCAAGTTCTTCCCCTATGTCATGACCCTGTTCATGTTCATCGTGACCGCGAACTTCCTGGGCCTGATCCCGACCTCGTTCACCACCACATCGCATTTCGCCGTGACCATCCCGCTGGCGCTGGCTGTCTTCCTGACCGTCACCATTCTGGGATTTGTCAAGAACGGCGCGGGCTTCCTGAGCCTGTTCTGGGTCTCCAGCGCGCCGATGGCGCTGCGCCCGATCCTGGCGATCATCGAGCTGATCTCGTACTTTGTGCGCCCGGTCAGCCACTCCATTCGTCTGGCCGGTAACGTCATGGCGGGCCACGCGGTGATCAAGGTGTTCGCAGGCTTTGCCGCGATTGCCGTGATCTCGCCCGTGTCGGTTCTGGCAATCACCGCAATGTACGGTCTTGAGGTCCTGGTGGCCTTTATCCAGGCCTACGTATTCACCATTCTGACCTGTGTTTACCTCAAGGACGCTCTGCATCCGCATCACTGATTGGGTCTTGCACCCAGCACAGGAACGATAACCAAACATCGAAACTTCCAATTCGTAAGGAGATACATCATGGAAGGCGATCTCGCACACATCGGCGCAGGCCTGGCAGCAATCGGTTCCGGCGCAGCCGCAATCGGGGTGGGCAACGTTGCAGGCAACTTCCTGGCCGGCGCCCTGCGCAACCCTTCGGCGGCTGCTTCGCAGACCGCAACCCTGTTCATCGGTATCGCATTCGCAGAAGCCCTGGGGATCTTCGCATTCCTGGTCTCGCTGCTGCTGATGTTCGCCGTCTAATCTGCGGAACCTGATCCTTACGCGCAGGTGGGTCCAAGCCATAGCGGCCCACCTGTTGTAAAGACAACGTTCCGACGGAGGACATCATGGCGACTGAACCCCTAGCCAAAGAAGTAGCAGGCTCCTGTGTTGACTCGTATGGGTCGGCCATCGGGATGCCGCAGCTCTGCTTTGATTGGTTCCCCAACCAGATTTTCTGGCTGGTCATCACGCTGGTCGTCATCTTTCTGGTCCTGTCCCGCGTGGCTCTGCCCCGCATCGCGGCAATCCTGGCTGAGCGTCAGGGGACCATTACAAATGACCTGGCTGCGGCCGAAGATCTGAAGGCCAAGGCGGTCGAGGCCGAAGAGGCCTATAACAAGGCGCTGGCCGATGCCCGTGCCGAAGCGCAGCGTATCGCTGCTGAGGCGCGCGCCGAGATTCAGTCTGGTCTGGATGACGCGATTGCCAAGGCGGATGCTGAAATCGCTGCAAAAGCGGCTGAATCGGAAAAGGCAATTGCCGAAATCCGTGCCGGTGCGCTGGAAAGCATTCAAGTGGTTGCCAAGGATACGGCAGCTGAACTGGTTACAGCACTGGGTGGCGAGGCGGATGCCAAAGCCATCGACGGTGCCGTTGACGCGCAGATGAAAGGATAAGTGACATGCGGAATACTCTTGCCCTTATCCTGACCCTCGGCGCTGCCAGCCCAGCGCTGGCCGCAAGTGGCCCGTTCTTCTCGCTTGGCAACACCGACTTTGTGGTCCTGCTGGGCTTCATCGTGTTCATCGCGGTTCTGTTCTACTTCAAGGTGCCCGGCATGATCGGTGGCGCGCTGGACAAGCGGGCCGAAGGCATCAAGTCCGAACTGGACGAAGCCCGCGCCCTGCACGAAGAAGCGCGTAGCTTGCTGGCCTCGTATGAGCGCAAGCAGCGCGAAGTGCAGTCTCAGGCGGATGCCATCGTGGCAGCAGCCAAGGACGATGCGGTACTGGCAGCTGAACAAGCCAAGGTCGATCTGGAGAAGTCCATTGCTCGTCGTTTGGCGGCAGCACAGGACCAGATCGCATCGGCGGAGGCTTCTGCCGTGAAAGAGGTGCGCGATCAGGCCATCACCGTTGCTGTTTCCGCGGCCAACGCGGTTCTGGCAAAGCAGATGACAGCTACGCAGGCCAACAAGCTGATCGACGCGGCCATCGCGGATGTAGGCGAAAAGCTGCACTGACCGCTGAACATAATTCGAAACCTTGACCCGAAAGCCCGCTTTCGGGTCAAGGCGCTTTGAAAGACCCCTCGCCTGAATTGCTGGAATTTTGATGAACATTCTCGGCATTGTTCGAAATGGTGGAGAATCCCTGACCGCAACGCTCTTGCGCATCGAACAGCTGCGGGCGCACCTTGAGAGCAGTCGCGTGATCATCGCGACCAACGATAATAAAGACAATACCGACGACATCCTACAAGATTACGCGGCTCAGAACGCGGGAGTAGATGTGCTCTTTCTGGACAGTATGTTGGACCTGTTCGATGAACGCGTAGAGCGTATTGCCGTCGCCAGAAATGCAGTTCTTGAACATCTTCTTGCCACCAATCCGGTCCATCCTTTGACACTGGTTCTTGATATGGACGGCCCCAATACGCAGATGAAAACAAGTCAGGTGTTGAGCGCGGCGGCGCGTCAGGTGCCACAATGGGACGCTGTGTTTGCAAACTCATTGCCTGCATATTATGACCTTTACGCCTTGCGATGTGCGGGCTGGAGCGATCAAGACCCGTGGCGAGAGCTTACGGCGCTAACGCGACCACGGATGTTGCGCAGTGTCTGGTGGCGACGGATGCAGCGGAAAGTCATCTATAGTCGTCAATACTCAATACCAACCGACGCGCCTCTGATTGAGGTGGAGAGTGCTTTCGGCGGGTTGGGCTTGTATAAGACCGAAGCTTTGCGCGGTGCGACGTACCAGCCACGGGATGAGACCGGTCAAATCACCTGCGAGCATACGACTCTGCATCATTCGATGCGAAGCGCGGGAAAACGTCTTTTTATTGACCCCGGTCTTTTAACTTTGGCGCAAACCGAGCATATGGGCCCCGGCAGCGGAAAGCGCATTCCAAAGAAGCTGTTGCAATGATCGGCTTGTCAGAAATGATGCAGTCGCACAGAAACACTTTTTTGCACCAATGCAGCTTGGTCTTGGGTGGTAGGATTACGCATGACGAATATGCCCAAGATAAGTCTGGTCGTTCCAAACCTGAACTGCGCCGAATTTCTTGAGCAGACCATTGCGTCAGTTGTCAGCCAGTCTTACCCCAGTCTTGAGCTGATCTTGTCGGATGGGGGAAGCACAGACGGGTCGCTTGATATTGTCGAAAGATATCGCGGGGCATTCACACATATCATATCCGAGCCGGATACGGGTCAAGCCAACGCGGTCAACAAGGGGTTTGCTCTCGCCACTGGCGAGGTCATGGGGTGGATCAATTCCGATGATGTCCTAATGCCGGGAGGGCTCGGACTTGTTGGGTCTCTTTTTGCGCTAAAGCCAAAGTTGGACTGGGTGACGGGCAAGCTCACGACGATAGACGAGGCAGGACGTATTTTGGCCTCTCGACGCCCAAGGCCAATTTCGTATCAACGGTTTCTTGCGGGCGACTATCAGTGGGTGCAGCAGGAGTCGACATTTTGGCGACGCAGCCTTTGGGACAAAGCCGGAGGACAACTTGACGAGCGCCTGTCCTTGGCTGTGGATGGCGAACTTTGGCTGCGGTTTTCACGCTATGCCGAACTGATCCCCGTTCACGATAAGATCGGTGCGTTTCGGTTCCGCACAGGCCAACGTTCAGAAGCAATAGACGCCTATCATGCAGAAATGCTGGTTGTAATAGCCAATGAAAAGCAGAGTGCAGATAGCCCTGACGCCGTTACGAAATCCGTTCTGGCCGCGCCTACCAAGCTGCGTAGTTGGTTCGAAGCTGATAGCAGTTTTCCCGGACTGACCGATTGCGATCCAAAACCGATAAAGAACGTGAGTCTTTGGAAGCACAGGTTTGCACGAGTTATTCGCAAGCTGTGACCATTGCTGAAACTCAGGCGGTGCCGCGTACCAGGTCAGCGTGTTTCGTGATCCAGCCGTTGCCTTGCGATTTCTTCGTTCCGTAAGGCTTTTTGGTGATCCTGTGTGCATTGCTGAACGAAATTCAAGTGTCTCTGGACGGCTTCGCGGGCGCCTTCTGGGTCACGCGCCTGTAGCGCGGTATTGATCGCTCGATGCTGGTCCAAGATGGCTTCTCGGGTTGTGCGCTGATTGAACATCATTTGGCGGTTGTAAAAGACGCCCTGTCGTAACAGATCGAACATCGACCGCATCATATGCAGCATAACGACGTTGTGGCTGGCCTCGATGATGGCCATGTGGAATTGGGCGTCCAGATTAGCCTCATCTTCCGGCGCATTGCGGGCATGGGCGGCCTCCATCTTTTCAAAGATCGTATGGACAACTTTCAAGTCGCTTTCAGATCCCATTCTCGCTGCGCGCTCAGCTGCCAAGCCCTCCATATCCCGTCGGAATGAGAGATAATCGAAAACAGCCTCTTCATGGCTCCCGAACAGTCGGATCAGAGCAGGGGAAAACGCCGAGCCCAAGACCTCGGCGACGTATATGCCCGAGCCTGCTTTAGCCGTCAGCAACCCTTGTTCTTGCAGTTCCGATATCGCATCCCGCAGCGACGGCCGCGACACGCCCAGCCGCTCGGCCATTTCACGCTCGGCAGGCAGTCGTTCGCCCGGGCGCAGGATGCCCCGAAGGATCAGCAGTTCGATCTGTCGAACCACCGCGATCGATAGCTTTTCGGTCTGAATTTTTTGAAAGGGCATCGGGACACTTTTCCAGATTGGTCAAATCATATGACCACGGATTCAGGCCCGGTTCAAGAATGCCTAGAAAGGACATAACATTACTAGGTCAGCAATATTGACATTAATGCATTATCTATTACGCTGCCTCTAAACGGAGGAGCCTTATGTCAACGCCAGATTTGTTTGCGACCAGGGCCTCACGGATGAAAGCCTCAGAGATTCGTGAATTGCTGAAGCTGCTGGATCAGCCGGGGATTATCTCGTTTGCCGGGGGTATTCCCGACCCGGCTTTGTTTCCTGCCGATGCCTTTGCCAATGCGTTCCAATCGTGCCTTGGGGATGGGCCTCATGCGCTCCAATATTCGGTCAGCGAAGGATATCTTCCCCTTCGTGAATGGCTTGTCGGACATATGCAGCAGATCGGAATCAAATGTTCCGCGGAAAACATCCTGATCACGTCGGGTTCGCAGCAAGCGCTGGATTATTTAGGAAAACTTTACCTGTCCCCCGGAGACACAGCCTTGGTTGGCTGGCCGACCTATCTGGGCGCAATCAACGCATTCGACGCATATGAGCCCCGTTTTGATCGGTTGGACTTGAAGGCGAACCGCCGGGCGGCTGAATATGCAGCTGCGTCCGGTGATGGAAAGATCAAATTCGCTTATTTGTCCCCGGATTTCGCAAACCCGACGGGTGAAACTGTTGACCGCGCTACACGTGAGGCACTGCTTGATCTTGCTGAGGACCTGAATATCGCAGTGATCGAGGATGGCGCGTATCAGGCCTTGCGCTATGACGGTGAAGAAGTTCCGCCGATTCTTGCCTTGGAGCTTACCCGAAAGGGAACGATCGAGGCGTGCCGGACAGTCTATTGCGGCAGTTTTTCGAAGACACTGTCGCCCGGTTTGCGCGTGGGTTGGGTTGTTGCTTCGCGAGAGGTCATTTCGCAGTTGGTTTTGGTCAAACAGGCGGCTGATCTGCATTCGCCAACGATCAATCAGATGTCGATCAACGAAGTAGCACGTGCTTGTTTCGACACGCACATCTTGCGTGTGCGCGCAACGTATCGCACGCGGCGCGATGCGATGCTGGACGCTTTGCGGCGGGAAATGCCCGAAGGGGTGCAATGGACCAAGCCGGAAGGCGGAATGTTCGTCTGGTTGACCTTGCCCCAAGGACATGACGGGGCCGATCTTTTGTCACGGTCGTTGGAAACGGTACAGCTGGCTTTTGTACCTGGGCGCGCATTTTTTCCTGATGGCTCGGGTCGGAATACAATCCGGTTGAGTTTTTCCAATTCGGACGAGGCCACGATACGAGAGGGTATTAAACGTCTGGGTCAGGTTCTGCGCCACTAGTGGAAAGGGTTTGTTAACCATTCCACCTCACCATAGAGAACATGATCCGATACTTCGCCCTGCTGGTCCTGGCTGCATGTTCGGCGGGCACGCCTCATTTCCGCGATGTGCCCGCGACGCGTGTGGCGGTGAATGGTAGTGTCTTTGACGTGCGCGTGCGCGATGATCTGGCCGAAGCAGTGCGGGTGAACATGCAATACGCCCCGCGGCTCGGACCGATCCGTGGTCGCGCTGCTCAGGCGATGGCACAGGTTTCGGGGTGCCCAATTCTGGATGTGCTGGGCGATGCCGCTGTGACGATTGGGGTGTTAGGTTGCGACCGAGAGGCGGGTGAGCGCTTGCTGCAGACTGCGGTGGCCATCCCGAACTACGAATGCGTGGACACAGGTATTTTCGATCACATCGGCGATAGCTACGGTTATCAGGTGTTCGAGTGTACTGCCTACTGACATACGCGAATTCCTGCGTATTTTGCCAAGATATTGTGGATAACTTGGGCTGATATCCCATATCCTGCGCAAGTTCGTTGACTCGACCCCAATCCGTTGCGCAGACTTCCAGCGTATAGGAATCACGGGACTCATTGCCTTTGCGTTTTAGCAAACTCAAACTCACCGGCTTCAAAAGCTTTGTCGATCCGACCGATCTGATTATCGCGGACGGGCTGACCGGTGTGGTGGGACCGAATGGTTGCGGCAAGTCCAACCTGTTAGAGGCGCTGCGTTGGGTGATGGGCGAAAACCGCCCCAAATCCATGCGTGGCGGCGCGATGGAAGATGTGATTTTCGCCGGGGCGGCCACGCGACCCGCGCGCAACTTTGCCGAAGTGGTCCTGACCATGGACAATTCGGAACGGTTAGCGCCTTCGGGGTTTAACGACACCGATCAGTTGGAGATCATCCGCCGGATCACCCGCGATGTGGGCAGTGCCTACAAGACCAACGGCAAGGATGTGCGGGCGCGCGATGTTCAGATGCTGTTCGCGGATGCTTCAACGGGGGCGCATTCGCCCGCGCTGGTGGGGCAGAACCGGATCGCCGAGCTGATCAACGCCAAACCCCGAGCGCGGCGGCGCATTCTGGAAGAGGCTGCGGGGATCTCGGGTCTCTATCAGCGGCGGCATGAAGCCGAGCTGAAGCTGAAGGGCACGGAGTCCAACCTGACTCGCGTTGATGACGTGTTGGAACAGTTGGGCACGCAGCTGGCGCAATTGGCGCGTCAGGCTCGTCAGGCTGCGCGCTATCGCGAGATTGGTGAACAGCTGCGGCAAGCCGAAGGGATGCTGCTGTACCGACGCTGGAAAGAGGGCGACATGGCCCGTCAACAGGCCGAGGAAAAGCTGCGCGAACGGATTACTGAGGCCTCGCGCGCCGAGGCCGAGGCGCGCGCCGCCGCTGCCAAACGTGCCGAGATTGAGGAGACCCTGCCGCCCCTGCGCGAGGAAGAGGCCATCTCAGCCGCTGTGTTGCAACGTCAGCAGGTGCAGCGGGACCAGCTTTCTGATCAGGAAACCCGCGCGCGTCAGACGATTGAAACCCTGACCAACCGTATTCAACAACTTGGCAATGATATCGAGCGTGAAAGCGGTTTGAACCGTGACGCGGGCCAGATGATCGAACGCCTGGAATGGGAAGCCCGCGAGCTGGCCAAGGCGGCTGAAGGTCACGATGACAAGGTGGCCGAGGCGGCGGAAATCGCGCGTGAGGCGGCCTCGGTGCTGCAGGATCGCGAGGATCACCTCTCGCAACAGACCGAGGATATGGCCCGTCTGGTCGCCCGTCACCAATCGGCGCAACGTTTGGTCGAGGACAGCCGCAAAACGCTGGCCCGGTCCGAGGGCGAAGAAGAAAAGGCGCGCGGTGCCGTGAATGAGGCGCGTGAGGCGTTGACCCGCGCGGCCGAGGCGTTCGAGGCCGCGCAAGAGGGTGAAGAAGAAGCCCGCGAGGCCGCCGAGGCTGCCGAAGAAGCGCTGGCCGCAGCCGATGAGCTGCGTAGCGAGACGCAAGCGCGTGAGGCTGAAGCTCGCGCGCAACGGTCCGAGGCAGAGGGTGAGTTGGGGGCCATTCGGGCCGAGACCACCGCTTTGGCCAAGCTGGTTGAACGTGACACCGCTGAGGGCGGGCAGGTGATGGACCTGCTGCGCGTTGCTCCGGGCTATGAAAAGGCGCTGGGTGCCGCGCTGGCGGATGATCTGCGCGCGCCTTTGGTCGACGGTGACGGGCCGTCGGGCTGGGTGGAGGTCGCGGAGTACGACGCGGATCAGCCCTTGCCTGAAGGAGCTGAACCTTTGGCGCTGCATGTGTCGGGCCCAGATCGCCTCAGCCGTCGGATCGCACAGATCGGATTGGTTGACGGGGACCAAGGCGCACGGCTGCAGGCGGCGTTGAAACCCGGTCAACGGCTGGTGTCGCGCTCGGGCGATCTGTGGCGTTGGGACGGGTTCCGCGCCTGGGCCGAGGACGCGCCTAGTGCAGCCGCGCTGCGGCTTGAACAGCTAAACAAGCTGGAAGCGTTGAAACAGGAACTCACCCGGACCGAGGCGCAGGCCGATGGCGCGCGGGCGGCGCATGAGGCCCTGTCGCAGCAACTGGCCGACGTGACCGAGGCTGACCGCCGTGCGCGCGACGCGCGACGGTCCGCCGATCAACGTATGGCCGAAACTGCACGCGCGCTCAGTCGGGCCGAGGCGGATCGCAATCTGGCGCAGGGCAAGCTGGAAACCCTGACGCTGGCCGTGGATCGCCACAAGGAAGACGCCATGTCCGCCCGCGCCCAACTGCGCGAGGCCGAGGGCGCGCTCGCTGGCTTGGGCGATCTGGACAGCGCCCGCGCGCAGGTCGAAGACATCAAACAAACTGTCGAAGCCGCTCGGATCACCATGCTGACCCACCGCTCGACCCATGACGAATTGCGCCGCGAGGGCGAAGCACGGACCCGTCGCAGCCAGGAGGTCAAGAAAGACCTCAGCGGCTGGAAACACCGATTGGAGACGGCGGAAAAACGCATCTCGGAACTGGCTGAGCGCAAGGAAAGCTCTGAGGAGGAGCTGACCGACGCGATGGCCGCCCCCGGCGAAATCGCTGAGGCGCGCGAGGAACTGAACGAACTGATCGAAACCGCCGAAACGCGCCGGGCAGAGGCTGCTGACAAGCTGGCTCAAGCTGAGGCTCAGCAGCGCGAATGGGTGATGGCCGAACGTGATGCGGAACGTCTGGCCTCGGAAGCGCGCGAAAGCCGGGCCGCCGCCGAGGCACGCTGTGACGCGGCCAAGGAAAGCGTAACCGCCGCTGCGGAACGCATCGCCGAGGATCAGCAGCTGACGCCAAACCAGTTACTTAACCAGCTGGACGTGAACCCCGACCAGATGCCCGCCGCCGACGCGCTGGAGGCCGAGGTTAACCGCCACAAACGCCAGCGCGACGCGATGGGGGCGGTAAACCTGCGGGCCGAAGAGGACAGCAAAGAAGTCCAGGAAGAATTCGACACGCTGAACAGCGAAAAGGCCGATCTGGAAGAGGCGATCAAAGCCCTGCGCAGCGGCATCGCCAGTCTCAACCGTGAAGGTCGCGAGCGTCTACTGACCGCGTTTGAACAGGTGAACTCGAACTTTGCCATGCTGTTCAAGCACCTGTTTGGTGGCGGTGAGGCCAATCTGGTCATGGTTGAAAGCGACGATCCGCTGGATGCGGGGCTTGAGATTATGTGCCAGCCACCGGGCAAGAAACTCTCGACGCTCAGCCTGCTCTCGGGCGGTGAACAGACTCTTACTGCAACCGCGCTGATCTTTGGTGTGTTCCTTGCCAACCCCGCGCCGATCTGTGTGCTGGACGAGGTCGATGCGCCTCTGGACGATGCTAACGTGACGCGTTTCTGCGACCTGCTGGATGAGATGTGCCGCCAGACCGACACGCGGTTCCTGATCATCACCCACCACGCGGTGACGATGGCACGGATGGACCGGCTTTTCGGTGTGACCATGCAGGAACAGGGCGTTAGCCAGCTGGTTTCGGTCGACCTGAAGAAAGCCGAACAGATGGTCGCCTAACCTTTCACTGCAATGTCATGCCTGTTGCAGAGCAGTTCGGTCTAGACTGTAACCATGACGCGACTATTGATCCTCGCCTTGCTGAGTGCTGGCCCCGCCCTTGCCGCCGAATGGCCCACCAAACCCGGAGACGTCCCCCTGTCGTCCGAAGAACTGGATGCCTTGGCTGGACGCACGCTGACCTTCTTTGATGACGGGCAAGCCAAATTTTCGGCTGGAGGCTCATATTCCTACACCTACGCCAGCGGAGACGCCGCCTTTGGCACCTATTCCATCGCCGAGGACGGCAGCGTCTGCATCGCTTACCGCAACGGGTTCGGTCGCTGCGATTTGTACGTGCGCAGCGGCGACCGGCTGATCCTGATTGACGAAAAAGGGGATCGATATCCGGTCCGGCCGGAATGAACCGGATCGGGTGTATCCCTGTTCACATGCCTTTCGGTCACGTTACAAACGAACAAGACGTCCTTGACGGATACTCGGTCTGAAGGAAATCCCGTCATAGGTATCGGTTGACCCGAAGCGCAGGGACTTTTTTCCAAGTCGTTAGTGCTTCTTGAACGAACCGCTGTCTGAGGCTCAGGTTTCCGCGCATTGCAGCTCAAAACCACGCGTTCAGCTGAGCGTTATGCTTTTCAGCATATTTGGGTGGGTTTCAGGTGTGAATATGATGCGCGCTGTGTGTTGAATTGGCATTTCCCGCGTTGTTCTACTCAACAGGCTTTGCGAGAACTAACCGTTTTTCTTAACTGGTTATATCTTCGCGGTAGTAAATGTCGCGTCCGATATCAATACAAACAAAGTCATCCGGAACCGGAATCATCGCGCGTAGAAACGAATGTGGGTAAGCGAAGAAATTGAAGTGTGGATTGAAAGTATACAGGTATTCTCGTTCGCGCGGAACGATTATAATCAGTCTCTTACGAGTGATGCGACGTAGTTCGGCAATTGCTGCGCGGTAATCCAGAATATGTTCGATCACATGCGTGCAAACCACGTTGTCGAATTCACCGTCCTCAAAAGGCAGTTCCTCGATGCGAGCTGAAATGCCTTCGATCCCTTCCAATGCGGCGGCATCATCTACAACGAAATCTACGCCAACCTTACGGGTCAGGCCGGGGCGACGTTCAGCCAGTCTGGTCAGTAGCGCACCGGTGCCACATCCGACATCGCAGATTGATCCTTCGACCAGTTCTTGTGCAATCTTGTTGATACACTTGTCAGAGCAGTCAGTCTCGTCATGAACCCTTGGATGCTCGCGGTAGAGTGCTTCGTACTCATCATTTGTCAGAAAAGGGGCGCGACTACGGAAATCGGCAAGCCGCGATATGTGCTTTCCCCAGGCTAATTCGGCCAGAATGCGGAACAAAGCGGAGTCTCGAACAAACGCGGGAAGGATGTCCTCGAGAACGAAGCGCAGTTTGTTGGTTGTTTCTCGTCGCATTGGGTTTCGGCTTGGGTTTGGTCAATTACCACACCCGTTATACGTCCGATCCGAAGTGGGTCCAGAGGCTGGCGATCTTCATGGACAGAAGAGGAAGCGATCGAATGCATTTGCTGCGATTAGGCAACATTCTTCCGCGACGGCAGCCTGCTAGTGGCAAACGTCTTGCTGAACAGCATTGCCAGGCCCAACCTGCAACCGCATTTGGACACGGGACTTGTTGTTTTGAAAACTGTAGAACCCGAAAGGACTCTGCCTGCCAGCTTGCGAGTGGCGGTGATATTGCCAAGTTACAATGAAAGTGTGGCCATCGGTCCAACAGTGACAGCATTTCAGGATGCTTTGCCAGATGCTACCATTTATGTCTTTGACAATAATTCTACTGACAACACAGCGCAGGTGGCCAAAGAAGCAGGCGCTGTTGTAGGGTTTGAGGCCAGCCCGGGGAAAGGTAGCGTTGTCCGCCGGATGTTGGCCGACATTGACGCGGACGTTTATGTCATGGCTGATGGCGATGCCACCTATGACGCGGCCAGCGCACCGGCCCTGATAGAGCGGCTCGTGTCCGGGAATTTTGACATGATCACCGGAAATCGGAGCAGTACAGAGCAAGCGGCCTACCGTCCAGGTCATCGGTTCGGAAATCGAGTTTTAACAGGTTTGGTTGAATGGTTATTCAAATGTAAGGTCGGAGATCTGCTTTCAGGATACCGCGTGTTCAGTCGCCGCTTTGCAAAGACTTTTCCTGCTCATTCCCGTGGTTTCGACATCGAAACCGAATTAACGGTTTTTGCGTTGCAACTCAGGCTTCCGATTGATGAGATGGACACTCCATATCGGGCTCGCATGGAGGGTTCGAACTCCAAACTATCCTCTGTTGCCGACGGTTTTAGGATCCTGCGAATGATCGGGCTGATGCTGAAGGAAGAAAAGCCTATGCAGTTCTTTTCAGCGATCGCAGTGTGTGCATTTCTGCCGTCTCTGGTGGTTTTTGCCTCGGTCTTCCGGGAGTTTCTGGAGACTGGCCTTGTCGAACGAATCCCGTCACTGTTTACGGCGCTTTCAGGTTTCGTGATCGCAGTTTTGTCCTTTGTTTGCGCTGTGCTTCTTGACACTGTTGCGCGGGGGCGGAGGGAAGCGCGACGCATTGCTTACCTTAGCTATCCGCCACCTTGGAATTCTTCTGCCTCGACGTGGTCGGACGTTACCGAAACAAGATCAGACGCGGGGCAATGAAATTGAACGCCAATGCTGAAATGGCGGCGGGTGTCAGGGGGAATTATGGAAATAATAATTTAGTATCAATTTGTTGAGCCGTCATCCTGTAAGCGGAAAAACTGATGGCAAGACCAAATGACATTGACCTAGGTGATAGCGCGTTAAATACCGCCTATCCTTGTGCGATGATCCGAACAGGTGAGGATATGCACGAAAAACAAAAAGCAACTGTCGCCTCAGGTGTAATCGCATTTGTAGTGTTTTTTTCACTCGTTGCGGTGCGGCAGATATTGCGTGCGCCCGAAGCGACAGAGTTGTTGCTGGATCTAGACAACGATGCCGCCATGCGTCTTGTCATAGTGCGCGATTTTTTGGCAGGGCAGGGATGGTTTGATTTGGTGCAATACCGTCTTGGCGTTGATGGCGGTACACTTATGCATTGGTCGCGTTTGGTCGACTTGCCAATTGCCGGATTGATTTTACTTTTCGAAGTTTTTTTTGATCGCGCCTATGCCGAGTACCTCGCTTTGCTCATCTGGCCACTTGTCACACTTGCGGCGGCTATGTTGGTATCCGCAAAGATCATGTTTGCTTTGGCTGGTGGTTCCGCGCTTTTTTACACTGCCGTTTTGTTCAGTATCATCATCGGCTTCGACGGAAGGTTCCAGCCGGGAAGTATCGACCACCACAACGTCCAGATGGTCCTATTGCTGACTGCCCTTCTGGCGATGGTTTCGCCATTTGGAAGTATCAGGCGTTTGATTGCCGGCGGCATTGCGATTTCGGTCAGCCTAGCCATTGGTATCGAAAACCTTCCTCTGCTAGCCGTGATATGTTTTTGCATTGCCTGTGCTTGGGTCTACCACGGTAAATCCCGACAAAGGCAGGTCATGTACATATGTGCGGGAATTGGCTTGGGTATGTGCGTGATTTTCCTGCTTTCAGCTCCTGCTGCGGCTTATGCGGGCGGGTTTTGTGATGCGTTGTCGCGCGACCTTGCAGCCCCTGTCATTCTGAGCAGCGGTACTCTTTACATTCTTGCCTTAAAAACACCCGAACTTGCATGGCAAAGGGTGTTGCGTCTTGCTTTTGCCTTTGCAGCTGTTGGGTTAGTGTCAATCGCGTTTTTTCCAGCGTGCACACAAAACCCGTTGGATGCGATTGACCCAGACCTAAAAGTATTTTGGCTGGACCATGTCTCTGAAACAGGCGGCCTGCTCGATATTATCAATGGTGTCGCTGGTTATAACGATGTCTATATCGTGTATTACGTCGCAGGGTTCTTTGGTCTGCTCGCCAGTTTATTCCAAATCAGGGCGGATCGGGCTAGGCGCACAGAGTGGATATCATTTTCTATCCTGCTCGGCGTAGCCTTGGCGATTACTGTGTATCAGATTCGTGGTTCTCTTGGCCTGTTGGTACTTTCGGTGTTCCCGTTGGTGAAATGTGTTACCCAAGCGCGTTGTGTCTTACGACGCCGCTTTGGCGAGTTTTCTCTTGTATTGATATGGATTCCTTTGCTTGCGATCTTGCCGGGGGTTTGGGGGTACGGTTTTTCGGTTTATGTCCGACTTTTCCCGACCACTGACTATGCATCAGTACCTGAATACGGTGGGAACGTTGCTTTGGGCGAATGCTGGACGCAGGAATCGGTCGCTGCGCTAGCCGGATTGCCGAAAGGTACGGTCGCGGTCAGTTGGGACTTTGGAACCAACGTTCTGGTCAACACCCCCCATAGAGTTTTGGCGGCGCCATATCATCGAAACGGTTCGGGAATACTGGCACAAACCCGACTTTCGATTGCCAAGGATGCCGAAACGGCGAAAGAAATAATTGAAGAACATGGCGTGACCTACGTTGTGACATGTGGCCATGATTCGGTATTGTTAGGGTTGTCTCGAATTGGGTATTCGGGATTCAGCCTGGATTTAAAATCGGGAAGTGTCCCAGACTTTCTGGAACTGATCCGAACGCCGGAAACTTCTACGATGACTGTCTATGGCGTGCGCTAGCACTGCCCGGTGGCCATTTTCAAACTCCTAGAACCGCTTCGACCTTGTCCAAAGTTGCTGTGCTGACAGCTACGCCATTTGCCTGCGCCGTGGCGCGGTTGGCGGCTCGGCCGTCTCCTGGAAGGTGAGCGCCGTCCTGGGATCGGATCGCGTCAACCAATTCGCCAAGACCAGAGGCGAATGCGTCTTGCGACGTGGCCGCTGGATCAATGGCAATGAAAAACTGCCCGGTTTTGGGTGGTCCGCCAACAGTACCTGAAAACGGAGATGCGTTAAGGCCAAGAGTGGCACCCGTAAGCGCGGCAGCCAAAACCTCGGTCAATAGGGCGACGCCGACACCCTTGTAACCTCCGGACGGCGCCATCGACCCTTTCAATCCAACTGCCGGGTCTGTTGTTGGATTGCCGTCTGCGTCCAGCGCCCAGCCTACCGGGATCGGTTTGCTTTCTCGGGCGTGTTTCATGACTTCGCTTTTCGCAATGGTGCTGGCGCTTTGGTCGATCATCAGCGAAGGTTGCCCGTTCGCGCCCGGAGCCGCGATCGAGAACGGATTAGTCCCGACCACAGGTTTTGATCCCCCGGACGGAGCGATTGAGGCTGGCGCGTTGGTGAATCCCAACCCGACCAGACCAGCCTGTGCAATCCGGAACGTGTGATACCCCAGAACACCGCAATTATAGCTGTTGCGAATGGCGAGCGCCGCTATTCCCTGTTCGCGGGCGGCAGGCAGCAGCGCCTCGAACCCCAAATCAATTGCGGGATGCGCAAATCCCGTGGCGGCGTCCACGTTCACAACACCCGAACGTGGGCGTGACAGCACCGGTTGGGCGGCACCGTCGACTTTCCCGCATTGAACATGCTCGCAGTAGATCGGGATGTAGGCAAGCCCGTGGCTAGAGACGCCGTCTGCTTCGGTTGCAGCAGTTGCAACCGCCAAGGGGCGCGCATTTGCTTCGGTCGTACCAGCGGCAACGAGGGCGCGAAAAGCCAGATCTTCGATCTGGGTCAATGTCAGGGTGCGGGTCTCGGTCATTTTGGGTCTCATCAATCGTTGTCAGACAGACCCGCTCCGGCCCCGCGCAGGCGGGAGTCCTCGGTTGCGGGGGCATAGGTGAAGTGGGCAAGGCGATTCAGCTCGGACCAGTCTGCAGGGTCGGGCGTGGCACGTGTGCACTGAGGATGGGTTTGGATCATTATCCCGCCCCGCTTTATTGTGATCTGGCTTGCTTGTTCGGGGACCGAAAAGGCCGTGGTGAGGGCAAACCCATCGGTCACAAACTGTGTCTTATCCATTGTCACGGAAACGGGGGTTTCCAAAAACCGCGCCACGTTGGCTGCGAAGGGCAAAAGTAAAACCGGGAAAACAATGTCCCGCAACGCGATGTCTTCTTTGCGCAACTCAGCAGCGTGGTCCGAAAGATGTGCTCCGGCGGCAATAGGGCAGTCGGCAGCGGGCAAACTTGGTTGCGCGCTTTGTAGTTTCGCCAGTTTTGCTAACGCCCCGGTCCCGTCCATACCCTGAGCACAAAGCCAGCGAGTAGCCTTGGCGGCCTCTTCTGCGTGACCCCAGCTATGTCCGACACCGCGCATTGCCCGTTTGGCAGTGGCTTCGACCTCGTTCAGTGACAGGTTCATTGTAGCGCCTCGGGGTAAACCCAAAGATCTGCGTTTTCGGTATTCAGTTCGTCCGGGTAGGGCGCGCCAGAATACATGCAGATGCGAACCCACCGGTCCGAGCGCGGGTCGAACTGCGTTGCTCCAAAGAATGATAGTTTTGCCCTTAGCATGTCGATGGGCAACACGTTTGCACTGATTGTGTTGTCGCGGATTTCTCCGTACGGGGCGACGCGACCGATCTGCGCGCGTCTTATGGTGTGGCGATGTTCCGGATGGCGCAGGAGAAACGCGGCGATCTTGTCAGTGTCCTCCCAATCCTCAAGGGCGCGATAAGCAGCGGCCGCATCCCGTGCAGGGGCCAGAGGTTGTTCGTACTCCGCGATTGGTTCTTCGAAACGTTCGCCAAGGCGGGGTTCCAGCTTTTCTTCGGACACGTACCATGCGCGGGCGCAGTTGGCTTGTTCCTGCCAGTCAAGATCAAGCGCCCAGTCAAAACTCTGCCGGATCAGCGCGCGCACCTGTGCGACGCTCATTCTGCCGTCGATCATCTGCGCGCCTGCGTTGCTGTCGGCCATGCAATCGACCAGACCGTCGACCAAATCGCCATAAGGTTCCAGAATCAGCGAGGCCAGCAATTCTTGCCCCTCTTCACTCAGATGATCTTCGGACCAGCGGATAAGAGCGTCCCATGGGTGGTGTTCGGTCAGGTCGCGCTTGGCCAGCTCGGCGGTGAGCATGTCCAGATCAGTTTTGAGCGCGGCCAGTTTGTCGATTTGAACCGGATGATCCGAGCGCCACCACGACACCGACAGCTTGCTGCGTTCGAAAATCGCGCGGAACTGTGCCATGCGGTCCGGTGTGGCGTGTGGCACGGACCGCACCCGCGCGATGGCCTCTTCGCGCACCATGATCCAGTTGTTGAACAGAACGGGGTGATTAATGATGAACGGCGCCATTCCCAGACCGGTCGAATTGCCGATGCCCAGCCACTGCGCAATCGCCGGGTCCAGACTGGCTGTTTCATCGCCCCCTTTGACCCGCGCCATATGTTGCACCAGATCGCGCACGAAGGTGCGGGTCAGATAAACCGACAGCATCTCGGTTTGGAAAGGGGCGCTCAGTTCCGGGCGGTCGGCAGTTTTCTCACGATCAGCCGCCCCGAACTTGCCCGATCCATAAACAGCCGTGGTGCGCATCAGGTAGCCCACCTGATAGATCTGCTCGGGGTCCGGCTGTGTGCCTGCTGCCAGCGCGTCGACCACATGCGCCCAAAGCCGGACCGAACGGTTGGCGCGAGACAGAGACAACTCGCTTTCGCTGATCCGCCCGGCCTCTTGCAAGGGGACGTTTTGAGACAGGCGGTCAATGTCTTCGGTCGTGGGGATGCCATCGAACAGGGTAAATGTGGCGTCCCAAGCCTCGGCTATCACGCGGTCGGAGCGTTGCTCGGGCGGCAGGTCATGAGCGAAAGCAACCAGTGAATAAGCGCGTTCAGGGCCGTGCGCGGTATAGACCGCATGACCCACCCCGTTCGTGTCGATGTCAAAAACGGGCCGGGTAAAACGCCAGTTCTCGCGGGCCATCCGCCGGGTCAATTGCCGCATGAAACTAAGGCGACATTGGTGCAGCGACCCCAATCGCGACAGTCGCATGACCTGCGCGGGGTCTCGGCGTGCAATATCGCGGTGCAGATCGATCATGCGCGTGGTCCGAAGTTTTCAGCAAAGAAACGATACCAGTTGCCGCCCATGATACCTGAGACCTCATCTTCGTTCATACCCACGGAACGTAGTCCGGATTCGATATTCCCAAAATCGCGGTTGTCCTGAAACCAGTTTGGCATGGGCGGAAAACCGGGCGCCGAAGCCGAGCCTTCGCCATAGTCGATTTCTTTCGTCCAGCGCCCGACGCGCATCCACTCGACCACGCTGTCGGGTTGGTCCTGACACAGGTCAGTGCCGATCCCCAGATGCTGAACGCCGTATTTGTCGGCAGTGCGGGCGATCATCTCGCAGAAACTGTCCAGCGTGCAGGCTGATTTGTTTTTCAGATGATGCGGATAGACCGAAAAGCCGAGCATCCCGCCATGGTCCGTCACCGCGCGGATCACCACATCGCGCTTGTTGCGCAGTGCAGGCGACCAGTCATGCGGATTGGCGTGCGTGATGGCGATGGGACGCTCGGACAGTTCAGCGGCCTCGATTGTGGATCGGTCAGCCGAGTGACTCATATCCACGACAAGGCCGACGCGGTTCATCTCTTTGATCACCTGCTTGCCCATGCGGGTGATGCCGGTATCTTCGGCCTCATAGCAGCCGGTGGCCAGCAGGGATTGGTTGTTATAGGTCAACTGCATGAACCGGGCACCCAGATCGTGCAGGATTTCGACCAGACCGATATCGTCTTCGATGGGCGAGGGGTTCTGAAAGCCGAAGAAAACAGCCGTCCGTCCGGTTTCGCGCGCTGTGTCGATGTCGCTGGCCCAACGGCCTTTCATGATCAGGTCGGGGAATTGATCGAACCAGCGGTTCCACTTTTCAAAGTTCAGGACGGTTTCGCGGAAATTCTCATGATAAGAGATGGTGACGTGGATCGCATCCAGGCCACCTTCGCGCAGTTGTCGGAAAATCTTTTCCGACCAGTTGGCATATTGCAGCCCGTCGATGCGCATCAGACCGGCGTCCCGGCGCTGATATAGGCGGTTTTGACGGTGGTGTAGAACTCAGCTGCCGCTTTTCCCTGTTCGCGGGGGCCGTAAGAGCTGTCGCCGCGTCCGCCGAAGGGGACGTGATAGTCGGTTCCGGCGGTCGGCAAGTTCACGGTGACCACGCCCGTGCGAGCGTTTCGGCGGAAATGCGTGGCGCGGGCGAGGCTTTGGGTCACGATTCCCGAAGTCAGGCCGAAATTGGTGTCGTTGACGATGCTCAGCGCCTCATCATAGCTGCCAACCTTGATTACGCTGGTCAGCGGCGCGAACATTTCTTCGCGGTTGATGCGCATGTCGTTGGTGGTGTTCAGGAACACCCCAGGCGACATGTAGAATCCGTCATGAGGCATCTCCAGCCGCGCGCCGCCGCAGGCCAGCTCGGCGCCCTTAGATTTGCCCAGATCGACATAGGCGAGGTTTTCCTGCAATTGCTGTTCGCTGACGACCGGCCCCATCTGGGTGCCATCCTCCAGCGCGTGACCGACTTTCATCGCTTGCGTACCTGCGACCAGTTTCTCGACGAACGCATCATGGATACCCGCATGAACAACCAGCCGCGACGAGGCAGTGCATTTCTGCCCGGTGCCCCCAAACGCGCCACCCAGCGCCAGCGTCACCGCCAGATCAAGATCGGCGTCGTCCATGACGGCCAGCGCGTTCTTGGACCCCATCTCCATCTGCACCTTGGTCAGGTTCTGGATGGCCGCTGCCGCAATCCCTTTGCCCACCGGCACCGACCCGGTGAATGAAATCGCGTTCACCTTGGGGCTTTCCACCAGACGCTGACCGATGCTGCGCCCCGATCCCATCACCAAACTGAACAGGCCCTTGGGGATATCCTGCCGTTCAATGATCTCGGTTAAAGCTACAGCCGATGCAGGGGTGATGTTAGCAGGCTTCCATACCACCGCATTGCCGTAGCACAGCGCCGGTGCGATTTTCCATGAGGCGGTCGCGGTGGGAAAGTTCCATGGGCTGATGATGGCGACGACGCCCACGGGTTCGCGCCGCACGTCAATCTCAACGCTGGGGCGGACAGAGTCGGCATTCTCACCGATCTGACGCAGACACTCGGCTGCGTAATAGGTAAAGAACTGTCCCGCGCGATAAACCTCGCCTTTGCCTTCGGCCAGCGGTTTGCCTTCCTCGCGCGACAGCAGCGTGCCCAACTCCTCGGCGCGGGCCATCAGCTCGTTGCCGATGGCGTTCAGAACAGCTTGCTTGCGTTCAGGCAGATACGTCGCCCACTCAGCCTGCGCAATGCGCGCCTGCTCTAGCGTTGCGTCCAGCTGGTCCACGCTGGCCTGGGCGAACATGCCGACAAGATCGCTCAGATCCGACGGGTTGCGGTTTTCGATTTCAGAGTCACCAGCCAGCCAGTTGCCGGCAATCAGGTTCAGTTTGGTCACACCACGCCTCAGAGAAAACAAGAGTTGCACAGAGCATGGCTTTTTCGTTTACCATCAGTCAAATTCAAACAGGTGAAGAAAACTTCAGGGAAATTGAAATATGGCGATTAAGATCGAAACCCTGCGATGTTTTTGTACCGTGGTTCAATCCGGAAACTTGACCGAGGCTGCGGACCGACTGGGGCGAACTCAGTCAGCCGTTTCCATGACGCTTAAGCAACTGGAAGGCCATTTGGGTCGCAAACTGTTCGAAGGCGAACGCAAGAATCGTCTTTCCCCTTTGGGAGAGCAAGTTTTTGAGCTTGCGTTGAGACAGGTGCGTCAGTTCGATCAAGCCGTAGGTGACATTGAAGCCGTAGCTTCGGCCGAGCAGGGGTTGCTGCGAATCGCATCGGTGCCATCTGTCGCTGCGCTGGTGTTTCCGCGTGTTCTGAGGCACCTGACACAACGCTTTCCTGGGGCGAAGGTTGATCTGCGGGACACTGACACGCAGCAGGTCCTGGATGCATTGGTCGAAGGGAAGGCGGATATCGGAATTGCCTCGGGGCATCACGCGCTGAACGGTTTTCATACCAAGCCCTTGTTACAAGACCGGTTCGGGCTGGTCTGTGCTGCCGATCACCCGCTGATCCGGCAGGTTGAACCCCCGTGTATTGCCGATCTGGGGACCGTGCCGTTCATTCGAAACAGCCTGTGCGACCTGATCACGTCGCCGCAGTTTCACCAAGCGATTGATCAGGCTGACATCACGATCCGCAACACACATTCTTTGATTACGATGGTCAGGACGGGCAATTGGGCGACGGTCTTGCCTCAAACGGTGGCAGAGTTCATTCCCGAAGCCACCGCCTTTCGCGAGATAAAAGACCTGCAGGATCAAAGGCAGGTCTTTTTGTACGTCAAAGAACGGTCACGCTTTCCCGAACTGACCGAGGCCGCAGAGCACCTCATTCTCGCATATGATGCTTAGGGCTTCTATTTTTTGACGTCGCCCGCAAACCGCGCGGCGTTTTCTTTGGCAAAGGCCGACGCATCGGCGCTTGAGTCCCAGAATTGGGGGTTTGCCTTGGGAATGGTCAACGCTTTCTGAACGGCGGGCCGGGCGTCGATGCGTTCGAACCAGGCGTTCAGATGAGGTAGATCGTCCACCTTGACCCGTGCCCAGACATAGGCCCGCGCCCACGGGTAAAGCATCATATCCGCGATGGTGTATTCATCTGCGGCGATCCAGTCGCGCCCTTCAAGCCGTGTGTCCATAACCTCTAGCAGGCGGCGGCTTTCATCAACATAACGGCGGATCGAGAACGGTTCGTCGTGCCCATTGGGGGCGGCGATATGTTGGAAATACATCGCCTGTCCCATCATGGGCCCGATATGACCGACCTGAAAGAAAACCCATTGCATGACTTCGGATCGTTTGATCGGGTCTTCCGGCAGGAACTTTCCGTATTTTTCGGCCAGGTGCCACAGGATCGCGCCGCTTTCGAATATGGCGCGCCCCTCGGACCGGTCATAAATCGTCGGTATTTTACCGTTGGGATTCAGCGCCAGATAATCTGGCGCTTTTTGTTCTTGTTTGGAAAAGTTGATATGGGTGAGGTCGTAAGGAATTCCGGCCTCTTCCAGAAAAATGACCGGCTTATAACCGTTCATCGTTCCTGCGGTGTACAGGTGAATATCAGGCTGCGACATCGTCTGCCTCGGCGAATGTAGAATTCAGATGCGTCTGGAATCGGGCAAAATCTGCCTCGATCGTCGGGTTCTTCATAACATCAAACGCGGCAAAAGTCGGCAGAGGCTTCATCGCCATGAATTTCGCCGTTAGGTGCAGCGGTTTCAGCAGGTCATCTACGCTATCGCCGGCAAAGAAGGGCTCGGTTGGGTTGTTGAACGCTTCGACCGGGGCGTTGAACGTGACTGACAGCATATAGCTTTTATCGTGCAACACGCCGCCCATACCGTAGTTGGACTTAGGGGCGTCACTGGTGCGCCCATCGCCATGTGCAAACCGTCCATCCATGGCCGAGGTATAGACCTCGTCCATGTATTTCTTGAAGACCCACGGCACGCCCATCCAGTTCACCGGGAATTGCATGATGACAGTGTCCGCCCACAAGTGGTTCGCGACTTCTGTGTCGACATCATAGCCTTCGGCGACCGTAGTCACCCGGACATCATGGCCCAGCGTGCGCAACTGGGTGCTGGCTTGTTCGGTCAGGCTGGAGTTCAGAGCACCGGGGGCCGCTTCATAAGGCTGTGTGCCGTTGAGGATCAGGATATTGCTCATGTCTATGCCCTTTTTTCAATTTCGGGAATGTCGTTTCCAAGCAGTTGGGGGTGGCGGAGATAAAAAGCAACCAGTATACTTTTAGTAACCTTCTTTTTCATAAGGGATATGCCATGCGTGCAAAGGTCAGTCAGGATAATCGGGGGAGAAAACAAGTGGCAGAAGCCTGCCTCGAGCCTTGCTCGGTCGAGCGCGGGATGCGGATCATCGGCGGTAAGTGGACGGGTTCGATCCTATGGCACCTGAAAGACGGGCCCGTGCGATTCAATGACTTGTCCCGCATGATTACAGGTGCCAGCAAAAAGATGATCACCGAGCGTTTGCGTCAGCTTGAGGCACAAGGTTTAGTGAAGCGACACGTGCTACAGACATCGCCCGTTTCGGTCGAATACTCTGTCACCGAACTTGGCCGCAGCGCGCTGGGCATTCTGGACGATTTGAGCAAGTGGAGCGAGACTTTGCCTGCGGCTGTTGTTTCAGACGTTGGTTAATAGTTCGGAAATTTTCGAAACTAATATACGATGATATCAAATACATGTATTTGTCCTCCGTAGGGCTTGATGGGTGTTGCGTCACCATGCTTCACTTTTCTGGCCAATCCGGCGCGTCGAGCCGCTGGCCAAAAAATCCGGGGAGTTAGAGCTTCCCGAGACTGTTTGTAAGGTGCGGGACCGGCATTTGCCGAAAGAACAGCATCGCGAACGCCCAACATGGAGATGTAAGATGAAGAAACTCACCACACTTATGGGAAGTGCAGCAGCTCTTGCCGCAGGTCCCGCGCTTGCCGCAGATATCGTGATCGGTGTGCCAAACTGGGCATCGGTGAACGCCACGGCGCATATCCTTGAAGTTGTGATCGAAGAAAACCTGGGCTTGGACGTGGAGCTTCAGAACGGCACCAACCCGATCGTGTTCGAGGCGATGGATTCTGGCGCGATGCATGTCCACCCCGAGGTTTGGATGCCGAACCAGCAGAACCTGCATGACACCTATGTCAAAGATAACGGCACCGTGGTTATGAACGAAAACCCGGTTCAGGCCGAGCAGGGCATGTGTGTGCCCACGGCGACAGCTGAAAAATATGACATCAAGTCCATCGACGATCTGAGCGATCCGGACAAGATGGCAATCTTTGACACCGACGGCAACGGAACGCCCGAGGTTTGGATCGGTGCGCCGGGCTGGGCTTCGACCGTGGTCGAAAAAATCCGGGCCAAGTCCTATGGCTATGATCAGATTTTCGATCTGACCGAGTACGAAGAAACCATCGCCTATGCGAATCTGGCCAACGCCGCCAAGGCCGGCGATCCGTGGATCGGCTTCTGCTACAGCCCACACTACATCTTTGTGACACAGGACCTGACCGTTCTGGAAGAGCCCGCCCATGATCCGGCAACCTGGACCATCGTGCAGCCCACAGATGATCCCGACTGGCTGGATAAATCCGAGGCGTCCTCGGCCTGGAACGGCGCCACGCTGCATCTCCACTACGCCAAGGAGCTGGAAGACGCCTACCCCGAGGTGGCCGCTCTGTTCCGCAACTACCAAATGCAGGGTGACGACCTGAGCGCGATGGGCAAGGCCCTTGCTGTGGACAATGTGGAAGCAGCAGACTTTGCCCGCGAATGGGTGGCCAACAACGAAGATACCGTTCTGAACTGGCTGACCAACTAAGACGCATTCCCAGGGGGCCGTCGCGACCAGTTCGCGGCGGCCCTTTGCATATAGATCGGGGAAAACCCCGCATATGAGGGGCAAATGGACGAACCTGTCGTAAAACTTGAAAATGTCTGGAAAATCTTTGGCGCGCGCGCCGAAGAGGCCATGGCGGCTGTGCGCAGCGAGGGTATTGGAAAACCCGAGGTGCTTGAACGCTTTAACTGTGTCGTAGGTGTGCAGGGCGCAACCTTCCAGGTGCCGCGTGGCGAGATTTTCTGCATCATGGGCCTGTCAGGGTCCGGCAAATCCACTCTGGTTCGACATGTGAACCGGCTGATCGAACCGACTGCGGGTAAGATCGAGATCATGGGGCAGGATGTCTCAAAAATCTCGGAATCCGAATTGCGTCGCATTCGCGCCCAACAGATCGGGATGGTGTTTCAGCATATGGCGCTGATGCCGCACCGCTCGGTCCGCGATAATGTGGCTTACCCGTTAGAGATTCGGAAGGTGTCGAAATCCAAGCGTTGGGCGGTGTCCGACCATGCGCTGGGTCTGGTAGACCTGACAGGCTATGAGGATCGCTTGCCCAAAGAACTGTCGGGCGGGATGCAGCAACGTGTTGGCATCGCCCGCGCGCTGGCTTCAGACCCCGAGATTCTGTTGATGGATGAGCCGTTCTCAGCCCTCGACCCATTGATCCGCTTGCAGTTGCAGGATCAGTTCAAGGCGCTGGTGGCGCAACTGAAAAAGACCACGCTGTTTATAACGCATGACTTGGACGAGGCCATCCGCATCGGCCATCGCATCGCCATCATGAAGGACGGTGTGATCGTGCAGATTGGCACGCCCGAAGATATCGTCATGAACCCCGCCGACGATTACGTGCGCGAATTTGTGCAGGGGATTTCCAAACTGAAACTGGTCAAAGCCCATTCGATCATGGAGCCGCTGGCCAGCTATTCCGGCCCGACCGAAGGCGCGCCGCGTGCCGATGAAGGTGCTGATCTGGACCAGTTGATTGACTTGGCCGTTAACACCGAACTGCCGGTGATCATTACGGATGGTGGCAGCGACGTGGGTGTCGTGACCAAGCCGCGTCTGCTGCGCGGTATTCAGGGGGGCAAAAATGACTGACGCAACCACCGAACTGAAAGTCACTGCCGCCTCGGATATCGAGGTGGATCGCGACGTACTTGACCGCTCGATCCACGAATTTTCGGGTCCGAACGGGGATTACTACGTCAACGCTTTTCACAAGATCCATGATGCGACCAGCGCGGTGCCAAACACGTTCAATAAATGGGCGGCGGCGCTGGGCCCGTTCTGGTCCGCCTCGCGCGCGATTTGGGGGATGTTCTGGACCTTCCTGATTCTTGAAATCATCGCGTGGGTGCAAATCGGACGTGGGGCCTGGGGCAATCCCGGCGCCGACATGGCCGAACGCGCCGAGCGCCAACAAGCCCGTGCGAACGAGCTGCTGGAACGCGCCGCCGCAGCGACCGAGCAGGGCGATATCGACCGGTTCACCAAATTGGCCGAGAACATCCAGAAGGCGGCAGACAGCAGTTTTGAAAAAGCCGCGGCCGCCCAGTCGGAATCGCTGGGGATCATGCTGATTGGCTTGGCGATGTTGCTGGTGTTCAAGCTTGTGCAGGGGCTTTATGCGGACCGCATCTACGAAAAGCAGTATTCGCGCTGGCGGATCGATCCCGACAGCACTGAAAGCGGGCGCTCTACGCGCAACACGGTTCTGGGCGCCGTTCTGATTGCCGCAATCGGGCCTCTGATCGTCTATAAATTCACCGTCAATGCTTCGCTCGCGATGCTGGATGCGTTCCCGGAGAAAGAGGTCTCGGCCTTGTTTCTAGGCGAAGATGGCGGCACGCTGTTCTCAAGCCTCGCCAGCTGGATGGAGGCCAAGATCGACGCCGCAGCCCTTGCGGGCGGGGACGTGTTCGACGGGATCGTCGCCGGGGTGCGCTCGGTCCTGGATGCGTTGACGATTGCACTGATTGGATCGCCATGGCCGGTCGTGATGCTGGTGATCTGCGTCACCGCGTGGCGTGCGGCGGGGCCGCGTGTGGCGATTTTCACCGCCGCCTCTTTGGCTTACATCGCACTTCTGGGTTACTGGGATGTCGCAATGGAGACGGTCGCTTTGGTAGGTGCAGCCGTGTTGCTATGCGTGGTAATCGGCATTCCTCTGGGTATTTGGTTCGGTAAATCGGCGCGGGCCTACCGCGCGGCGGAACCGGTGCTGGACCTGATGCAGACGCTACCGGCCTTTGTCTACCTGATCCCGATCATCGCCTTCTTTGGCACCGGAAACCCGCCGGGCATTCTGGCGACGATCATCTTCGGGATGCCGCCGGTGATCCGCCTGACGGCGCTGGGGATGCGGGGCGTGCCGGACAGCATCAAAGAGGCCGCAGTGGCATTTGGTGCATCAAAATGGCAGTTGCTGAAAGATGTTGAGATCCCGCTGGCGCTGCCTTCGATCATGACTGGGGTGAACCAGACCATTCTGATGTGTCTGTCGATGGTGGTGATCATCTCGCTGATCGGCGGCGGCGGTCTGGGCAAGGAAATCCTTGAGGCGCTGCAATACGCGGCCAAGGGTCCGGGCCTGTTGGGCGGCTTTGCCATCCTGTTCTGCGCCATGGTTATCGACCGGATCGTGCAGGGGGCCTTCCGGCGAGAAGACGAGAAAATCTAAACACAAAACGCCCCCGCCAGCCGGGGGCGTTTTTTATTGAGGGGAATGCAGATGACCGACCGCTATGAACAGTCGATGATGGATAACCTGTATTGGTGGGGCGTGCCGACCCTGTTTCGCTGTCCCAATACCGGTCCCGAGGGGCAGGACATCGCGCTTGTCGGCGTCCCGCATTCCACCGGCAACGGCACGACCGAGCGGGATCAGCACTTGGGTCCGCGCGCGCTGCGCCATGTCTCGGCGGTGCAGCGGCGGGTGCACTCGGTGTTCGAAATCGACCCGTGGAGCAGCGCAAAGATCGCCGATGTGGGCGACGTGCCCTTTCCCCGCGCCAATGACAACGAGGACTGCATCGAACGCATCACCGCCTTTTACAAAGACATTGATGCAGCAGGCGCGCGGCCTGTGTCGGTGGGCGGAGATCACTCGATCACCGGTGGCATTGTGCAGGCGCTGGGGCGTGGTCAACTGGCCGGGGGAGAGCCCGTCAGCTTTCTGCATCTGGATGCCCATACGGATGTGTTCACCAAGGTCGATCACTTTCTGGGTGCCAAGAAATCCGCCGCCCATTGGGGCGCGTATCTGGCCGATCAGGGGCAGGTTGATCCGACGCAATCCATGCAGATCGGTCTACGGGGTCATCCGCGCAGTCTGGACTGGCTGCAGCCGTCTTATGACTATGGCTACAACATCGTCACCATGCGCGAGTTCCGTCAGCGCGGGCTGGAGGACGTGGTGGTGCAGACGCGTGAAGTTTTGGGCGACAGGCCGGTCTATATCACATTTGATCTGGATTGCCTCGACCCGACTGTTGCGCCTGCGGTGTCCAATCTGGAACCCGGCGAGAAGGGGTTCGATATTGACGAAGCCGTGGGGATTTTGCGCGCCGCGCGCGGGCTGAATATCGTGGGCGGAGACGTGGTGTGCATGATGCCCACCAAGGACAGCCCCAACAACATCACCGCCCTGACGGCAGCGGCGGTGATGTTCGAGATGATCTCGATGATCGCCGAAAACGTCAGTTAGTGGCGCGTGTCCACGGCCTGCGCCAGCACGCAGAGCAGTTCGAACATGAGCGAAATCCCCAGCCATGCGGTGCCGCCCGAGGCGTCGAAGGGTGGTGAGACCTCGACCAGATCGGCGCCCACCAAGTTCACCCCGGCCATCTGGCGGATTACTTGCTGGGCCTGAAAACTGTTCGGGCCACCGATCTCGGGTGTGCCGGTGCCGGGGGCAAAGGTGGGGTCCACAAAGTCGACATCATAGGTGCAATAGGTCGGCGCGTCGCCGACAATGCCGCGTACTTCGGCCATGACATCACCGATGCCCCGGTCGAACAACTCCTCGATGCGGATGATGCGGATGCCCTGCGCCTCGCCCCATTCGATATCCTCGGTGTTATAGGCGGTGCCGCGAATGCCAACCTGAACAAAGCGTTTGGGATCGACCAAGCCTTCTTCGACCGCGCGGCGGAACGGGGTGCCGTGAGTGAACTTGTGCCCGCCGAAGTAACTGTCGAAAAGGTCCGTATGGCTGTCGAACTGGATCAGTCCCAGCGGGCCGGATTTGGCGAGCGCGCGCAGGACGGGCAGGGTGGTCAGGTGATCCCCTCCGGCGGTCAGAGGGGTGATGCCGCGCGCGGTCAGGTCGGTGTAGAACGAGGTCACGCGGTTCAGCGTATCTTCGATATCCACAGGGTTCGGGGCCACGTCGCCCAGATCGGCGCAGTTCATCATCGCAAAGGGTGCAACCCCGGTCACCGGGTTCATCGCGCGTATCATGGTCGAGTAATCCCGCAACTGGCGCGGCCCATGGCGCGCGCCGGGGCGGTTCGTGGTGCCCCCGTCCCAGGGGATGCCGACCAGCCCGATATCAACCTCAATGATCCGCGCGTGATCCAGCGTCATGCCCGGCAAGCGCATAAAGGTCGGCACGCCGGCAAATCGTGCCAGTTCCATGGCCGAGACGGGCTGAAAGAAGGGATCGGACATCGGGGCCTCATTCGCTGCAATTTCCGCCGACCCTAGCCGCCTAGAGTGGAGAGGGGAAGGTCAATCAAGGATATGAAACCGGGCGCGGATTTCCGCATCCTGTTTGGGGGTCAGATATTGGGGGTGGTGCGTCGCCAATATCTCTTTCGCGTGGGCGCGGGCGGTGGTCCATGCGTCGCTGGCGCCGTCTTCCGCCCAGGTGCGAGGCTCGGACCGGTCAGCGAGTTCGGGGTAATAATAATCCCGCTCCATCGCGTCGTAGGTGTGGGCGCTGCCCAGAAAATGCCCGTCGCCCAGAACCGACTGGCAGATTGCGTCGAACCCAAGGTTTTCCTCGGTCACTTCGATCCCGCGCAAGGCGCGGTAGGTGTGGGCATGCATCTCATTGTCCAGAACAAAGCCCTCGAAGCTGGCCCCGAGCAGCGATGCGGTCATGCCCGAGCTTTCATAGATCAAGTTCCCGCCCGCCAGCGCTGCCGCCAGCGAGGTGATGCCCTTTTCCGCCCCGTATTGCGCGTCAATCGCCTTGGCATCGGTCATCGAGGCCGCCACGCCCGACGGCAGCCCCAACCAGTTGCTGATCTGGGCCGAGGCTGCGTTCAGGATCGCCGTCTCACCACTGCCGCCCGCAAAAGACCCGGTGCGCAGGTCTACGATGAAGGGCCAGTTTGAAAACACCATCGGAAAGCCCGGTTTGATCGTGTTGACCATAACAAGGCTGGCCAAAGTCTCGGCCAGCGACTGCGCCAGAAACCCGGCCAGTGTGGCTGGGGCCGTCGCGCCCGCTTGCGCTGCGGTGATGCAGGACATGGGGATGTTATGGGCGATGCATTCATAGACCACATCCACCGCATCCTCGCCATAGCGCAGGGGCGAGATGACCGGGCTGATATGCGCCTTCAGGAAGGGGCGCGCGGCGAATGCGCCGGGCCCTCCGACTACGATATCCAACATGTCGACGATGGGCGCGACATGTTCGGCCAGCGTAAAGGACGTGGCAATCGGCTTGGTCGTGTTGCGGATGAGCGCATAGGCGGTGTTCACGTCCAGATCGAAATTATCCGGCACATCGGTGGCCACGCAGCAGCGGGTGAACCAGCTGACATTGGGCAGCGTGTCCTGTAGCCGGGTAAAATCATGCAGATCGGTCAGGGTTGAGGGGCGATATAGCCCGGTGTCGATATCCAGCGTCTGAACCGCCGCGCCGCCGGTGCCGAAATACACCCGGTCTCCGCCCACCTCGACCGAACGCGCGGGATCGCGGCCATGAAAGGTGAATTGTTTGGGGGAGAATTGAATGGCCTGTTTGACCATGGCGCGCGGGAACAGCAATCGGTCGTCAGGGCCGGGTTGCGCTCCGGCAGCCCGCAGGTCGCCGGCCAGCCGATCCGGCACCTCGCCCATCCCCAGGGTTTCTAGCAGGCGCAGGGCGGTGTCGTAAATTTGCGCGATCTCGACGTCTGTTAGCGGCTTGAAGGCCCCACCGATCTGGCCGGGCGGGCAGGGATCAATCACGGGGGCGGCCGCGCGCTGCGCGTGCCGGGCGCGTCTGCCGCTTCGTTTGCTGCCCGTGCTCATCCGGTTCCTTTCCCGTTGCTTTTCCCGAAACCTAAGCGCCACATTGCGCCCCACGCAAAGGCGAAGTGCAATTTGCAGAATCCGCAATCGCGGTTTCGATTTTTCAATACAAGCGCCGGGCGGCTTGTCGTGCGCGCGCATTGTTCCGCAAGACTTGGGCGGAACAGAACAGGAGCCGCGCCCATGAAATCACGCACCAAGGTCGTTGTCATCGGAGGCGGGATCGCGGGCTGCTCGACCCTCTATCACCTGACGCAGGAGGGGTGGAGCGATGTGGTTCTGGTTGAGCGGAACGAGCTGACCTCGGGCACCACGTGGCATTCGGCTGCGCAGGTGACGAATTTCGGGATGAACCAGACGATGGTCGGGCTGAAATCGCACTCGATCCGGCTGTACAAGGAACTGGCCGACGACCCGGACTATCCCATCAATTACCACCACGGCGACGCCGGTATCCGTCTTGCAAATACCGAAGCGCAGATGCAGGGCTATCGCCATTTCGCCTCTATGGCGCGCGGGATGGACGTGCAGTTCGAGGTGATAGACGCCGAGGAATGCGCGCGTCGTCACCCTCTGATCTCGACCGAGAACCTGATCGGCGGGCTGTGGGATCCGATGGATGGGGATATCGATCCCGCGCAGTTGTGTCAGGCGCTGGCGCGGCGGGCGCGCAAGGCCGGGGCCGAGGTATATCGCAACACGCCGGTCATCGGGCTGAAACAACACGCTGACGACACATGGACGGTGCAGACCGAAAAGGGTGATATCGACTGCGATATTGTCGTGAACGCGGGCGGCTATCGCGTGAATGAGGTGGGCGCAATGATGGCGGTGCATCATCCCGTCGCCTCGATGGAGCATCAGTATTTCCTGACCGAAGAGATCCCGGCCATTCGCGATGCGGGACACAGGATGCCGCTGCTGCGGTGCCCGATCAGCGATTATTACTGTCGGCAGGAAAAGAACGGGCTGCTGCTGGGGTTCTATGAGCAGGACTGCAAGACCTGGGGCATGGACGGGATTGACCCGAATTTCGTCAACGCGCTCTGCCCTGACGATCTGGACCGAGTGACGGATGTGCTGGAAGGCGCTTTTGCCCGGATGCCCGCGCTGATGGAGGTGGGCGTGCATACGGTGGTCAATGGCCCGATCACCTATACGATTGACGGTGCGCCTCTGGTCGGGCCGATCCCGGGCAAGCGCAATGCGTTCTGTATCATCGGTCTGCGGGCGGGGCTTGGCGAAGGTGGCGGCCACGGCTGGCTGCTGGCGCAACAGATCGTGCATGGTGAGGCGTGCTATGACACGTGGTGCCTTGATCCGCGTCGGTTCACGGGGCACGCGAATGTGGAACTGACCGCGCTGAAAGCCATCGAGGATTACCAGAACGAGTTCCGCTTTCACTTCCCACATGAACACCGCCCCGCAGGGCGACCCGCCAAGACGACCCCTCTGACCCCGGTTCTGGCGGCGGAGGGGGCCGAGTTTACCGTCGTGAACGGGTGGGAAAGGGTGGATTACATCAAGCCATCGCCCGATTTCGCGCCCACTCACAGTTTCGATTTTGACGAAACCTTCGATCTGGTGGCCGCCGAGGTTGCCAATGTCCAAACCAACGTGGGGCTGGCCGAAGTGAATGGTTTCAACCGGATCGAGATCACCGGCGCGGACCGTCATGCGTTTCTTGATCGGATGTTCTGTGGGTCTGTGACAAAGCGCGACGGGCGTGTGGGGCTGGGCTATCTGCTGAACCACCATGGTATGGTCAAGGCCGAGGCGACCGTGGCCAATCTTCCCGCCAGCGACCGGGGGCCAGCGCGTGTCTGGTATGGCTCAGCTGCGGCCAGCGAGTTTCACGATATGGACTGGTTAACCAGCCATGTGCGGGCCGACGAAGACGTTCACCTGCGCAGCCTGACCAACGACCAGACGATCCTGATTTTGGCCGGGCCCAAGGCGCGCGATGTCCTTAGCGCCTGCGCGCGCGGGAATTGGTCGGCTGAGGCATTTCCGTGGCTCAGTGTGCGCGAGTGTTACATTGGTATCGCCCCGGCCACCGTGATGGGGGTCAGTTTCTCCGGCGAATTGGCCTATGAAATCCACGTTCCAAATGCCTCGCTTTATGCAGCTTATCTTGCATTGCGGCAGGCGGGAGAGGCGTATGGCCTGAAACTGTTCGGCGCGCGCGCGGTCGAGTCAATGCGCATGGAAAAAAGCTTTCTGCATTGGAAAGCCGATCTGATCACCGAGTGCGATCCGTTTGAAACCGGGCTGGACCGGTTCGTTCGGCTGGAAAAAGGCGATTTCATCGGGCGCGATGCTTTGCTGCGGCGACAGGCCGAGGGCACCCGCCGGAAATTGGTTGCTTTGCAGATCCAAACCGATCAAGGCCCGGCGCATCCCGGCGCTTCGCTGATGCGGGGAAATGAGGTCATCGGAACGATCACTTCGGGTGAATGGGGGCATCGGATTGGACTGAACCTTGCCCATGCTTTTGTTGATCCTGGGCTGGCAGACGTCGGGTCGGAAATGGAGTTGGACCGATGCGGTGAGCGTGTGCCGGCGGTTGTGATTGCACCGTCGCCTTACGATCCGGATTTCGGTCGGATCAAATCCTGAACGCGATACAAGCTCAACTTCCGGATTGCTCTGGGGATCATTCTCTGGTTCGATAGTTTCGAAGCAATCGAAACTGTAGGTGGTCCTCGTGTCCAAATCCCTGAGCTTGCGCTGGCTGGAAGTCTTTCAGTTGATCGCCAAATCCGGGTCTATTCAGCAAGTTGCGTCGGAAACCGGTTTGTCGATCAGTACTGTGTCAAATCACTTGCGCAGTCTTGAAAAGGCATTGGGTATCGAATTGGTTGATCACAGTCGACGTCCGATGGGTCTAACCCCGGCTGGCGAGGTCTTTTCGCGTTATGTTCGCGACGGGCTTACCACGTTGAAACGAGGTGAGGCTGAAATCCGCACGGGAAACTGGCGGCACGCTACAGATTTACGGTTGGCACTGATCGACGATTTCGACAATCAGATCGCACCAGATCTGTTCCGGTTTCTGGCGCAGGCCCTGCCGCGCTGCAATTTCCGCCATTTCACCCGGCCCAGCCATGAGATCATCGCGAAGCTACAGGAACACAAGTTGGATGCGGGGGTCGCCACGCGCCCGTCCGAGCGGACGGATGGTTTGATAGAATACCCTCTGATGCGGGATCCGTTCATCGTTATCCTGCCCGCTGGTTTTGAGGGAACGGCGAGCGATTTGTTCACGCCGGATGCGCAATTGCCCCTTTTACGCTATTCTCGGGACTACATGATCGGCAAGCAGATCGAAATCCAACTGGCGCGAAGCAAGTACAACTTGCCCAACCGTTTCGAATTGGAGTGCAACCAGTCCATCATCGGTCTGGTCGCGGAAGGGGCAGGGTGGGCCATTACGACCGCCGCGTGTTTCCACCGCGCCCAAAGGTTCCACGATAGCGTGAAGGCAATGCCGTTCCCGGGGCGTAACTTTGTTCGTACGGTGTCGCTGTTCACAACCGAAGTTTACCCTGAAACCACATCGGCGCTGATCCAAAAAGCCATGGGAAAGCTCATTCGTCAGCATTTCACCGATCCGATGTGTGCCACCCACAGTTGGCTCAAGGATGATTTCCGTACAATGGAGGCCGAGGCCGCTTAACCTTGGGGTGGCGGTCCAAGTGATCCGCCCGATACTATATTGGTCGCCAGTTGCTCGCCTTGTCCGGGGCTTTGCGTTTCAACCATCTCAACCAGTTGTAGCGCCGCTTTGCGCCCCATTTCACGATGTGGCACATGCACTGTCGTTAATGCCGGAGAGACGATCCGGGCCAGTTCGATATCATCGAATCCGGTGATGGATACATCCTGAGGGACACGCAGGCCCATGACTTGTGCGCGCCGCACAGCCCCCACGGCTAGAACGTCATTGCCGCACAGGATTGCGGTCGGTGGGACAGGTTGTGCCATAAGTTCAGCAAACGCGGCACCACCGTTTTCGATTTCGTAAGGCGTTTCGACTATTGTGAAACCGTCTGGGTTTAGACCGCGCGCGTTGGCGGCGTCTTGAACGCCCTCAATTCTTAGCCGGGCGCGATCATTGCCTTCGCTGATCCCCGAAATCATCCCGATTCTGGTGTGACCCGCCGCAATCACGCGCTCTGCAAGGTTGCGCATTGCCTTGCGGTTATCGAAACCAATAGACGGTGCCAATGCATTGGGCCGGTAAGACCACGCGATCAGCGTCGGAATTCTGCGGCTTTCCAAATACTTGTAAATCTCTGGGTCACGGTCATGGCCGATCAACAATAGGCCATCCGCACCCCGCGCAGCCAGTTTTCGGATTTGTTCTTCTTCAATATCAGGTTTGTAGGCGGAACTGGACACAAGCAGCGTGTAACCGCGTAGATGCAACTCCTCTTGGAATGCCTGCAGGCCCCTTGCAAAAATAGCATTCTCCATGGTCGGAATGATCGCCCCGATGGTGAAACTGCGCTTGGCCGCCATAACCCGGGCGGCGAAGTTGGGGGTATAGCCCAAAGCGTCAACGGCGGCCTGAACCCGCTCGCGGGTTGTGGCGACAACGCGATCGGGGTTGTTCAGGCATCGTGACACTGTCGCGGTCGAAACTCCTGCCATTTTGGCGACATCATCCAGCGTCGGGGCTGAGCGCGGTTTCGACATTTCCAAATCCGTAATTCACCTTTGCCAATGAGTGTACATCTATGGAGGTGATATGGAAAGCAGATATGTAAGCGCTTGCATTTTGCATGTAAGCGCTTACAAGTGAAGTTGAGCCGAATCCACCATGGGACCCGGAATATGTTTCTGTTTGCCTCTATCATCGTGTTCGTCATCTATTTCGCGAATGTTGCGATGGGCGCGTTTGCGAGCGGCGCATTCCTAGGAGACGTGGGCGAGATGTTGGTTCTATTCGCGGCGTCGATCCTGTTCGTTGTCGCAATTCTGAAAAAGGAGGCTGACCGCAACGCAGAACGCGACAGCTGACTTTTTTGCTTGGGAGGGCAATCAATGAACAAGGACAAACTGGAACTGGCGTCGGCCGAGCGCCGCAACTTCCTGAAACTCAGTGCCACGGGCGCATTCACTGCCGCGCTGGTCGCTGGGGCCGGTGGGGTGTTGTGGTCGACCGAAGCCGCGGCTCAAACTGCCAAGGAGGAAAGCGAGCGCGAAAAGGCAGCCGACCACGTGATGACCATCGCCACGGCCTATGTGCTGGGTGCGTCGCGCAGCTATCCAATCATGCAGCTGGACCTGAAGGAAAACATCCAGAACGCCACAAACGGCAAAGTCTATGTGAAACTGGCCCCCGGCGGGCAGTTGGGTGCGGGCGGATCGCTGGTTCAGAAGGTTCAGGGTGGTACAATTCAGGCCGCACAGCACTCGCTGTCGAACTTTGCACCGTTTGCCTCGACCGTTGACCTGATCAACATGCCGTATCTGTGCGGCTCGAACCAGAAGTTCACCAACCTTGTGACATCCGACACCTGGAAGAACGAAGTTCATCCCAAGGTCGAGGCGGCCGGCTTCAAGGCGCTGTTCTACGTTGTGATCGACCCGCGCGTGGTTGCGGTGCGTCAGGGTGGCAATGCGATAATTACGCCGGGCGACATGAGCGGTGTGAAATTCCGCGTTCCGGGCTCGAAGATGCTGCAGCAATATTACCGTATGGCGGGCGCGAACCCGACGCCGGTTGCTTGGGGTGAGACTCCCTCGGCCATCAAGCAGGGCGTGGCGGATGCGCTGGACCCGTCAGTGGGCGCACTGTTCGTGTTCGGCTTCAAGGATATCCTCAGCCATGTAACCTTCACGCAGGCGGTGCCGGACAGTCAGGTCTATTCCTGTAATCTGGAATGGTTCAACTCGATGCCACCTGACGTACAGGAAGGCATCATGTGGGGTGCGGAAATGACCGCGCATCAGAACCTGGCCAAAGTGCCCTCGGCCCGCGCCTATGCCATGGCCGAGCTGAACAAGGCGGGAGTCGAGTTCCACTCGCTCAGTTCCGATCAACTGGCCGAATGGGAAAGCGTCGGCGGCTATCAGAACGCTGAATGGGACCCCTTCAAGACCGAGCTTGCCGGGTCGATGGACGCGTTCGAAAAGCTGGTCGAGGCCGCAGGCACGCAGGGCAAATACTACGTCCACGACGCATAACAGACAGGCGGCGGGCGCAGCGAGTGAGCCCGCGATCTTCCAAAGCAGCCGGACCTGAAGCAGGCCCGCTAAAGAAGGCTATGGCCCGGTTGCTCTTTTGCCGAGGGAACAGATGACCCTACTTCAAAACATAGATCGCAACGCCGAGCGCTGGCTGCTGCTGGTGTTCTACGTGATGCTGGTCATCACCATGGCCATCGAGGTTCTTCGGCGTGAGATTTTCGCTTTCTCGTCGATCTGGGGCGAAGAGATCGTCCGCTATTCTTTCATCTACCTTGCGTGGATCGGTGCGGCAGCAGCCGTAAAGGAGCGCGCCCATATCCGCATCGACGTGATCATGCACTACCTTGGGCCGCGTCCCAAGGCGCTGCTGTATATCTTTGGCGATCTGGTGATGTTCGGCGTGGCGATCATCGCGCTCTACTGGTCGTACGAGGCGGTGCATGTTTCGGCCAAGTTCGGTTCGGTGACGGACGGGCTGCGGGTATCGAAGGTGTGGTTCCTGATGGCCGTGCCCACCGGTTTTGCGCTGATGATCTGGCGTCTGATCCAGTCACTGATGCGCGATCTGAAATGCCTGAGGGACGGCACGCCCGTCTTCGAAGGCGACAAGCTGTTTGACTGAGGGGACACGCAATGCTTTGGGGTTCTCTCAATCAAACTGTTGAACTTGGGTGGGATTTCTACCTGCCTGTGATCTTATTCGTTGGTCTGATTGCCTTGGCTGTGCCCGTCTGGGCGGCCATCGGCACCGCCGCCATCGTGATGCTGGTCATGTCCGGCGACCTGCCGTTGAGTCTTGTGGGCGAAAGCCTGTTCACCGGCATCGACGCCTTTGCCCTGACCGCCGTACCGCTGTTCATACTAACCGGGGACGTGCTGGTGCGCACCGGGTTGTCGCGAAAGTTTCTGGACGTGGCCGAGGCGTTGACCTGTTTTGCCAAGGGTGGCTTTGGCTCGGCTACCGTTCTGGTCTGCGGCATGTTCGCTGCTATCTCGGGCTCGGACGCGGCGGGCGCTGCTGCGGTGGGCCGAATGACGATCAACCGGCTGGTCGAAAGCGGCTATCCCCGCCCCTATGCCTGTGCGCTGGTCGCGGCAGGGGCCTGCACCGGCATCCTGATCCCGCCCTCGATCGCCTATATTATCATCGGTCTGGTTCTGGGCATATCTGCGTCCACGTTGTTTCTGGCCGCACTTATCCCCGGTCTGGCTATTCTGGTCTCGATCCTTGTGACCAATATCATCATGAACCGCATCTACGCATACGAGGGCGGCGGCATGATGACCATGGGCGAGTGGCTGGCCAATCTGGGCAAGGCGCTGAAATCCGGCTGGTATGCGTTCATCGTGCCGGGGATCATCTTCTACGGCATCTTCTCGGGCCGCCTGACGCCCACCGAGGCGGGCGCGACCGCTGTTGTCGTCACCATCATCATGGGCTTCATCCTGCGCACCCTGACGTTGGCTGATTTCCCGTCGATGCTGGTCAGTTCCGCAAAGGTGAACGGGGTGATCCTGCCGATCATCGCTTTCTCGGCCCCTCTGGCTGAAGCGCTGGCGATCATGGGCGTTCCACAGGGGTTCGTGACGGCCGTGACTTCGCTGACCGATGATCCGTATCTTTTGATCCTGCTGATGATCGGTATCCTCATCGCGGCAGGCTGTGTGATGGAGACGACGCCGAATATCGTGATCCTTGCCCCGATCCTGAAACCGCTGGCGGACAATATCGGCATGAACGAGATCCAGTTCTGCATCATGATGATCACCGCCTTGGGTGTGGGCTTTATCACCCCGCCGTTGGGTCTGAACCTGTTCGTTGTTTCCGGGATAACCGGAGAGTCAATTCTAAAAATTGCGGCGCGTGCAGTGCCCTTTGTTCTGACCATGCTGATCGTGGTAATCCTGATCGCCTATGTACCGGCGGTTTCGACCACCTTGCTTCCTGAAATCTACCAATAGGACCTGCTGACCATGCCCCGTGACTATTTGAAAAAGGCAACGTTGACGGCGCAATCTCATGCGTCCGAAGTGCACGACACGGTCAAGACAATCCTGGCCGATATCGAGGCGGGCGGGGATGCCAAAGCGATGGAGTACGCGGCCAAGTTCGACAAGTTCGACGGCAATGTACTGATGACGCAGGCCGAGATTGATGCGGCCATCGCGTTGGTGCCCGAAAAGCTGAAGGCTGATATCCGCTTTGCCCATGATAATGTGCGCCGCTTTGCCGAAGCGCAGAAAGCGACCGTATCAGATGTCGAGGTCGAGATCGTGCCGGGCGTCATCGCCGGGCAAAAAGCGATCCCGGTGGACGCGGCGGGGTGTTATGTGCCGGGCGGGCGGTATAGCCATATCGCCAGCGCGATCATGACCGTGACCACGGCCAAAGTGGCGGGTTGTCGTCATATCACAGCCTGTTCGCCACCGCGCCCCGGTGAAGGCGTGGCGCCAGCCATTGTCTATGCCGCGCATATCTGTGGGGCAGACAGCATTCTGGCCATGGGCGGTGTGCAAGGCGTGGCGGCGATGACCTATGGCCTGTTCGGCCTGCCGCGCGCGAATATCCTTGTGGGCCCTGGCAATCAGTTCGTAGCCGAGGCCAAGCGCATCCTCTATGGCAAGGTCGGCATCGACATGATCGCGGGTCCCACAGACAGTCTGATCCTTGCCGACAGCAGCGCTGACGCGCATGTGGTCGCGACCGATTTGGTCAGTCAGGCCGAGCACGGATACAATTCACCCGTTTGGCTGGTGACGGATGATCGACCATTGGCCGAGAAAGTGATGCAACTGGTTCCTTCACTGATCGAAGACCTTCCGGAACTGAACCGCGAAAACGCCTCGGCCGCGTGGCGCGACTATGCCGAGGTGATCCTGTGCGCCGATCGCGAAGAAATGGCCGCCTGTTCTGACGCCTATGCGCCTGAACACCTGACTGTGCAGGCCGAGGATTTGGATTGGTGGCTGGACCGGCTGACCTGCTATGGGTCTTTGTTTCTGGGCGAAGAGACGACAGTGTCTTATGGCGACAAGGCTACTGGCACCAATCACGTCCTGCCGACGTCCGGCGCGGCCAGTTATACCGGGGGGTTGAGTGTCCACAAATACATGAAGATCGTCACGTGGCAACGCGCAACGCGCGAGGGATCGAAGCCCATCGCCATCGCGACCGCCCGCATTTCCCGGCTGGAAGGGATGGAGGGCCACGCCCGCGCGGCCGATGTGCGGTTGGCGAAGTATTTCCCCGATGAGCAATTTGACCTGTCCGCAGATGGATGACCCGCGCGCGTTGTTTGACCTGACCGGGCGGGTGGCTTGCGTCACCGGAGCAAGCTCGGGCCTGGGCCGACGGGCGGCGCAGGCTCTGGCCGCCGCTGGGGCACGGGTAGTGGGCGTCGCGCGCCGGGCCGAGGCGTTGGCAGGACTGAAAGGCGAACTTGGCGACAAGGGCGCGACTGTGACAGCGGATGTGGCCGACCGCGCGGGGCTTGGAAGGCTGGTTGAACAGATCAGCTTGGCATTCGGCGCGCCTGACATCGTCATCCATGCTGCCGGGATCAACACCCGCGAGGTGGCGGATGAAGTCACGCCCGATGGTTGGGACGCGACGCTGGCGCTGAACCTGAGCGCGCCGTTTTTCCTAAGCCAGGCATTGGTACCCGCCATGAAGGCGAAAGGCTGGGGGCGCGTTATCAACTTTGCTTCACTACAGACCACGCGGGCCTTTCCAGGGGGGATTGCTTATGGGGCCTCAAAGGCCGGGATCGGGCAATTGACCCGTGCCATGGCCGAGGCATGGTCGCCACATGGCATCACCGCCAACGCCATCGGACCGGGGTTCTTTCCGACCGAGCTGACTCAGGCCGTGTTCGACGACCCTGACCGCGCCGCGCGCAACGCCGCGCAGACCTGTATCGGACTTAATGGGCGGGTAGAGGATATCGACGGGCCGATCTTGTTCTTGTGCTCAGAAGCGTCCAGCTACGTCACCGGGCAGGTGCTGATGGTCGATGGGGGGTTTACTGCGAAATGAAAGCTCTGGTTTATGAAGGGGTTGAACACCTGGAATTCCGGGATGTTCCGGACACAGTTCCCGGACCAGAGGAACAGCTGATCCGTGTCGAAGCCGTGGGTATTTGCGGATCGGACATGCATGCCTATCTGGGACATGATGCCAGACGTCCCGCGCCGTTGATCCTGGGGCATGAGGCGGCAGGCGTGATCGTTGGAGGACCACGCGACGGGGCGCGGGTGACAGTCAACCCTCTGGTCACTTGCGGCAATTGCGCGGTCTGCGAAGCGGGGCGGGAAAACCTGTGTCAAAACCGCGAGATCATTTCAATGCCGCCACGAGAGGGCGCATTTGCCCAATTTATCTCAATGCCCGAACGCAATTTGGTCGATGTGCCAGAGGATATTCCTTTGTCGCGCGCGGCTTTGGCCGAGCCGTTGGCGGTCAGTTGGCATGCCGTGCGGCTGGGGTTGGAAGCCTTGCACCCAGCGATGGAGCGTCGCGCTCTTGTTGTGGGCGGGGGGGCGATCGGACTGGCCGCAGCTTTGGCCCTGCAGGCGATGGGCGTGCAGGATGTCGTCATAGTTGAACCGAACGCGCTGCGACGGGCATATTTGTTGAATTTGCGGGCATTCGACGTAGTCTCTGAAACGTCAAAAACCTTCCCCCTAGTGATCGATGCAGTGGGGTTTGCGGCGACACGCGCTACAGCGTCGGCGTTGACGCAACCTGGTGGGGTCATGATTCATGTCGGACTTGGCGAGGGTGCCGGAGGTTTGGATATTCGCCGCATGACCTTGCAGGAGATCACATTTATCGGCACCTATACCTATACGGCTGAGGATTTTCGCCAAACGGCTGCAGCTATTTTCGATGGACGGCTGGGTGCTTTGGACTGGGTTGAGGAGCGGCCGATGTCAGAGGGGGGGCGGGCGTTTCGGGATCTGCGTCGGGGAATGGTCGCCGCGCCGAAAATCATCCTCGCACCGGAGCACTGACCGCGCCAGAAAGAGAGGTAATATGTATCGCAAAATTCTTGTACCCATGGCTTTGGACCACGGCATATCGCCACATACGCTGGAAGTCGCGCGGGCCTTGTCAGCGGAAGGCGCCGAGATAGTCGCGCTACACGTCTATGAAATGCCGCAGGGATCGGTCAGCGCATATCTCGACAAAGATATGGTCGCCGAAGGGTTTCGCTCCGCCCGTAATTTGTTGCGTGACAAGGTTTCGGGGCTGGACGGGGTTAAGCCCGAGATCATCAAAGGGCATACGGCCCGAACTATCATCGATTTCGCCAAGGACAACGACGTTGATTGCATCGTCATCGGGTCGCACAAGCCGGGCCTGAGTGACTATTTTTTGGGATCGACCGCGTCTCGGGTCGTTCGTCATGCTGGCTGCGCGGTCCACGTGCACCGCAGGCCATAACACTTCGAACTGCGCCTCGTGCGCCAAAACAGGACTGACTGACAGGATATGAATATAGACAAGAAGATCACGGACGATCTGGTGGCCAACGATATCTCGTTCGTCACTACCGTTCCTTGCAAACAGCTGGCCGGCGTTATTGCCGAGATCGACGAACGCGAGGGTATTTATCACATCCCTTCGAACAAAGAGGACGAAGGAATGGGCCTGTGCGCGGGTGCCTGGATGGGTGGCAAACGCCCCGCGATTATAATGCAGAACACGGCGATCGGTGTGACGATCAATACGCTGGCCACGCTGATCCAGTATTACAGAATGCCATTGCCCATGCTGATTTCGTACCGGGGTGAGCTGCGCGAACCGATCGCCTGTCAAGTCGAAATGGCCGTTCACACAAAGGCACTGCTGGCGCAGCTGAATATCCCGACCTATCACTTTCATCACAAGTCGGACGTAGAAGAGCTGGATGCGATCCTGAAATACACGTTCATGTGCAACAAGCCGGTCGCCATCCTGACCGACGCCAATTTTTGGGGAGGCTATGGCGACCAATGATCCGTTCTGAAATCCTGAAAGAAATCGCCCCGATTCTGCGTGATCAGCTGGTTGTCTGCAATATTGGCATCCCCAGTCAGGAACTGCATGCCATCGATGACCAGCCCTCTAATTTCTACATGTTGGGGACGATGGGGTTGGCGTCGTCCATAGGTCTTGGCCTTGCGCTGTCACAACCCAAACCGGTCATCGTGATTGACGGGGATGGGTCGGTTCTGACCAATCTGGGTACGCTGCCAACAATCGCAAACAACGTGGCCGACAACTATATTCTGCTGATCGTTGATAACGGATCATATGGTTCTACCGGCGACCAGCCTACTTACGCAGGACAGAAAACCTCTCTTGCGAAAATGGCAGAAGCGGCCGGTTGCGACAGGGTGATCGAGTGTCAGGCCGAAGACACCGGTCGGGTTGTGCAAGAGGCGTTGGAGGCGCAAAAGATGACCATCATCGTTGCCAAATGCCAAAGCGGAAACGCTAAAATGCCGCCGATTACCATGGATCCAGTCGTCATCCGGGACCGTTTCATGAAGGCAGTGCAAGCCTGACTTTGCGGTTTTGATATGTGACCTCGCACGCGCGCCGCCCCGACCAATGGGGCGGCGCTTTTGCGTCGGTTGTGGCGAAAATTTCGCGACGTTTTGTGATCACGGTCAGTTGACATTAAGTATTAATACTGTAAACATGATGCAAAACATGGGGTATGTCCTCCTGGCAGGAACGGGTTGGACAAGCGACATCCGGCGATGGGGAAACAGTGCCGGATGTGGTTTGAAAAACCTCAGAAAGGTAAAAGATGGTAACGGCTTACACAATCTCTGGCGTCAATCCTCGCGATGTCATGACGGCCTTTGCCCAATACGGTTTCCGCAAAACTTCGATGGAAGATATCGCCCGGGCGGTCGGGTTGTCGCGGCAGTCGATTTACAAGAAGTTCGGTTCAAAAGACGCGTGCTATTCGTGGTCATTGGTCACGTATATGCAGGCGTTGTACCAAAACGTCATTGGAATTCTGGATGAGGCAAATGGCGACCCTATCGACGTTCTGGCCACGGTTTTAACCTCGGTGGTCGGAGACTCGGTCGAGCTGGCCAAAACACGACATGGGTCAGAGCTTTTGGAAGATGCCCTGAAACTGTCGGCAGACCAGCCGGAAAACTGGCCCAAGGTCTACGTCGAAAACCTTGCCCGGTTCATGTCAGAAAATGGTTTGGCGGCGACGCCGGACAGGGCGCTCGATTTGGCGCATTTGCTGGTCACATCAACCCGAGGAGCCTTGGTTGTTTCGACTTCTCGTGACGAATTTTCAGACGACATCCACCGCATTCTGCGGACTGTGTTCTTGGACACGTAAGCAGCCAACGCCGAGGCTCAGCTGCTGTTCGGAAATCGCCAATTGTGCAGCGCGTACGCTATGGCTGCATAACCAACAGCAAGCGCAAGCTGCAGCTTCACGATTGGTATGATCATTGAAAGCGACGCGCCCATTTGGTCGACGCGGATGATAGCGGACATAGCCGAAGTTGAGGGCACTGCCATCGCCAGCCAACGAATTGGATCTGGCACACTTTCGATCGGCCATGAGACGCCGGTTATGAAGAACAGCGGCAATCCCTGCACGACAAGAAAGAAAATCATTCCTTCCCGGGTAGGGATCACCTGAACAAGCGCAAAACCCATTGCAGTCACGGCTATTAGAAACGGCACCGCAATGGCAAACAGCGTTATCGGGTGGCCGACCTGCGGCAGCCCATAAATCACTGGCAGCAGCAACTGTGTCACCGCGACCCAGAATGTATACACAAGAATGTAGGCGGTGGGTGTCGCCACCCTCGCTATGCCCGGTCTAGCCGGTTTGCCTGCGTGCATTATTCCTATTCCGATCAGCAGCGTTTGCTGGATTATCAGGACAAACGCGGCTGGAACTGCGAAACTGGCGTATCCTCCGTTCGGGTTGAACTGAGGAACCGAAGTAATCACCACCGGCTAAACAAGAGCTGCAGCAGTACCTGCGTCAACGCCCAGAGCGGTCAGACGGTTTACACGGATTTCGGCCCCAAGACTGTTCGCAGCAGATGACACAGCCGAGGAAATCGCTCCATAAAGAAGGAAATAACTGCCGTCTCCGAAGGCTGCGATTGGGGATTGGCGCCCGTGCAAAAGATCTTGTTCGAAATCAGGCGGTATGATCAGGACACCATAGACCTTTCGCGCGTTGAACATCTCTTGCGCGGCTGGCAGTCCGTCGGTGTGCGCGACCACTGCGACCTGATCCGAATTGTCGACACGTCGGCGCAGTTCTCGACTGGCGGTTGATCCGTTCTGGTCAATTACAACGATAGGAACATCCCGAACCACTTCGCCTGTATAGGGTTGGGGGTAGAGAAACGCATAGATCAGGATCGAAACGACCATCGTCATACGCGCACCCTTGTCGGCAAACAGCCTGAAGATCGAGTCCAAAACAGCGTCGAGAAAGCGTCTCATTATGCAATGCTCGCCTGTTTAGCTGGCACTTGCGCCGAGCGGGCCACCAAAAACACCAGAACTGAACCGTAAAGCAGTATCTGCGCCAGCAACCATCCAAAGGCAGGCAGAGATACTTCAATCGGCGCGCCGCGCAGTACCTGATCCGTGCGAAGTTGCAGATAGGCGGTCAGCGGCAGCAATCCACCCCAAATCCATGCAAAAGTGTTCATTGTTATGCGCGGAAAACTGATGCCGGCAAAGCCGAAGGCTGGGCCGGTCAGCACGCCGGTCAAGCCTAGCGCGCCCACGGTTTCTCCGGCGATCATCGCGAGCATCCCGCCCAGACACAGGCAAGCTAGAACAAAGCCTGCCGAGTAAGCTCCATGCAGCCAAATGTTTCCGTTGAACGGAGCATCAAATGCCCCAAAAATGATCACGTCTGCAAAGATAAGCGTCAGCAAATAGGCTAACCCGTAGGGTGCCAGTTTTCCCGCGATACCCGTGATCGACGAGCCGCCAATCCGGGTCAGCCGTGCCATGCCATTGGGGTGCTGGACGTCGCTGCCGATGGTCAGTGCAGCGCTGGCTGTTATGAAGATTTGCAATACAGTGGGCATAAGGGCGGCAAGCAGGAACTGGACATAGTCCAGAGCCGGATTGAACAGAGGACTGCGCTGAACCGGGATCGGTACGACCGCTTCAACTGCGGCCTCGGGGACAGCCCCGTTTGCGACTAGAGCCTGGGTTGCAACACCTGCCGAAAAGGTCCCCATTGCCTGCCTGCTAGCCCTTGAAACGATGCCTCCGACGGTCAGGAATTGGTTGTTATAGAAGGTAACAAGCTCGGGCCGGTTGCCTTGCAGCAAGTCGCGCCCCATTGACTGGGGTATGAAAATAACGGCGTACACCGCGCCCGAGACGAGAGCGTCCTGCGCCTCGGCCAGAGACGTCGCGCGGACAGTGACCGCTAGGTCCGCAGTGGCGTCAATCATGCGAACAGCCTGGCGCGACAGGGTTGTCCCATCCTGATCGACAACGGCTACGGGCAGGTTCGAAGGAAGCCCGGGCGCGAAGACCGCAGAAAGCAACAGCATCAGGATCAAAGGAAATGGCCCCAGCATAAATGCTAGGCGAGGTTGATGGGCAATCCGGCGCAGCTCTCGACGAAAGGTGCGCCGAAAACCGGCTGGTAGCGGACGCGACATGGCCTAGCGTGCCGCCCAATCCACCAAAGCGCTCATACCCGGCCGCAGGGCCGCATCGCGCGTGACCGGCTCAGCCCTGATCGAGAATGTGCGCAGGTCGAAATCACCCGTGGCTTTCGTGGCGCGCCAATTGGCATAGCTGCCTTCGGCATTGATGGCAGTAACGCGAGCAGGGATCACCAGATCACCCAGGGCCGGTACGCGCACATTCAATTCCTGCCCAATTTCCAGCCCGTTCAGCAGGTCTTCGCGCAGGTTGAACGTGAACCAGGCGTTATCAATATCCACTATGGATAACAAAATAGCCCCGGCCGAGAAAAGCTCGCCAGGTTCTGCAAGCCGGGCGGTGACCTGACCGCTGATAGGTGCTGCAATTTGCAGCTCTTCAAGATCAGTTTGCGTGCGCAGCAAGGCGGCCTTGGCTTCTTGGACCTGAGCCTGAGCGACGGCTTTTTGTTCTATGCTGTTGCCATTTTCGGCGAGTTCTAGATTGGCCTGCGCCGCGTCGACCCCACGTTGCGCGGCCGCCAAAGTGTTCGAGGCCTCGTCAAGCCTTTGCAGCGAAGCAAACGAAGTTTCGCTGAGTTTTTCGATCCGGTCATAAGTCTTTTGCGCCAAGTCCTGATCGGCTTTGGCGCGCGCAAGCTCGGCCCGGCGCGCGTCGATGACTTCGGGTCGGGTTGCGAAAACCAGATCACGATTGGCAATCGCAACGTCGACAGCGGCTTGTGCCGTCTTCAGACCCGCTTGCAATTGCGGGCTGCCCAAGGACACGACCACATCGCCTATCTGTACGGTATCCCCGAAATCGACATTCACTGCGGCGACACGGCCGCCGATTTTTGCGGCCAGGTCAATGCGGGTCGCCTCGACTTCGCCTTGAACCACCAGCGGTTTTGGCACTGTTGCGATCCAGGCCAGGGCGCCACCCGCGACCATTGCACTTGCAATGATCGCAGCGAACAACTTGGGTTTTGACATGGCTCGCTCCGTTTCAGTTGATAGCCAGAGTTGCGCTTCGGCTCGTGCACTTAGGTGTCTTTGGTTTCTGGAGGACGGATGCCGTGGAAAAGGGCGTAGTAGACCGGAACCATCAGCATAGTTACGACTGTTCCCACGGTCAGACCGGCAGCGATTGTGGTCGCCATGGCCACCCAGAAGATGTCCTGCAGCAGTGGCAATACACCAAGGATTGTCGTGGCTGCCCCAAGGAATACGGGATTCAGACGCGAGACTGTTGCCTCGACCAGCGCATCATAAGGCTTCATACCTTCTTCCAGATTGACGCTGACCTGATCCAGCAACACGACCGCGTTCTTGATCATCAGGCCGACAAGGCTCATCGCGCCCAACAGGGCCATAAACGAGAAGGGTTGATTGAATAGCAGCAGGCCACCAGTGATCCCAATCATCGCAAAGGGAACGACCGTAAAGACAACCAGCGCCGGACGGAAAGCGTTGAACAGCGCAACCACCAGGAAGACCATGATCACCAGCGCTGGGCCGGACCCGGGTTTCAGCGAATCCTGGGCATCTGCTGTGCTGAAGGTCTCACCTCTCCATTCGATCCGATATCCGGGGGGCAGCTCGATTGCCTCGATGTCAGCGCGGACCTCATCAACCAAAGAGGGTAGGGTAACGCCTTTCGAGCTGGCCTGAACCGTAACCGCGCGCTGGCGTTGCCAACGGACGATAGTCGGATCCTCCAATTCGATCTCAACCCCTTGCGTTACAGAAGACAATGGCAGCGACTTAGTCGAGAAGGCCGGCTGGATCTGGATTTGCTCAAAGTCACGCCCGACGGTCTGCCGTTCGTCTTCGGTCCGACGTAAGATGATGGGCAGCAGATCCTCATTCTCACGATAGAGACCAACCGGCAGCCCGTCGTAGGCAAAGCGCGCGGCGCTGGCTATGTCGTTGCGGGACGTACCCGTCCAGATGCCGGTTGTCTGATCATACTCCGGAACCAGTTTGGCGACGCGGTTTCGCATATCGCTTCGAATGTCCTTGGCATGGGGGGAAGCGCGTAAGACATCCATCGTCTGTTCCGCCAGGTTGCGCAGTACTTGCGGGTCAGCATTGGCCGGACCGCTAAAGCGAACCTCGAACGGCCATGTATTGCCAGGCCCAGCCGTGTATTTGCGCACCCGCGTCATCGCCTCGGGGATTGCGCCTTCGATCCATGCGTCCAGTTCTGCGACAAGGTCGTTCACGACCTCAAGGCTTTCAGTATTGACCACAAGCTGCGCGTAGCTGGCATAAGGAAGCTCGGGGTCGACCGGCAGATAGAACCGGGGACCGCCTGCGCCCATGAAGGTCGATACGCCTTTCACACGCGGATCGCCATTCAGTTTGTCCTCGACTCTACGTGCCAATTCCGAGGTCTGGTCGATCGTACTGCCTTCTTCGGCCCAGACATCGACAATGAATTGCTGCCGTGTGGCGTCGGTAAAGAACAGGCGGTCGACATAGCTGAAGCCGTAGATCGCGCCGCCCAGTAAGGCCAGAAACACCATCGCGGTGATGCCACGATGACGCAGGCAACGCTCCAATACAGCACGGAACCCCGAGGTAAAGGCGCTTTCGGTATGCGTCGTCTCGACCTTGGGGGTGGGCAACATGTCAATGCACATCAGCGGCGTAATCGTCATGGCAATGATCCAGCTGATCAGCAGCGAAACGGCCACAACAACAAACAAAGATCCCGCGTATTCCCCGGCGGCTGCCGACGAGGCGTAGATAGGAAAAAAGGCCATCACTGCTACAATCGTGGCCCCCAGCAAAGCCATGCTGGGCTGGCCCGCGGCTTCGATCGCGGCTTCGATCTTGCCCATGCCCTTTTTCATGCGCGCGGCCATTCCATCGGCTACGACAATGGCGTTGTCCACCATCATCCCCAGCGCGATCACCAACGCACCCAAAGAGACCCGCTGCAGGTCGATCTTGAGAACGACCATTACCATGAACGTGGCCAAAATGGTCAGAAGTAGTGCACTGCCTATGATCAGGCCCATACGCCATCCCATGAATACAGCAACGACAATCAAGACGACCAATACGGCCTCGAGAAGGTTGACCATGAACGAGTTGATCGACTCGGTTACCAGATCGCTTTGCCAGGCAACTCGGTGCATTTCGATGCCGACGGGGAGGCGGGACGAGATTTCTTCGAGCGCCGCATCGAGGTTGCGCCCGGTATCCACGATATTTCCTCCGGATACGTTTGCAATCGACAAGCCGATTGCAGGCTGTCCGTCATAGCGCATTTGGGTCAGGGCAGGTTCCAGATATCCTTGCCGGATGTCCACGATATCTTGCAGTCGGATCACATCGGAATCGCGTGACACAGGTAGTTGGACAGGTATGTCGGCCCCCTCTGCCACATCCAAAACCCGGTCTGTCAGGCCGGGGCGTAGTTGCAGGTTGCCGATATCCTCAGGTGATTGAAATTCCCCTGTCGGCGCGATCCGCAGCCTGCGATCTCCGATTGTGAGCGCGCCGGAGTCGACCACCTGGTTCTGCAAGTTCAGGGTTAACAGAAAGTCCTGCGCAGACACGCCAAGATCCAGCAGTCGCTGCTCGGAGGCATCCAGATAGATCACCTTGGGCTGCAGGCCCCAGGTCTCGACACGGGATACGCCTTGGACCAGGCTCAGTTCCTTGCGGATGGCTTTTACGTGTTCCTCGAGCTCTGCATAGGTGAACCCATCTCCGGTCACGGCCAGAACGAACCCGTAGACAAAACTAAAGTCGTCGATAACGTTCGGTGCACCAGCGCCGGGCGGTAGGCTGCCTTGCAAATCGCCTACTTTGTTACGCATTTTGTCCCAGACCTGGGGTAGGCGGTCAGCCCAATATTCCTGCTGAATTTCGACTTTTACGATGGACAGACCTGCATGAGAATACGAGGTTAGGAAGCGCAGTTCCGGCAGTTCTTGAATGGCAGTTTCAATCTTGTCAGTAACTTCCAGTTCGACCTCGGTCGGGCTGGCGCCGGGATATTGGGTTACGACCAGCGCCGTTTTAACCGTAAACTCAGGGTCTTCCAGCTGACCCAGTCGAAAATAGCTGAGCGTTCCGATCACGAGGATCAGCGCCAGCGCAAAATAGGTGACCGTGCGGTTCTTGACCGCGACCGAAGCGAGCGACATCAACTTATTCTCCGCCTGTGGTCAGAGTGACTTTCTGACCGTCCTTCAGAGTGTTCGCGCCGGCAGTCGCGATCCGCACACCGGCCTCAAGGCCGCTGACCAAAAATCCCCGGTCGTTGAATGCGTTAACGGTTACGGGTGTGGCGGATACGGTCAGGTCTTCGGGGTCGATGACCCAGACAAATGTTTCGTCCGGCGATTTCTGGTTGGGTGAAAACACGGCGCTTGAAGGGACGTGAATGCCCTGATCGCTCCAGCTATCCGGCAGATGTACCTTGGCTGTGGCGCGACCGGCCATTCCGGGTTGAATAACGCCACCCTCTGGCTGTTCCATGATGATCGTCACCGGATAAGTCCGGGTCGCTGAAGACGCTTCGTTCCCGACATGTGCGACTTGAGCAGGTATCTTCAGGCCAGGCAGGCTTGAGAATTCAACTTCGATACCTTCGACAAAGGGCTCGAGGTTGATGAAGTTCTCAGGGACTGCAACCTCCATTTCGATGCGCGAGGTGTCGAGCACCCGAACAATGGGTTGGCCAGCGATGGTGTTTTGGAATTGTTCCACATAGGTTGCGGATATCGCGCCGTCAAAAGGGGCGACCAGTGTCGTATAGCCAAGATTCAGCCGTGCTTCATCCAATTGGCCTTGGGTGGCTTCGATATTGGCTTCGGTCGCCCTGACGAGAGCGATCTGATCTTCAACGCGTGCCTGGGCAATATGATTGTTTTTCACCAGCTGCTCGCGCCGCTCCAACTCGATCTTCGCATTTGTCAGATTGGCTTTCAGCGCGTCGCGCTGTCCTTCCAATGCGCGCACACGCGCTGCGTAAGGGTCTGAGTCCAAAGTGGCCAAAACATCACCAGCCTCGACCTGCGATCCCACATCGACGGGACGTGCAAGAACCTTTCCGGGAACTTCGAAAGCGATGTTGACCTCGCGTACAGCTTTGGCCCGACCCGGATAGCTAGCTAACCGAACCGCATCCACATCCGCAACGACCGTTGACAGAACTGGTCTGACTTGGATCTGTGTTGTCTGTTCTTCTTTGCATCCTGCGACAACGATCATCGCTGTCAGGGTGAACATGGTAACTGGGAGCTTTGCTGTCAGCATCTTTGGTGGCCTTTTCGAACTGAAGCCCAATGGAAATCACACGAGGCGGTATTTACATCTTTAGTATATTTTGTCAACCTTGGGTTTGTTGTGTTTGAAAATGTGACCCAACGGCACACATTTGGAGTTTCCCTGCCAGTATTGATGATAGTCGTGTGAAATTTCATTAAACTCTTCTTGAAGCGGGGTTGTCTTTGCCTCAGGTGAAGCCGCTGACCGCGGATCAGCTCTCCAAGCGTGACAAGTCACAAGGCTTACCATCGGCATTGAAAACTGGGGTGACGTAAGGTAAAGCGCGTATTGCACTAGGGTTTTTTGCGAGCATGTCACACCGGGGAAATGAAATGCGATCCAAATACACAGACCAGCTCGGTTGTTTCAGCGACGGTTTGGTCGGCGCATGCCATTGCACCTCGGGGGTTCGCACAATGCATGCGAAACTGCGAATGAGCCTCCGGTCAGTAAATCTCTGCTGTGTGAACAGAAGCGGTGACGATTGCAGAAGCTTCCGATTTACTTTGGGGGCTATTTGATAATGCAGCGACCCCAGATCATGACGGGACTTGCCGGGCTGTTGGTCCTGATCATAGGCGTCTGGGCAATCCTGGCCTCGCGGGATGTCCGGGACAAAACGGTGACGTTGACCTTTCAAGCGCAAATGGGTGGTGAGCCTTTGGTCTACGACCAGTTCATCTACGACAACCCCGGCGGGGAAGGGGTGTTTGAAATTCACGACTTCAAGTTCTTCATCAGTAACCTGAGCCTGTCGCAGGGCGGCGAAACGTATGTCGTGCCTGACAGTTACCATTTGTTGCGTTTCGACAACGACTCGTTGTCGCACTCGATCACTTTGACAGATGTGCCACTGCGCGACGTTGAGTATCTGCGTTTTCTGGTGGGACTGGATGCGCAAGCCAATACGTCGCCGGAAATGCGGGATCAGCTTGACCCCGAGGGCCAGATGGCTTGGAGTCGAGAAGGCGGCTACAAGTTTGTAGTTTTCGAAGGTGCGCTGCGGATTGGCGAAACTGTGTCGCTCTTGACCTATCATGTAGGCTTTTCGGAAAATACGAGAGAGATTTCTGTGTCTTTGCCTGCACAGCACGACACAGGCGGCAAGACTGAAATTGCATTGACCGTAGATCTGTCCAAAATGTTTGTCGGGTCGTACGAAGTCGACATGGGGGCATTGCCTTCGGTCGATTTCGATCGCGATGGCGCAAGGATGTTGGCGGACAACTACGCGTCAATGGTCTCGTTCGGGTTTTGACGGACGTCCCGGCCGAAATTCGGTTCACATTCGCCCACAAAGTCAAATTTCCGCCCTTTTTTCGTCAGACCAACCGCAAATTCAACACCCAGAAAGGTTCTTGGCATTGGGCAGAGGGTCTTTGTGGTGAAGCGAATCTTTACACATTTCGAGCAGCAAAAGCGCAGGCTTTACTCGATCGCTTTTCTCGCCTTCTCTGCTGGTTACGTTCTATATTCGCATATTGACGTGATGCGGTATGGAATGCCGGTGCCGGTGTTGACCGGGTTGATCTATATGTGCGCTATTGTTTGCGCCACTGTGGTGACCACCTATTTTCTTCCGGGCTTAACCAAAGTGACCGACGCCGTTGCAGTGACGCGGCTTGGCTTTGCGCTTTGGATCGCCGCCACGCAGAGTCATGAACTGGCTGCATCGCCTGTACTTGGCGCGACCATAGTGGTCGGCGGTGCGATTGTGTTGTTGCAGGTTTCGACATGGGCAAAGGCAGTGTCACAAATACTGTCAACCGATATCCCGGGCCCGCTTTGGACATCCCCAACACCGCAACCTGTCGCCGTGCGCAGCGCCTGATTATCTAAACGGTTCGTATTTCAGAATCGGTAGGTTGCTCCAATCAGGGGGCCGGACTGATCGAATTTGAATTCATTCCCATCTATGTCGTGCTCAAACGAAATGTAGCGATAACCGCCGCGGATCATCCATCGGTCGTTTATCTCATAATCTGCGGTCAGAAGTACCTGCCATGTTTCACTGCCGCTTCTGAACCCACCGTAGTCGAAAAATGCTGTTCCCGACCATCGGTCAGCTAAGTCGAACCGAGCCCTGATCCCGATAACAGGATCCGTCCAGCTTTCGTTGACATTCGCAGAGCGACCGGGGGCCGCACCCGGTAGAACCGTCAGATCGGTTTCCGTCTTGAACCAACGAAACCCGGCAGCAAGATCCACGGTGGACTTTTCTGTGCTTAAAACCCGGTACCCCAAAAAGCCGCTTAGAAACTGCGTCGTCAACGACGTCTCCAACCCTGAGCTGTTGGGAGTCGGGGCGCTGTTGCTGAACGACAAGTCCGTATAGTTGTAATCCCCCAATATGGACCATTGGCCGTTGGTCGCCGCGATTGTACCCATAAAGGCCAAATCAAGGTTCTCCAGCGCGTCCGAAAACGAGAGTGTCCCTTCTAAAGTACCAATTGCCGTTTCAGTCGATACGTTTGTTTCTGGCGTAAACAGGTAGATCGTCGCCTGATATGACCAATCCGACTGTTGCGCCAGCGCAGAGATCGGAGCGCAGGCGGCAAACATCAAGCCTGCGGTTGCGTCCCTTAATCTTTTAATCCGGCTCATTTGTCTCCTCCTGTCGTTCAAACACTAGTCGATCTGCTTTTAGCTGCGGTGCTGGTATCCTGCTTCTGTCCGAGGCTGACGCGGTTGATATCAGTGCTTGGAAAGAACTCGGCCCAGACATGCCAAAAGACACCTGCGCGCAGCGTCTCGACACGTCGTAGCCTGCCCTGATCCGACATGCCCCAGAAATCGCACCGGGTTATAGGTACGCCACTGTCGTTGTACCAAATCCCCAGGCTTTCATACTTGGGGTCCAAGCTCACGACCACATCGCGCCCGCCGACATTCGCATTCACGATCCAGTTGTTGTCGATCACAAAGTCATCGGTCCAGCAGGCGGCGTCCTTACCGATCGTAATTCCCCAGACATAGGTTTTATTTGGCAAACGCTCGTCCGTGCGGTCCATGTTGTCCATAACGGGCGCGTCCTCTTGGTGTTGGCGTCCGATTCCCCATCCGAAAGTGATCTCGGTGACCATGTCCAGCAGCCGAAGCATGGGATTGGGCGAGGGTTTGTTCAGAAAAACCTCTCCGGCCGGGAATGCCTTTTGAAAGCCGCGAAAGGTCATTCTGTAGGTTGGCCAGGGCGTCATCTGTGCCTCGGGGCGCACAGGGCAGGCTGGGCCTTCGGTGTATTTGTCGTGATCGGCTTCGCGAAACCCATAGATATGTTGGATTGGCTCACCAGATTCGTTATCCCGCAGGATCAGGTTGTTGCCGTGCTGGGCCAAGACCTCGAGGTTCAGCCGTTTGCCTTCGATCCTTGGGATGTAACCCTGCCCAAGGTTGGCCATCGCGCAATAGGTCATCACGATATCCTCGCCCCCTAGGCCGTCTGTATTACCTGCAAGATGCGGCCGCATGATCTGTGCGTCCGGGTGCGCGCGGGCAAAGCCGTTATTTTCGATCACGATGACAGGAGCGGTTGGACCGACATATTTGCGGGCTTCGTCAATCGGGAAATAGGCGGCGTCGTTTAGTTGGTTCCTTAGTCCCAAATGCACCCAAACATATGGAAAGCCATAAAGAAAAACCGTCAGCAACGCTGCAATCACCCACAGCCAGAACGGTCCGCTGCCCGTAATGAAATGCGCCAGAGTGGCGACCACGAAACCGCCTAGGCCAACTGCGATCAACCGATATTCATGTCGGATAAATCGTATCATGTTCTTGCGTTTTACGGTCAGCACCATCTGGGATACGTCGCCCAGATCGCGAAAATAGACAAAGCCGATGCCCAGCGAAATGACTAAGCCAAGCGCAAATAGAATGCTTCCGACCATCTGCTTCTCCTGAATTGAAACCAGTTACCGAGTTATTGCTGAGGTGACGCGCGTTTGATCAAGAACGCGTCGACGGCTTTCTGAGTTTCGGGGCGAATGTTCTCGATCCCCTCATACGGCGGGCCATACGCGGGTGGGGTGTCGGGGAACTTTTCCTTGCGGGCCATGTGACGCCCCAAAATACGCGCGAATTCCTGACCGCCCCAGGCACCCACCTCGGTCGAAACCGAATATTCTTCACGTGTGTCGCGATAGAGATCGAAGAACTTTGCCAGAATCGCGCTTTCACCCGGGCCAGGAAGTTTTAGTTTTAGCTGATCTTTTACGACCGCCTCAGGTTTGTTGACCGAATAGATAATGACGTGGTCGCGGCGCGCCTTGGTTTCATCAGCAAACAACAAAGCAGCAGACTGATCGACCCCGTCCACCAGCCGATCCCGAGGGATGTACTGATCGGCCCCTGCAAAACGCGATAGTGTCGTATAGAGGTCTGAAACATGGATTATGCTGTTCAGCAGACCGTCAGCTTCGATCATGCCGGGCCAGCGGATAAAGGCATCGACGCGGACACCGCCTTCGGTCGTATCGCCTTTCCCTCCTGCGTAGATCAGCGGCGTGAACCCGGATTGCGGCGCGTATTTGGTGAAATGACCGTTGTCGCCCATGACGACTACGACAGTGTTTTCGGACACGCCCAAATCATCCATTCGCGTGAACAGCTCGCCCAGCCACTGGTCCAGCAACTGCATCTTATCAACGTAGAGGCCACCGTTCACACTTTCGGGGCCCGATCGTCCGGCGCGGGTATTGTCCAGCGGTATCATTGGCCAGTACTGCAGAAAAAACGGCTCGTCGCCTTCAGCGAGGCGCTCGAGTTCTTCCAGAGTCTTGTCCTGAAATGCCTGGTTCATTTCATCATATTTTTCTGCGTTCCACCTTTCGCCGGGCTGCATTCGGATCTCGCGGATCGGCCCGCCGGCTTCGCCCTCGATCACGGTCATCATCGCAGCGGCATCAGGGCGGAACCAACCGTCCAGAGTGTACTTGTCATCAAAGTCCCGGATCGCGACCGAGACCTGTTCTTTTATCGCGTCGTCATTGAAGATTGTAAGCTGGCCCTGTTGATGGATCGCGTGTTGTGCGTAGTCGAACCCCTGGTTCATAGCCCAGCTTTCAGCGATATCGCCCATGTGCCATTTCCCAACATGGCTAGTGGCGTATCCCGCTTGCTTCAGAACTTCGGCGAGCGTGACTTCACCATCAGGCAGCCCGAACCCGGCAATGTCGACGGTTGTGTCGCCCATACCCATTCGCACTGGCAATCGTCCTGTCATTTGCGCCACGCGGGTTGGGGTGCATGATGGCTCGGTATACATCCGGACCATCCGTAGGGCCTGATCCGAAAAATCGTTGATATTCGGCGTTTCATAACCACGAACTGCGTTCAGTTCGGGGATTCCCATGTCACCAAACCCCATGTCGTCGATCAATACGCTGACGATATTCGGGGGTTTACCACCGTTTTGGTCCTGAAAGGCTGCCAATGCCGCATCGACCACCGAGTCGTCCTGCGCCCATTGATCGGCGTGTTGGGCGTGAAGAATATAGTATTCAGCATCGTGTTGAATCGCTTCGTTTTGCGCAGAGGCGAATGAAGCGCTCAAACTTGCTGCCAGAACAAGAAGGCAGGACAATCTCATTAGTTTCCCCTTGTTTTTAAAAGAATCTCCGGGTGAGAAAGGCAATCGTATATCACATTGAAACATCAGAATGTGACGCAGGCAAGAGAAATGCCTTAGACGGAACGGCCCTCAGACACTGGGGATCTGAGATCGGTAAGGTGGCTGTTCGTTCAGAAATTGTGAACAACGACCATAAGGCGTCGGAATTATCTTCGGCCAAGCGCCAAAAATAGGGTGATTTTGGCATAAAATGCCCAGTTAATATTGGGTTAAAGTTGCACGGGTAATTTGTATTCGTGGTTAAAGTAACGAGTAGAATATGTTTAAATCAATGATGAGAGAGCCGTTCCCGGCACACTGGAAAACTGCCATCGCCACGCGTCTGGGGAACGGCTCTTCTAAGCAGAACAGAGAAATGCTTGAACTGGCACTGCCAGCCGCCGCATGCGTATGCCTGCTGCTGTACTGGCTGAAAAGCGCCTCCGTCGAAAGCTATGTTTCGGTCCTGATGTAAATCGGGTTGCTACAACCTTGGTATTGCTTTGAGTCCTCGGTTTCAGACCGCAGCAGTGGTAAGAAATTCTGATGCATGTCGGCAGCGCTTTGAGTAAGCTGAAGAGCACCTCATACGAGCCTTAAACTGCACCCTTAGGGCCGGACTGCGACGCTTTCTGGTGCCTGTCAAAATTGAAGTCTTCCGCAAAATGACAGGCTACGAAATGGTCTGTATCCAGTTCTCGCCACGCCGGAGCTTCGGTTTTGCAACGATCTTTTGCAAACGGGCATCGGGTGTGAAACCGGCACCCTGACGGCGCAGCCAGCGGGTTCGGTATTTCCCCCTTCAAACGGATCGGGTCAAAATCTGCGTCGGGGTCCGCTGTGGGAATCGCGCTAAGCAGCGCGTGTGTGTAGGGATGTTTTGGCGCGAAAAACAGCTTTTCAGTCGGGGCATATTCCACGAATTTCCCGACATACAACACCGCCACGCGGTGCGACATCTGTGCGACGACACTCAGATCATGGGCGATAAACAGGAACGAGACACCCATCTCATCCTGTAGATCTTTTAGCAGATTCACGATTTCTGCCTGAATCGAGACATCCAGGGCCGAGACGCTTTCGTCGCAAACGACAAACTTTGGCTTGGACACCAAAGCCCGTGCGATACAGATTCGTTGCCGTTGCCCGCCGGAAAAAGCATGAGGAAAACGGCGCAGGTGTTCGAGGTTCAGTTTGCATCGCGCGGCTATTTCACGAACGCGGGCGTCGATTTTGGCTCGGTCTTTGAACTTGCCTGACGCCACCAACGGTTCGGCAATGATATCGCGGACTGTCATGCGTGGGTTTAAAGACGAGTAGGGGTCCTGAAACACGAGGCTCATTTCCGGTCGAAAGGCGCGCAGAAGGTCGCCAGCAAGGTTGTGGACGTTGATCCCTCCTTCTCGGAAGGCCATGTTCATTTTCGACCTTACCTTGCGCAGCTCAGCCTCGGATGCGTGGGCCAGATCGATGTCACCCTTGTTTTTGCGGTGAAAAATCACCTCGCCATCCGTCGGATCAATCGCGCGCAGGATCGCGCGGCCAACGGTTGTTTTACCCGATCCGGACTCTCCGACCAGTCCGACAGTCTCGCCACGTTTGATATCGAAACTAACACCGTCCACTGCACGCAGCATCTGCACTTCGGTTCTGAACAGCTTGCGCGTTTTGATCGGGAAATGGACCGAAAGGTCTTTCACCTCGATCAGAGTATCGTGTTTCGGGGTCATGCGGCGTTCCGATCTTTGTCGCTGTGCAACCAGCAGCGTACTGCGCGGCCGGGAATGGTTGAGACCTCGGTCGGCGCTGTCACGTCGCAGGTCCCCGCTATCGCTTGAGCGCATCGGGTATGAAATGGACAGCCCGTTGGGCGCGCGGTCGGGCTGGGGATATCTCCCGGCACCGGTTTCAGGCGGTCGTGCAGGTGTTCGACGCTGGGGATCGCGTCCAACAAACCCTGGGTATAGGGATGCTGCGGATTTCTGATCACGTCCCGGGCGGGGCCGCGCTCGACGATAGTTCCAAGATACATCACGGCAACGTCGTCGGCGATCTGGGCGATCACGCCAAGGTCATGGGTGATGAAAATCATGCCCATGCCAAGATCGCGTTGCAGATCGCGCATCAGGTCCAACACCTGAGCCTGAATAGTCACGTCCAGCGCCGTAGTCGGTTCATCTGCGATCAACAGGGCAGGGCCCGCAGACAGGGTCAGTGCGATCATGGCGCGCTGTCGCATCCCGCCAGACAATTCGTGCGGGTACTGGTCAACCCGTGCAGAGGCATTCGATATGCCGACTTTGTTCAGCATCTCGATTGCATATTCTCGCGCGGCGCGCTTTTTCAGCCCGCGATGCAGCATGATGGCTTCCATCATCTGATTGCCGATCGTGTAGACAGGCGAGAAACTGGCCATTGGTTCCTGAAAAATCATCCCGATCTCGCCGCCCCGAATGCGGCGCAGTTCCTTGCTGCCGGTTTTCAAGCGGCCAAGCGCGATCTCTTTCCCGGCCTTGTCTGTGTAAGTCATCCGGGTTTCACCGCTCAACGAGGCGTTGCCGGGCAAAAGCTGCATCAGGGCCTTGGTCGAAATCGACTTGCCCGATCCGGACTCCCCCACCAAGCCCAGCGTTCTGCCCGCCTCGACCCCAAAAGTAACGTCGTGCACCGGGGTGATGACACCTTCGCTGGTGCGAAACGAAATCGACAGGTTTTCTACAGTCAGCATTTTCGACATTTCAGTGCGCCTCCGAGTACGGATCGGCGGCATCGCGCAGCCCGTCGCCAATCACGGTAAAGGCCAGTACGGCAACAACGACAAAGATCGCGGGGATGAACAGCCAGGGTGTCTGTTCGATTGCCCGCACCGATTGCGCTTGTTGCAACAGCACCCCCCACGAAACCGAGGGTGGGCGCAGACCCAGCCCAACAAAGGAGAGCGCCGTTTCCGACAGGATCATGTAAGGAAAGCTGATCACCAGATCGACGATGATGAAACTGGTAAAGCTGGGCAGCATGTGTTGCGCGATAATCCGACCGGGCCGCGCACCTGCCAGCCGCGCGGCGATCACATAATCCTCGTTCCGGATCGACAGCAGCTGCGACCGTATCCGCCGTGCCAGCGTGGGCCAGCCGAACAGGCCCAGGATCAGGGTCATGGCGAAATAGACCTGCGTGGTCGACCACTCCTTGGGCATGGCGGCAGCCAACCCCATGTAAAGCGGGATGATGGGGACCACGCGGATCACCTCTGTCACGCGCTGGATGATATTGTCGATCAAGCCCGCGAAATACCCCGCAATGCCGCCGATGATCAGCGCCAGAACAAAAGAGATCATCACCCCGATCACCCCGATCGACAATGAAGTTCGGGTGGCATAGATCGTCCGGCTGAATACGTCGCGACCCAGATCGTCAGTGCCCCAGAAATGGATTTTCTGTTCAACATCGGGGCTTAGCCCCACCAGATGCCGGTCCGTCGGAATAAAGCCCAACAGCTTGACTGGTTCACCTTTGACAAAGACATGCACATAGTGCCGCACTTCGGGATCAGGGACCGAGATCGCGCGTAGCGTAACCGGATCACGCTCGGTCTTGGTGCCGTTTACAAAGGGAAAAACGGAACAGCCCCCCGCATCGCAGAAACGCGGTACCTGCGGTGCGCCTTCGATATAGTTGGTATCCCGCGTCACTGGTCCGTAGGGGGCAACAAACTCGGCGAAAATCCCGGCCAGAAACATCAGACCCAGCACCGAGGCTGCCATCATGGCGGCGCGGTGACGGCGGAACCGCCACCAGATCAGGGTCCATTGCGAGGCCGAGTAGTATTTGAGCCGCGCTTCCTCGGCGGCGGCATCTGTATTATGTGTTGCATCGGTCATGGATCAGGCCCCCAGTTTGATGCGCGGGTCCAGCCACGCCAGCAACAGATCGGACACGAAATTCATGAACACGATGGTGAAGGTCAGCATCAGCAGGATGGCCCCCGCCACGTTCATGTCCAGATCCAGATAAGCGCGCAGCAACAGCTCGCCCAGCTCGGTCAGGCCCAGCACCACGGCAACGATGGGCAATTCGGAAAAGATGCGGTTCACGTCGAACCCGATGGTCGAGACCACGGGGTTGATCGCCAGTCGTGCCGGGTATTTGATCAACAGCCGTAACTCGGGCACGCCGCGCGCGCGGGCGGCTGTGACAGACAGCTTGTTCAGTTCGTCCGACATGGTGGCCCGCACGGTCTGTATTTGGATCGCCACCGCCGACCAGGCCAGTACGACCGCGGGCAGCTACAGATGCTTGATCAGATCCCAGACTTTGCCAGCCGACCAGGGCGCATCGCGGTACTGGTCGGAGAACAACCCTCCGATATCGGCGCCGAACCAGCGGTTTGCGAAATACAGCATCACCAGGGCAAGCAGGAAGTTTGGCAGAGCCAGACCCAGGTAGGAGAACACCGTCAAACCATAATCGACTGCTGACCCACGTCGCACCGCAGCAAAGATGCCGATGGGGATCGACACGATGTAGGTCAGCAGCAGGGTCGAGAACAGGATACCGGCCGTCAGCCAGACCTTGTCCCCAATCACTTTGGTCACCGAAGTTTCAAACGCAAAAGCCTGCCCGAAATCGCCACGCAGAACGATGCCTCCGATCCAGTCGAAGTATCGCAGCAGCATGGGCTTATCCAAACCCAGATCGCGGCGGATCGCCTCGATATCTGCCTCGGTGACGTTGACACCGGTGCCCGAATATTTGCGGAACGCATAACGGTCAGCATAGTCGCCTGGCGGCAGTTCCATGATCAGAAAGACCATCACCGATACGAGCAGCATCGTGATGACCATCCCGACGAGACGTTCCAGAGTGAATCTCAGCACTTAAAAAATCCCCCATCCGGCCCCACAAGAGGGGCCAAAACCGGAGCGCAGGCATCCCGCGCTCCGGTCCGGTTTTCAGACTGTGGTCTGTGTTACTGCTCCAGCCACCACTGCGAGGGGCGGTAAGGATAGGTCCAGTAGAAGTCGTAGGTTTTCGACTTGATCGGCTTCACGTTCTGCAGGTCGTTGCGATACAGGAACGGGGCGACGATGTCGCCGACAGTGCCGATTTTCAACATGTTGTCGGTGTGGATCTTGACGATCTCTTCGCCCAACTGGTTGCTTTCGTCGGTGCCCAATTCGACCTGAATGAACTTTTCGCTCAGATCCCATAGTTTCTGGATATCCGCCGGCGGCTCGATACCTTCGCTGCCACCGCTGGTTTTCCAGGCGGCCCAGCCGAAACCCGTGCCAGGGTTGAAGAAGTCACCGAACGGCGGGACAAAAACCGTGACGTCCTGGCTGATGGTCGGGCCGGCATTGCCGTCATATTTCCAAACTGTCAGGTCCAGATCGTTGTTGTTGCCCGAGGCGCGGTATTCGTCCGAGGTGACCTCTTTCAAGTCAACCCGCACGCCCACGGCCGACCAGTAGTCGCGCACCAGTTCCTGCATCTTTACCGGCGCACCCTGCGAGGAATAAACCAGACGAACGACCAGCGGCTTGCCGTCAGGGCGTTCCACGGTGCCGTCGCCATCTGCATCGGTCAGGCCCATTTCGGCCAGCAGAGCTTTGGCGGCCTCGGGGTCATATCCGATGTCGCGGTTCAGCACATCGTCCGAGACGAAGGACACGGTTTTGGGCTCGGCAGGCACGCCCTGCATCGGAGTGCCCTGACCCAGATAGACGATCTCGTTGATCTCATCGCGGTTCATCGCCAGCGACATGGCGCGGTTGAAACGAACGTCCGAGAAGATGTCGCGCAGGACCGGATCCTGATGGGTGCGGTTGAACGAGTAGAACACGTTCTCGCCAAAGGTCGGGGCAAAGTTGATGGTGTACCCACCATTGGCCTCGTTTTCCTTCAGCAGCGGGAAGTCTTCCAAGAAGACCGCCTGCTGTTTCCAGACCACATCCCCATTCATGATCTTGAGGTTCTGGACTTCTTTGTCGCCCACATATGTCTCAACGATTTCGTTGATATAGGGCAACTGGTTGCCTGCGGTATCGACCTGGTGGAAATAGGGGTTGGCCACCAGTTTACGGCCCTCGGCGGTCTCTTCGACAACAATATAGCTTTCCAGCGTCGGCACCACGGCACGACCGATCTTGGCAGCCTTGTCAGCATCTTTCAGCAGAGGGCTGGGCACGTCTTTCCAGTCGGAACCGCCGTAATAGAAGTCAACGGCAGCAGCAGCATTTTCAAAACCGTGTTCCTGCGCCAGTGCTTCGGCGTTTTCGTTATGCTTGGCCATGAACTGGCCCAGGAAATGCTTGGGTTGGAACGGCTGGCCGTAGTCCACGGCAAAGCGGTTCAGAATGCCAGGGGTCGGCACCGGGAAGGTGAATTTAACGGTGGTGTCGCCAACGGCCTCGACCTGAGCCTGTCCACCTGCGAACAGCCACCGATCCGGTGTCTTATCGTACACGTCGGGATTATAGATGATATCATTCATCCAGAACTCGACGTCCTTGGCAGTAAACGGCGCGCCGTCAGACCATTTGTGCCCGGCGCGCAACGTGATGGTCAGCTGGGTATAATCGTCGTTCCACGACCACGCTTTTGCGATATTGGGAACCACGGTCTGCAGATCATCAGCATAGCGCACAAAGTTCACATGGCGCACCGACAGCAGGTCCGAAGTGCCGGACTCGGTCGCTTTGGACAGGCCGGTGATGGCTCCACCATACTGACCGATTGAGTCGTAGGGCATAACGACCAAAGGCTCGACTGGCAGACGATCTGCCACTGGCCCAAGATCCGCGTTCCCCAAAATCCGGGCGTTCAAATCGGCGATCGCCGGGTTTTGTGCAAAACCCAGCTCGCACGAGGCAGCGGCCTGCAGCTCGACCAGTTCCAGCTGCTGCGGGAATACGGGTTCCAGACCCATCGGGTCGGCTACGGTTGCAACGGGGCAGTTGGCCAGAACCGGGGTTCCCAATGTGGCCAATGCGGTGAATGAAAGGAGAGAGGTGCGAAGCTTCATAGCCATCCCTGCGTTTGTGTGACGCCAGAGCGCTAGAGATGAAAGTTAACAAATTTATGATGGTTTGGTGGGTATAGTGAAAAGCTATGTCGGATCAGTTGACATGAGATCGTTATAAATGACGCTTTCCTTCGGCAATCCGAAAAAAGTTTGATACCGCAGATGTATGGCGCATAGCTGGCAGGCAGGCCAGAAAGTGGCGCGCCGTCAGGTTCTTGTCTGCAACTGGAACGAAAGCGACCCCAGGTTCATTTTGGCATTCCTGCGCAAAAGCGACGCCTACGCCTACGCCTGTGGTTACGAGTGTTCGGATGGATCCCCATGATCCCAGGCCCAAAATCGTGGTCAGTTTAACCCGTGCAACCTGGGCGGCGGCATCAAAAATTTGCCGTGTCGAAGAACTGGGTTCACGTTGAATCAGCTTCAATGGGGCGACCTCGGCCCAAGAAACGGGTCCGTTGTCTGCCAACGCATGATCTTTGGGAACAACCAGCCCGATTCTGGTTTCAGATATCTCTTTGCCCGACAGATCTGGTGGCAATTCCTTGGCAGTGATTAAACCCACGTCGAATTCGCCGGTGTAGAGTAGGGGAAGCAGGTCATGCGAGGCCAAAGCGCGGGCTGTCACGTCGACCGCTGGGAAGGCACGGACAAACTCGGATATAAAGGGCATCGCTATCTGGTACGTGGAGTAGCCTATCTGGAAGGTTCCAGAGTGCAAATTCCGAGCCTCCGTCAATCGATCGTCAATGTCATTTCGCAAGGCGATCAGCGCTTTGATGTCACCTCGTATGCTGTTCAACAAAGGTGTTGAACTGATAACCGACCCTGACCTGTCTAGCAGTCGGCACTGATAGTGTTGTTCCAACGAATTGACGAGGTTTGAAACCGTGGGCTGGGACACCCCAAGCTCTTTTGCCGCCAGGGTAAAGCTGCCCAGCCGCACGACGGATTCCAGTGCTTGTAACTGTTTTAGGCTGATCTTTGACTTCATTCGACAGTGTCGTCCTATACATCTGACAGGCGACCCAAAGTTGGATCACCAATTCTGACCATTCGTGGGTCAGCGGAAACAGCTGAGATCCAATCGCCGACTCTGGCATGTGAGTAGCATAGTGGAATTGAGTATTCCAAAAGCAACTCGGACAAAAGCTGCTTACAACTCTCACTCGATTTGCAATGCGCGAGTGCTACAGATTTTTGTAGACGCACAAAAAAATTCAATAAACACTATGTATTCATGAAACACTTGATACTGTAGTAATATGAATTCACTAACCAGAATAACGCGAGGTGTCCGCGTTGCCCTTAAAGATGGCAGGGTGAAGGGCCTTCTTGCCTTTACAGCCGGTATGATCCTATGGGCGTCGGTGTTTTACCGCTATGTCGAAAGTTGGAGCTGGTTAGATTCTATCTATTTTTCTGTGGTGACAATTTCGACTGTGGGGTACGGCGACTTTTCTCCTGAAACCGCGGCAGGGAAAATCTTTACTATGTTCTACATCATTGTGGGGCTTGGTATTTTCGTAACCGCAGCGACCACTGTCGCGGATACAATTCTTTCCCAGGATGACAAGAACGAGGACAACTAGGTTTTTGTCTCGTTGAGCCGATGTGATTTGATGCGCAGGCCATAATATGACCGGCTAACCCCTCTGAATTCTGAATTTACGAGAGATTTCAAATTTCTGCAGAGCTACTCGAAATTTTTAAAATTTATATATTAAGTTTTTTGAGTATAATGATCAAAAAACAAATGTTGGAGGGATGGTATGGAAAAGACTCAGGATGCGAGGATCGTCGATCTCGCAATTAGGTTACTATTTCTAGGGCTATTCCTTTATAGCGCTTTGGCGATGGTGGCCCCACTGGCGAGCGTGGTCATCTGGGCTACGATTCTATGCGTAGCGCTGTACCCAGTTTTCGATTGGTTGCAGTCCAAGTTGGGCGGGCGGAAGAAACTTGCCACGACTATACTGGTATTGTTGGGTCTCGTTCTGACTTTGGGGCCGGTCGCTACTGCTGTATCCGGAGCGGCGGAACTTGGGTCTGAATTTGCGGAACAAGCAGACAAAGGCGAGCTTAAAGTCCCACCGGCACCCGATGGCCTACGAGAGCTTCCGCTGGTTGGAAACAAGATTGCTGAAGTCTGGGGCTTGTTTGAACGAAACCTCGATGGCGCACTTGCAAAATACGGCGCGCAGATTCTTGAGATTACCAAATCACTGTTCGGAAGGGTGTTAAGCATCGGGCTTGGGCTCTTGGCGCTGGCCCTGTCCGTTTTGATCATGGGGGCCTTGTTCAGCCCCGGTCCAAGCCTGGTGCAAGGCCTTCAGCGTTTTGCCAACCGTATCTTTGCGCCTCGCGGTGGCGAGTTCGTGACACTGGCCGGCGCGACAATCCGCAATGTGACAAAGGGTGTGATTGGCGTTGCTGCGATTCAGGCGGTCGTTGTTTGGGTATTGTTGGCGCTGTTCGGGATTGGCTCGGCCGCAACGCTGGCGTTCATTTGCCTAATCCTCTCGATTATCCAGATCGGCCCCGGCTTGGTTCTGCTTCCAGTAGTCATCTACGCCTGGAGCACCATGTCCGGTGGCACAGCGTTGATCTTCACCGTACTGGCCGTTCCCGTGGCGATAATGGACAGCTTCTTGAGACCTGTATTCATCTCAAAGGGCCTCGAAACTCCCATGCTGGTTATCCTTATTGGTGTTCTCGGTGGCATGATGGCGTATGGCTTGATCGGTATTTTTATGGGCCCTGTTCTGTTCGCCGTTTTCTATGAACTGTTCAAGGTCTGGATCGATGCGCCCGAAAAAGCCGAAAGCGCGGCTGAAGGAGCGGCGGAATGAGAAAGACGATTTGGACCACCTTGGCCGTCATTCTTGTTTTCCTTGTCTGGTACCTTGTCGCTGACCGAAAAACGCCGTTTACCGGTAATGCCAGAGTAAAGGCCATTGCGACCCAGATCGTTCCACAGGTCACGGGTACAGTGACCGAAGTTCTTGTTGAGAATGGACAGGTCGTCTCGGCAGGTGATGTTCTGGTTCGGATTGACCCCAGGCCCTACCAAATCCAACGCGACAAGGCGGAAGCTGATCTAGAAGCGGCTACGCAGGAGGTCGGTGCATCCTCGGCAGAGGTGAGGGCCGCGCAAGCTAAATTGGCGCGGGCCCAGAGCGATCTTGATACGATGCGTCTTCAAACAGAGCGTGTGTTTGCGTTGGAAAAAAAAGGCTTGATCGCCGTTTCAAAAGCCGATGATGCCCGAGGTCAACTGACAGAGTCAGAGGCCAATTATGAGAATGCCAGAGCGGATTTGGAAAAAGCAAAGCAGAGGTTGGGCGAAGAAGGAATAGAAAACCCAAAAATTCAGCGCGCATTGGCAGCCTTGGCAGATGCAGAGCTAAACATCGAATGGACTGAACTGCGTGCCCCGGCGACGGGTGTCATATCCAATCTATTGATCGCCCCTGGTACATATGCACGGTCCGGTCAGGATCTTTTGACGTTCCTAGATGCAACCGACGTTTGGATCGAGGCGTATTTTACTGAAAACAACTTAGGTCGGGCAGAGTTGGGTTCTCCTGTTGATGTCGTATTGGATATGCACCCCGGTCAAATCATTCCAGGTGTCATTGAGAGCTTTAGCGCGGCTGTATCTTTGAGTGGTGGCGATGAGCCTGGCCAATTGGCAAGCCCGCCTAGTACCAAAGGGTTTCTGCGTGAACCAGAAAGATTCCCCGTTCGGATCGTGTTGCCGGGTTATGAGGCCGGAAGCGCCGAAGACGATCTGCGCTTTCAGCTCAACGGGCAGGCCGACGTGATTATGTATCTCAGCGACAATGGGTTCCTGAACCTCGTGGGTCGAACCTACATCCGCGTGGTTTCCATTCTGTCCTATGCGTACTGACGACCGCCAAGCCGTTGTTCGCCTTGCGCTGGGCGTAACCGGTGTTTTTTCGGTGGGTTTACTTCTGGGGTGGCCGCTTGCTGTGGTGGGGGCGGTGTTTACAGCTCTGTTTTTGCAAGCCCCTGCTGCGTTGCCCTTGGCAGCCTTTGGCAAGCTGTTCGTGTTCTCGATTGGGCTGATGTTCCTATCCTTTCTGCTGTCGTCAGTTTTTGCCCCATATCCTGTTGTGTTTCTGATCCTCGTGGCCATTGGAATCATTCTGTCGTTCACTTGGTCCGTTTCCGGTGCTGGGGTTTTGCCCGGTGTTATTGCCCTAATGGGAGCATTGATGATCCCAAACCTTGTGCTTCAGTCACAGGATCTGGCATTGGTCTTGGTGTTTTGGATTCCTCTGAACCTGCTGTTCGCCGGGTTTGCAGCAACGATGATGTTTGTGCTCATACCTGCTGAACCACCGACAGCTGCCCAGCAAAAAGCTGCAGTGGCTCAGGATTTCGATCCCCATCGGCGCATTGTCCGCATGTCACTTGTCACCGTTCCATTCGCCTTGGTTTTCTTTGTGTGGGGTGCTTCAGCGCTGCTTGTCCTGTTCTTTGTCGCACTTCTCAGCCAACAACTTGCTGCAATGCCTGCAGCAGGCAAAGCCGTAGCCAAGGCGATGTTGACGGCCAACCTGCTGGGCGCGGCGGTGTCGATCGTTTGTTATGAAGCGAATGTCATCGCACCGGTCATTTTGACACCCATATTGCTGTGCTTTTTCTTTTGCCTGACCCTAGGGGCGCTTGGCAAAACCCAAACGCCTTTGGCCGCAGCTGCCGGATCTGCTATTACAACGACCCTGATTGTCTATGGCGGATCAATCGCACCTTTTTCGGACGAGGCAGATGTCAAAAGCATTGTCCGCGTTTTGCAAGTTGCGAGTGCGGCATTCTTTGTGATCGCCGCATACATCGTGGTGGATGAGTTCTGGCCCGAAAAGAAACGTCAAAATGCCCCGCAAATTCCAGGTGTCAAAAGCCACTGATGCGTTCGACAAGCCAATAGATTGACACCGCGCCGATCACGTAGCCGGTGGTTGGCGACGCTATCATGTGCAGGCGCGAACTTGCCGCCGGAGCCAACATTCGCCAGATAAACACCGCTAAGGATAGTGCCGCAATAAACGCCAGCTGGCCTCCTTCGACACCAAGATTAAACGCAAGCAGCGCCGCCGGAATATCCTGAGCGGGCAACCCAATTTCGGACAGAGCGCCAGCAAAGCCCAGACCGTGTAACAGGCCAAAGCAGAAGCTGACGATCCATGGGTATTGTTCCGCCAATCTGATCTTCCCTTCTTTGCGTTTTAGTATTTCAAGGGCCAAAAAAACGATGGATAGCGCGATTATCGCTTCGACAGGCCCAGAAGGGACCCGCAGAACCCCCAGGGTTGCCATCGCCAGCGTCAGAGAATGAGCTACGGTGAAAGCGGTTATTGCCCCCACCAATCGCCACGGGTCGCGCACGAGTATGAACAAGGCAAAGACAAACAAAAGGTGGTCGACGCCTTCCAGGATGTGTTGAAAACCTAACCAGAAATAGGTGCTCATAGTCGACCAGGTGGAGGGGCTTTCCGGGATCGTCAGTGCCGTTGTGTCGGGCGTGAACCGCATGGTTTTGGTTGCACCGTTCAAAGGTTGTATGCGTAACAGAACATCATTTCGCTGTCGGCCTAACCCCTCGATAGAAACGATCTGACCCGCCAACGGGACATCGCATTCTGCAACCCAAGTGGATACCCAAGCGACATCGTCTGCGGTCAGACCGGTACTGCGCGCCGGAGAACATTGTCCGGGTAAGACAGCATCAATTTCCATGGGCTGACCATTCACATCCGGAACGCGCCAGAGGATTTGCCATGTTTCCGGACCCAATTGGCGAAGGTCCAGAAACCCCGGGTCAAGCGCGTGTGCGTTTCCGCGCTGCGGTACACAGCAAAGCCAGAGTGCGAACAAGATGTACAGGCACAGCTTCACTGACCAGCCTCGTGGTCAGGTGGCATTTCCACTTGGTATCCAGCGGCAAAGCTCTCGTATTGGGCTTGTGTCAGTTTTTCACCAGTTTCGCGGCGCCACTCCCGCAACACAGCATCGCGAATTGCTTCCAGGGGCGGTACCTGGCCGGCCTCAGACGCGGTAACCCGGACAAAATGCAGCCCATACCCCGATTGTACCGGACCGGACCAAACCATTGGCTCCAAATCTTGGATAACGGCAGAAAACCCGCGGCCAAAGGTGGCGTCTACCACATTCATTGCTGACAACGGCATCGTACTGAGCAAAAGAGAAGAGATGCCAAGGCTTGACCAATCCTCTTTGGCATTCAACGCAGACAGGGTCTGGGCGATCTGGCTCTGTTCAGGGGATTCACCCAAAAAAACCTGATCGAACGCGATCATGGAAGGGGTTTCGAAGCGGGTCGAATTATCCGCGAGATAGGATAGCAGTACGGCGTCTTCTGGCGTCACAGACGACGCTATGGCCCCGGTCAGGAAGTCCATCTTTTGCACAAGCCGCGCCCGGATCACCTGATCGCCACGATCCAATCCAAGCTTTCTTGCTTCGCGCACAAGCACCTCTTCCCGGACCAAAGCGCCTATCAACACCTGTAGTTCGGCGTCGTCGGGTGCCCGTTTTCGCCTTTGTTCAAATCGTGTGGCCAGTAGGGCGACGTCTTCCGCGCCAATCGTGATCGTTTCGACGTCCTCGGCTGTATCCTCTTCCGGAGACACCCAATAAAACCAGCCAAAGATAGCTATTCCAATCAGAATGAAATGGAATAGAGGCTCTCTCATTACCCGCATAGGCAACCTTACTTAAACTGTTGTCCGGCATCGGTTAGGCGACCCTTACAAATGGGCTTGGCAACCGCGCCGCTGCCCATTCCAAGCGTCAAAAATGCTTGTGGTGCAGAAATTTCTGCCCTTGATTCAAGAAACTCAGCCAAACTTGGTCATTCGCTAGGTGTGTACCAGATTGGTGAAGAATACGCCCGCTCCTGATGGGTCAACTGGGCGTTTTCTGGCAGATCAGTTCCAAAGCGAACTTTATCATACAACACCCAGCGTGGCGTCGGAATTTCGATGGCGCGAACATAGTAGAATGACCGAACATCCGGGTCGAAGTCCGGATCAGTCCAGACAGTTACCAGTTCAGCTGATCCGATCGTGTTAGTCCAGCTTGCCGTGTCGATATCCACCGTGTTTCCAACGGCAGGTATCTTGCCGCTGTCATCTGCGGTCCGGTCATCCGACCATACGACATCATAGACTTTCTCGTGCAGCTCTCCTTCGGAATCCAGCCAACCCTTGATTACCTGGGCCCGGTCCAGATTGGCGCCGATTGGATCGCGCAGTGCTGCAATCAGGAAAGAGGGCGCCGTGTCGCCTTCGCGCGGTCTAAGGTCCGACCCCATCGGAACACCCTTGGTATAGCCGACATCAGCAAGGAAGCGGGTTTCGATATCGGAATCGTCGAACGCCCATCCGCCAAAGAACCGCAGGCCGATCCGAGGGCCGGTGGTGGCATAGGTCTCGCGCCGCTTGAATGCATCGAAGATCGCTGCGCGCGTGTTTTCAGTGGCCCAGACGGCTGTATATCCCGAGGCCACAAGAAGATCACCGGGAATCTCGCCCAAATCATTGGCTATAAAGGGATGCTTGATCCGTTCCGCTGACGGTTCGACACTGACGGATTTACCGAAAAAATTGTCCTCTTCGGCGGTCGCTAGTGAAGTATGGCTGTCGGTGGCTCCACCCATTCCGAACTTATAGGGGTTCACGCCGAACTTCTCTTCCAGCAACAAGCCGCGCTTCAGCGCCTCTCTGGCGTATTCACCGGCCAGCATATCGTCTGTTTTTAGTTCGGTGATATCCAGATTTCCGACGTCCCAGTTCTCATAATCGGCGAACTCATCATCCGGGCTTAGGAACGGGTGCGCTTCACCGTCGCCCTTGATCTGGGTGACTTCATAGTGGGGCTCCCATTTTGCGCGAGCCTTCACGTATTCCTCATCAACCTTGCCGCCGTGATAGGTGTCTTCGGTTGGGAACATCCAGCCATTGGACAAATTTCCGTTGTGGGCAAAGGCGACAGCGCGGCCGCCAGTTTTCGCCTGATACTCCTCTAACCACGAATAGAGCGCTTTTGGGTCGGTATTCCCATAAGGCGGCTGCGTCACTGGTGGCACCATTTGAAGCGCCCGAATTGGCCCGTCGCGCAGCATGACATTCCGATGTAGATTGAACCCCTTGGGTACCGAGGTCCATTCAAACCCAATAAAGGCTGTAAAGGTGCCGGGATCATTATGTCTTTCTGCCGCCAGAACGATGTTCTCCCAGGTAAATGCAAATGCGTCAGCGCCGGGGCTGTACGACTCTAGGAGGATTTCGGGCAGGGTCATCTGCGAGAAATTGGTGATGATGTCGAAGGCGGTTTTTCCGGCTTCTTCTCCTCCGGCTTTGTATCCTTCGTACCATTCCAGTCCTTTCGGATCGGAAATCACGCCGGGCTTTCCGGCCTGCAGGTCGGGCGCAAATCCCATCAGGTCGGTATGATCGGTCAGAACCATCCAATCTAGTGGCCGTGCCAACCTTACCGGCTGACCTGTCGAGGAAATGACTTGTTCACCCTTTGCAAACCGCCAGGCTTCATCAGGCAGCAGTGTATTTCCAAAGGCACCTGCATCTAGCGACAGGCCGGTGTGCAAATGTGTATCCCCCCAAAGTGGCCGTTCAGGGAACGAGCGGTTGGCATATGGGGAAAACGGTCGTTCCGCAAAGGTCCCTTCGGCGGCCTCTTTCGTGGGTATGGCGTCGGCCCATGCACTCAGCGGAACACCTAACAAAGTCAACAAACAAGCATAGCGCCCAAGCATATGAACCTCCCAATTCAAGATTATTGAACACGCAAGAAGCGTTGTGTTAATAAATATTCACGTTTTACTATATCATTTTGCAGATACACTCTGTCAAAAATTTTCTCAATTGCGTCCTGATGCAGCGACGAAAAACGCGAATTGCCACTTAGGATAAAAACCAGTTTCAGTTCGTCGGGACGCTTTTTAGCCTGACAGTATCGCTTGAACCTACGGCGAAACTTTGGATGCGCCCGAAGGGTAACAAATTTCCGATCACTAACAGGTCTGTTGGTTTGGTGCTGCCTTGCCTTTGTTGGCAAGGATTGAGCCGGAGGTTTTATCGAGCTTTGCCGACAATAAAAGGTGGCGCTTCTGGAAGGATTCAGCTCCCCAGTGCCTGCTGTCGTTCCATGTCCTGATGAACTGGCTGGGGTGGTAGGAATCCTTGCCCTCCGATGATTGTTATCGGCTTTTCCAACCGGCGGCCGGAACTGGGGCGATTTCGGGGGCATTTCTAGGGTAAGCACAGGGCATTTTGGCTGCTAGGGAGGCCGCTGACGTGACATCCGCTAGAGGACCGTCCACCGGCGCTGAGACGACCGCTGACGATCGATTCCGGGTGCTGAAGACTGGTCGCTGGTGCTGATGGGGCAGAGCGGACGTTCATGTCTAGTGCAGAGAAGGACTGGTTAGAGCCCAAAGCGGGCGTGCTCGCGCGGTGTCTATCTCACCAAGTGTTTGAATGCTTTCGCTCTAAGTTCTGGCCCCGCCAAAAGGCACGGTTTTAAGTCCGGTGACTGCTCCACGTCGCGAGCGGTTGCGGTGCCATGCGTCGTAAAGTGTAGTGTCGAGAGGAAAATATGTTCAGAAAGAAGGTCTTTTCGTGCGAGCATTGTCATCAAATGATCGCTTGAAATCAGGCTAGGGTTAAAATGAACGGCGCTCAATCACTCGTAAAAACTCTTTTGAACAATGGCGTGGATACAGTCTTCGCAAATCCCGGCACTTCTGAAATGCACTTTGTCGCTGCCTTGGATGAACACCAGGAGATGAATTGCATTCTTTGCCTGTTCGAAGGAGGAACGACGGGTGCGGCGGATGGGTATTTTCGCATGAAACGTGATGTAGCCGGCACGCTGCTGCATCTTGCGCCTGGCTTTGGCAACGCATTTGCCAATCTGCACAACGCATGGAAAGCCGGGTCCGGGATCGTGAACGTCGTGGGAGATCACGCAACTCATCACCTTCGTTATGAAAGCCCTTTGAAAGGAGACATCCTCGGTATCAGCCAAGCGGTCAGTCATTGGACGCGTGTGTCATCCAATGCCACCGACGTGGCTACGGATGGAGCAGCGGCAGTTCAAGCAGCCCGCGCGCAAAACGGCCAGATCGCGACCCTTGTCCTGCCTGCCGACACAGCTTGGAACGAAGCGAACGCAGCGGCAAACCGTTTGGACAACAGGGAAAGACTCCATCGACCGTCAATAGGCGAGATAGAGGCCGCGGCAGCCCGTCTTGTGACGCCGAACGCCGCGCTGATGATTGGCGGATCAGCCCTGTTTGGACCGCAGCGTGAACTAGCTGGACAAATTGCCGCCGCGACGGGGTGCCGGTTGTTGGCCGATACTCTGATACCGCGCATTTCCAAAGGCGCAGGAACAGCAAAGCTAGACCAACTGGTCTATCCGATATCGCCCAAGATCGCTCAGCTTGAAGCAACGTCTTCGATCACTCTGCTTGGCACTGACAGGCCAGTCGCCTTCTTTGCCTATCCCGGGAAACCAAGCGTACCCGAACCTCCGTATTGCCCCATTACCGACTTGTGTACGCCCTCAGATGATATCGAGTGGACGCTTCAAGCGCTCGCCGACGCGGTCGGGGTCACAAGCAAAACGGTGGCAGAAGCCCATTTGCTCGATCTGCCTGACGTTCCCAGCGGGCAGTTGACCCTCGAAAAAGTTGGTTTGGCGTTGGCAGCACTGATCCCGGAAAACGCGATAATCTGCAATGAATCCGTTACGTCCGGGTTTCACGTCATTCCACCGACAGCCACCGCTCGACCACATGATCTACTCGCTGGCACAGGCGGAGCGATTGGGCTGTGTTTGCCTTGCGCAACGGGTGCGGCCACCGCCTGTCCGGACCGAAAGGTTATAGCCCTGACTGGGGATGGGTCGGCCATGTACACTCTACAATCACTGTGGACCATGGCGCGGGAAAATCTCGACGTCACGGTGATTGTTTTTGCAAACCGCGGTTATCAAATTCTGCGCGATGAACTCACAAACGTCGGCGTGGCGAGCTATGGTCAGAATGCTCAGGCTATGTTTGACGTGGAGAACCCGGCACTGGACTGGGTATCTCTAGCGAAAGGCCACGGTGTTCCTGGGACACGCGCAGATGACATGGACAGCTTTGCGAAGGCGCTCTCTGCCGGTCTCTCCAGCGACGGGCCATCTCTGATCGAAGTTGTGTGTCCCCCGCCAGCATGAGTATTGTGACACGGAACCTGAAGAGCAGATGAGACTAGGGGTGCAAACTGCGGATCGGTATAAGTTGATGCTGTGAAAAGACTTTGCGGTGGTTCAAACGGCGCTCAAATGTCGGCTTTGTCCGCACCCCGGCCATTCAGCCAGCCCTCAACCAACGTCCGCTTCGGCAAAAAGAAAGCAAAGCGCAGATCCCCCGACAACTCCTTACGTGAGGCCCTCTCGACTCCACCGAGCCTTTATCTGGCAGGGTTTATGCTTTTTCTCGGCGTCCTGATGAGCCCGTGCATGACAACTTGGGCATAGTGCAATCGTGATGAACGTTTTCTTACCCGTTGAGATATCGGAGCAAAGTTCCTCACCGCAGATCTCGAGCAACTCCCCGCGTGATATTAACTCATTGGTGGTGATGCCACATTGCTGGCACTGCGCCTCTTCAAGGGCGCACCTGACTTCCTCAACCGAGACGATCCGTTGATAGTTGCATTCAGTATCGGCCATTTTCTTACCCTGCGAAATCGTTGACAACTCAACCCTGTGCAATGGACCTGCTCTGGCCTCACCCAGTATTCGCCTTGGATCATTCACGCTAACGCAGGTGTCGGGTGCAAACAAGCCAGCGGGCATCACTCACGCCTTCCCTCCCCAGAAACCGAGCAACTTCCTGCATCTAAATAAAGAAGCAACTGCAGGAGTTTGATCCATGAAGTACCTGTCTGCCCTCGGCGTTCTCGTCGGGGGTTTTCTTTTGCACCCACCGCCCAAGGCTGTCCTGACGACGATGCTCTGGGTGGTCGCTCGGTCTCATCCCGCTGTCTCAGCGCTCGTTCTGCTGGCGGTCCTCTGGACATGGAAGCACGGAGGCGACGATGACTGAGTTGGAGCTGAACCCAGGTGACGTCGTGGTCGTCTGCGCCTTCGATGACGTCCCTGAGCATCTGTTCCGCGTGGAAAAGGTG